>NZ_JBFUCU010000030.1:0-45784 GCF_056405075.1 Mesorhizobium sp. P2_A12
CCGTCAGCCATGACCTTGATCGAGCCGTCGCCGATGTCGATCGCCTGCGAGTAGCCGTCTTGGCCGAACACCAGAGCCGTGGCGCCGATATGCGTCACTGTCGCGCCGTCGGCGCCAGCAACGAAGTCCAGCGTGCCGGTCACCGTCGTACCCTCGGCGACATTCTGCGAAGCCTCGGTCGTGGCCGTCGGCACATCGTCGACGATGTTGACCGACAGCGTGCCGTTGACGCTCTGCGCGTCCTGGTCGGTGAGCGTGACAGTGAAGTTCTCGAACAGGCTGTTGGTGCCCTGGACGGCGGGATGCGCCTCATTGTCGAGGAGCGTGTAGGTGTAGCTCACCTGACCGGTCGCGGTGTCGTAGGCCGTCACCGTCAACGTGTTGCCCAGCGCCGTCGTGAACGAGCCAGCCGTGAACACGCCATTGGTGATGAAATTGTGGCCGTCGATCGCCAGCGAGGCGATGCCGTCGGGCGAGGAAATGGCGAAGGTGCCGCCTTGTGTGGTGCTTTCCTTGGCAGTGTCGGAGCCGTCCGACTCACCGGATCCACGGTTGGCCATCAGGTCATTTTCGTTGACGACGACGTCGCCGCCACCGGCCGCCGGCGTCAGGTCGCTGATCGTCGGTGTCGAATTGCCGATCGAGATCGTCAACGTCGTGTGCGACAGGTCTCCGTCGCCATCCTTGATCGTATAGGTGAACACGTCGTGGACGCCGCCAGGCGTGCCGGCATCGCGCACATAGCTGTAGGAGCCGTCCGCCTGCAGCGTCAGCGTGCCATAGGCGCCGTGGATCGGCGTGTTCAGTGTGACGCCGCTGTCCAGATCGGCATTGGTCGTGCCGGCGGCAACGCCCGCAACCTTCGCGTCATCGGCGCCCTTGGTGTCGGCGCCCGCCGCATTGCCGTCGCTGCCAGCGCCGCTGATCACATTGCCGCCTATCGGCGCGTGCGAACCCGCCGCCACCGCGTCGGTGTCGGCAACTGCCGTCGGTGCGTCATCGATGATGTTGATGACCAGATTGCCGCCCGGGGCCGGATTGCCATTTGCATCCGTCACCGCGACCGGGAAGCTCACATTGGTGGCGTTGCCAGAGGTGTTGTCGAGAAGCGTGTAGGTGTAGTGGATGGTGCCGATGCCGGTCGCCGCATCGAAGACATAGCTCGCCGTTAGCGAGCCGGTCCCATCGGTGAAGGTCTGAGCCACACCGCTCAGCACATGGCCGTCGAGCGAAACCACCGACACGCCGTCAGGCGAGGTGAAGCCGATGTTGCCCGAGGTCGTCTCCGACGACGCGGACGCGTCCGAGCCGGCAGGCTCGCCGCCACGCGCCGGGAGGCCGGCCTCGTTGACTGTTGCCGATCCGATGAGGTCGATCGAGGGGGTGGAGTCTTCCTTTTCCGCAACGCCAATCGTCAGCTCGCGCCGGTCCAGCAACCCGAACTGCAGGTCTGTCGGGGGCAACAGGGCCGAAAGGCCGAACCCGTCACCGATGCCGCCGGGGGGGATTTCGAAATTCCCGCCTGCACTGGGTGGCGAACCGCCGGGGCCGGCCGACATGGAACCGTCGGCGCCGAAGGCAACGTCGACATGGCTTGCCTCGAGCGCGGCCAGCAACGCAACGCGCGGCACCTCGACGTCGCCAATGACGAAGGTCGGCACGTTCAAGGCGCCGTCCTTGATCACGATCACCGAGCCGTCGGCCTGCTCGAGCACAAGGTTGTGGCCGTCGACCTTGATGTTGTCGATGGAAACGTTGGACGGAAGTTTCACGATATTGCTGGCATCAGCCACATATTCATGGGGTGCCGTCGCTGCGGGTGCGTTCGCTGTCGCCGGCGGTTCCGGCTTGACGGGCGCTCCGCCAACATCGACCGGCACCGGTTCGGCTGCTGCCGGCGCGAGCGGCTGGGTCGAAGTTGCTTGGGCGACCAGGATCTCTCCCGGCGATGCCTGACCATTGTGTTCGCTGGACGCGGAATGCTCGTTCAACGAACCCGAAGAACTGTCCAACTCATTATTGGTGATCATTGCTGAAACCCCTCCGACATTTCCCGGCAAGAGACATTGGCCACTTCTGCTTTGCAACAACCCCGCAATCTATTTCATATACTCCGATATGCTTGCCCCAGCATTTTTTACACGTTGGTAAACCTCGAACATATAACCTGATATATGCCGGCTTCTGCGTAGCTCGCTCGGCGGAGGCTTGACCCGGTCTCTTGGTAAATAGAAGTATAAAAACGAATAAAATTTTAGATAAAATAGACAAAGCCACTTGCCGTAAAGTTATCTACCTTCATTTCCAATAATTTGAGACAAGATTGGTAGCGTTCACAGTCAAAGGTGGGCGTTATGAAAAAAGAAAAATCAGTCCTGGGAAAAACCGGGCTCAAGGTGCTCCTGCTGGCAATCGGCCTTGTCGGCCTGGCAGGACCATCGTTCGCAAATGCCGTTTCCGGGGAGGCTGCTGCTACCGGCACGCCTCTGGAAAGGGTCCTGACGCCGCCCTGTCTCGGCGGTGTTTCTCTGGCGAGGCCGCAGCCCTGGCAGCCTGCGGCTCCTTACCGGATCATCATGGTTTTCGGCAGCTACGGCCCGGCATTTGCTGATCGCGGGGATGGCTCGTCGACGGCGCGCGCTGATGCCGGCATAGATCCGGTGCAGACGGCATCGATCATTCCCGGCGTATTCGGATCGGTTGCGTTGTCCATGCGCAATTTCCCCGTCTCGGCCCGTTGGGCACCCGTCTACCAGGCAATCACCAGCTGCTCGGCAGGCAGCGCCTGCGAGCGCAAAAGTGCGGCCTTTGCCAGCATGGTCTCCGCTGCCCAGGGCAAGGGGTTCAGCGAGAAACTATCCTTCGTCAACAGCAGCGTAAATCACCTGATTGCCTACAGGAAAGACAGCGTCGTCTACGGCAAACTCGACTACTGGGCAAAGCCATCGGAAATTCTCGAACGGCGAGCCGGCGACTGCGAGGATTTTGCCATCCTCAAGATGACGGCTCTGCTAAGGGCCGGCATTCCAACGCAAAGCATGGCGCTCGTTGTTCTCCAGGACCGCAAGCGAGGCTTCTTTCACGCGGTGCTGTCGGTGAGCACAGGCAGCGGCACCTTCATTCTCGACAGCCTCAGCAACACCGTCGTACGCGACAGCGATCTTCCCGACTACGTTCCGCTCTATTCGTTCAGCACGGACCGGGCCTGGATCCACGGCTCGAAACCGGGCGCAGCCCAGATGGCTGAGATCAAAGGCGGCTTCGCGACCGTTGCGCCCGGCGAAGGCGTTCAGCCATAGATTTTCCGGCAAGATCACATGTCGCCAAAAGTGATTTTGGGACAATGATTTGCATGAAAACCAGATCGTGAGCGCATCGGCTGAATCCGGGTCAACGTGACGCGCCTCAGCCGCCGAAGACGAACGCCATCAGCAATTCCGGCTCGACCACCGGGGCCCGCACGACATTCAAATGACCTCGGTATCGACGTTCACCGGCGCCGATGACAAAACCGGTAGCCACCGGGGCTTGGCCGTTGGCATCGAGCCGCGCGAATATGTCGGCGACATTGAGGTCCAGCGCCAGCTTGAGGTCATGACGCGCCTCGTCGTTTGGGGCTATCGGCAATTGACGCTTGACCAGTTGCTGGAACGGCGCGTTGAACGTCAGGATCTTCTTCGACGATGCCAAGGCAAAGGCCGGCGACGGGCAGGCGACCACTATGGCGTTGATGGTGTTGATCGACGCAAGCCTTCGCAAGGTCAGGTTTTCTTCCCCCAAACCACGCATGCAGGCCACCCTGATCGCTGATGTCAGGTTACCTGTCTGTGCCTGACTTTCGGCGATCTCATCGATGAGCATCCCGATCGTGCACTTCCTGCTTTCGGCCATCTGCTTCAGCGTGACCCAGAAAGCCCGTTCCAAACGGATGCCGCGTCGTACGCCGCCGCGTGCCACAACCCGAAATTCCAGCCCAAAATCCTCTGCCGTGACAGGTGGCAGCAGCCGCTCGTGATCGGGAAGAGGAGAGCTGGCGCTACCGCTCACTCATCGCCTCCTGACGTGCCTTGTTGATCGGCTTCAAGAGGTAATTCAGGATCGTCTTGCGCCCGGTCTTGATGTCGACGGAACAGATCATGCCCGGGATGATCGAATAGGCCTTGCCGTCTCGCTCGAGTGTCGATTTGTCCGTCGACACGCGCACTTGGTAATAGGGTTCGCCTGTCTTCTGGTCCACCAGGCTGTCGGCTGTGATGTTGGAGACCTTGCCTTCGATGCCGCCGAAGATCGAGAAATCGTAGGCGGTGACTTTGATCAGCGCGTCCTGGTCAGGCCGGATGAAGGCGACATCTCGCGGTGAAACCCGGGCCTCGACCAGAAGGGTCTCCGAGGTCGGGACGATGCCGGCCACGACCGCGCCAGGCTGGACGAAGGCGCCGACCGTGTTCAGCTCCAGCGTGTTGACAATCCCATCCACCGGAGACCGGATATCCGTGCGCGCGACCTTGTCGGTGGCGCCACGTATGGTCTCATCCACCACCGAGAGATCGGCCAACGCCTCGGTCAGGTCGCTCAGAGCTTCCTGCTGCAACTGCAGGCCGAGCTCGTCGACCTGAAGCTGGGCTTCCGTGATAGCCCCCTTGGTTTTTTTGATGGTTTCACCGGCAAGGTTCAACTGCCCTTGCAGTTCGGTCTGCTCGCGGTCGACGCGAATCTGCTCGGTCCTCGCCATCAGGCCCTTCTTGACCATGGAATCGACCAGCGCCTTTTCCTGGTCGCTAACGGCCAGGTTCTTGGTGAGGCGATCGAGATTGGCAGTGGCTTCGTCCAATTCATTCTGCCGCTGATCGAGGCGCGACTTGAGAACCGACAGCTTGACTTCGAAGTTTTCGCGGCGCGCGACGAGCAGCTTCTGCTCGTTTTCGCAGATTTCCGGCGCTGTCTTCTGGATCTCGGGCGGACAGGGAAATGCGCCTTCGAGATTGGCGCTCTGCTCGAACTGGAGCCGCGCAATGCGCGCCTGCAAGGCACGCGCCTTAGCCTGCTGCTCGCCAAGGCTGGAGGTGTTGAGCGTGTTGTCGAGGCGGATGATGAGATCATTCTTCTTCACGACCTGGCCAATCGTCACTGCGATTTCCTGGACGACACCGGCTTCACTCGCCTGAATGATCTGGGTCTTGGAAGCGGGTATCACCTTGCCGTCTCCTCGCGCGATCTCATCGACTTCGGCAAAGGCTGCCCAGGCGACAAATACAACGAAAAGCGCTCCTATGATGAATATGGACGCCGACGCAAAGAGCGGCGGCCGATCTTCCCTGGCAAGCATTTCCTACGCCCCAACGCATTGGATGCATTCAATTTGTTCGATCAGGCGCTTGTTTTCTGCAACGCCTGTATAACCTGGTCCTTCGGTCCGTCAGCAACGATCTTGCCCTGTTCGATAACGATCAGGCGGTCGGCCAGTTCTAGCATGCTGAAGCGATGTGTGGAGACGATCAGCGTGGTGTCGCGGTCAAAGGCGACCTTGAGCTGCTTTATCAACTGGCGTTCCGATGCGAGATCCATCGAGCCCGATGGTTCATCCAGAAAGACGATTTTCGGCTTGGTCAGCAGCAGGCGTGCGATCGCCACTGTCTGCCTCTGGCCGCCTGAAAGATTGGTGCCACGCTCGCCGACATTCATGTCGTAACCACGCGGATGGCGTGAGACGAAATCGTCGACGCCAGCCGCCTTTGCCGCTTCGATGATTTGCTCATCGGTAGCCTCCGGGCAAGCCATCAGGAGATTTTCCTTGATGGTGCCCGAGAACAGATCGCCAGCCTGTGCAACGATGCCGACAGCGGCGCGAACCTCTGACGGGTGATACTGGCGAATATCGATCCCATCCAGCAGCAGCTCACCGGAGGTCGGCAGGAACAGCCTGCCGACCAGCCGACCCATCGTCGTCTTTCCCGATCCAATGCGACCGATAATGCCGATCCGCTCGCCCGGCTTCACCGTGAAATTCAGACCGGTCAAAACCTCGTTTTCCGAACCGGGATAGACAAACCCGACATTCCTGAACGCCATCGCCCCGTTGCGAATGGGGCGGTTGACGAAACCCACCGTGTCCGGCCGGTCCTCCGGCTGATCCATGATCGAGTTCACCATCCTCAACGAGAGCATGGCCTGGCGAAACCGGGACAGCGTGATGGCGATCTGGCCGAGCGGCGCCACCGCCCTGCTCGCCAGCATGACCGTTCCTATAATTGCTCCTGTCGAAACATGCCCTTCCGAGAAGGCGTAAGCGCCGGCCACCACCAGAGCGACGGTCACCAGCTGTTGTATCGACTGGGTTATGTTGCCTGCCGCCGCCGAGAGCTGCTTGATCTTCTCGGACGTGTTGGCGGCGTTCTTGGAGTGCTCTCCCCATTTTCGCAGCAGATACGCCTCGGCGCGCAGCGATTTGATCGTCTCCAGCGTGGAGATGGATTCGACCAGCAGGGCCTGGCGTTGCGAAGCTTCGTTCATCGAGGCGGCGACGCGCTTGCCGATGCGGCGCTGGGTAATCAAGCCGACGATGACGGACATCACAAAGGCCAGCGCCGGTATGATCACCAGCCAGCCGCCTATCGCATAGATGACGAGAAGAAAGACGAAGACGAATGCCGTGTCGATGAACACGCTGATGGTGTTCGAGGTGAAGAACTCTCTGACGAACTCATATTGCGTGACCCGGTTTGCGTATTCGCCGGTCGAGCCGGGACGCGCCGACAGTGACGAGTTCAGCACTTTTTCGAACAGAAGATAGGATATCCGAATGTCCGCCTTGCGCCCGGCATAGTCGATGAGGGAGGCCCTGGCCGTCTTCAGAAGCAGATCGAACAGGATGACGGCACCGATGCCGATGGCCAGAACCCACAGTGTGGATATTGCCTTGTTCGGCAGGATCCTATCGTAGACGTTCATCGTGAAGATGGGTGAGGCGATGGCCAGAACATTGATGAATATCGCTGCAAGGACGACTTTCGAATAGGTGCGCCAGAAGGCGCCCATCGTCCCCGTCAGCCAATGGCGCCTTTCGATCTTCTGCGCCGAGCCGACCTTCATCGCCTCGGTGGCATTGGCGTAGGTGATCGAGAAGGACGCGCCGCCGCTGATATAGCTAGCAGCCAGCTCGGATCTGCTGATCGAGGTGCGGCCGTCCTCCTGGGGCGCGGTCAGGTATTCGCCGGGTTCAATCTCCGCGAGCAGGGCAACAGGCAGTTGACTGGCGCGAAACAGAATGGCGGGCAGATCGACGCGTCCGCGCAGGAAATCGCGATGACTGACATCCTTGACCTCGAGGCCGATGCGCTCGGCAAGGTGCCGAATATCCTCTACCTCAATTCGCGTCTCTGAAATCGGCACCCCGGCAAACAGCACTGTCTCGGCGCTCGGCCTGCCAAGATAGCCGGCGACCGCTGAAAAGCAGGCTTTGAATGCCTCCTTGGGGGAGAGGATGTTGGGTTGCTGGTTCACGATATGCCCGTAAGGACCCTCGCTGGACCCTGCACCGTCCTACTTCTTCCTCACTGGCGCAAGGATATCGAAAGGCAGGTCGTTCTTCTGCTCCGATGGCGTCCGCGCATAGGTCTCGGTGTCCGCGGTTTCTGGTGCGTTGAACTCGGATCGTGCATAGGCCGTCGCTTGCTTTGCCGGCTGAAGACCCATCGTTTTCAGCAATTGACCTGTCGCGGCCAGAAGCCGGTATTGGGCGAACAGCGACGCATAGGATGCTGTGTCCGCCAGCGTTGCCGTGTTGAACCGCGTATTCTGCGCATCGAGCACGTCGAGCAGCGATCGTTGCCCTACCTTGAATTGCTCGCGGTAGGACGAAACCAGCTTTTCACTGGACGCGGCCTGCAGCCTGAGCGTCTTTGCCAGATCGGCTTGCCGGAAGCGGCGATCCCATGACGTGCGGACAGCCTCTTCGATTTCACGCAGAACCTGGTGATAGGCAAGCCGCTGTTCGCTGGCACGGCGGATCTGCTCCTGTTCATTGGCCTTGTCTATGCCGCCTCGATAAAGGTTCCAACGCAGCACCAGACGCGCCTGCAGGTCACTGGCGTCGCCATTGTCGCCGTCAATGTCATACCCTCCCCTGGCACGGCCTTCGGCCAGGACTTCGGGGCCGTATTTCGCCCGGGCCGCGTCCACCATGGAAGCAGCAGCGGCGATATCGCTGGTGGCCATGTGAACGCGTGGATTGTTCTGTCGTGCCAAGCCCAGCGCATCATCAAGGGACCTCGGCAGTGCGGCGGCGACATCACCAGGCCGCGAAGCATTGACCAGCGGTTTCCCGACGGTCTTGAAGAACCGGATCTTGGAGGCTTCCAGTTCTTCGGTCGCCTCCTGCATGCGTGCCTTGGCGGCGAACAGACGCTCCTCGGCCTGCTGCCGGTCGGCCTCGTTCAGCGCCCCGCCCGAGATGCCTTGCCGGATGTCGCCGAGTATCGCCTGATGGAAACCCAGGTTCTTCTTGGCTTCGGCGACGATCGAAGCCTGCAGCATGTATTCAAGGTAGTCTTGGACGACCGACAGCCCGATGAATTCCGAGCGCTCCAGAACACGGAAGGACGCCCCGTCGACCCGCGATGCCTGGCGGTTCAATTCCGCCCGCCGCGCTCCGCTGTCGAATAGCTTCTGTGTAACCACCAGATCCGCTTCTGCCGGATAGAGCGAATCATCCTCTATCGACAGTGAGCGCCGGGACGAATTGTCGAGGCGACGAACTCCGGCCGATGCCTCGACATCGACACTGGGAAGATAAAGGCCCTTGGCCTGCCGCAACTCGAACTCGATTGCTTCGCGGTTTTCGATTGCCTGTCCAATCTCGGGATTGGATTCCACAGCAACAGCCATCGCCTCCTTGAGCGTGAGGGCATGAGCACTCGCGCAGGTCAGCATTGTAGCCGCCATCAAAAGACCAAGGCGCTTGCCGACGGCCGAGATGCTTGTCTTATTCATATAACCCACCCTAACGTTTCCCCCAGCACCCTTATTTGCGAGCGCTACAACCAAGCCAAGGCCTGCCTCCGAGAACTATCCACAGTTTCACGAAATGTGTGAGGAATTATTGAATTAGCTCCTGCTAAATCGATGATTCAGGCCACAAGATTGTTAAATGTAGCAAAAATGGCACATAAGCACAGACTCCCTGCGATTGTATCCGGACGCTGCCAAGTCGGGAAAAGGACAAAAAAGAAGGCGGTGGACCAATGCGGGCAGAATCAACCCTGGATAGCCGCTTTTTGCGACTGAACCAAAGGCAGATCGCGGTTACAGTAAATTTTTCGGGGGATCACGGATTGAGTGAACGGACTGCGTTTCTCAACGTGCGCTTAGCGCAGCCATGCGGTCGAGCGCCGCGGTCAGGCCGCCAAGCGACACCGGAAATGTCAGCTGGGTCTCCGCATCCGTCGTGACATTGAGCTTAAGCACCGTGCCTTTTCTCATCTTTGCAAGCGTCGGCGGATCAATGGAAAACACCGCGAGGCAACCCGTCGGCAGGCAGGTCCTGAACCGCTGCTGGGACAATGGCGGCTGATCGTCGATCTGGGGCGTTATGCCCGCATCGAGCAATATGCCGAAGGGCAGAAGCAGGGTGGTCGTTGCAGAACCATCCGCACGTCTCTGAACCTCCACGGCAAGAAGCCTTTGGCCGTTCTGCTGAACCTGGTCCTGCGAAAGCGAACAGGTCTTTGCATTCTCCCGAACGGAGCAGGCAACGCTCCAGTCCTGGAAGACTTCGCGCAGGGACGACGGTCCATCTGGAAGAGCCGCCTTTTGCTGCGCCGACGCAGGCGACATCAAAGAGAATAGGACTGCCCCGCATGCCAAGACGGCCTTGAGGCCACGCTTCATGTACAGACCCACTCGCGGATCTTGCATTTGTCTCCTGCCGCCTGGCAGGCCTGCAAGGCGAGGTCTTCCGCGTCCCGGCGGGTCGGGGCAGACTTTGCGCCCCACGGGGTGAGCCGGTCGGCTGCCTTCTCGGCCACGGCCAGGGCACCGCAGTGATTGTAAGGAAAGCCGGTCTGGTCGTCGTCATCCCAATGGCGGTGATTGCGGAACACGGCGACGACGGTGCAGTTCTCTCCGCCCGCGTTCTCGCAATGCTTGAGCGCGATGTCCGACGCCTCTTGCCGCTTGTCGGCGCCCCAGAAGAAGCCGTATTTGACATCGGCACTGGAATAGGCGATCGCCGCCCAGATGCCTTTTTCATGCTGAGGTGGCGGAGCCGGCGGCTCCGGCGGCCCTTCCGTCAGATCGGCAGAGATGACTTGCCCGGTCCAGAGCAAGGCAATGCCAAGCACAGCCACAGATCCCGATCTCATCGTCAGCAATCCTCCGCAGGGTTAATGCATGTTGCCCAAAAGTGGCCCGGTTTTGGGACAACGACATGCATAAAAACTAAAGACCTAAGGCGCGTCGCCCGAATCCGTTTCAACGCGACGCGCTTTGGTGCCATCGGCTTCGCCTTCTCACTTCGCCGCAGAAGCGACAGAGATCACCACGCAGCTGTTGCCTGTCGGCAGGAGAAGGGCTTCCCCCGCGTTGCCGCCAAGCTCGTAGACCTCGACCTGGCCGAGGTGGTCGGTGATCTTGCTGCCTCGCGGAAGAATGGACGGGATGTCGGTACAGGGGCTGGCGAACGGCGCCACCCGCACCATCGCCCCTTCGCAACCCGAAGCGGTGGGCGATGCGAAGACGACGCCGGCGGCCGGCCCGCTATATCGTTCCGTCGCATAGTCCATGCCGACAAACGCCTGGACGGCGTGTTTGTCGGCAGCCTGGTCGTTCCACAATGATTTGACGCTGTATTTCGTGCCGGTCGTCAAAATCTGTCCGAGCACCGGAAAGATGGTCGAACAGGCCTGCACGCCGGCTTGTTTGACGTGCTGCAGGAAGGGAGTGTCCGGAAGCGCCGGGTTGGCTGTCTCAGGCTGCGCGGCCGTCGCGCTGCCGACCAGGTTGGCGATCGCGGCATAGTTCCCGGCGGCAAAGCCAAGGCCCGCCACGACCAGCCCCAAAAGTGAAAATCCGACGAGGCGAGGCCACCGCCGCCGCGCGGGTTCGACGAGTCTGTGCCGATCCGCCTCGACGGTCGGGTCGCTGCGTTTTGCGGACGACAACTGGTCCTGCTGGCTCATGGTGCTGCCCCGGTTACTTGACTGGCGAAAGGGCGTCTGTCAGCCCCTTGAGTGTTGCGGTCACGGTGATCGTCTGACCGTCGACGGTCGGGTAGGAGATCGCCGGTGTCGCGTTCTGCGAGATCTGTTGGCGCATGACGGGCCCTACCGGCAACATCCCGACACAGACCACTTCGTTGCAGCCGTTCAGATGAACGTCGATTGACTGGTTCCGCCCCTCGAACTTCAGCGACACCAGGCCGTCGCTCCTGGCGTTCGGCGCGGTGCGCAGGATCATGTACGGCTTGCCGTCCTGCGTGGCGGCCAGCGACCAGCTGAAGGCCATCTTGCCGGACGTGTCCTCGATGACCTGCGAGACATTGCAGACTTTCTTGCGGGCTTTGAGGTTCTCGTCGCAGATCAGTGTCCAATTTTCGAAGGGACGGATGGTGCGCTGGTAGTCCCCCAGCTTCACTTCGGGAGGCACCGTCACATCCGAGGGCTTGATCCTGTATTGCGAGGCAACCTGCCCGACAGCCGGCGCGAGCCCGCTGCTGAGCGCCAGGCAAGTCAGCACGGCAAAGCGGGCAAGGCTGGTTTGCCTGTTCATTCCCGCCTCAGTTCAACGTGAAGCTGAGGCCGGCGCCGACACCGACATGGCCACCCGCGGCCGTGCCGGACAGGTTGCCACGGATGCGACCATCTTCGCTGGTGTAGCCCGCGCCGAAGGCAAAGGCGCCGGCGTCCCGCCAGAAGCCGCCACCCGCCGCGACGCTCAGCTTTCCGGGACGGTCATCGTAGCGCAGCGAGGCAGCGGCGAGCCCGATCGCGGCAGCCTGCCGTGCCTCGTCACGTATGCCGCTGATGTCCTGATTGAGCTGGCTGAGCTTCTGGTCAGTGTAATCATTGGCCTGCTGCAAGGTCGTGACGGCCACTTTGTCGGTGTAGTCGTTGGATGCATCGATGGCGTAAGCCACACGGTTGTCGGTATAGCTCTTGGTCTCAGTTATGCCCTTGTTTAACTGGTTGACATTGACCGCATCGGTGCCGGCGACACCGGGGCCGACATTCGAGATAACCACCGGCGCGTTGACGTCTCCGCCCTGCAGCGTGATGCTGTTCTTCTTGCTGCCGTCCGGATTGGTGTCATACACCACCGCGTTCTGGGTGAGGTTTCCGACGCCGTCTTTCAAATCCTCGATCGCCGTGTTCGTGGCGAAGAGCTGGGAGCCGTTTATCGCGTCGGTGCTGCCGGCGGAAACGCGTCCGGCGGCGACATTGGTGATCGTCCTTTCGGCGCCGGCAGCGCCGACGCTGACGGTTCCGGCCGGAGCCGTCCCGGCATAGGCGTAGGTCTTGCCGTTGATGGTGGTGCTGGAGGTGCCGACGGCGGTCTGCGTCACCGAACCGGAGCCGAGAGCCACGTCGTTGGCGTTGTTGGCCTTGGCGCCCTGACCGAGCGCCACGGCGCCTTGCGCACTTGCCGTGGCACCGTGCCCCGCGGCAAGGCTGTCTGTGCCGCTCGCCACGCTCTCCGGCCCGATCGCGACGCTGTTGGTACCGCTGGCGGCGGAGTCGGCCAGCGTCGAATTGGCGTGGAAATACTTGATGCCGCCGCCATTGGAGATGTTGGTCAAGGCGTTGTCGACGGCCGTGAAGCCGTCATAGACGGTCGAGTAGTTGTTGCCCTGGATTTTGTATGTCGGCCCGGTGATCGACCCGTCGCCGTTGACGACCGAAGTCCCGCCCAGTTGATCGACCAGGCTCTCCGACACGCCGCGAAGCTGGGAGACGTTGACGGCGTCGGTGTTGGCCGAGCCGGCGGCGACATTGGTCAGTTTGCGTTCGGCTCCGGCGGCGCCGACCGACACCTCGCCGGCCGAGGTTTGCGGGCTTGCCAGCGCATAGGCCGTGTAGTTCGCCTGCGCACCGACAGTTGTGACCGATTGGGCGCCCAGCGCGACGCTGTTGGCGAACGTGCTTTGGGCGCCGGCGCCGAGCGCCACCGACTGGACACCGGCGGCGGTCGAATTGGTGCCGAGCGCGAGGCCGTCGGCCAGCATCACATGAGCGTTCTGGCCGATGGCCGTGCCGCCGGGTGCGGTCTGGTCGACGATCGCCCCATTGCCCATGCCGATACCATTGTCGCCGTTGACGACCGTCGTCGGGCCGACAGCGACCGACTCGGCCCCGACCGCGAGCGAGTCGCCGGCCGCCGAATTGGCATGGAAATATTTCGTCGAGGTGACCGAGACCGACGCGATCGCGCCCTGCAACTGGCGGATCGTCACGGCATCCTGGGCCTGGGTGCCGTCCGCCACATTGGTGATCTGACGATAGGCGGTGGACGTGCCGACCGAAACGGCGCCCAAGAGTGTCTTGTCGGTGGTGTTGTATTGGATGAAGTTGGAAGGACCGGCGGCAATCTGGCCCGTGGCCGGCGCCAGTGCGCGATCGGAGACCGAACCGGAACCAAGCGCCACGCTGCCGTCGATGCTGGCCTGGCTGTCGCGGCCGAGCGCCAGCCCGCTGACGCCCGTTGCAGTCGCCTGGTAACCGACAGCGGTGGAGCCGACCCCTTGCGCGAAGGAATCGGTTTTCGCCAATCCGGTCTCGTTGGTGCGGGCGTAGCGGATGCCCACGCCATTGGCGTCGGTATAGGCGGTCGAGGTGTCGCCGGCGATGTTGTTGATCGTGTTGCCGAGATCGGTCACCGAACCGCCGATCGTGTTGAGCGTGGTGCCGATGGCGTCGACGGCCTGGTTGGTGGCGAAGAGCTGCGAACCGTTGATCGCGTCGGTCGAGCTGCCGCTGATGCGACCGGCCGCCAGATTGGTGAGCGTGCGCTCCGCGCCGGGGGCGCCGATGCTGACCGTCGAGGTCGGCGTGGTGCCCTGGAAGGCATAGGTCGTGCCGTTGATCACGGTGCTGGGCGTGCCAACCGCCACGGCGGTCACCGAGCCCGAGCCAAGCGCCACGTCGCCGGCATTGCTGGCGGTGGAGAGGGCGCCCAGAGCGAGCGCATTCGAGGCGCCGGCATTCGCTCCGGCGCCGAGAGCAGCCGCTTGGACGCCGGTTGCGAACGCGTTCTGGCCGATCGCCGTGCTCGACGTGGCTGTTGCATTGGCGTTGGCGCCGATCGCGGTGCTGTATTGGCCTGAGGCCTTGGAAATGTAGCCCAACGCCGTTGCGTCGAGGGCAGATGCGACCGCGCCTGTGCCGATGGCCGAGGCGTTGACATCGGAGGCAGTCGCATTGGTGCCGGCCGCGATGGCGCTCGCCCCCGACGCGGTCGAGGTGGGTCCGATCGCAACCGAGTCCGTGCCTGCCGCCGACGAGTCCGCCAGCGTCGAGTTGGCATGGAAATACTTGATGCCGCCGCCGACATTGATGTTGTTGACCACGGCGCCGATGGCGTCGACCGCCTGATTGGTGGCGAAGAGCTGCGAGCCGTTGACCGCGTCCGTCGAGGAGCCGCTGATCCGCCCCGCTGCCAGATTGGTGAGCGTGCGTTCCGCGCCGGGCGCGCCGATGCTGACCGTCGAGGTCGGCGTGGTGCCTTGGAAGGCATAGGTCGTGCCGTTGATCACCGCATTGGGCGTACCGACCGCCACGGCGGTCACCGAGCCCGAGCCGAGCGCGACGTCGCCTGCGTTGACGGCGCTGGAGAGGGCACCCAGCGAGAGCGCATTCGCCGCGCCGGCATTCGCGCCCGCGCCGAGAGCGGCCGCTTGAACGCCGGTTGCAAACGCGTTCTGGCCAATCGCCGTGCTGGACGTGGCTGTCGCATTGGCATTGGCGCCGATCGCGGTGCTGTATTGCCCCGAGGCCTTGGATATGTAACCCAACGCCGTTGCGTCGAGGGCCGATGCAACGGCGCCGTTGCCGATGGCCGAGGCGCTGATGCCGGAGGCGCTCGCATTGGTGCCGGCCGCGATGGCGCTCGTCCCCGTCGCAGTCGCGACGGGTCCGATCGCGACCGAGTCCGTGCCGGTCGCCGAGGAGTCCGCCGCCGTCGAGTTGGCATGGAAATACTTGATGCCGCCGCCGACGTTGATGTTGTTGAGCGTGGTACCGATGGCGTCCACCGCCTGGTTGGTGGCAAAGAGCTGCGAGCCGTTTATCGCGTCCGTCGAGGATCCGCTGATCCGACCCGCCGCCAGGTTTGTGAGCGTGCGTTCCGCACCCGGCGCGCCGATGCTAACCGTCGAGGTCGGAGTGGTGCCCTGGAAGGCGTAGGTCGTGCCGTTGATCACCGCATTGGGCGTACCGACCGCCACGGCGGTCACCGAGCCCGAGCCGAGCGCCACGTCGCCGGAACTCGCCGCCGCGGTCGCGCCATTGCCGAGCGCGACATTGCCTGCAAGGCCGGCGGCACCCGCGGTGGAGCCGTTGCCCAACGCGACGGAGCCCTGCCCGATGGCCTTGTTGTTGTTGCCGATGGCGACGGCGCCGGCGGCCTGGTTGGCGGCGGTGGCGGTCGCCGTGCCGTCGCTGTTGGCGATGTTGTTGGCGCCGCCGGTAAAGGCGCCGGTGCCGCTGGCATAGCTGGGATCGCCGATGGAGACAGCGCCATCGCCATAAGCGGTGTTGCCGGAGCCGATGGAGACGGCCTTGCCGCCCGTCGCGGTCGAGCCCCTGCCGACGGCCACGGCATCGGTGGAGTTCGCCACCGCGCCGAGGCCGACCGCCACGGCATTCGCCGCGGTCGCGCTGGCATTGTTGCCGACCGCCACGGTGGCGGTGCCCGTGCTTTGCGCTCCCGAACCCGCCGCAACGGAGCCGACACCGCTCGATACGCTGGCATTGCCCAGGGCCAGCGCGGCATTGCCCGAAGCATTGGCCGCAGGACCGAAGGCTATTGCATTTGCCGCCGTCGCCTTCGAGGTTGCACCGATTGCCGTGGCGTTGGTTTGGGATGCGGTCACGTCCGTGCCGATGGCGATCGCGCTTCCGGCAAGGGCGCCCGTACCGGCAGCGGAGCGGGCGCCCAGATAGACCGAGTTCACGCCGCTTGCGATGGCGGCGGTGCCAATCGCGGCGCCGTTGGTCTGGCTGGCTTGAGCGTTGTGGCCGATCGACGTGGTGTTACTGACGGTGACGCCGATACCGGCATTGGTGCCGATCGCAACGTTGTCGTTGCCGGTAACCAGACTGCCCGCGGAAGCGGAAAGTGTAGCGTCGTAGGCGACGCCGCCGTCGCCGGTGCCGAGGGCAACGTTGCGCGCGCCAGTTACACCAGAACCGGCGCCTCGCGTCACGCTGGGGATGCCACCTCCTATTGCGGTATTCTGTCCGCCGCTGACGAACTGGCCCGCCGCAATGCCCACCGCAACCGAATTGGCGTTGGCGGTGGTGGATCCGACGCCGGCCGCCAGACCGACCGCCACCGTGCTGCCGCCAACGGCCGCCGCTTGCGCACCGAGCGCAAGCGAACTGTTACCGGTGGCCTGGGCGGCCGGGCCGAGTGCGGCCGCATTTACGTTTGATGCCGCCGCACCCTGGCCGAGGGCGATGGAGGAAACGCCGCTGGCACTGGACTGCCGGCCGATGGCGGTGGAGGAATCGCCGCTGGCGACAGACCCCCAGCCTGCGGCCGTGGAATAGTTGCCGCTGGCTTCGGAGCTGGTGCCGAGGGCGGTGGAGTTCCCTCCCGAAGCAACGGAGAAAGTGCCCAAGGCGTTGGCGCCGGCTCCTGTGGCACTGGCCTGGACGCCGAGCGCAACCGAATTGACGCCGCTTGAGACCGTGCCTGAGCCTAGCGCCATCGCGCCGCCGGCGCCTGTGGCCTTCGCTTGCAGGCCGAGAGCCACCGAGTATTGTGCCGACGAAACGGATGAACGCCCTATCCCGATGGCGTCGGCTTGCGATGCCGTCACATCCGTGCCGATGCCGATCGCGCTCTGAGCCAGCGCTCCCGTTCCTGCGGCGGTGCGCGAGCCAAGATAGATGGAGTTGATCTGCGAGGCGAGCGACTGGAAGCCGATCGCGACGGCGTTCTGGGCGCCCGCGTTGGCATTGGTGCCCTCAGCAATGGAATCGGCTCCGTTTTGCACGGCTCCGGATCCAAACGCGATACCGCGCACGCCGTTTGCCGTGCCGCCGCCGCCGAAAACCTGTGCTGATGCCGGCGTGGCGATGCCGCCCAATGCGATCGCACCCAGCGCCGCCGCCAACACCTTGCCGATCCCGAGCATGCCGAGTCCAGATCCCTTGCGGCGCATGCCGAGCACGCGATAGGCCATGCGCAGGACCGCCATCAGGCGGCGGCGGATCGAGCGGGAGCGGTGATCGGCACCCGCGATCCGGTGCCCGGCGAAATGCCCTGCCCGACGCTGAACAAGCGAGCCGTTCGAAATGAGATTGTCGGTCATGGTCCCTCTCCGCTGGCCGGCATGGAAATGTCAGACAATTCCAGCTCAACGCAGGAAGACATGATTCCGGCTTTCCGTATTTCAGGAAATTGCTGTCTTGTGAGAAAAGAGGGGAGCAACCCAGCGGGAGTTAACAGTCTGTTACTTTAGGTCACGCTTTGATAAGCGGCAATTAAACAACTTTCCGGATGATATTTTACTTATTTTTTTGAACTGATCTTACTCTGGCGCGCCTGCAATGGCGTTGTTTTTCGATATTTCTTCATCATCGTGGTAAAGTGGCTCTGGCTCGAAAACCCGCTCAGATGCGCGACGTCCGCGATCGTCATACTGTTGTCGGCAAGCAGCCTTTCCGCGAAGGCCAGCCGCAGATCGAGAACGTACTGATGCGGCGGCGCCCCGAACGTCCTGGAGAAAGCTCGCACGAAGTGATAGGGCGACAGCCCGCAAACCGCAGCCATCTCGGCAAGCGTCAGCTTGCGCGCAAAGTTCTCGTTCAAGAACTCCTGCACCTTGCGTGCACTGCGAACGGAAAGCCCGCCTTTGACGTTCAGTGCCGGCTGTCGCGCCGCGTCCGTCCCGGACGTCCATCCCGCGGAATCATCATCGCGCCGCACTTTTCGGCCTCCTGATACCGCCCCTAAGGACATCAACCTGAGGGCGGATTGTCCGTTCCCTCAAGCAAACAATTCGTGATTGATCGAACTGTCTTATGACACAGAGCATGGGCACATTCGTGATGGACGTATTTTGCAAAATTCGGGAATCTTTGTAGGAAATGCCTGTCTTGGGTGCCTGAGCAGCAGGTGTCGCTGCCTTGCCAGACCAATGCATGTCGCTCGATTTCAAAGCGGCGCGCGGCTTTTCAGTTCTGGCGGAAGCATATGCGGTCCTGGGTGTTCTTCCCCTGTACTTCTTCATGGGCGCCAAATGGCTTTGGTCCAAAAATCCAGCCAGATAAGCGACTTCGGCAATCGCGAGCTCGCCATCGAGGAGCAGCTTTTCCGCGAAGTCGAGACGCAGGTTGATCAGGTACCGATGTGGCGGCATCCCGAACGTCGTGGCAAACCTTGCTATGAAATGATTCGGTGAAACTCCTGCGACCGAGGCGAGTTCGGCGGCCCGTATTTTTCGCATGATGACGGCGTTCTCCCTGGTCGCCGACCAGGCAAGCCTGCTGTCCACGCCCGCCGGGTTGATGACGAGGCAGCCGACTGGCGCATGATACTCCGTCAGCCTGTCGCTGCCGGGCGAAGCGCGCAACTTGGCTGCCGGTGCCAGCACAATCCCAACCGAATGTTTGCTGCCCAGGAACGTCTGCGATCCAGGACCGCGGCGGACGAAGTGTATCACGCTGCCCTGGGCCGTGGCCTTTCGGGGACCCTCGCTTTCGGCGATGATGTCCAGGACGTATCGTGTCGTTTGGTTTCGATCGACGCCTCGGGAATCGCCGCTCCCCCGAGCCTCGTCTGGGTATTTCATTCCACCTCGCCTGCGTTGCCGCCGCCTGAAAGCCCCCTTCGCCCGCGTCAACCCGCAATCAGCGTATCGCGAGGGCCGGGGTTAAGGAAGAACATTGTATACAACCGCAAAATTATGTTTTGGATGAAAGGCAAAGCAGGGATTGCTAAAGGAAGCAACGAGGATTTTTGTTTCAAATGGCAAGGCCTTTTCCAGCCGCGCATTGCGTCTGATGACATGAGCGAGGCATGCCTTTCCAGCGACCTGGGAGGAATTGAAAAATATTCTCGTCAGCTACGCGTGAACTCGGAGCCATGACGCGGCATAGGGTCAGCCTGTTCGTCGCGCTTGGCTAGGAATCACCGCGACGCTTTTCGTACAAATCCCACGCAAGTTCCACAAAACCCAGAAGGACATCCTCCTCGTCCCACCCGGCAGCCACCGCCGCCTGGACGATTTCGCGGATGTGAGGCAGCAATCGGCTCTGACATTCAGCCGCCATGTCGACGGCGTCACCCACGGGAGGTCCATCGAAGTTGAATTCCATCATGCGGCGCTCCCCTCGCCATCGATCGATGTGTTACATCGTCAATTTCATTTCTGCTGATATACAACGACTCCGGAACCAAGCATAGGAAGCCTGGAGAACCGAAGCGGCGCGGGGACGACGCTAGGTCACGCGATCTCCTTGCTTCGCCAGGATTCCATCGGAGCTCGATCGGTTCGAACTCTTGGCTTCATTCGGATCGACCGTCTCATCCACGCCGACGCGACCGGGCCGTGAACTAGATGTTCTCGCGGGTGTAGATTTCGAAGGGCAGGATCGTGGTGAAGTTGCCGCCTTCGTTCGGGGCGGAGACGGCGCGGACCATGCCCGCCAGCGCTTCTTGCGCGATACGCGCCAGTGGGTGCGAAATGACGAAGGTCAGTGTGCCGTCGAGAAGTGCGGCGCGGGTCGTGTCCATCAGTTCATAGCCGACGACGACGACGCTGCCGGCCCGCCCGGTGGACCGCAGCGCCGCTATGGCGCCGGTGATGCCGCCGCCGGCAACATAGAGGCCAGACAGATCCGGATTTTCGTTCAGCAGCTTTTCGGTCATCTCCTGCGCGATGGCGCTCGATTCGAAGGTCAGCAGCGGCTCCAGCAGCGTGAAGCCAGGGGCGTGCTCACGGAAATAGGAGCGAAAACCGCTTTCGTTCATTTCCTGGCAGCGGTAGCGATGATTGCCGACGAGGATACCGAGCTTGCCGGGCGCCCGGCAGACGTGCTCGAACACCCAGGCCGCGGTGCGCCCGACCTTCCAGCCATCCAGCCCGATGTAGGGAACCTGGCCTGTCGCCGATATCTGCGAGATCAGCGCAAAGACCGGCACGTTGCGGGCATGCAGCGTGTCCACGGCCTGGGTGACGAGGGGATGCACCGCGGCAACGACGCCGACGGCGTCGCATTCGGCGCCCAAGGCCAGCAAGCGCGAGGCGACGTTCTGCGGCGACAGATCGTCGAGAAACTCGGTGCGCAGCTCTATCTCGCAGTCAGGCATCGTCGGCGCCACCGCACGTATCGCCTCGGCAATGTTGCGGTAGAAAGCGCGGCCGGGCTGATGCAGCAGGAAACCGAACCGGTAGCGCGGTAGCGCGGCCGCTATGCGGCTGCGCAGCGCGCCCATGCCGTAGAAACCGATCTGCTCCGCCGCCAGCCTGACGCGCTCGCGCGTGCCCTGGCGGACGGCGCCAGAGCCGCCCAGCACCCGGTTGACGGTGGCCACCGAAACATTGGCCGCGGCGGCAACATCCTTGATTGTCGGCCGCTTGTTCTGATCCATTTCGTCTCATCAGCCTATAGCAATTGATACGAAAATATCATTCGCCGGGAAGTCCTGAGACGAATGATACAATTCATTTGGAATAAACATTCTATTCTTGATTCATTTTGGATCAAGATGTTTATCTCGGGCACAAGCAAAGAAGGCGCAAGCACCGCCAGCCCAGGGATAGAAGCAGCACAGCGCAGACAAGGTTCCGACCCTCCGCCCAACGGCGGTGTGAGGCAGCGTGCGCGTGCGAGCCATCCCAGGCACTGCGGGTGGAGGATCCGGGATGGACGATCTCAAATACGGCGTGCGCGACAAGCGCGGCGACTGGAAGCCGAACGGGCGCATCGAGGCCGTGCCGTTGTGGAATTGGCCACCGAGGCTGCCGAAGATCCTGGCGTGGCTGCCCGGTTATATCTGGCCGTGGAATGCCTTCCACATGGCCACCGCCCTCCTTTACTTGTTCTATGTCGTCCCCGGCGTCGAAACGATGAAGACCATCAGCTGGGGCTGGGCGCTGTGGCTCTACGCCGTTAACGCCGCGGCGATCCTGGTCTTCTACGGCATCTTCGAGCTGCGCTATTACATCAGGCGCGCCCAGGCGACGCGGTTCAAATACAACCACAAATTCCCTGGCGATGCGCCTTCCGACGTGTTCTGGTTCCAGAGCCAGAACCTCGACAACTTCCTGCGCTCGTTCTTCATCACCATCCCGCTATGGACGGTGGCCGAAGTCATCTTCCTGTGGTGCTTTGCCAACGGCTACGTGCCGTGGGTCGGCTGGCAGGATCACCCCGTCTACCTCGCCGCGCTGGTGCTGGTCGCACCGGCCATTCACGAGGTGCATTTCTTCTTCATCCACCGCCTGATCCACTGGGGTCCGCTCTATCGCTGGATCCACTCGGTCCACCACAATTCGATCAACCCGTCGCCATGGTCGTCGCTGTCGATGCACCCAGTGGAAGGGTTCCTCTATCACGCGGTCGCCTTCTGGCATCTTCTGATCCCGTCCAACCCCATCGTCGCACTGTTCCAACTGCACGTCGCCGGCTTCGGTGCCGTCAACGGCCATCTCGGCTTCGAAAAGCTGGAACTCACGCAGGACACAGCCGTATCGAGCCACGCCTACGCACACTACCTGCACCATAAATATTTCGAGGTGAACTACGGCGGCGACGGGCTGATCCCGCTCGATAGATGGTTCGGCACCCTGCACGACGGCACCAGGGAGGGCGACGCCATGATGGACGCCCGGTTCCAGAAAAAGAAAGAGCGCATGAACGCCAGGGCATGACTCCGGCGACCCATCGATCACGTTACACGGCGCGCAACTGGGAGAGAGGCGCGCAGGAGAGATCAAAGTTTTTCTAAACCCGTCTGAAGACGGCAAATGGGAGGAAACGAAAATGAAGCGTATCACGAAGCTCTTGGCGGCGATCATGCTTGCGGGGGTGGCGGCGACATCGGCCACATCGACAATGGCCGAGTCGAAAGGGGCAAAAATCTTCGTCATCGGCGGCAAGGCGGACGATCCGTTCTGGTCGAAGGTCAAGAAGGGCGCCGATGACGCCGGCAAGGTCGCCGAACTGACCGGCGGCTCTGTGACCTGGCTCGGCCCGCAGAACTACGACAATCTCGGCCCGGATGCCGCCAAGCTGATCCGCACAGCGCTCAGCCAGAAGCCGAGCGCCATCGTCGGCCCCGACTGGGTGCCCGAGGCCATGGACGACGCCTTCAAGGAAGTCGTTGCCGCCGGTGTGCCGCTCATCATCTACAATTCCGGCGGCATGGACGCAGCCAAGCGGCTCGGCGCCATGAACTATGTCGGCAACGAAGAATACGCGGCCGGTCTCGGCGGCGGCGCCTATTTCGGCAGCCATGGCGCCAAGAATGTGCTGTGCGTCAACACCTTGCCGGGCTCCACCAACACGGAAGACCGCTGCAAGGGCATAGCTGACGCCATCGCCAAGAGCGGCGGCAAATCCACCCAGCTGCCGCTGCCTTCATCCAGCTTCGGCAACCCAACCGCGGTCGCCGAGGCGATCAAGGCAGCCGTGCTGAAAGACAACACGCTCGATGGCCTGATCACCATCAGCGCTGGCGACGCCAACAGTGCGGCCAACGCAATCAGCCAGGCCAATGTCGGCGACAAGGTCAAGCTGGCTTCGTTCGACATGGACGAAACCGGCCTGCAGCGCATCAAGGACGGCACGCAGATGTTCTCGATCGACCAGCAACCCTATCTGCAGGGCTATCTTGCGGTGTCCCTGCTCAACGGCTTCGTGAACTATGGGCTCGACCTGCCGACGAAGCCGGTGCTGACCGGACCGGGGATCGTCGACGCCGCCAATGTCGACGCGACGATGGGCGGCGCGGCGGCCGGCGCCCGCTAACTTGCGCAAACTGAGTGTCCGGCCCCTCCGAGGGCCGGACATCGCCGGCCGGCGCCCCTCGACGAGGGCAGCGCCAGGCTCCTCATTGTTCAAGCCAGGGACCACTTCGATGACATCCCAAGCCCATGACCAACCCGCCGTGGTAGCGACTGCGCCACCCGCCCCGCATTCTTCGATGCCCTCGATCGGCAGCCTCGTACGGCGCCCCGAGGTCGGCTCGCTGATCGGCATGATCGCCGTGCTGGTCTTCTTCTCGATCTTCGGCGGCGCCAATTTCCTGTCGGCCGGCGGCGCCGCGAGCTGGCTCAACGTCGCCTCGGAACTCGGCATCATCGCGCTTCCCATCGGGCTGCTGATGATCGCCGGACACCTCGATCTCTCCGTCGGCTCGATGATCCCGGCCAGCTCGATGACCATTGCCATCATCTCGGGCCACTACGGCCTGCCGATCATCGTCGGCATTCTCGCCGCGCTTGGCCTTGGGCTGGCCGTCGGCTTCATCAACGGGGTTCTGGTGATCCGCACCAAAGTGCCGTCCTTCGTCGTCACCCTGGCAACGCTGTTCGCGCTGGCCGGCCTGACGCTTGGCCTTTCGATCATCCTGTCCGGTAGCACCAGTGTCGCGCTGAAGAGCGGACCGATCGCCAAGCTTGTGTTTGGCGACTATCTCGGCGGCAAATTCCAGGTGACCCTGTTCTGGTGGATCGCCATCGTCCTGATCGTCGGTTTCATCCTGAATTTCTCACGCTTCGGCAACTGGATCCTGGCCATGGGCGGTGACGCCGTCAGCGCCCGCAATGCCGGCATCCCGACGGACCGGGTCACCATCGCGCTGTTCATGAGCAGCGGCCTGTGCGCGGCCTTCGTCGGCATGTCGCAGGCGATCCTCTACAACAGCGCCCAGGTGGCCGCCGGGCAGTCGTTCATCTTCAACTCGATCATCGCGGTGGTCATCGGCGGCGTGCTGCTCACCGGCGGTTACGGTTCGGTGGTCGGCATCGTGCTGGGCACGCTGACCTTCTCCATCGTCAACCAGGGCATTTTCTACACCGGCTTCGACGCCAACTGGGCAAGCCTGATCATCGGCGTCCTGCTGCTGGCGGCCGTGCTGATGAACAACACCTTCCGCACCATGGCGCTGACCTACGCGCCACGCACCAAATCGAGGGTCCGCTCATGACCACGCCCCTGCTCAGGCTGACCGGGATCAACAAGTCGTTCGGACCGATCGACGTGCTTCACGACATTTCGTTGGAGGTCAACAGAGGCGAGGTGTTGTGCCTGCTCGGCGACAATGGTGCCGGCAAATCGACGCTGATCAAGATCCTTTCCGGCGTCCACAAACCGACATCGGGCACGATGGAAATGGACGGCAGGGCCGTCGCCTTCGACAGTCCGCGCGACGCCAGCGACCACGGCATCGCGACCGTCCACCAATTCGGCGGGACGTTCCCGCTGATGAGCATCGGCCGATCCTTCTTCGTCGGCGCCGAGCCGACGCGGCGCTGGGGGCCGCTCACCATCTACGACCGCAAGCGGGCCAACGAGATCGCCGTCACCGAGATGCGCCAGCTCGGCATCACCCGCATCGACGACGGCGATCGCCTCGTCGGTGGACTGTCCGGTGGTGAGCGTCAGGCGCTGGCGATCGCGCGCGCCGTGCATTTTGGCGCAAGTGTGCTGATCCTCGACGAGCCGACAGCGGCACTCGGCGTCAAGGAGGCGGCGCATGTCCTGCGCATCGTCCTGCAGGCGCGCCGCAAGGGCATAGCGGTGATCTTCATCACCCACAATGTCGTCCATGCGCTGACCGTCGGCGACCACTTCGCCGTCCTCATCAGGGGTGCCAAGGCCGCTGACTTCCGCAAGGGTGAGAAAAGCCGCGAAGCGATCACCGACCTGATGGCAGGCGGCGAGCAGATGGCCGAACTCGAAGCCGAGATCGAGAGCTTCTCGGCGGCTGACGACAGGCATGCGCCGCGCGACGCGAGCCATGCGTGAACCCAGTGAAGACGCCCATCTCCTCCTCCCGGGCATCTTCCTGTGCGGCCGGCGGAACGCGTGGTTCCGCCGGCTGTCTTTTCGACCAACCCAAGAACAGACTGCAGGGCGACAATGGCAAAGTGGATTGATGCGTGTGCGGCCGATGATATCGAGGAAGAGGACGTTATCCGCTTCGATCACGAGGGCCGGACATTCGCCATCTACCGCAGCCCCGACGATGCGTTCTTCTGCACCGACGGGCTGTGTACGCATGAGAAGGTGCATCTGAGCGACGGGCTGGTTATGGAATACAGGATCGAATGCCCCAAGCATAACGGCGTGTTCGATTACAGGACCGGCGAAGCGCTGCGCGCACCGGTCTGCGTGAACCTTAAAATCTACAACACCAAGGTCGAGGACGGCCGCGTGTACATCGAGGTCTGACATGTCCGATACCTTCACCCTTGCGGCTTGCGCCGAGATGCTCTGGCGCGACCGGCCGATGGAGTGGCGCGTACGGCGCCTCACCGAAATGGGCTTCCAGATCGGCCTCTGGAACTGGCCCGATCACGACCTCGCAATGCTCGAGAAATCCGGCGCGACCTTCTCGATCATGAACGGCTACCTGCGCGGCCGTCTCTCCGATGACGAGGGCGCCGCGGAACTGCTGAAGACGGCGAAAGAGACCGCGGCGGTCGGCAAACGCCTCGGCGTCGCGCGGCTCAACCTGCACGGTACCGGGTTGGGTGACGGCGGCCTGCCGGTCGCACCCTGCGAGACCGTCACCGGCGCGATGTGGCTCAGGGCACACGACACGCTGAACCGGATTGCGGATCTCGCCGAGGCTGAAGGCGTGACATTCACGCTGGAGAATTTGAACCTTCCGGTCGACCATCCCGGCGTGCCTTTTGCACGAGCCGAAGACACGCTTGCGCTGGTGTCGAGCGTCAACCGGCCGGGCCTGCGCCTCAACCTCGACCTCTACCATGCGCAGATCGGCGAAGGGAACTTGATCGCGCTGTGCCGCGCCTGCCTGCCATGGATCGGCGAGGTCCAGGTGGCCGACGTGCCGGGCCGAATGGAGCCCGGCACGGGCGAAGTCAACTATCGCGGCATCGCCCGCGCGCTGAAGGACATGGGCTACCGCGGGCCGGTGGGCATGGAAGCGTTTGCCTCGGGTGATCCCGAGGCGGCACTGCAGGCCTTCCGTGAAGCTTTCACCGTCTGAGGAACAAGAATGGTCACCAAGAACAGCCGTCCCACCGTCGCCGACATCCGCGCCATGAAGGGCCGCGGACAAAAGATTTCCATGCTCTACGTCACCTCTCTCGAGGAGGCGGCGGCAGCGGATGCGGCCGGCATCGACATGCTTTCGATCGAAGGCCGCTTCTTCTCGCCCGAGATGCGCGAGGCGGCCGGCCGCTGCTTCGTACAGGTTGGGCTGCCCTACGGTCCCGCCGGCAATCTGGTCACCTCGGAGGACTATCTCAAAACCGCCTACCACTTCATGCGAATCGGCGGCGACTGCTTCTACTGCGCCGCCTCGCTCGACACCCAGAAGGCGCTCTGCGACAACGCCGTGCCGGTCGTCGCCCATGTCGGCCTGATCCCCTCGCAATGCACCTGGACCGGCGGCTTCAAGGCCGTCGGCAGGACGGCCGAGAGTGCGCGTACGGTGTGGGATCACGTCAAGCGCCTGGAGGCCATCGGCTGCTTCGGCGCCGAACTGGAGGTGGTACCCGACCGGGTCGCCGAACTGATCACCAGGAATACGCCCATGATCATGCTCGGCATGGGCGCCGGGCCCCATGCCGACGCGCAGTATCTTTTCAGCGAGGACGTGCTCGGCCACACCGCCGGCCACAGACCGCGCCACGCCAAGACCTACCGCAACTTCGCCGCCAAATATGAGCGGCTGCAGCGCGAGCGCATCGCCGCCTATCGCGAGTTCATATCCGACGTGCAGACGGGCGCCTACCCCGAGCCGCAGCACGTGGTCCCCGTCACCGACGAAGAGCTTTCTGCTTTCAAGGCGTCGCTGGGCCTCTAATGTTTTGCCTGGAGGCATTCAGCCTGTTCGACGCCGAGGCATGATCGGCCGCATTGCCTTCTGCAACCGCTCGCTGGATAGTCCCGCCAATGTTCGAGACACTGGCGACTCACTGGCCCCAAATCCTTGCGATCATCTCGGTGCTGATGGCGACCGTCGGCATCATCCACGTTGTCATGACCAAGGAAGATGTCCGCGCCGCCACCGGCTGGGTCGGCGTCATGGTGTTGTCGCCCATCATCGGCGTGCTGATCTATGCCGTCGCTGGTATCAACCGCATCCGTCGCGCCTCGATCAGCGCCCAGCGCCCGCTTGCCGGCGGCGCGGTGTCCGCCAAGCATGAGCACGACGTCGCCGCCGAAGAGGCCCTGATCGTCGAGCGATACGGGCAGCGGTTCACCGGTCTGCGGACACTGGGCGACAGGGTGGCGCGGCGCGCGCTCCACCCCGGAAACGCGATCGATGTGCTGGAGACAGGCGACGAGGCCTATGCCGCCATGTGCGCGGCGATCGATGGCGCCGAGCGCAGCGTCCTGCTCGAGACCTATATTTTCGACAATGATGCCGTCGGCATGCTCTTCGTCGAGGCCCTTGCCGGCGCCGTCCGGCGCGGCGTAACCGTCCGCGTGCTGATCGATGCCGTCGGCGCCCGCTATTCCGTGCCGAGCATCCTGGGGCATCTGCGCAGCGCCGACATCACCGCCGATGTCTTCAACGGCAACATCGTCATGGGTCTGCGCCTGCCCTACGCCAATCTAAGGACCCACAGGAAGATCCTGATCATCGACGGTAAGGTCGCCTTCACAGGCGGCATGAACATCCGCAAGGGCTTCTCGGCCGAGTTCGCCGGTTCCAACTGCGCCAGGGACACGCATTTCCGGGTCACTGGTCCGGTCGTCGCCGATCTCTTCTCGGTCGCCGCCGAGGATTGGCGCTTCGCCACCGACGAACCGTTGAAGGGCGATGCCTGGCGAATTGGGCCGCTGTCGCCGGCGCCCGGCCTGCCCATGCTGGTGCGGGCGGTCGCGTCCGGCCCGGACGCCAGCATCGAGACCAACCACAAGCTGCTGATCGGCGCGTTCTCCGTCGCCCGCAAATCGATCCGCCTGATGTCGCCCTATTTCCTGCCGGACCGTGAACTGATCAGCGCCTTGACCACCGCTGCAAGGCGCGGCGTCGAAATCGACATCGTGGTGCCGGCGGTGAACAATCTTTTCCTTGTCGACCGCGCTATGACGGCGCAGTTCGATCAGCTGCTGAAGAACTATTGCCGTATCTGGCGCACGGAGGGACCGTTCGACCATTCGAAGCTGCTTTCGATCGACGGCGTGTGGGCGTATGTCGGCTCTTCCAACCTTGACGCCCGGTCGCTGCGGCTGAATTTCGAGATCGACCTCGAGGTCCTGGACGCCGGCTTTGCCAGCGAGATCGAGGCGCGGATCGGATCGGCGCTCGCAACCGCAGTGCCGGTGACGCTCGACGCCTTGCGGGCCCGACCCTTCCTTATCAGGCTGTTCGACCGGGTATTGTGGCTCGGTTCGCCCTATCTCTAGCCTAGGTTGGCGCGCTTAAGCCTGCCTGTCATGGAATATATGCCGACGGCGCCTATTTTGACTGTATCCCGGTTCCGAATTGAAGCCAGCGAGGACGAGCAGCACAGATATGCACAGAACTGGACGCAGCCTTCCGGCAAGCATGCTTCTATCCATTCGCGACCGCAGGATGCGGAAGGCAAACGCCGGTGCGCCCAAGCGGACAGGCACAACCGGAACGCTAGTTGCCTCCTACAACGTTCACAAATGCATCGGCCTCGACAGGAAGTTCGATCCCGAGCGGACCAGCCGCGTCATCCGCGAAATCGATCCTGACGTGATTGCGCTGCAGGAAGCCGACAACCGCTTCGGCGACCGTGACGGGCTTCTCGACCTGTCTCGCCTGGAACATGAAACCGGCCTGGTACCGGTGCCGATTGCAGCCAATGGCAAGGGGCATGGCTGGCATGGCAATGTCCTGCTGTTCAAGAAGGGCGTCGTCCGCGACGTGCATCAGATCAGGCTGCCGGGGCTGGAGCCACGCGGCGCCGTGGTGGCGGAGATCGATCTTGACGGAAACCGGACCCTGCGCGTCATCGCCGCCCATCTCGGTTTGCTGCGTCGGTCCCGCTCGCAGCAGGCCCGCGTCGTGCTGGATATCATGAACAGCCCCGATGCCACGCCGACGCTCCTGCTCGGTGATCTCAACGAATGGCGGCTCGGCAACCGCTCCGCGCTGAATACGCTGCATGTCACCTTTGGCCCGCTGCCGCCGGCAGTGCCGACCTTCCCGTCGAACCTGCCGCTGCTGGCGCTCGACCGTATCATGGCCAACCGGCACGGCATGATCTCGGCCGTGGAGGCGCATGACACGCCGCTTTCGCGGGTGGCGTCCGACCACCTGCCGTTGACGGCATTTGTGCGCCTGTAAGGCAAATTGTCCGCCGATGACGGCCAACCTGGCGTCCACGGCTATGAAAAGCGATATTGGAACGCTAAGCCTCCCCGCGAGTTCATATGATTGAACCCTAGGAGGACGAGACATGAAAAACCTATTCCTGGCTTCGGTGATGGCATTGGCCGCAACGGCCGCCGTCATTGCGCCAACGCAAGCCGCAAGCTTGATTATCCAGTCCGACGACAACCAGTACTCATCGGACGATCAGCCCGACAACGGTGGCCAGATCATCATCCGCCGCCATCATGACCGTCATTACGATGACAACCAATATGGCGACGATCAGAACGACGGCGTGCAGTTTGGCGATTATCAAGGTGGTGAGTATCGCCGCCACCACCGGCGCGATTACGACAACCAGTATGGTGACGACAGCGTACAGTTCGGTGATTACCAGGGTGGCGAATATCGCCGCTACCACCGGCATCACCGCTGCCATATCGAACTGGTCAAGACCTGGCGCCACCACCACAGGGTGATCGAGGAAGTCCGCGTCTGCGGCTGATCTCGCCCGGAACAACCGGTCGGCGCAAGCCGGCCGGTTTTCGCTTTGCCTCGTCAGCCGATGACCAGCTGACGATATAACGCTGCCATCCGAAGTCGGTGATGTGCGACGGCTGCCAGGCAGGCCGGCGTCTGGGTGCCGCTAACTACATCACCGTCATCGAACTCGCTGTCGACAGTGGCCTGCTGATGCGTATGTAACCCGCCCGCCGGCCGTCAGGACGCGACAGCAGAAACAGCAGAAACCGAGGAGAATGACCGGCCGGCATGGCCGGTCAACCTGTCCAACTGTTAATTCGACTTGGGTCGGTTTCAGCCATATTGGTTGATGGGGGTGAGAGATGCCGCCATGGACCAGCAGTTGGAAATACCCCTGCAGACGCCCCTGCAAACGAATGTCGCGCAACGCCGTTCGCGTGGCTGGATCCCGTGGCTGATCTTTATTGCAATTGTCGCCGCCACCGGCACCTATCTCTACCAACGCCCGCATGTCGAGGCCAGACAGCCCGGTGGTAGAAGAAACGCGCAACCGATGTCGATCGGCGCCGCCACCATCGAGAAGGGCACGATAGACGTCACCCTCAACGCGCTTGGCACGGTGACCTCGCTCTCCACCGTCACGGTCAAGCCGCAGGTCACCGGCCCGCTTGTCCAGGTGAACTTCAAGGAGGGTCAGGACGTCGCCAAGGGCGATCTGTTGGCTGAGGTCGATCCCCGCCCCTACCAGGCAGCACTCGCCCAGGCCCAGGGCCAGCTGACGCGCGACCAGGCGATGCTGAAGGACGCCCAGCTCGACCTTGCACGAGACAAGACACTGGTGACCCAGGGCGCCGCGACGCATCAGACGCTCGACGCGCAGGTCGCCCTGGTTGCGCAGGACGCCGGCTCCATCCAGGTCGACCAGGCCTTGGTTCAGACCGCGACCCTCAATCTCGACAATTGCCGCATCCTGGCGCCGGTCGACGGCCGCGCCGGCCTGCGCCAGGTGGATGAGGGCAACTACGTGACGCCGGGCGATACCAACGGCATTGTCGTCATCACAAGGCTGCAGCCTATCAGTGTCCTCTTCACCGTGCCCGAGGACGACTTGCCGGAGATCGCGCAGCGCCTGCAGCAGGGCGCCACGCTGCCCACCACCGCCTTCGACCGCGCCGGCAACAAGAAGCTCGCCGACGGCCAGCTTGAAACCTTCGACAGCCAGATCGACCCGAGCACCGGCACCATCAAGCTGAGGGCGGGCTTCTCCAACGAAACACGCATTCTCTATCCGAACCAGTTCGTCAACGTCGAGCTACTGGTGGACGAGCACAAGGACGTGGCGATCGCCCCGATCGCCTCGATACAGCGCGGCCAGCCCGGCACCTTCGTCTATCTGGTCAATCCCGACAGCACCGTCTCCGTGCGCAAGGTCACGCTTGGCGTCACCAATGGCGAGCACGTCGAGATCCTGTCGGGCCTGAACCCCGGCGACCGCATCGTCGTCGACGGCGCCGACAAGCTTCGCGAAGGAGCCCATGTCAACCTGCAACAGGACGGCCAGACACAGGCTCCGGCACAGGCACCCGCGCAGGCATCAACGCCTGCACCGGCAGGGACAGCGCCTCAACCACAGGCACAGCCACCCGATCAGCCGGTATCCGAGACGCCGAAGCCGGACGACACCGGGAGGCACAAGGGCCAGGGCCGCAAGCATCGTCACGCGGAGTCCGGGCAGCAGCAATGAGCCCATCGCGAGCCTTCATTCTGCGGCCGGTGGCGACATCGCTGTTCATGGTCGCCATCATGCTGTCCGGCCTGCTGGCTTACCGCTATCTGCCGGTCTCGGCGCTGCCCGAGGTCGACTATCCGACCATCCAGGTGCAGACCTTCTATCCGGGAGCAAGCCCGGACGTCATGACGTCCTCGGTCACCGCGCCGCTGGAAGTCCAGCTCGGGCAGATCGCCAACCTGAACCAGATGAATTCGGTCAGTTCGGCCGGCTCCTCGGTCATCACGCTGCAGTTCAGCCTGGCGATCTCGCTCGATGTCGCCGAGCAGGAGGTGCAGGCGGCCATCAACGCCGCCGGCAATCTGCTGCCAGCCGATCTGCCGGCGCCGCCGATCTACGCCAAGGTCAATCCGGCCGATGCGCCGGTGCTGACGCTCGGCCTGACATCGGACACGATGCCGCTGCGCGATGTGCAGCAGCTTGCCGACACAAGGCTGGCACAGAAGATCTCGCAACTGGCCGGCGTCGGTCTGGTCAGCCTCAGCGGCGGCCAGCGCCCGGCCGTGCGCGTCCAGGCCGATCCGCGCAAGCTCGCCGCCTATGGCCTCAATCTCGACGATCTGCGCACCACGCTGGGCAGCGCCAACGTCAACACGCCGAAAGGCAATTTCGACGGGCCTTCGCGGGCCTACACAATCAACGCCAATGACCAGCTGAAAAGCGCCGAGGAATACCGCTCGCTGATCGTCGCCTACAAGGACGGCGCCCCGGTGCGGCTGAGCGATGTGGCAACGGTGGTCGACGCCACCGAGAACAACAGGCTGGCGGCCTGGATGAACAGCACGCCGGCCATCATCGTCAACATCCAGCGCCAGCCCGGCGCCAACGTCATCGAGGTGGTCGACCGCATCAAGGCACTGCTGCCGCAATTGCAGGCCTCGCTCCCAAGCACTGTCGACGTCAAGGTGCTGACTGACCGCACCACCACCATCCGCGCGTCCGTGCGCGACGTCGAATACGAACTGACGCTCGCGATCATTCTTGTCGTGCTGGTCATTTTCGTCTTCCTACGCAGCGCCCGTGCGACGCTCATCCCGAGCCTCTCGGTCCCCTTGTCGCTGGTCGGCACGCTGGGGGTCATGTACCTGTTCGGCTTCAGCCTCGACAATCTCTCACTGATGGCGCTGACCATCGCCACCGGCTTCGTCGTCGACGACGCCATCGTCGTCATCGAGAACATCGCGCGCTATGTCGAGGAGGGTGCGACGCCGCTGCAGGCGGCGCTGAAGGGGTCGCAGCAGATCGGCTTCACCATCATATCGCTGACCGTCTCGCTGATCGCCGTGCTGATCCCGCTGCTGTTCATGGGCAATGTCGTCGGCAGGCTGTTCCGCGAATTTTCCATCACGCTCGCCACCACGATCCTGATTTCCGCCGTGGTGTCGCTGACGCTGGTGCCGATGGCCTGCGCCAAGCTGCTCAAGCCATTGTCGGCGGTGCGCGAGAACGCCCTGCAGCGCGCCAGCCGCGACTTCTTCGACTGGGTGATCAGGGGTTACGGCCGCGCGCTGACCTGGGTGCTCGACCGGCAAACGCTGATGCTTCTGGTGGCGGCGGCCACGCTGGTGCTGACGGCTGCACTCTACGCGGTCATCCCAAAGGGTTTCTTCCCGGTGCAGGATACCGGCGTCATCCAGGCCATCACCGAGGCGCCGCAATCGGTGTCCTACGCCTCGATGGCCGAGCGGCAGCAAGAGCTGGCGGCGATCATCCTGAAAGACCCCGATGTCGACAGCCTGTCGTCCTTCATCGGCGTCGACGGCACCAACACCACGCTCAATGTCGGCCGCATCCTGATCAACCTCAAGCCGCATGAAAAGCGCACCGCCGACATCACGCAAGTCATAGCAAGGCTGAGGCAGGCGACCGCCGCCACGGCCGGCGTCACCCTCTACATGCAGCCGGTGCAGGACCTGACCATCGACGGCACGGTCAGCCGTACGCAGTATCAATTCGTGCTGCAGGACGCCAATCCGGACGAACTGACGCTGTGGACGCCGAAGCTGCTGGCCAGGTTGAACACGCTGCCTGAGATCGCAGACGTCGCCAGCGACCTGTCGGATGCCGGGCTCGCCGTCTTCGTCGACATCGACCGCGACCAGGCGGCGCGCTTCGGCATCACGCCGGCGACGATCGACAACGCGCTCTACGACGCCTTCGGCCAGCGCATCGTCTCGACCATCTTCACCACCTCCAGCCAGTACCGGGTCATTCTCGAAGCAGATCCCTCCTTGCAGGATTCGCTCAACGCGTTGTCCTCCGTCTACCTGCCGTCATCGAGCGGCGGCAGTCCGGTGCCGCTGGCCGTGGTCGCCAGCACCCACGTCGCCACCGCACCGCTGCAGATCTCCCATATGGGGCAATTCCCCGCCACCACAGTGTCGTTCAACCTGGCACCCGGCGTGTCGCTTGGCGAAGCGGTCACCGCGATTCAGCAGGCGCAAAGCGAGATCGGCATGCCGCTCAGCGTCATCACCAATTTTCAAGGTGCGGCGCGCGCCTTCCAGGCTTCGCTCGACAACACGTTGTTCCTGATCCTGGCGGCGGTGATCACCGTCTACATCGTGCTCGGCGTGCTCTATGAGAGCTTCATCCACCCGATCACCATCTTGTCGACACTGCCTTCGGCCGGCATTGGCGCGCTGCTGGCGTTGATGATCGCCGGCGAGGACCTGACCATCATCTCGATCATCGGCATCATCCTCTTGATCGGCGTCGTCAAGAAGAACGCCATCATGATGATCGACTTCGCGCTCGACGCGCAGCGCAACGAAGGCAAGGCGCCGCGCGAAGCCATCTACCAAGCCTGCCTACTGCGTTTCCGCCCGATCCTGATGACGACGCTGGCGGCGATGCTTGGCGCGCTGCCGCTGATGCTCGGCACCGGCGTCGGCTCGGAACTGCGTCATCCGCTGGGCGTCACCATCGTCGGCGGCCTGCTCGTCAGCCAGTTGCTGACGCTGTTCACGACGCCGGTCATCTATCTCTGGCTTGATCGCCTTGCCGCCCGGCTGCAAGGCGCCCAGCCCGACCTTCCGCCTGCGTATGGTGCGGACGCCGCGCCATGAACCTGTCGGTTCCCTTCATCCGGCGCCCGGTCGCAACGACTTTGCTGACCTTCGGCCTGCTGGCGGCAGGACTGGTGGCGTTTCCTCAATTGCCGGTGGCGCCATTGCCCGAGGTCGACTACCCCGTGATCTCGGTGCGGGCATCACTGCCGGGCGCCAGCCCGCAGGTCGTGGCAAACACGGTCGCCAGCCCGCTCGAACGGCATCTCGGCGAGATCGCCGATGTCAACGAAATGACGTCGTCGAGCAGCGTCGGCAGCGCGCGCGTCACTTTGCAGTTCGGCCTCGATCGCGACATCGACGGCGCCGCGCGCGATGTCCAGGCGGCGATCAACGCGGCGCGCGCCGACCTGCCGTCCAGCCTGCATTCCAACCCCACCTATCGCAAGGTCAATCCGGCCGACGCACCGATCCTCATTCTCACGCTCACCTCCGACACTCTGTCCAAGGGGCAGCTCTACGATGCCGCCAGCACCGTGCTGGCGCAGAAACTCTCGCAGGTCGATGGTGTTGGCGAGGTGTCGGTGGGCGGCAGTTCGCTGCCCGCGGTGCGCGTCGAGATCAATCCGCAGGCGCTCTACAATTACGGCATCGGGCTGGAGGATGTGCGCGCGGCCCTCGCCTCGGCCAACGCCCACAGCCCCAAGGGCGCCATCGACGTCGGCCCGCAGCGCTATCAGATCTACGCCAACGACCAGGCCAACCATGCGGACGCCTATCGCTCGCTGGTGGTGGCCTATCGCAACGGCGCCCCGGTGCGGCTTTCCGACGTCGGCCAGGTCAACGATTCCGTCGAGAACATCCGCAATGCCGGTCTAGCCAACGGCAAGCCGGGGGTGCTGATCATCCTCAATCGATCGCCCAATGCCAACATCATCGCCACGGTCGACCGCGTAAAGGCGCTTATGCCGTCGCTGCGCGCCTCGATCTCGCCGGCCATCGATCTGTCGCTGGCGGTCGACCGCTCGACCACCATCCGCGCCTCGCTGCGGGAAGTCGCGCAGACGCTGATGATCGCCATCGGCCTGGTGATCCTGGTCGTCTTCGCCTTCCTGCGCGACGTGCGCTCGGCACTGGTGCCGATCGTGGCGGTACCGGTGTCGCTGGTCGGCACGCTGGGCGCCATGTACCTGCTCGGCTTCAGCATCGACAATCTGTCGCTGATGGCGCTGACGGTGGCCACCGGCTTCGTCGTCGACGACGCCATCGTCGTGCTCGAGAACATCTCCCGCCATGCCGCTTCCGGCATGGGCCGCGTAGAGGCGGCGATCAAGGGAGCGCAGGAAGTTGGCTTCACCGTGCTGTCGATGAGCCTTTCGCTGATTGCCGTCTTCATACCCATCCTGCTGATGGGCGGCATCATCGGCCGGCTCTTCCGCGAGTTCGCCATCACGCTGTCGGCCGCAATCCTGGTCTCGCTCGCGATTTCGCTGACCACCACCCCGATGATGTGCTCGATCCTGCTGCGCGGCGAAAGGGATCGCAGCCATGGCCGTCTCTACCGCTTCAGCGAGCGCGTCTTCGACGCCATGCTGAGCGGCTACCGCCGATCGCTCTCCTGGGCGCTGGAGCATCCGCTGCTGATCATGGCGGTACTTGCGGCAACGCTCTGCCTCAATGGCTATCTCTACGTCACCATCCCCAAAGGATTCTTTCCGCAGCAGGATACCGGCCGGCTAGTCGGCTCGATCCAGGCCGACCAGGCAACCTCCTTCCAGCGGATGTCGCAAAAACTCAGCCAGTTCGCCGGCATCGTCAGCAAGGACCCTGCCGTCGATGCCGCTGTCGGCTTCACCGGCGGCGGCCAGACCAATTCCGGCTCGATGTTCGTGTCGCTGAAGCCGCTGGCCGAACGCAAGGTTTCCGCCGACCAGGTGATCGCCCGGCTGCGGCGCGAACTTGCGGTGGTGCCGGGCGCCACCCTCTTCCTGCAGGCGGTGCAGGACATCCGCGTCGGCGGGCGTCAGTCGAACGCGCAGTACCAGTACACGCTGCAAGGCGACAGTTTCGACGACCTCGCGCAATGGGCGCCGAAACTCGCGGCGGCACTGCAGACCGAGCCGAAGCTGACCGACGTCAACAGCGACCAGCAGAACAAGGGCCTGGAGGCGGATATCGTCATCGATCGCGACACCGCGACGCGCCTCGGCATCACCGTCGGCCAGATCGACAACACGCTCTACGATGCCTTCGGCCAGCGCCAGGTTTCCACCATCTATGTGGCGCGCAACCAGTACCACGTCATCATGGAGGTGGCGCCGCAATACTGGCAGAACCCCGAAGCGCTGAAACAGGTCTATGTCAGCACGTCGGGCGGATCGGTGCACGGTTCGCAGGCGAGCAATGCCGTTGCCGGCACATTCGTCGCGCCGGGGCAGTCCGGCAGCGCCGCGGCCGCAGCGACGGATGCCGCGCGCAACCAGGCGACCAATTCCATCACCAGCACCGGCAAGACTGCCGCATCGACCGGATCGGCCGTCAGCACCGGTGCCGAGACGATGGTGCCGTTGTCGTCGGTCGCGAGCTATGGCCCCGGCAGCACGCCGCTTTCGGTCAACCACCAGGGCCTGTTCGTCGCCACCACGCTGTCGTTCAATCTCGCGCCGGGCGTCGCGCTCAGCGACGGGGTCGCGGCCATCAACGCGGCGGCGGACCGCATCGGCATGCCGGCTACCATCCATGGCAGTTTCCAGGGCACGGCCCGGGTGTTCCAGGATTCGCTCTCCGACCAGCCGCTGCTCATCCTTGCTGCACTCATCGCCGTCTATGTCGTGCTCGGCATCCTCTACGAGAGCTACGTCCACCCGCTGACCATTCTCTCCACGCTGCCTTCGGCCGGCGTCGGCGCGCTGCTGGCCCTGTCGGCCTTCGACATCGAATTCAGCATCATGGCGCTGATCGGCATCATCCTCCTGATCGGCATCGTCAAGAAGAATGCGATCATGATGATCGACTTCGCGCTGGCCGCCGAGCGCAACGAGAACAAGTCGGCGCATGATGCCATCTACCAGGCGTGCCTGCTGCGCTTTCGCCCGATCATGATGACGACCATGGCGGCACTGTTCGGCGCCGTGCCGCTGGCCATCGGCCTTGGCGAAGGCAGCGAACTGCGCCAGCCGCTCGGCATCGCCATCGTCGGCGGCCTGGTGCTGAGCCAGGTCCTGACCCTCTACACGACGCCGGTCATCTACATCTATGTCGACCGCTTCGGCCGCTGGTGCCAGAGGCTGCGGTCGCCAAAGTGGCGCCCCCTGGCAGCCCGGTGCACAGCCGGGAGAATGAGAACCAGCCGACGCAGAGAGTCCCAAACTCCTCTCTGCGATCAACGGCCTGTAACCTGGCCCGCCTCGGCCCTGCTCGCCATGCCTGTGGACCGGGATGGAACGTCTGGACACAAGCGGCGAAGGCTGAAAATGTGGTTACGTCGTCTGGGTTGCAGCGGCTCGCTCGGAACACAAGGAGGATTTCGCTGAATCTGGAAGACATTGCCGGCCATCCAGCCCTGCATCGCTATGTTCAGGCACAGTCGCTGGCGCTGATCCACATCTATGAAGAGAGCCCGCGGCTGGCTTCCATTTTCGCCACGCAGCAGCGTTGGCTGATGGGCCATGTCGGCCTTGCCATGCATTTCAGGCGTGACCCGCACGACCGCAGCAAGGAACTGACGGTGTCGCGTTTCATCGAGGTCGTGCACCAGCACGCGGTGGCCAGCCGCAACACCGCGGACGCTTTCATCAAGGAGATGCTGCACTACCACATCGCCGAATATGTGTCGGGCGGCGACGGGCGCACGCACCCCCTGCAGCCGACGGCGGCCACCGTGCAAACCTTTACCGGCTGGGTCCTCGCCCATCTGCTGACGCTGGATCAGCTCGACGGCGGGGATCGTCTGACGAGGTTCCTGGAGCGGCCCGAGATGGTTGCCAGGCTGCAGCCTCTTGTGGCGGACGGCCTGCTTTCCTCCAAGCCGGTGCGCGAACCCAACCAGACCTTTTCCCTGTTCATCTGGCTCAACAATGGCGGCATCGTCATGGACTGGCTGATGTCCGGCATCGATCCCGATCATGCCGGCCTGGATCGGATTCCAACCAGCGTGGTTTCGATCGGCGAGTTCGCCAGATGGCTCAAGCTCTCGCGGACCCATCTTGCGCGCAAGCTGCGCGCGGCCGAGAATCTCGGCAGCATCGGCTGGCTCGGCCCGCGCGGCCATTCGGTGATGTGGGTGTCGAAGACGTTCTTCCTGGAGTACATGACCGTCCAGGCCGCCAAGCTGGCCATTGTGGATGCCGCTTTCAACGCCTGTTTTCCGCCAAGCGAGGCCCGCCGACAATCGCCGTGACATCGGCCTGCCCAGGGAAATCGTAGGTCAAGCACCAAACCCACGATGCTGTGAACCGGCATCGGCGGACTGCTTCTGGACACAGAAGCGGAAGGCTGAAAATGTGGTTTGGGTCTTCGCAGCCGTCAGGCCGAATCGGAGCAGGGGGAGAATGGCGCTGACCTCGGAGCTTATTGCCGGCCACCCGGCATTGTATCGCTGTGTCCGTGCCCAGGCGCAGGCGCTGATCCAGGCCTACGGAATGAGCCCTCGGCTGGCGTCGGTGTTCGCCACCCAGCAGCGTTGGCTGATGGCGCATATCGGCCTCGCCCTGCATTTCAGGCGGAAGCCCGATGACTACCGCAAGCAACTGACGGCGGCACGTTTCATCGACGTGATCCGCCAGAACGCCGTCGCCAGCCGCAACACCGCTGACGCCTTCATCAAGGAGATGCTGCATTACAATTTCGTCGAGCTTCTGCCGACGACGCAGGACGGGCGCATCCGCCCGATACAACCCACAGTAAACACGCTGGAGACGGTTGCCGGCTGGATGATAGCGCATCTGCACACGCTGGACAGCCTCGACGGCGCGAACCGTCTGGCGACGTTCCTCGAACGGCCCGACGCGCTCGCCAGGGTGCAGCCGCTGGTGGCCGACGGCCTGGTCTCCTCCAGCCCCGTCCGCGAGCCCAGGCAGACCTTCTCCCTGTTCACCTGGCTCAACAATGGCGGCGTCGTCATGGACTGGCTGATATCGAGCGTCGATCCCGATCATGCCGGCCTTGATCAAATCCCGACCGGCATCGTCTCGATCGGCGATTTCGCCAAATGGCTCAAACTGTCGCGAACCCATTTGGGGCGCAAGCTGCGTGATGCCGAGGACCTCGGCAGCGTCGGGTGGCTCGGCCAACGCGGCAATTCGGTGATGTGGGTGTCGGCCGATTTCTACCGCGAATACATGACCGCCCAGGCCGTGAAGCTGGCCATCATCGATGCCGCCTTCGTCGAGGCCTTCGGCTCGCCGGCAGGCAGATGATCGGTGCGGCATCCCCCGTGCGGGGGATGCATGGAGCCCCGGAATCCTCAATCGATGTCGAAGGACACGCCCTGCGCCAGCGGCAGCGCCTTGGAATAGTTCACCGTGTTGGTGGCGCGCCGCATATAGGCCTTCCACGCATCGGAGCCGCTCTCGCGACCGCCGCCGGTTTCCTTCTCGCCGCCGAAGGCGCCGCCGATCTCTGCACCCGATGTGCCGATATTGACGTTGGCGATGCCGCAGTCCGATCCGTCGACGCCGAGGAAGCGCTCGGATTCCTGCAGGTCGCGGGTGAAGATCGACGACGACAGGCCGGCGCCAACCGCGTTGTGAAAGCAGCCTTGTCGATCAGCGGCCCGACCAGTGAAGAGGTCTCCAGCGGATTGCCGACCGGCACACTTTCGTAGGCCTTCTTCAGCCGCGGCAGCAGCGCGTCATAGACACTGTCATGCACGAACAGGCGCCGCAGCGTCGTGCAGCGCTGTCCCGCCGTGCCCATGGCGCCGAAGGCAATCGCCCGCAGCGCCATGTCGAGGTCGGCGCTGGGCGCCACGATGCCGGCATTGTTGCCGCCGAGTTCGAGCACCGCGCGGGCAAAGCGCTTGGCCAGCCGCGGGCCAACGTCGCGGCCCATGCGCGTCGAGCCGGTGGCCGATACCAGCGGCACCTTGAGATGATCGACCAGGATCTCGCCGACGGCGCGGTCACCGATCAGCACCGGCGCCAGGCCCTGCGGCGCGTCGGTGCCGAAACGCTTCACCGCGCGCTTGAAGATCGCCTCGCAGGCAAGTGCGGTCAGCGGCGTCTTCTCCGACGGCTTCCACACCACCGCGTCACCGCAAACCAGCGCCAGGGCTGCGTTCCACGACCACACCGCGACCGGGAAGTTGAAGGCGGAAATGACGCCGACGACGCCGAGCGGATGCCAGGTTTCCATCATGCGATGGCCCGGGCGCTCGGTGGCGATGGTCAGGCCGTACAATTGCCGGGACAGACCGACGGCAAAATCGCAGATGTCGATCATCTCCTGCACTTCGCCAAGCCCCTCGGACGGAATCTTGCCGACCTCGATCGAGACCAGCCGGCCAAGCTCGGCCTTGTGCGTGCGCAACTCCTCACCGAGCAGCCGCACCAGTTCGCCACGCCGCGGGCCCGGCACCATCCGCCACGCCTGGAACGCCTTGTGCGCCGCATCGATGGTCTTGGCCGCGTCGGCCGGCGAGATCGTCTTCAGCGCCGCGATCTGCTCACCCGTCACCGGGCTGCGCACGATCAGGTCGCCGCCGACAAGCGCGTCCTTGGCCACACCCAGTTTCGCAAGAAGCGCGGCCGTTTCCTTTCTGCTTTTTCTGCGTATAGAGATCGTAATAGGCTTGGTTCTTGCGGCCGACGCCGTGCTCGGCGCTGAAGCTGCCACCGAAACGATCGACCGCGATCGAATAGACCCAATCGCGCAATCGCCGTTCGAAGGCGATATCGACCGGGCCGGCCCGTGCCTCGTCGACGACCAGATTGAAATGCACGCCGCCGTCGCCGACATGGCCGAAGTCGAAGATTGCGACATCGGCAAAATGGCTGGGCAGTTCGAGCTTCATCCAGTCGCAGAACGCCAGCACGTCGGCCCTGCGGAACGACAGATCGAAGGCGACCAGCCGGCCAGCATGTTTGACGCCTTCCGACAGGGCGTGACGCAGCGCCCACATCTCATGGGCGGGGCCGACAAAGACGTTGGCGAGCGGCTCGCCGTCCGCTTCCCAGACTTCGGCCAGCACCGTTTCCAGGACGACATCGAGCGGCTGCTCGTCATCGCGCGGAAGCCAACTGCGGGAAACTTCCGCCAGGATGACATAGTTGGGAATGTCGCCATTCTGGAATGGATTGCGTAGCGAGGGAACATGGGCAAGCGCTGCGGCGATCGCGCTCCCCGACATGCCTTCGAAAGCCGACAGGTACGATCCGAAGCGCTCTTCCATCGCTCGTAGCAGGGGCATGACGGCAGTGCCGGTTCGCGGCACCAGATAGGCTGTCGAAACCTGCCTCGGCAGATGCTCCAGATTGAGCACGCATTCGGTAACAATGCCGAACGCACCGGATGTTCCGATGAAAAGCTGCTTCCAGTCGACGCCCGTATTGTTCTTGCGCAGCCCCGACAGCAGGTCGACCACGGTGCCAGCCTCGTCCGCCAGGACGACCTTCACACCCAGCGTATTGCGGCGCACGTCGCCATATTTCAGAAACCGCGAGCCGCCGGTGTTGGTTGCCAACATGCCGCCCACCCGCGGATCGGCGCCGAGGTCGATCGGGAAGAAGAGACCGCCGGGCTCAAGCCGTCCGTTGACCTCCGACAGTCTGGTTCCAGCGTCGACGTGGATCGAACGGTTGTCGATATCGAGATCGAAAATCCGTGTCATCCGGTCGAGGCTGAGCACGACCTGCGCTCCACTGCTATCCGGCGTCGAGCCGGAGACCAGGCCGGTGTTGCCGGACTGCGGGATGAGCTCGATATGCTCGCGAACGCAGTAGGCAACGCAAGCGGATACCTCCGCCGTGCCGCGAGGGCGCAGCACCAATGCGGCGCTACCCCGGTCATAGCGCGCGCCATTCTCGTAGGCGGCCAGGCTGGCGGAATCCTGGACAACCCCGTCCGCGCCGAGGATTTCGACCAAAGCTGTCTTGTGCCGCTCGCCGATCATGCCGACTGTCTACTCCGCTGCCTGAAGGTCACGCAGAGCGCGTCGGCAATCGTCGATCGATGCCTGCTCGATCGCCGCATAGTGCTCGAATTCATCAAGGACGCTGGCGCCGAGGGCGGCCTCGAAGCGCTTCTGGTTGGGACTGGCGACGAAATCTTGGCCCGCTTCATCGCCCAGATTGGATTGGAAGATGCCGGCAGCGCTGACGGGCAGGAAATCCTCGTAGACGATCGGATCGAAACGGACCAAGCCATCCGCCACGAGCGCATCGAGACCTTCTCTATGGACTCTGCCGACGTGGCGCCCTCGCTCGGTCAGCGAATAGGTGAAATAGCCAAGGCCAGCAATGCGGATACCATCCCATGTGTCGGGAAACGACTGGAATGTCCTCGACAACACCTCGACATAGTCAGCGGCATTCGACCCGTCGGCCGCCGGCCTGATGATTTTGCGCGTGGCATCCAGCAGGCTGTCGTAGAGCGCTCTGCCCTTGGGAGTCAGCGCCACGCCGCGCTGCTCGATCTCGCCAAAACGCGCAGTGTGCGAGCCAGCTATCCAGCCGCCGCCATCTGACTTGAACGAGACGGGCTCGTCCATTGCCTTGAATGATGTCTGCCTAAGCAGGATCGGGCATTGGCGAGCGGGAGGGCCCTCGACAATCGCCTTGGGCGCGACGCCGCGCGCCGGCATGCCCGCCTGCACCGCATCGATGTCTAGCGTGCGCGGCGTCAGGTGGTTGATATGCGGGCCCTTGAAGGAGACCACGTCGGCGACCAGCCGATGTTGCTGGTGCAGCCTGTGATACATCTCCATGCCAACGCACGCCTGATCGTGCCAGCGGAAGGTTTCGAGGATTTCGGCGACAAACCGATCCGCATCTTGTCGATGCAGACCGCCCTGCGTCTCGGCCTTTTCGGTGAGTTCGACGGCGATGTCCGTGAAAATCCGACGAGCGGCAAGAATGGCCTCCGCTTCCGCCCGCAGAGCCTCGTCGCCGATCAGGTCGGTCCTGAGTAGCGAGGTGAAGACGCGAAACGGATTGCGGCTGAGCGCATCGGCACCGACCGGACGAAACGCCGTCGAATGGACCGGCACGCCCGCCGTGCTGAGGTCATAGTAACCGACCGGATGCATGCCCATCACCGCGAACACGCGCCGCATCATCGAGAGTTCGGCTGGCGTTCCCAGGCGGATCGCGCCGTGCCGCTCTTCCGATATACGGTCGAGCGAATCCGTGGCCTCGAGCTGCTGGCGCAGCACTGGCGTGGAATCCAGCACTCCGGTATTTACCCCGGCGACCAGGTCCATCAGCGTGCCGTAGGCGGGAACTTCGACCCGGTACATGCCTGACATCGCCGCCGAAAAGGCAGAGCGGATGTCGTCGGATGAAACGAAAACAGCGTCGTGCACGGTGCGGTCTCGCTTTTGAGAAAACATGAGATCATTCCGGAAAAGCGTGATATCGGATTTCATGCGACATGGATCGCGATAATTTTGACTAGGTTGATGCGAGATACGCATGATAGTCAGCAGAAGGTTGATGCCAGACCTGATTGCAATTCAGGCGTTCGAATGCGCGGCAAGACACGCGAGTTTCACGCGTGCCGGCAGGGAGCTCAACCTGACCCAGAGCGCCGTCAGCCGTCAGGTCAAGGATCTGGAAACTTATCTCGGCGCGCTGCTGTTCGAACGCATCCGGCAGCGCGTGGTGCTTTCCGAGGATGGACGGCGCTTCCTGCCGGAAGCGCGGAAGCTGCTGCAGCAAGCCGAGGAGACGATGCTGCGCGCGATGTCATCCGCCGACGCCAGATCGAGCCTGAGCATCGCAACCTTGCCGACATTCGGCAGCCGCTGGCTCAGTCCGCGCTTGCCTGATTTCCTGCGCCAGAACCCGGGCGTGGTCCTCAATGTCGGCGCGCGCTCGGCGCCGTTCGATTTCGACGAAGAGAATTTCGAACTCGCCATCCACTACGGACAGCCGGTTTGGGCGCGCGCCACGTGCACCTATCTCTGCAGCGAGTCGATCCTGCCGGTGGCCGGCGGTGCGTTGCTGGCGTCGGGACCCAAGCTGACGCCCGCCGATCTTCTCAACAAGCCCTTGCTGCATCTGGCAACACGCCCGAGGCTCTGGTCGCAATGGCTGGAGTGGGCCGGGCTGCCCGGCGAGACCGCCTACAAGGGGCACCGCTTCGATCAATTCTCGATGATCATCGAAACGGCCGTTGCCGGCATGGGTTATGCGCTGCTTCCACGCTACCTAATCGAGCAGGAATTGAAATCTGGCGAACTTCAGGTCGTTCTCGACCTGCCTATGGAAACGGAAAATTGCTATTATGCCGTGCTACCGGAGGCGAGTATGCCCTCCTCTATTAGCCAACATTTCGTCGATTGGCTGATAAGTCAGGTTGGACGCCAGGCTTGAGGCTCTGCGTACAGTCGGGACATGAAGAATCCGAACACGACTATTCAGGCAAAAGGCGCCTGAACCGAGACTGCTCGTCTGGAATGCTGCTAGGCAAGCAGCATCTATAGCGCCTTTTGCAGTTCCGGCAGGATGACGAAGAGGTCGCCGACGAGGCCGTAGTCGGCGACCTGGAAAATCGGTGCCTCCTCGTCCTTGTTGATGGCGACGATGACCTTCGAATCCTTCATGCCGGCGAGGTGCTGGATGGCGCCGGA
>NZ_JBFUCU010000031.1:0-50353 GCF_056405075.1 Mesorhizobium sp. P2_A12
TTTTGCGCAAAGCCAGTTGGGCTCAGATCGGTGCTGACATTGGTGACACCGGCAAACAGCCCCACCACCCCCGCCGCGGTCGTGTCGTTCGCATCCGCCTGGACGCCCGCGGTCTCGTCATGCGCCACCGTGGGAGCGCCCTGGACGATGCCCGCCGTCGGGCCGTCGTCTTCGATCACGATCTGCTGGCCGACGAACTCCGAGGCGGAGTTGGATGTCACGATGCCGAAGCCGCCGATGTCGAAAGTGTTGTTGTCGTTGCCGGGATCGCTATCCGCGTTGCTGATGTTTTCGATCAGCACCCGATTATGGGTTCCGCTTGTCGTCCACTGCACCGTGTCGCCGCTGCTTAGGCCTGTGATGATCAAGTCGCCGTTGGCGTCGATCGAGGCGGCCGGAGTATATTGCGTATTGCCTGTCTTGACGACGACGTTGGTCAGCGCGAACGACGTGATGGCGACGTGCGTGTCGTTGGTGAGTCCGTCGACGAAATTCACTCCAGACTCCGCGGCTGTGGTGAAGGCAGAGATCTTGACGGTCACGGGTCCGATGCCCGGATTGGTCTGGTTGACGGTGAAGGATGCTCCCGTCGCACTGACGACATTCTGGAAGTCGATGTTGGCTTCGACATCGGCCTCGTTCTGGTCCAGATTCGGCACGAGGACGTTCGTGTTCGTGCCCGAGACGTAGGTGATGTACGCTCCCTCGGTGGGGTTGATCGCGTTGCCGTTGACGCCGAACGAGGTGGTGCTGCCGGCCTGGCTGATATTGAGTACATCCTTGGTCGAGATGTTTCCGCCCTGGGACTGGTTCAAGGGATCTTTCCCTATCACCACGATCTGGGTGGAGTTTGGATCGCCGAAGGTCATGAACAGGTTGCTGCCGGAGGGCGCTCCGGCAAAGCCGAAGTTCAGCGTCTCGCTCGCCGCGAGCTTGAGGGTGTTGCCGAGATCGACCGCGTCATCCGGTTGGGGTTGCCGCCATGGGAGATCGGAACATAGGTGACGATGTTGAAGGTCACCTGGTCGCTGGTCCCGCTGGCGTTCATCACGTCCTGCTTGAAGACGACAAAGGCGATCGCGTCCAGATTGTTGACAATGCCGTTGCCATCGCTGTCATAGCGACCGATCACGGTGTTGTTCCCATCGGCGAAGAGCAGAATATCCTTGCCGCCGAGGGTGTTGAGCCCGCTATCGTCGCCATTGAGGGTGCCGCCGTTGCCGTCGGTGAACGTAGTGCCGACGAGCTGGGAGCCGGCGGTGGCGTTGACGGTGACTGAATTTGTCTTGGTCGCGACGCCGATGCTGGTCGGGAACGCGGAATTCAGGCCGAGAGTCGACTCGAGATAGGTCCGGAACGAGGCCGGCAAAGCGGAGTACGCGACATCGGTATCCGTAAAGGCATCGTCGACGTTGTCGCCGGTTTGCAGCCCGGTGGTCTGGTCGTTGACGGCCTCGTCGTTGAGAATAAAGCTGATGGTCATTGCTGTGCTCCCCTATCGCATGATGGGGGCCCAGCCCCCAGATGCCGGATGCCGCCACCCAAGTGCATCCACTGGCCCACTGAATTTGCGGCCTTCAATCCTTCAATGTGCCGCCAATGAAGAGGGCGCGTCCATTCCCGGTTCGATAGTGTTATGGTGAATGCCCGTACCTGATCGAACGGTATATATCCTTCGATAGATCAGGCCGGCGTGGGCGCTGCCGACGATCGCGACGGCATCGAGGCCGATGCCGTCAGGCGGCTTTCGTTTTGTAGCCGCACCCTGTCGATGCCAGCGGAAAGCGATGATCAGAGCAGACCGGTTCCTGGACGCTCGGCGCCCTTGCCATGCGCCACCCAGGCCAGTTCAGCCCGGCCGTCGAGATGCAGCTTCTCGTAGACATGATGCAGGTGCATCTTCACCGTGCCTTCGGATACATGCAGCTGTTGCGCGATGGTCTTGTTGCGCAATCCGCGCGAGACGAGATCGGCGATTTCGGTCTCCCGCCCGGTGAGCCTGGACGTCGGCTGGTGCTGCGGTTCTGGCATCAGCAGTTGCTGGACGATCTTGTTGTCGATCCATTTCTTGCCTGCCGCCACCGCATTCACGCATTCGAGAAGATAGCGATGGCTGATCCCGTCCAGAAGCAGGCCGTCGCCGTCGAGCGCCTGGATCTCCTTGATGTCGAGCCTGCCGTTCGGCTGCACGATGAAGATTATGCCGAGAGCGCTGTCGCAGGCCTTCAGTCGGGAGGAAATACCGGCCATGCGCGGGTCCGCAATATCCAGGCCGACGATGACGATATCGGGCCGATGGCGCTCCACATTGGGGACAATGTCGACAGGGCGGCGGCACTGGGCGACGACATCGTGCCCAGCCTTCCGCAGAACCCATTCCAGACCGGCGAGATACACCCCCCGCGGGTCCGCGACAACCAAGGTCGACATGCGAACACCGTCCGGAAAAAACGCAACCAACTTACCCAATACCCGTAAATCAGGAAACCAGAGCTTAGGCATGTTGTCAAGTAAACACTAATATACCTTCGGCTATAATATAAACCCGAGGCTGTCAGGCGATCGTCGCGGACATGGCCACGGGCCATAGACCAGGCTGACGCCGCAGGATGGTGCGGCAAGTGCATTCCGACGACGATGGGGGTCCGAGGTCGTGGACGCTATGCTCGCAACCGCTGACACAACTCCCCATGAGTTCGCAGCGCAGCTCATGTCTGGAGAGGTCGGTCGTTTCAATTCAGTATGACCAGGTCTATACTCCATGGGGGACAGGCCAGATCGATGGACCGCAAGCTTTCCGCCATTCTCGCCGCCGATGTTGTGGGCTATTCCACCCAGATGGAACGCGACGAGGCCGGCACGTTCGAGCGCCTTCGTGCTGGACGCAAGGAACTGTTCGAGCCCGAGATTGCCCGCCACCACGGCCACATCTTCAAGCTGTTAGGCGATGGACTGCTGGCCGAATTCGGCAGCGTCGTCGACGCGGTCGAATGTGCCGTGTCGTTGCAGCGCGGCCTGGTGGAACGCAACGCCGCCGTTTCCGAAGACCATCGGATTCGCGTCAGGATCGGGATCAATCTCGGCGAGGTGATTGTCGAGGGCGAGGACCGGTATGGCGAGGGCGTCAACGTCGCTGCCAGGCTTCAACAGCTAGCGGAACCTGGCGGCATCTGCGTCTCAGGAAAGGTCGCCAAAGAGGTCGAGAAGAAGTTGGCTTTCGGCTTTGAGCCGATGGGCGAACAGAAGCTGAAGAACATCGCCGAACTGGTTCAGGCATACCGGGTGCTGCTCGATCCCGCAGTGGCGGGAAAGCCTAGGGATGATGTCAATCGACACCCACGTTTCTGGCGCAATCTGGCCGTCTCTGTTGGGGTCTTTGTGGTCGCGGTCGGCCTTGCAGCAGCCTGGTGGCGACCGTGGGAGCCGACGATTCGGCCCGTCGCTTTGGAGGCCAGCGCGAAGGCCGATGCCCGGCCGTCCCTCGTCGTGCTTCCATTTGACAATCTCAGCGACGACAAGGCGCAAGGCTATCTGGCAGACGGTTTCACCGAAGACCTGACCACAGAACTTGCACGCATACCGGGCCTGTTCGTCGTGTCGCGAAACGCGGCTTCCGCCTACAAGGGCAAGGAGACTAAACCCGCAGAGATCGCCGCAGCGCTTGGCGTCCGGTACATACTGGAGGGCTCTATACGTCGGGTCGGCGACGACATGCGTATCAACGCTCAATTGGTCGACGGCTCGACCACCGGTCATCTCTGGGCGGAACGTTTCGACGGCCAGTGGGCGGATGTCTTTGCGCTGCAGGACAAGGTCGTCGCCAGCATCGCAGGCGCGCTCAAGCTCCGTCTCGTCAGCGCCCAAGGTAAGGCAGACTTCGCGGGAGGCACGCGCAATCCCGCAGCCTACGAAGCTTACCTCCAGGGCATGGAAATCTACAATCGTCGCAATACTCCAGACGAGTTTGCACAGGCGGTGAAGTTTTTCCAGCAGGCGCTGGAACTCGATCCGAATTTCGGCGCGGCGGCCGCCTCGCTCGCATGGGCCTATTGGGACATGGACGGGCCGCGGGGTAAAGCATTAGTCGTTTCGGACATCGGTGCGCTGTACAACGTCTACAAGTATCTGGGGGAGGCGGCCAAGCATCCTTCGCCGTCCTACTATCAGCTCGTCGCCAGTTTGCTGGTTCGCGAGCACCGGTCCGACGAGGCAGTCGCGGTTATGTTCAAGGCAGTGGCGCTCGACCCGAGCGATCCCCTGAACTATGTCGGGCTGGCAGAAGCCCTGAATTTCAATGGCAGGCCGGACGAGGCGCGCGATTATCTCGTCGCCGCCAACCGTGTCGATCCAGGCGGCAATGACCATCGGCACTACCAGGCCGGGCTGGCTGAATTTGGCCAGGGTCGTTTCGAGGAAGCCGTCGACTACCTTGAAAGGATCGATCTCCAATCACCCGATCCATGGCCGAAATTCTACGGCCTGCAGGTGTTGGTTTCGGCCTACGCACATCTCGGGCGCAGCGACCAGGTCGCGGCCTATAGCGACAGGCTAAGGAACGTCATGCTGGAACGAAAGGATGGAGGGGCAAATCAGCTGGTCACGCAGAGGTATTTTGTGTTCAAGAACCCGGCTGACATCGGGCGTCTGCTGGACGGCCTGGACAAGGCCGGTCTGCCGGAGTTGCCGGAACAGGTCGATCTGGATGCGAAGGACCGGCTTAGCGGTTCGGAGATCAGGTCGCTCATCCTCGGTCGTGACCTGCGCGGGGGAGGCGCATGGATAGACAAAGGAACCAGCTGGGTGCAGCAGAACTTCCTATGCGACGCCATTCCGAAAGTTCAGACAACCTGCGGCGCGATCTTCCGCAATCCTGCCGGGACGCCGGAGCGACACAACGAGTACACGGCAGTCTTCCGTTTCGATCGTTTTGAGTTTTCGACCGTCAAATAAGACCGCCCGGGACCTGCCGGCGAATATCAGAGCGGTTCGCGATTTGCTCCTACAGGCCAAAGGTCGCGTTCAAGTCACCCCTGTGCCTGCAATGGCATCGTTCGTCGGCATCGTTCGTCCGGCGCGTTGGAAACGATGTTAGTGTGCATGCGAGGCATAATGAAAACGGGAAGGTCTCATGAGTTTCGATGATATGGACCTCAATTTGCTCAGAGTGTTCGATGTGATGATGCGTGAAAGGAGCGTAACGCGCGCAGCCAGCGAATTGGGCAGAACTCAATCAGCTGTAAGTCATTCCCTATCAAAGCTTCGGTATCTCTTGAAGGATGAACTGTTTACGAGAGATGGTGGCGAGATGCGGCCAACTCCTCGGGCAGTGGGAGCGGACGGGGTCGCGTTGGGTTGCGCGGGCATGGCCGAGTTTGCGTCCGCCCTTCAGCGCAAGCACGATATTCCCGTGGTGGACGGAGTCGGCGCTGCAGTCGGTCTTGCGGAGACCCTGATACGTTGCGGCCTCGCGCCTTCCAAACGTGGCGTGTGGGCCATGCCGGCGCGCGCGAAGGGGCTGGACAGGTTCGAATGACCCTGAGCGAGTCCTCGCAAGGCGTGCGTCCAACCGGGAATATGACCGCGTGCTCAACGCCGATGTCAAAGGCATGGCTCCCAGCCGCGTTCAGGCACCTGACCTCCCGTTGAGAAAAAAGAGCGGCATCGGCCCCTTTCCCTTGACGTCGACTATGCCGCGCTCCTCGAAGCGATAGCGCCCGCCCAGGAGGCTCATGACCTCCGACGTGATTTGGATGCGCCCCGGCAGTCCCAAGGACTCCATCCGCGCGGCCACGTTGATAGTATCTCCCCAAACGTCGTAAAATGGCTTTCTGCGCCCGATCACACCGGCGATCGCTGGTCCGGCATGGAAGCCTATGCGCACCGACACGTCCTCCCCGAACTCCTCGGTCAACCTTTCTGCTGCCTTAATCATGTCGAGCGCCATGTCCGCAACAGCGGACGTGTGATCGCCGCCGCTTACCGGCAGCCCTCCGGCCACCATGTAGGAATCGCCGATCGTCTTGATCTTCTCGAGACCGTGCTTTTCCGCGAGAGCATCGAACTCGCCGAACACGCGCTCAAGGAACCTGACGGTAGCGTCCGGCTTGCGGGTCGCCGTGCGCGGCGTAAAGTCGACGACGTCAGCGAAAAGCACAGTGATCAAGTCGAACTCGTCTGCGATGACGCGGTCAGGCTGGGCCTTCAGCCTGGCCGCGATCGAACGCGGCAACAGGCTCTGGAGAAGCATCTCCGAACGCGCATGCTCGCGTTCCAGCGCGGCCTCGGCGCGCTCCGTCGCACGGAATGACGCGAACGTGAACAACGCGAGAACCGTTTGAAGCGCGGCCATCACAAGGATGAAAATGCTGTCGCTGTAGTCGAGGTCCAGCGGTTCCCTGAACGGGATGCGCAGTTGGGGCAGCAGAGGCCTTTCCACTACGGCGTACATGGGAACGGTAAACTCGACCGTCAGGAAAACGGCGAGGCACGCAACGCTGACGGCCGCCATCCCCCACGGTCGCCGCGTTCCGTACAGGACCGGCATCACGGGGCCAATGCTCAGCAGGAAATAATGCAGCCCGGCGTACCTTCCGATCTGAATCGGAAGAGCGGTCGCAAAAACGAAAACGATGAGTACGAACAGGCTGGCAGCAAGCCCGTAGTGACGCTTGGTCAGCAGTGCCACAATAGCGAACGCGACCGCTAACGACAGCTCCCAAACACGGAAGCGCAGCATGGCGCCGTAGGGATTGAAGCTGGTCTCGTGAATGAAGAAGAGCAGGGCAATGAGCGACGTGCCTGCCGAAACGATGGCCAGCACCTGCGCACGTCTGGCAGAAAGCGAATCTCCAAGGTCAGGAAGAAGGCCGGCTAGCTTGGCAAGCAAGGCTCGGAGCGGCGCGAGCATAGCGGCTCCGTGAGCTGCTGGCCTACTAATTTTCCCCCACTCCTGCAAACGGTGCCAGGTCGCCATCTATCGAAAGCTCATCTTCCTTAGCCAGACAGCGATTTCGGCCTTGTCCTCGGGCATCGCGCGGCCGGTTCTGTAGAGCCAATCGAGATTGCCCTGCGACCATTGGTTGCCCGCCTTAATGGCCTTGCGATACCACTCGGCCGCTGCGGCGTTGTCGAGCGGCACGCCAAATCCGCTTTCGTACATCCAGCCGATATCGTTCATCGCCAGCAGGCTCCCATTGGCCGCCGCCTTGCGGTACCAGAACTGCGCCTTGTCGTAGTCGATTTCGGTGTTCACCCCATTCAGGTAGCGCCGCCCCAGTTCCGCCTGAGCGTCCGTGTAGTCCTGCTCCGCCGCCTTGGTCAGCCAGTAGATGGCCTTGCTATCGTCCTGCGGCACTCCGTTGCCGTCGGAATAGATGAGGCCAAGGTCGGACTGCGCGACGTCGTAGCCTTGCTCCGCCGCTTTGACCAACCACTGCGCGCCTGTCTCCTGGTCAGACTCGACGCCCACGCCTCGATAGTACGTGACAGCCAACCTGTGCTGCCCCACAGGGTCGCCCTGGGCGGACGACTTCCTGAACCAGACGAACGCCTGCGCTTCATCTTTGGGCAGCCATTCCCCCTCCTGCAAAATGTCTCCGAGGTCCGCTTGCGCTCTGGAATTCCCGCCCTCGGCTGCTTTCCGCAGCCATTCCATGGCTTTCGGTACGTTCTTGGAGGTACCCGCGCCGTGGAAATAAGCCAGGCTTAGGTTCTGTTGGCCGTCGCGGTCCCCGAGTTCCGCAGATTTCGAGAACCATGTGAAGGCTGTCGGCTGATCTTTGGCGACGCCTCGTCCTTCGCGGTACATCCAACCCACGCCATTCTCGGCTTCGGCAACACCCTGTTCTGCCATGGCCTTCATGAGGCGGAAGGCAGCCGCCTCATCCTTCTCCATGCCGATACCTTCGAACCGGGCCCAGACAAGCTCGGTGCGAGCGGCGGAACTCCCTCCGTCCGCCGCCTTTGTCATCCAATGCAGGTAGAGCGCTTCGTCCTTCGGCGTACCCAGGCCCTTGAGATAACAATTGGCGAGATTCTGTTGTCCGTAAAGATACCCCTTCTCGGCAGACTGCCGAAACAGCTCGATCGCTTTCGCAAAATCCTGCTCGACGCCAAGTCCGTATCGATAGGAATGCCCCAAACGGTTCAATGCTGCGGGATCGCCCTGTTTGGCCAGGGGTTCAATGAGTCCGTCCGCACCAGCGTAGTCGCCGCTATCCCAAAGCGTCTGGGCATCCTCTAGCGGTCCGGCAGGGCCGCTGAAGGAAAGCAAGCTAGCTACCATCGCGAGTCCAAAAGCAAGGAACAGCTTCGCAGTCTTCATCTTGCGAAATCCCCTTCGGGCCGAAGAATCTTAGGATATTTGCAAACGAACCGGAAAGGCCAAAGAGAATGGCGGCCTCGACTTGAGGATGGTCGCTTCTCGCACCGAGATGCGGAGGTTTGCGAGGCGCGCTGGCGTATCAACTTCGAAGCCACATGCAACCTGTCCTCGATCCCCTCGAAATATCGCCCTGGCTCGCCATGCCCTACAGCAAAAGGCGATCCGGCGGGTCATCGACGTTCCTCACCAAGCCTTGCTGTCAGGCGGCATGACGGCCCCTCGTCAATCCCGCGACCTTCTTGGTGTGCGTTACTGCTGCGTCGCCGCCAGTCGTCTTTGTGAAAAGATCAAGTGTCTCGTCGCCGTCATCACCGACCGGCATGAGCGCCTGATCCATGTAATCCTTTGATGCAGAATTTCGCGAGATCGCACGTGCCGCTACCATAAGACGCACAATTGTGTTGGCGAGCACGGCGTGTTTCCGAAGAGTTTCCCATATGAATCGAGGCCAGAAGTACCAAGGGTTTTCGCGGGGCATGCCGGGGCGCCGCTCCGACGGCCGCTTGAGACGCAGAAGACCAGTTTGCAACGGATGCACCTTCTCGAGAGGGACTACGGTTGCGAACGTCACGAGGAGCTTGACCAGACTGCCGAGTGGAACGCCAGTCGCGACCGCACGGCGCAACAGCGTACGCATATGCTTGGGCGTGTAGTAGAGCGACCATGCTTCCTGGTAGATGCTCTCCCATTCCTGGCTGGTCATTCTCGGATGTGCTGTGCAGACATGCTCAAGGTCGTAGACGTTGAGATCGGAGTCCATCTCGACCCGCTTCCTCCAAAGGCTCTGATGGTCCTCCGATCCCGGCAGCGGCGTCAGGTTAAAAAACTCTATTATGTCGAGAGGGAGCTCTTCCTGTATGATCGCGATATCGCGTCTGATCGTCTCGGGCGTGTCCGACGGAAAGCCGAGAATATAGCCCGCCAAAGTCATGATGCCCTGTGCCTTCCAGGCGAGCAGCATCTTACGGTATTCGGTAATCTTGTTCTGCCGCTTTTTGGCCGCAGCGAGATTGTCCGGATTGACGTTCTCCAAGCCAATGAAGACGCGCGTAACACCAGCTCGCTTCGCCTTCTCCACGAAGTTCTCGATCTTGTGGCACAGCGTGTCCACTTGGATCATGAGGCCGAGAGGGATGCCGTCCTTCTCACGCAACGAGATAAGGCGGTCGAAAATCGCTTCCCATTCCCTGTTGCGCGCGAAATTGTCGTCAGTGATGAAGAACTTGTGGACCCCCTGCGTCCAGTTCATCCGCACCAGCTTCTCCACATCATCTGCGGAGCGGAAGCGTGATTTTCGACCTTGCACGTTGATGATGGTGCAGAACGAGCATTGATAGGGGCAGCCGCGACCCGCATCGAAACTCGTGCTGAGGCCCATAGTGTGTTCGACGTACTGTTTGGGAAGGAACGGTACCGGCGAGCCCTCAATGCCGGGCATGTCCTTCAGGAAATCGTATAGCGGCGCCAGCTGGCCTGATGCTGCGTCGCGCAGTACCGCTTCGAATCTGCCTTCGGCCTCGCCTGCAAACATGGAAATGCCCATTTCTCGGCAAGCGTCGAGTTCGACCGCGCGCCCGTCCAGCATGGCCAGGCATCCCGAGACATGGAAGCCGCCCATCGCGACGGCCATTTTCGCGTCGCGGAAGGGTCGAGCAATATCGAGCGCGCGGGGATACTGATTCGACTGGACGCCAATCAGAGCGATCATTCCGAAATTGTCGTGCTGCCGGAGCTTCGCCAACAGCGCCGGAATATCGACCCGCGTGTTGGTCTCGTCGATCGCCATGATGTCGATGGCAACGTCTGAACCGAGGATTTCGCGATCCGCACAATCGGCGGCGATGCCATAGACAGCGGCGAGCGAATTCGACGGAATCATCGCTCGCCACCAGCGAATGACGTATCCGTCGTCGTCGTAGTGCGATGGCTTTATCAGGATGAGCTGGAAGCGTCGGCCCCCAGCTTTTGGAGAAGCGGACAAAACACATATCCTCACGATCAAAGCCGAAAGTAACACACAGGATTACGCCTGTCGCGTTGCGAGGTCACAATTACTAAGGGGCGGGCCGATGTTGCCGCTTCAACTCACAGGTGAAGAGGGCGCAGGCCGTGTCGCACCACGGCGCAATCTCCACCGAAGAGCCAGCACCTAATGCAGGCCCAACATAAGTACAGTGTTGCGCTTGGCCTTCGTGCCATCTTGCCTAAGTACGGATCCAGCAAGCGTCTTTACACCTTTCAAGGTCGCCTTGGCTGTGGTCATGACCTTCCCGGTAACTGGGGAATTCTTGCTGCCAGATGGTTTTTTCGAAGCCGTTGGCTTCGCTGATGCCGTTGCTTTCGCCTTGGGTGCAGCAAGCTTTGCCTCGAGGCAGCCGAATGCAAGAACTACTTCGAAAACGCCGGTTACGCTTCCGTCAAAACGTGAAAGGCTCTAACGTAGCGCTTTGGGGCCATTCGCGGAATGTGCAACGGCTGACGTTATGAATGTCTCCTTTACCCGGTCTCAACCCCGTAGGCTGCCTGTCCGCTTCCGGCCCAAACGCGACGTCTGAGTAGTGACTTGGCGATGTCCGTAGGTGGGCAATCCGGACCTAACGTGCGACGGCTAGTTGTGGTCCTTTTTGACAGGCGAGCGAACCGCAAACTGCCCGCAGCAAGGCCGGCGCTAAGGCATTGATATTGCTGTTGCCAAAACCTGGGGATTTTTGGTCCTACTCCCCAGCTTCGGAGAAAGATGGGCATTCGGAGAGCCGTTTGGGCGGGAACGTTGTTTCCGCTCCGCCCGGCTTTCGGCCACACATCCCGGAAACGCTGGGCCTTCGGGAACGCATGGGCGCATCGGAGAATTGTTTGGAATTTGAGGATGGTAGAGGGGGAGCAACTGAGATCCAACCTTACTCGCACTGGTTCCGCGCAAGCTGGCGTCCGCATCATTGTCTTCGCTCTTGAAACCAGGTGCTACCGAGCTCCGACTTTTTGCAGGACCGGGAATCCAGCAGGAATGCCGCAAAGCCACTATCCCGTCCAAGTTGTGGACACTTCAATTTCAAAGGCGCACTCTCCAAGGACGAAACCCAAGCAGAGTTTCGTCCAATGCCTCACATGCTTGAGAAGCCTCACTGATCGCCTGACCTGTCCGGACATCCGGATGGGCAGTCGTTCAATAGCGCCTGTCCGTGATCAGGCTACGGCCCAAAAGGCACGCTGCAGCCCGTTCCGGATCAACTGGGAGGGAAACAGCATGCCTCATCTTCAACGCAGAGAACTTATTCAAGGGAGCGCGGCTCTTGCCGCAATCGCCGCCCTTCATGCCTCGCGGGCTTACGCTTTTCCGACACGGCCCGGCGAGGAAGTCGTCAAATGGCTCGATCAACTGCCACCGAACCCGGTGCCAGAGGTCATCAAGAATCAGATTGTCTGGGAGGACCTCGATTCGTGGGTGACACCCAATGACAAGTTCTTTTCAATCGCGCATTTCAACAGGCCGGTCATCGACGCAGGCACGTGGAAGCTCGAAATCGCCGGCCTGGTCAAAAAGCCGATGGCCCTGACGCTTGTCGATATCAAGGCCCGGCCGCGCGAGGAAGTCACCTTCACAATCGAATGTTCGGGCAATACCGGCCTGCCGTTTTTCAACGGCGGAATCGGCAATGCCCGCTGGGCGGGTACGCCGCTCGCCCCGATCCTGAAGGAGGCCGGGGTCCTCGACAGCGGCATCGAGGTCGTCTTCTGGGGCACAGACGAAGGCGAGATCAAACGAGCCGACGAGGTCACGTTCAAGCAGAATTTCGCGCGTAGCATGTCGCTGGCCGACGCCATGGATCCAAAGAACATCCTTTGCTACGAAATGAACGGAACTTCCTTGCCGGCCGACAACGGCTTCCCGCTGCGGCTGATAGCGCCGGGCTGGTACGGGATCGCGAACGCGAAATGGCTCAAGCGCATCGAGGTGCGCGACCAGCGATTCGAGAGCCGGTTCATGGGACGCGACTACGTCACGGTCCGCGAGGAAGACCATAATGGCGAGACCGTGTGGGCGGAAACCTCCGTCGGACGGGCACGCCTCAAATCGGCGCCGGCTCGGGTGACCCATATCGGCAGCGACTATCGGATCGTCGGAGCCGCCTGGGGTGCGCCGATCGACCGGGTCGAGGTGAAGATCGACGATGGGCCGTGGATGCCGGCGACCGTGGACGGCACCGAAGAGGCGGAGTTCGCCTGGAAGATGTGGTCTCTGGACTGGCCCAAGCCGTCCGCCGGGGAGCACACAGTCACCTCGCGCGCGATCGATAAGAGCGGCAACATTCAGCCGGCCATGAACGATCCGTGGATTGCCAAAAAACACACCTATTGGGAGAGCAACGGACAGGTGACCCGCCGTATTCAGGTCAGTTGACGGCTCGGCGCCGTGAGCGAAGCCGCCTGGAAAGCTGTGTGGCGACCGGATTGAACGCGACCCCGTTGCGCCCGTGGGCATAACCAATTTGCAGTGGTTGAAAACCTATCAGAGAGCGATTTGGTCGGTGTTGCCGAGTGTAGATCCCCAGCTATTGACTACAGACCGCGCCATCGCTCGGCGCCATGGGCGCGTTCCTCGCCACAGAGAAATGTTCGTTTGTGTGGAGTGGTAGCGGGAGAGCGCTACCGCCTTTCCCCCCACTCATCGGATTGCCAGTTTTGGCTTCGCTGCTGCAATTGAGCAAAGTGAGACCATCCTAACTGCGGCAGCGACAAACGGCCGTTATTCAACGGAATTATGATGTTGATCTAAATTCTGAATTGGACGGGGTCTGCCATCTTGGGAAGGGTGCGCACACAAGAGCCCGGCCGAGTCGTGCGGAATTTCGCGTCGACCAAGGTGCCAGCGGTCCGTCCGCAGTGCTCGACAGAACGTAGATAGAGATCCGAAAAATGGTCACCCCCCGAATAACGCTTGATCGCTTGTTCAACGGCAGCAAAGGCTCCGCCCAGCCGGAGGTGAGCAAAAGTGACGCCATCGATCCGGCCCGTCGTTTCTTTTTGGCCGCCGGCTGTTTTTGCCTGGCCTGCGGTTTTACGACGCCTCTTCTTGCGGATGCGCCCATGGTGAAAAGCCAGGCACCCGGGTTTTATCGCCTGGCGGTCGGCGATTTCGAGATAACGGCGCTGTCCGACGGCAGCAATATGCTGCCTGCCACGAAGCTGCTGCAGGGCGACCCGGCTCGGATCGAAGAAGCACTGAAACGCAATTATCTCGACGACCTCATCGAGACCTCCCACAATTGCTTTCTCGTGAACACCGGAGCCAAGCTGGTCTTGATCGACGCTGGTGCAGGCGCGCTGCTGGGGCTAGGCACGGGTCATCTGTTAAGCAATCTGCGCGCGTCGGGGTATCGGCCGGAGCAGATCGATGAGCTTTACCTCACACATCTGCACGCCGATCATGTTGGCGGTCTCATGGTCCAGGGCCAAAGAGCCTTCCCCAATGCGATCGTCCGTGTCGACAAGCGGGATACCGATTACTGGCTAAGCGAGGCAAACATGCGTGCTGCTCCGGCTGAAGCGAAGCGATTCTTTGAGGCCGCCATAGCGTCGATCACGCCATACATGCGCGCTGGCAAGCTCGCCATTTTCGATGGCAACACCGACCTCGTGCCTGGCGTGCGCGCGCAAACAGCATATGGACACACGCCCGGACACACAATGTACGTGGTCGAAAGCAGGGGCGAGAAGATAGTCCTGTGGGGCGACGTCGTGCATGTCGCCGCGGTGCAGTTCAAAGACCCTTCCGTCACCATCCAGTACGATGCGGACGCATCGGAGGCCCAACACGTACACCAACTCGCATTCGCTGATGCGGCGGAGAATGGCTACATAGTGGGCGGTGCGCACATATCGTTTCCTGGGCTGGGCCGCGTGCGCCGCGACGGAGAGAACGCCTACACCTATGTGCCGCTGGATTACAGTCAGGGATAGGCCCCATAAGCCACACTATGTTTGCGTGGCCGGGGCAGCATCTCCAATCGGCGGGCCGTCGAACGGCGATCCGCAGACATCTCCCACCAGCGACCGAAACCATTGGTGGGCAGGGTGGGTGTGCAATCGCTCGTGCCAGATCAGCTTGTAGAGCAGTTTTTCTGTTTCGAACGGCAAGTCGCGCACTACCAGTTCATGCTCATCGGCGATAGCGCGCCACGGTCCGTTGAAGAAGCCAAGCGGGACGCAGGTAAGAAGATCGCTCCGCGCGACAATCCTCAGCGCATCGGCAAAATGATTGACCACGGCGACGATCGTTCTTGTCCGCCCCGTCAGGCTGAGCCAGCCATCCACAAGTCCCAGTTCCAGACCGGATGGAGTTGCCAGCACGTGCGCCGCGGCGGTGAACTGATCGAGGGTCAGGGATTGCGCCAATTCGTGCCCGCCGCGCATGACGCAGACATAGCGATCCGTCCGCAGGCTTTGCACATGCACTTCTCTCGGCAGCGAGGCAAACATGCCCACGGCGCAGTCGAGTGTGCCGCGGCCGATCCCGTCCAGCGACCCCTCATGCGTATGAACGGCAAAGGAAACACGGGCTCGCGGGGATGCGGCCTGTAACTTCAGCGTGATGGCGCTGACACCTTCCATGGCAAGACTGTCCGTGACCGCAACCCGGAAACTGGTCGCATTTGATCCGGGATCGAAGTCGTCGGGGCTGAAAGAGGCACGGATTGCCGTCAGCGAGCGATGAAGCTCGGGCCACATCGCGACCATGCGAGACGTTGGTTGCACGCCGGTCGCCGTCTTGAGGAACAGCTGGTCTTTCGTCAGCTTGCGGGCGCGACGCAACGCGTTGCTGACGGCTGGCTGACTCATCGCCAGGCTCGCGGCCGCGCGTGTGACGTTCCTTTCCAGCATGATGGCCTCAAGGACTGCGATCAGGTTCAGATCGAGGCGCACGTTATTCACCCAGGAAATGATGCTTGTGTCTAATTCTAAATTGGACGGGCTGGCCGCTACAAGCAATCGTGTTTCGAACGAGCCACCGAACACATGCGAGTGAATACGCCCAGGTCGCAACCGGTGATAAAAGCTCCGCACAAACTGGAGGACACGCCATGGATGACGTCGCTTTTGCCGACGTATTGCCGAAACTGACCGGCAAGATCAGCCCTGACCGCATCCGGTTGATGCGAACCCCGCGTCCGCCGCAGCGGCTGATCGACGGGTTCAAGCGGATCGGCGACGCGACGAGCGTTATTTCGGATATTATGGATGAACTGGGCATCACCGGCGCGATTGGCGCATCGCTTCTGAAGCCGACACTGCCCTCGACCTCGATTGTCGGTCCTGCGCTTACGGTGCGCAACATCCTGCAGCGCGAGCATGTCTACGAAACGGCGCGAAACCACGTCAATCGGATGGCGGAATTCGAAGCCCATAATTTGGCATTGCCGGGCGACGTGGTGGTCATTGACGGCGTTGCCGGCGTTTCGAACATGGGCGGAATTTCGGCCCAGACAGGAAAAAGACAGGGCGAGGCGGGCGCGGTCGTCTCCGGTGGCATTCGCGACCTCGGCCATTCGCGGCGGGTCGGATATCCGCTTTGGGCCACCGAGATCACGCCCGTCACCGGCAAATGGCGGATCGAGACCGTGGAGATCAACGGCGATATCCAGATCGCCGGCGTCCGGGTTGCCCCCGGCGATATTGTCGTCGCGGACGAAACCGGTGTCTGTTTCATCCCGATTGCGCGCGCCGCCGAAGTCCTCGCTATGGCGCTGAAGAAGTCAGCTTTTGAATGGGCGAAGTGCGAAGCAATCGACGCCGGTACCGCCGTCGCGGACCTGCCCGGCAATGCATAGAGCGATAGGTCATCCGGTGAAGAAGCTCCGCGTCGCCATCATCAACGATTACCAGGATGTCGTGCGCACGCTCGACTGCTTTTCCAAACTGCAAGGCCATGACGTCACCATCTGGACCGACATTGTCGAGGACATCGACGTTCTGGCAGATCGTCTGGCCGATGCCGATGTCCTTGTGCTGATGCGCGAGCGCACCCGGATCGATGAAAACCTGCTCAGCCGCCTGCCCAAGTTGAAGCTCATCAGCCAGAACGGCCACATCCCCCATATCGACCTGGCGGCCTGCGACAGGCATGGCGTCGTCGTCTCGTCCGCTCTCACAGCGCGCCCGTCCTATTCGACGGTGGAATTCACCTGGGGGCTGATCCTCGCGGCGATGCGCAACATTCCGTTCGAGAGCGCTTCGCTGCGGCAAGGCCATTGGCAGACGACCATTGGGCTCGGCCTGAGAGGCCGTGTCCTGGGCATCTATGGTTTTGGCCGGCTGGGCTCGATGGTCGCACGCATCGGCGTGGCCTTCGGCATGGATGTGCTGGTGTGGGGCCGCGAGGGCTCGCTGGCTCGCGCCAAAGCGGAAGGGTTCAACACCGCGCCGGACAAGGACGCGCTGTTCAGCCTGTCGGATGTCCTCAGCCTGCACCTGCGGCTGAATGCCGACACCAACGGCCTGGTCACATCAGGCGATCTGGCCCTGATGAAACCAACCGCCCTGCTTGTGAACACCAGCCGTGCCGAACTGATCGAGCCGGGGGCCTTGGTGGCGGCACTGACGAATGGCCGCCCCGGAAAGGCGGCCATCGATGTGTTCGAACGCGAGCCGCTCACCAATCCGGACGACGCCTTGCTCAGGCTGCCCAACGCACTGTGCACACCGCATCTCGGCTACGTCGAACGCGACAATTACGAATTCGCCTACGGCAATGCATTCGACCAGATCGTGGCCTTCGCGGCGGGAGCCCCGATCAACGTCCACAGCGCCCATGGCCAGAAACAGGATCACTGAGATGAACCTCGAACTCGACGGCAAGATTGTCCTGATCACCGGGGGCAGCAAGGGCATAGGGCTGGCTTGCGCGCGCGCCTTTGGCCGGGAGGGCGCCCGCGTCGCGATCGTATCGCGCAGCCAGGAAAATCTGGACAACGCCAAGGCAATACTGGCCGCCGAGGGCCTGTCGGTCGCGAGTTTCGCCGCCGACCTGTCGGACGGGCTTGCGGCAGAGGACATGGTCGCAGCGCTCGAGGGACAGGTGGGTCCGATCGCGTCCTTGGTCAATTCGGCCGGCGGCGCCAGGAGAGTTCCTCCGGGCGAGCTGACGCCAGACAAATGGCGCACCGCCATGGACGCGAAATTCTTCACCTACATGAACGTCATGGACTGCGTCCTGCCGCTGATGGTGGCACGGCGCGCCGGCACGATCGTCAACATCGTCGGCACCGGCGGCAAAATCGCATCACCCATGCATTTGCCAGGAGGCGCCGCCAACGCCGCGCTGATGCTCGCCTCGGCGGGACTGGCGGCGGCCTGGGGCTCCGCCGGCGTCAGGGTCAACGTCATCAACCCCGCCGCCACTATGACCGAGCGCCTGCAAATGTCGCTTGAAGTCGAATCCAAAATGACCGGCAAGCCGACGGAAGAGCTGCTGCGGCTAAACGAGCAGCGCATTCCCCTGCAGCGCTACGCAAAACCGGAAGAAGTGGCCGACGCGGCGCTTTTCCTCGCCAGCGCAAGATCCTCCTACGTGACAGGAGCTTCGCTGACCATGGACGGAGGTCTGACGCCACTGGTCGTCTAGCCGGCCCGACAACCAAAAGAAGCGATGGGAGGAAAGAATGTTCACCTGGTACAAGCAGTTGACGGAGCGGGAGCGGAACACCTTCTGGGGCTGCTTCGCTGGCTGGGCCGTGGATGCGATGGACGCGCAGCTCTTCAGCTTCGTGCTGCCAATTCTCATCGCGGCCTGGGGAATGACGACGGCTCAGGCCGGCTATCTGGCCACGGCGACGCTGCTCTCCGCAGCGATCGGCGGGTGGGTCTGCGGATATCTCGCCGACCGTTTCGGCCGTGCCCGCATCATGCAATTCACGATCCTGTGGTTCTGCGCCTTCACCTTCCTTGCCGGTTTTGCGCAGGACTTCCAGCAACTGATGGTTCTGCGCATCCTGCAGGGGCTGGGCTTTGGCGGCGAATGGGCGGCCGGCGCAGTCCTCATGGGCGAGATCATTCGCGCCGAGCATCGCGGCAAGGCCGTGGGCACCGTCCAGAGCGGGTTCGGTGTCGGATGGAGCGCGGCCGCCATTCTGGCGGGCGTGGTTCTGGCCCACCTGCCCCAGGACTATGGCTGGCGGGTGCTGCTGATGATCGGCGTTCTTCCCGGCCTGCTGGTGCTCTATCTGCGCCGCAGAATTGAGGAGCCCGAGGTTTTCGTCAAAACACGCGAGCTTGTCGAGAGGTCCGGAACCCGTCCGGGATTGGGGGCGATATTCCAGCCGGAAACGCTGCGCATTACCGTGCTGTCCTCGTTGTTGGCATTCGGTGTTATTGGCGTCGGCGGCGCCATCGTCAACTGGCTGCCGACGTTCCTGAAGACTGTGCGCGAACTGTCGCCGAGCACTTCGGGCTACTACGTGTTCGTGGTGACTGGCGGCTCGTTTTTCGGATTTCTGACAAGCGCATACCTGGCCGACTATCTTGGGCGGCGGCGGACATTTCAGCTCTTCCTGGTGTGTTCCTGGCTGGTTACCATTGTCTATATGTTCTTGCCGCTATCGGGCTGGCTACTGGTTGTCCTGGGCGCGCCGTTCGGCTTCTTCACGATCGGCAACTATGCGGCGCTGGGGCCGTTCTTCACCGAGCTATTCCCGTCCGCCATTCGCGCCAGCGGCCAGAGTTTCGCGTACAACTCCGGCAAGGCCGCGGGCGCGGCCGCCGTGTCCACTATTGGAATCCTCGCGCAATATGTCAGCCTGGCCGAGGCGATCGGCGTGATTGCGCTGCTGGGTTACGGCATCGCCTTCGCCGCGACCCTTATGCTGCCGGAGACGCGTGGAATTCAACTGACGTCTGGCCCTCTGGCGCCGCGTCCTGACCCCGGCCTTTCCTCCCCGCCCGCGGAGGCCACGGCTTTACAGGCGAGACCGTAGCCAACCCAAGGTCCGACCGGTTGAGACCCCTGCCGTGCCGGAAACATCCCACAGATCAGATGTCGCGGAGGATCAGCAGACCATGCGCAAGAGCATTTCGGTGAAAGGACTGAGCCATCGGCATCCGGTTCCCAACGCCTGCCGGATCGCCAATATGGTGTTCTCCGGGGCGATCCATGGCGTCAATTCGATCACGCACGAGTTGCCAACCGAGATCGCTGATCAATCGGCAAACGTCTTTGCCAACATGCTTGCCATTGTCGAGGCCGCGGGCGGCAGCGCGCGGGATGTCATCAAGGTGGAGATCTATCTCCGCGACAGCCACAACAGGGATGCCGTCAACACGGAATGGATTCGAATGTTTCCCGATCCGGAGTCGCGTCCGGCCCGGCACGTTCGGCCACTGCCGCCGGATAGCCCCTCCCTGGTGCAATGCGAATTCATTGCGGTTATCGAGGAAAGTCCTTGATCCCAGCACAAGGCACCGGAGCTAGACGTCCCGCCGGCGGGTCGAGTCTCGTACCGTGCCGTCGTTGCCTTTCGGCCGCGTCGAGGTAAGGCCGGCTTCGATGGACCGGAGGAGGCCGAGCGCATCATCGAGCCCGCTGGCGTCGCCGCCGGCAGCGGCAGACACAGCGTCGCCCCATTCCTTGCGCACCAGGGCATAGTTTTCGGCCCCGCGCCGCGTGCGATGGACGCTGACGCCGCGGCGATCCGCGGGATCGACATGCCGCTCGATCAGCCCCTTGCCTTCCAGGTCGCGCAGCACCGTGGAGACGTTGGTGCGCTGCAGCCCGGTCGCCGCCGCGATCTGGCTGGGTGTGGCCGACGCCTGCGCCACAAGGTGACGCATCACCATGCCCTCCGATTGCGTAAGCGATAGCGCCCGGTCGTCGCTGTAGCCGCGAAACTGGATCTCGCGGGCGATGATGAGGATCAGGTCGGCCAGATCAGCCCACCGAACCGGTGAGGCCTTGCCCGCCGAGGATTCGCTGTCGGTCTTCATGAGCGGAGTTTACAGCGTCGAAGCAAGTATGTATATGTGCATAATGATTATGTGTACATAACTATCGAGACATAAGCAAATGGAGACTCGCGTGACCCATTCAACAGCCGCCGCCCGCCGGCACTCACCCCGCTCCATGGCCCTTGCCGGAGAGCTGCACGCGGTCGGCGTTTATGTGTTGCTCGCCGGTGCCTTCCTGCCGATCGCCGACTTCTTCATCGTCAACGTGGCGCTGCCGACGATCTCCGCCTCGCTCAAGCCGACACCGGCCGCACTCGAGCTGGTGGTTTCCGTCTATGGCGTGGCCTATGCCGCCATGCTTGTGCTCGGTGGCCGGCTTGGCGACCGCTTCGGCCGCCACACGCTGTTCGTGGTCGGGCTTTCCGGCTTCATCCTGGCGTCGCTGGCCTGCGGCCTGGCGCCGACCATCGACGTGCTGATCGCGGCCCGACTGGTCCAGGGCGCGACGGCGGCGATGCTGGTGCCGCAGGTTCTGGCGACCTTCCAGGCGTCGCTCGCCGGCGAACGCAAGACCCGCGCCATCGCGCTGTACGGCGCGACCTCGGGCATTGCCGCGGTCGTCGGTCAGCTCGCTGGCGGATTGCTGGTGAGCGCCAATCTGTTCGGCACATCGTGGCGGCCGATCTTCCTCATCAACATCCCGCTCGGCATCGCCGTGTTCTTCGCCTCGCGGCTTGTCGTGCCGGCCAGCCGCTCGCCGCACCCGGCCGGCATCGACCTGCCCGGCACCGTGCTTTTCGCCGCCACGCTGACGGCCCTTCTGGTGCCGCTGACCGAAGGCCATGCGCTCGGCTGGCCGGCATGGACATGGGTGATGCTGGCTGGCGCCGTGGTGCTGGCGGTGCTGACCGTGATCGTCGAAAGGGCCGCCGAGGCGCGCGGCGAGGTGCCGTTGCTGCCGCCGTCGCTGCTGAAGCTGCCCTCGATGTCGCGGGGGCTCGCCATGATCACGCTGTTCAGCCTTGGCTTCGGCGCCTTCATGTTCGTCTTCGCACTCACCGTGCAGAACGGACTCGGCGCCAGTCCCCTCCAAAGCGGCCTCGCCATCCTGCCGATGGCGGCCATGTTCTTCATCGGCTCCATGGTCAGCCCGCGCATGATCAGCCGCTTCGGCCGCGGCGCCCTGGCGGCGGGCGGCATCGTGCAGGCGCTTGGACTGGCGCTGTTGATCGGCATCATCGTTTCCGGTTGGCCGAAGGTCAGCCTGGCCGAGATGGCGCTGCCGCTGGTGCTGATCGGCGCCGGACAATCGATGCTGTTTTCAGGCCTGTTCCGGGCCGTGCTGGCGGATGTTCCCGCGCACCTGGCCGGCGTCGGCAGCGGCGTTCTCATCACGCTGCAGCAGTCCGGCTTGGCGCTGGGCGTCGCAACGCTGGGCACGCTCTATCTGGCACTGGAGCCCACGGGCATCGCGCAGGCATTCGGCACCGTCATTGCCATCCAGCTCGCGATCATCCTGATGCTGGTGTTGTTGACCGGCCTGTTGCCGCGCTTCACCAAGCACCAGACCATCGCCCATCCGGTGGAAATATGACCTTCCGACGAAACCGAACTCAGCCGGTTTATCGCCGAAACCAAGCGCAATCTTTGGTGCCACATGCCTGCCTAAGCTGAGTTTGGCTATTCGTCGCGCGCGTGCGGAGCGTTTGCCTGCGGCTGCGTTCAGTCATTACTCTCGTCGACGAGGTCCGTTCAGGCGCGTTTCGACGTCGGCGAGAGTGCTCAGTGCGGCTGACGGTAGCGGATGCCAACGTAACCGATTGATCTTATTGATTAAGTGGTAGCGGGAGAGCGCTACCGCCTTTCCCCCCACTCATCGGATCGGCGGTTTCTGCTCCGTTGTCTAGGGTGAGGAGCCATTTTGAATTGCGCCCTCTACTCAATGTGAACGTTGGTTATCCAATACCAGCATCTGGATTCGAAGACCTCGTTTTGTCTGCAGCCGAAATCGTCAGACCGGCAGCCCGAGCTGCTTTCGCAGGCTCTTGTCGAATGCGGACGCGGGGACGAAACGGCGCAGGAGACTGACCTGGCGCGCCATTTTTCCCGCCGCATAGCGTTTCTTCGGAGCGGGATCGATCGCAGCGGCCAAAATGGTCTTGGCTACCACTTGGGGCGCATCGCCTTTTTCCATCGATTTCCGTACGGCTAAGGTCATGCCGGCGCGCGCGGAGTCGTAGATATCGAGCAACTGGTCGGGGGCGGCGAGATTGTCCTCGAATGACGTACGGGTATAGGCGGGCTCCACCAACGAAACGCGAATGCCGAACGGGCGCAATTCGTGATCGAGCGATTCGGAATAACCCTCGATGGCATGTTTGGTCGACGCGTAAAGCGCGAAATAGGGGGCGGGGATGAACCCCTGTACCGAACTCAAATTGACGATTCTGCCCTTCCCTTGGCGTCGCATTGCCGGCAACACCGCGTTGGTCACGCGAAGGACGCCGAAGACGTTCACGTCGAACAGCGCCTGAGCCTGGGCGGTCGAGGACTCCTCCGCGCCGCCAAACAGACCTATGCCGGCATTGTTGACAAGCAGGTCGATGCGTCCGGCCTTGGCCAGAACGTCATCGACCATTTTCGCAACGGACGCGTCGTCGGTCACGTCGCAGGTCAGCATGGTAACGCTGTCGGATTGGTTGGAGGCTCCACGACGGCTGGTTCCGAATACGCGAAAGCCAGCGCTTAGCAAGGCTTCGGCGGTAGCCCGCCCGATGCCGGAAGATGCCCCTGTCACCAGGGCGACGCCAGGATTGGTCTTGTTCATGGAAATCATTTCTTTCTTCGTGTTGGATCGGAGTTGGAGAAGCATGAAAGGTCGGTGTGAAGGGTGCCAATCATTAGCGCCCCTGGCCCTCGCGTCGGGCCGCCGGGGGCGGTCCAGCGCCTGAACAAGGCGCTGGCATTCACGCCGCCAAAGCCGAAGCCATTGGAGATCGCGTATTCCATCTCCATTGGCCGGGGCTCGTTTGCGACGAAGTCGATGCCGTTCGCAGCCGGATCGGGAGCGCTCAGATTGAGTGTCGGTGGTGCCACCTGGTCCCGGAGCGCCAGGATCGCGAAAATGGCACCAAGCCCGCCGGCCGCACCCAGCAGGTGTCCGGTCGCCGATTTCGTTGCGCTGACAGCTATCGCGAAATCGCGCCCGAATACGCTCTTGATCGCTTCGATTTCACCCAGGTCACCGACTGGCGTGGAGGTCGCATGCGCATTGAGATGACGAACCTCGCGCGCCGAAATCCCTGCCTGGGCAATCGCGATCTCCATGGCCCGGCGCGCACCGCCGCCGTCCTCGGGGCCAGAGGTGACGTGGTGGGCATCCGCCGTCGTGCCGTAGCCGACGAGCTCGGCGAGCGGTGTTGCGCCGCGCGCCAGCGCGTGGCTCAACGCCTCGATGACCAGCACGCCGGCTCCTTCGCCCATGACGAAGCCGTCCCGCGATATGTCGAAGGGACGCGAGGCTTGAGCCGGCGCCCAATTGAAGCCGGTTGAAAGAGAGCGTGCCGCAGCAAACCCACCGAGACTGACTATGTTCATGCATGCTTCCGTTCCCCCGCACACGGCAATATCAGCCTCGTCCGCGCGGATGAGACGGGCGGCGTCGCCGATCGCCTGGATGCCGGCCGCGCACGCCGTCACTGGCGCGCCGAGCGGACCTTTGAAGCCATGACGGATTGAGATCTGGCCTGCTGCGAGGTTCACCAGGAAGGACGGCACCGTAAAAGGCGACAGGCGGCGGGCGCCACGCAGGTCGACCGTACGCACGGCTTCTGTGATGGCGGGGAACCCGCCGACCCCCGAAGCGATGACCGTTGCCGTGCGTAGGCGATCCGTTTCCAAGGCAGGCTTCCATTTCGCCTGTGCAAGCGCCTCCTCTGCAGCAGCCAGCGCAAAAAGAATGAACCGATCCACCTTGCGCTGATCCTTCGCAGACAGGATGACATCGGGATCGAAACCGGCGTCCGGATCTTCTTCCAAGGAGGGCACCACGCCGCCGATCTTCGCCGGCAGGTCTCGCACCACATCGTCCGGAAGCCTACGGATGCCCGAACGACCGGCCAGCAGGCGCGACCATGACGCTTCGACATTGGCAGCTAGGGGAGTAACCGCTCCCATGCCTGTAACAACAATCCGTCGCATCTATTCTCCTGTCACTTGGGTGCGGCGCCAGCACTGCGCACGCCGTTCAAGCGCCGGCTGCTTCGCGAACCTGATCGGTCGCCGCATCCAGAAAAGCCTGCGCAAGATCGGGATCGTTGACGACGCGCGAGAGGAGGACTGCGCCGACCATTGTCGAGAGAATGGCCATCGCCTTGCCTTCGGACTCCTCGCCATTGGTCCCGGCAATGAAACGGCCGAGGATCTCGAGATGCTCCTTGACGCCGGCTTCGAATGACGCCTTCACCTCAGCGCCCTGCCTGGCAGCATCCGAACCGAGCGCCACGATCGGGCAACCGTCCATCTTTTCTCCGCGATGATCCATACTGAGGTAGAACGCGGTCACCGCGCCGAGCGGATCCTCAGGGTTTGCCGCAGTCGCGACCGACCAGCGGTGGGTGGCGCTCTCCATCGCCCGCCTGGACGCCTGCGCCGCCAGGTCGTCCTTTGACTCGAATTGCTTGTAAAAAGCGCCCTGGGTCAGCCCTGCACCCTTCATCAGATCCTTGAGGCCGATGCCGTCAAAGCCGCGCTCGCGAAAAAGGCGGCTTGCCACATTGATGACGGTCTCGCGGTTTTCCGCGGCTTGAATTCGGCTCACTCGCATCATCGGCCTCCTTTTTTGATTGAGTTCGTAATCTATAATCGATATAGAAGGCGAACGCAATCTATTTTGAGATGAGGCGACGAGCGTGAAAAAGAGAACCGTTATCGTATTGGGATCGACCCTGACGGCGATGTCATGGGCGGCGGCATTCGCCACGCTTGCTACTCCTGCGCAGGAAGCCCCTTTGGTGACCGACCCGAGGCAGGAAGCACCATTCGTCAGACTTGTTTCGGCTGCGCCGGTCACCGAATCAGAACGGGGCTTCACCGGCATCATTGGGGCGAGGGTGCAGAGCAATCTCGGCTTTCGGGTTCCCGGCAAGATCGTGGAACGGTTGGTGGACGTCGGTCAGGAGGTCAAAGCCGGTCAGCCGCTGATGCGGATTGACGATACCGATCTGCGCCTTGCGCTTTCGGCGAAACGCAACGCCGTTGCGGCTGCGCGGGCAACAGTCGCTCAGACACAGCCGGATGAACGGCGATACGCCAGCTTGCTCGCCAGTGGGTGGGTGCCACGGCAGCGCTACGAGCAGGCGAAGGCTGCGTTGGACACCGCCCAAGCGCAACTTGCCGCCGCCGAAGCCGACGCACGGGTCGCCGAGAACGAGGCGGCCTATGCAGTCCTGTTGGCGGACGCGGATGGAACGGTGGTTGAAACGCTTGGCGAGCCGGGGCAGGTTGTCGCTGCCGGCCAGCCCGTGATCCGGACCGCCAAGGCAGGCCCGCGCGAAGCGGTTGTCGCGCTTCCCGAAACGATCCGGCCGGCGATCGGCTCGGCAGCCGAGGCCAGCGTGTATGGTGGCGACGAGCGTCGATATTCAGCGCATCTCCGGCAGCTGTCGGACTCCGCCGATATCCAGACCCGCACTTATGAGGCCCGCTATGTGCTCGACGGCGAGGCTGCCGCGGCACCGCTTGGTGCGACGGTCACCATTCGGCTCGCAAACCAGGTGATACAGCCGGAGGTCCAGGTGCCGTTGGGAGCCGTGCTCGATGACGGGCGGAAGACCGGCGTTTGGGTGTTGGACAGTGCCACCTCAACCGTGCACTTTCAGGCCGTCCAGCTTGTTCGTATAACCAGCGAAACCGCTGTGATCTCCGGATTGAACTCCAACGTGCCCATTGTGTCGCTCGGCGCCCATCTCCTGCAGGAGGGCGCTCGCGTCCGGACTGCTTCTGAAAGCGGGAGCAACTGATGAGCTTCAATCTTTCCGCGATCGCCGTTCGCGAACGCGCCGTCACCCTGTTCTTCATCCTCCTGCTGGTGGCCGCCGGCGCCTACGCCTTCCTGATGCTCGGCCGGGCGGAGGACCCTAGCTTCACCATCAAGACCATGACGGTCACGACGGCGTGGCCGGGCGCGACGGCGCGAGAGATGCAGGACCTCGTTGCCGAACCGTTGGAGAAGCGCCTTCAGGAGCTGACCTGGTACGACCGGGTGGAGACGACCACGCGGCCGGGTTACGCCTATATGACGGTCACGCTGAAGGACGGCACACCGCCATCTGCCGTGCAGGAGGAATTCTACCAGGCACGTAAGAAGCTCGGGGATGAAGCCCGCAACCTGCCGCCCGGCGTGTTCGGCCCCTTCATCAATGACGAATATTCGGATGTGAGCTTCGCCCTTTATGCGCTGAAGGCTAAGGGCATGCCGATGCGGGAACTGGCGAGGCAGGCCGAGGTGATCCGCCAGGACCTCCTGCACGTGCCCGGCGTCAAGAAGATCAACATCCTTGGTGAACGTCCTGAACAGATATTCGTGGAGTTTTCCTACGCCAAACTGGCAACCCTTGGCGTGTCGGCACAGGACATCGTCGCTGCCTTGCAGCGGCAGAACACCGTCACGCCCGCAGGCTCGATCGACACCCTGGGGCCGCGCCTCTTCATTCGGGTCGACGGCGCCTATGACAGCGTCCAGGCGATCGCGGACACGCCGATTGTCGCTGGGGGGCGGACGCTGAAGCTCTCCGACATTGCCGAGGTCAGCCGCGGCTACGAAGACCCTCCCACATACCTCATCCGACGTCAGGGCGAGCCTACCATCATGCTTGCAGCGGTTATGCAGGAGGGCTGGGATGGTCGCGCGCTCGGCAAGGCACTGGAGCACAAGACTGCCACGATCGCACAGACACTCCCGCTTGGGATGACGTTCGACAAGGTGTCCGATCAGGCTGTCAACATCACTTCGGCGGTTGACGAATTCATGTTGAAGTTCGCGATGGCGCTCGGCGTCGTGCTGCTGATCAGCCTGCTCAGCATGGGCTGGCGCGTTGGGATCGTCGTGGCGGCTGCCGTCCCTCTGACGCTCGCCGTCGTGTTCCTCATCATGCTGGAAACCGGCCGGTTCTTCGATCGCATCACGCTCGACGCCCTCATCCTGGCGCTTGGTCTTCTCGTGGACGACGCCATCATCGCCATCGAGGTGATGGTGGTGAAGATGGAAGAGGGGATGGACCGCATCAAGGCGGCGGCCTATGCGTGGAGCCACACTGCGGCGCCGATGCTATCTGGAACGCTGGTGACGATCGCCGGCTTCGTGCCGGTGGGCTTTGCGCGCTCGACGGCCGGCGAATACGCCGGCAACATCTTCTGGGTCGTGGGGTTCGCCCTCATTGTCTCCTGGATCGTCGCGGTAGTTTTTACGCCCTATCTCGGTGTGAAGATGCTGCCCGCGATCAAACCGGTCGAAGGCGGTCACCACGCTATTTACGACACGCGCAATTATCGACGTTTGCGGCGGGCCATCACGTTTGCCGTGCGCCATAAGTTCGTAACCTGCGGTATCGTTGGCATCGCCTTCGCGTTTTCCGTCGTCGGGATGGGCGCCGTCAAACAGCAGTTCTTCCCGACGTCCGATCGCCCCGAAGTGCTGGTGGAGGTTCGCCTGCCGGAAGGTGGCAGCATCGAGACAACGACCGCCGCGGTCGAGAAGCTCGAACATTGGCTGGACAGACAGCCCGAGGCCAAGATCGTCACGAGCTATGTCGGTCAGGGCGCTCCGCGCTTCTTCTTCGCAATGGCCCCGGAGCTTCCCGATCCCGCTTTCGCCAAGATCGTCGTGCTGACCCCGGACGCCGAGGCGCGTGAGGCGTTGAAGAACCGGCTCCGAGAGGCGGTGGCGCAGGGGCTTGCACCCGAGGCGTATGTCCGCGTTACGCAGCTCGTGTTCGGCCCCTACACGCCGTTCCCGGTCGAGTTCCGGGTCATGGGACCCGATGCCACACAACTCTACAGCATTTCCGAAAAGGCCCTCGACATCATGCGGGGCGTCCCGGACGTGCGACAGGCCAACCGCGATTGGGGCAATCGCACGCCCGTGCTTCGCTTTGTCCCGGATCAGGATCGACTGAACCTCATCGGCCTCTCGCCGGCGGAGGTGGCTCAGCAACTGCAATTCCTTCTCACCGGCATCCCCGTTACCCAGGTCCGCGAGGACATTCGCAGTGTCCCCATCGTGGCGCGCAGCGCCGGCGGCGAGCGGCTGGATCCGGCACGTCTGGCGGATTTCTCACTCGTGAGCCGAGATGGCCGCTCGATTCCGCTCGACCAGATCGGGCATTCGGAAATCCGTCAGGAGGAGCCAATCCTGAAGCGCCGCGACCGCATGCCCGTTGTCACGATCCGCGCGGACATCAATGAGGCGAGCCAGCCTCCGGAGGTCTCCAAGCAGATCATGAAGGCCCTTCAGCCGCTGATCGCGTCCCTTCCGGCCGGCTATCGCATCGAAATGGGCGGATCGATCGAGGAGGCTGAAAAGGCCAACACCGCGCTAGGCAAGGTCTTCCCGGCTATGATAGCCGCCATGTTGATCGTCATCATGCTGCAGGTGCGATCCTTCTCGACGATGTTCATGGTCATGCTGACGGCGCCGCTTGGCCTTGTCGGCGTCGTGCCGATGCTGCTCATCTTCAACCAGCCCTTCGGGTTCAACGCCATTCTGGGCATGATAGGACTGGCCGGCATCCTGATGCGCAATACGCTGATCCTGACCGAACAGATCAATGAGAACCGTGCTGCCGGCATTGATGACTATCACGCTGTCATCGAGGCCACGGTGCAACGCACACGGCCCGTCATCCTGACAGCACTTGCAGCCGTGCTGGCCTTCATCCCCCTCACGCACTCCGTCTTCTGGGGATCGATGGCCTATACGCTGATTGGGGGAACGGCGGCCGGCACGGTGTTGATCCTGCTCTTCCTTCCCGCGCTCTACACCGCGTGGTTCCGAATCAAGCCGACCGCGGATGAGATCCAGGAGGCTTCGAAAGAGGAACCGGAACAGCGACTAGCAATGGCTGCCGAGTAGGGCACTGTTGTCGAGCCTCATTTGTCTGCACGGGGGCGACTGGCGGGTTCGCGGCGTCGATGTGAGTGAGAGTAATCAGTGTGGCTGGCGGTAGCGGATGTTCACGTAACTGATTGATCTTGTTGACAAAATGGTAGAGGGAAGGACGCTGAAAACCAACCTTCTCCAGTAATCGTCCTACTTTCCTGTCGACTCTTTCGCCAAGTCGGCCGATAGAGCCGCAATGCGCCGTCGAATTTGGTCGGTCGCATCGGTGGCCGCCGACGCTTTTTTCAGTAGATCCCGAGATGTCTCGAACGCGGTAGTCGCCTCTTGCCAATTTCCAATCTGAAGAAGGAGGTCGCCAATCTTCTTATGCAGTGCAGCCTCTTCAAGGTAGCGCCACGCATTAGCCTCGGATATGTCGGAATACTCGTCCAGACCTAGTCCCTCTCCGTTGCCCAGCAACTCGAGCGCCTGTCGGTACTCGGCCACAGCCTCCGCTGACTTGCCCAGGTTCGCGTTCGCCAACCCCGCAAGTTCATGCGCCAGCGGGGTGCTGTCCATGGCGGCATGCTGCAGGACGCCGTCCCACCGCTTCAGTGCGCTCAGCGCCAGTGCGAGGCGGAGATGAATCTCCGCTTTGGCGTTCTTTTGCAAACTCCAGGACAAAGCGGCTATTCCCTCATTGATCCCAAGAATTCCAGCGATCACTCTCACGTTTGGCAAATAATGAGGCAGTGCCAGCGCGGCGTCGAAATCATCCGCGGCTCCGACCTGATCGCCTTGTGAGGCGCGAACCTTGCCCCTCACATAGTAGGCCATTGGATTGTAGGGATCGCCCGCGACGGACTCTCCATAGAGATTCAGTTTGAAGGCGGTTTCTTCCGGCGTTCGATATTTTGCTGCGTTCGCAGACAACAAAAGCACCGTCGGATCGTTCGGGAATTGCTTTCTGGCCTCTTCCAGAATCGTCCTTTTGGTATCCCAATCTGCGGCCTCTAAGGATTTGTCTAGGAAACTCGTGCGTGCGCTTTCCAGGGACCATTTCTGCAGGCGGGACTCACTTCGGTCTACCAGGGTTGCGACGTCCAAAGTCAGCTGGAATCGATAATCGTCGGTCACGCCTCGCAGGATAGTTCCGTCGTCTGAAAAGTGCAGGCTCCTGCTGCCCGCCGGAATCTCCGGAAGAGACATGATCGTCTCGAGATTTCTGCCCAGTAATCGATACCGATTTCCACGGTCGGGCGAATGCTCGTCGCTGAACTCGCAGATGATCCGATTGGCATGAGAGCTATACGCAAGGGGAGAAACCCAAAAATCAAATGCAATCGATGGCCCCTCGGGGATGAGGTTGTCGTCGACGATTGAAAGCCTCGTCTGTCGACCGTCAACCACCGCAATCAGGAGTCTATCGCTTTGTCCGCCTGGGAGGATCGCATTTATTGTCGCCGACCCCGTCGCTCCGAGTGCTTCGGGGCGGAGCTTCCTTTCCTCTACATGATCAAGCCAGACAAAGTAGACGCTGTTTTTCGATCCCGCGACACACACGAGCCTGCCGTCCTGTTCATATCCCGCCAACGTCGTGAGTACGATTCCGTCCGCCGGCGACCAGAGTCGCTCTATCTTGCCGCTTGCCAAGGTGACCATCGCGAGTTGAACTACCGTGGTTGTCTGCCGGCCCTCGTCTTTCGACTCCTGATAGTTGGTGATTGTGCAGACGCGTCCGCCAATCTCGTCAGACAGCAGGGTCGAAACGTTAATCTCAGCCGCGCTGTCGGCAATGAACGGGAGCCAGCTACGTGAATTTATCCGCACGACACGCGAAATGCCCTTTTTGAGATCTATCACATCGAGATTGTGGTCTTGGTTCGAGGCGAAAACGAACCGACCGTCTCGGGAAGCTTTGCCCGCCTGACGGTATAATTCCAATATTGGTCGCCCAAATTTGTCCGCGAGGTCGTTGTCGCCTGACCTACCGGCGGCGCCGAGGGTCGGCCAGAGCATCTGCTCCAGCGCAACTCGCGCTGTTCGGCTGGGATCTTGGCGGTAGGCTTCGGGCGGACGCAACAGCAATCGGATATCCTCTATATCCCAAGTGCGGACGTCATATGTCTCGCCGGTGAGAAGGAGCGCAGTTCGGTCAATGAAGCCTACTGCGTCAATTTCCGACGTGTCTGATCTCGTCGAGGGCTGCATTTCGCTAACAAGCGTGCCACTCTCCTTCAGCCATATCCTGACTTTGCCGTCCTTGGAGGCAGTCGCAATCAGAGGAGAATCCGGAATCATAGCGACGGCAGTCAACTCCGCATAGCCGGTACTGAAGCGTGTCCTAGGCTCTTCGAAGTTCCAAGTATCCCATACTGAGATTTTACCGCCCGGCTCACACAGGATTAGCGATTTGTCGAGCCTACTATCAGTGCTGGCGGCGCAAGGCGCCCCACGGTCGAATGCCTGGCCGATGTAGGCGACCTGCGCCGACCCGTCCAATCCAGCAGCACTACGAATCTCCTGCTGCCCTTTAAGCGGATCCATCCCAGGGTTTGCGCCATGATCAATCTCACTACGCAACCGCCTCTCCGCTTGGAGATCGACCGCTCCGAAGACTAGTGCCATGCCTCGGTAGCCATTGCCCCGAGTGAATGCTGCTATCTTTCGCACTGATTTCCTCAGACCAGTGGGGATTGTTCGAACTAGACCATCAACAGTCGACACGACGATGATACGTCCCGCGCGATCTCCTGCTAGGATGATTTTCTTGCCGCCTGAAGTATTGATCACAACCACGCTGTCGAAAGGCACATCGTGACCCTCGACAAGTGTTTTCACTAGATGCCCATGAAAATCGTAAATGCGCAGCGCGGCATTCAGAGGCGTTCGCGGCGGCTGCTTAGGCCCATCCCTTCGAGTATCCCAATCGCCGGTTGCCACGACGAAATGGTTTGCGTCAATCCATGCAGCATCGTTCGCGTTAACGTCTTGATCGTCAGGAGATGAAATCGGAGCGCCTGTAGCCTTACCCGAATCGTCGATGATGTTGATAAAATTGCCTCCGCCGACAACTGTAAACGGCCGGCGGAACTTGTCTCCCGGCGGCCCCTCAGGGGATGGCATTTCGTTACTTTGCTTCACGAAGAATGCGACGCGTTCTGCGTTGTAAACCGAATGGCTATACGGCTTCAGTTGCGGTAATTCGCGGGCTGTGCCAACGATACTATAGAAGCTGGCAAGTGCGTCGTCGCTGACACCAAGCGAACGCAAGCTTCCGACCGCGGCCAGCCCCTTTGTAAGCGCCAGTCTGGGCGAATCCTTTAAGGCGAATTGCGCCTGTGCAAGTTCGGCGCGTGCGTTCGATCGTTGGGCTTCCAGGGTTGCCTCATTGGCCTTGCTCAGCCCGTAGTAAGCCAAGGCGATTGAAACGAGCGCAAGGCAAGCGGCAACGATAGCGCCGAGGCGAGTGCGATTGACCACCACCCTCTGTGCCTCAGCCAGCTTCCCTGCTTCTTCAAGCTCGCGGCCTGCGCGCGCCGCCTCTCCGGCGCGCGCAGCATCGAGATAGGCGAGGTCAGTGGCGTCGAGGCGGCGGGCCAGATCGATGCGTGATTTGATCGCCTCGGCGTCCTCGAGCCGGCCTCCGGCGTGCGCCAGCCAGTTGGTGTCGCGATTGTTGGCATCCCAATCGCGCGCCGCGCGGCGCACGCCTTCGAGCGTGCCGAGAACGGCGATATCCTCCTTCAGCCAGCCGTCGAGCAGTGTCCATTGCCGGAGCAGGGCCTCGTGCGACGGTTCAATGGTGCGCTCTCCGGTGGCGGGCGAGACATCGGTTGCCAGCAGCCGTTGCTCCACGAAGTGCTCCATTAGCGGTCTTGCCTCGTCGGGAATGTCGGTGAAGCGCGCGACCTGCCGCCGCGCCGTCCGGGTGTCCGGATCGATGCCGGCGAGCCACGGGATCATCGCGCGGCGCAGCAATGCAAGTCGGGCTGTACGACCTTTCGGCACTCCCGGATCGCCGTCGGCATCGGCGAGTGCTCGCTCCACCGCAGCCTCGATGGCGCCGGCAATCCGCTTGCTCTTTTCATACTCGGCAAGCGTCAGGTCGCCGTCGCCACCATGGTCAGCAAACAGGCGCTCCAGCGTGAAGGCGAGCAGGGGCAAGGCGTCCTTGGCGCCACCTTCCTCGATGTCAGCCAGAAGAGCAGCTGTGAGCGCAGGCTCGATCTTCAGCGCCCGATTGGTCCCCGCAAGCCGCTCGGCCGGCCCCTCGATCACGCGTTGATAGGCGCCGCGTGCCAGCGCCGGCAGGTTGAACGGCAACTGTCGAACATCGGTCAATGCCGGGTTTAGCTGCAGCTTCTCGTAGGAATCCGTACGGATAGTGGCGAGCGCTATCAGCTTGGGACGGTCGGCCTTGAGGAGCGCTGTGACGAGGGCCAGCAACTGTTGCGATTCCTCTTGGCCTTCGGCGACGAACAACTCTTCCGCTTGATCGATTGGCAGAATGATGGCGGGCGTGGCGGCCTCCCCAGCGCCGGAGTTCGCGCGGGCGGCGGTTGAAGCGATGTCGAATAACAGGCCCGCTGCTGCCTCTGTCCCCGCCGCAATGGTCTCTTCGACCTTGGCGCGTGTGCATTTCAGGCCGAGCGCCTGAGTGGCTCCTGCGATGCTTGTTATCAGTCCGGTCTTGCCGGTGATCGCGGCACGCTCGGGGCGCAGGATTGGCAGCACGAAGAAATTGCAATCATTGCGCATCAGCCGTGGGATCAGCCCGGCGCGCATGAAGGAGGATTTCCCGGCGCCAGACGCACCGAGCACGACCATCAGCCGCGGCGGTGCTGCCTCGGCAAGCCCGCGCAGTTGATCGAGCGCGGCAATCGTCGCCGCCTCGCGGCCGTAGAAGATGCCGGCGTCCTCAGCCTCCATCGGCGCCAGCCCGCGATAGGGTGCGCGTTGGAGGTCATTGACTGGCGGCCACGCAAAGAAGCGCGGGTCAAGGCCGGCCTTGACTAGACCGGCTCGCAGACGGCCGAGGCCGGAGGCCGAGAAGGTGGCAAAGCCCTGCTGGCCATTAGGTAGTTCGACGTCAAGCCGAACGCCGTCGCGACCACTCTCCAGGTCGATCAGCTGCCATTCATCGCGCAGCCGTGCCGGCACGTCGTTAAGCACAACGGTATCGATGAGGATCCCGAATAGTCGCTTGTTTAACTTGTTAGCTAGCGCCAGCTCCTCATGACACCAGCGCGACTCTAGCCATTCGCGGCTGATCAGGAAGACGACCGCTTCGCAGCGGCCCGCGGCATCGTTGAGCGCCTTCTGCCAGCGCTCGCCGGGCGAGATCCCGCTCGTCGCATCGATGTCGAGGAAGATGTCGTCACGGCCCCAGCCATTAGCGGACAACCAATCGCAGAGCGCGATCGCCTGCGCATTGTTCCTGCTCGAATGGCTCAAAAATATTCGGGACACCGTACAATACGCCTCAAGAAAGCAGAGAATGATTGCACAAGCAGTTTGCGTTGTCATCGCGTCGTGTCGACGCTATTTCTTGCTCGGAACAGGATTCGTGAGCGGCCCAGCTTCGAGCATATAAGTCGACCTGGCGCCGAAGCTCGCATGCTCGAAGACGATCTGCGCCATGCCCTGTTGTAGGACTTTCGGGAGGAAAACTTGATCGGCCGCACTACCGTTCACGGTTCAGGCGGGGCCCTTCAATTGGGCATTGCGCCAACGAGGTTGGTCTTGTCTTGTTCACGCTGCCGCGACCCACTTCGCATCCCGGTCGGCTATCAGGGTGACCGCAATGTTCATTGCGTTGTCGCAATGGAACTCCGTGCTACCAAATTCGGGTCCCACGAATTAGGGTCGGATGGTTTCCGGCTGGCCCCACCCTATTACGGGCGGGGCCGCGTTTTCGAAGCTGTCTATTTCGACAAAGACCGACTAAGCTATGATAGGGGTGCTTAGTTGGCAAATTGCACCGGGAACGCTCCTACAGAAACTGATCGATTGTAGTAGTTATAGGTGGAAGGTACGTGTAATGCTAGGACATCTGAACTCCGGGTTCTTTTTCGACTATGTTCGCCTTCACCTGTTCGATGGACGCTTATCTCCTTCGCAGGCCGCGGGGTTGAACTACATTCTTGCCAAGTGGAACTCGAGCTATGCCGAGCAAGATGATCGCTGGTTGGCATATGCGCTTGGGACGACCCACCATGAAACCGGTCGCGCGATGCAACCGATCACAGAATCCGGGGGGCCAAGATACTTCTTCAAAATGTACGATCCCGCAGGGCAACGTCCTGACGTAGCAAGGCGACTAGGCAACACCGAGCAAGGTGACGGGGCACGTTTCTGTGGACGCGGCTTTGTTCAGCTCACCGGCCGAAGCAACTATAGAACTTGGGGAACTTTGCTAAATGCCGATTTGATCGGGAACCCGGAGTTGGTCCTGCAGACAGAATCTGCGACAGCTATCCTCTTCAAGGGCATGATCGATGGCCTATTTACCGGCCGCAAATTCGCTGACTATTTCATCGGAGAAAAGGCCGACTGGATAAATGCCAGGAGGATCATCAATGTTATGGACAAGGCAGAGCTGGTTGCGAGCTATGCGCTGCGATACTACGCAGCAATTAGCTACACAGTGTGATCACTGGGAGGAAGAGGCCTCCAGAACGTTAGTCGCACCAAGGGGTGGCCGTTACCTATTGGGAATTCGAGGAAAGCGCGATGGTAGCTAGGTGCCTTGCCTTTGGATACGGCCAATCCGATCATCCTTGTCGACGTCGGGCCGCCGCTACGCTTGTGCATTAGCGCGACGTCGGATTTTCCGTTGCTTTCCCCAGTCCGTCGTCAAACCAACGGCAACCAATTGATCAAGTCTTGCCGAATTTGGCGATCCAGCTACTGTTCTCGATGGAGAGGATCGTCTCGCACCGCTCGACAAAGCTTGACCAGTCGGACGACGGCATGGCGAATGCCGGAGGCGCTTGGTTGAGTTCGTGGCCGAGCCGGCGAGCCGCGGCGCGGTAGGTCGCAACAAGAAAGTCATATCGCGAGGCTTCGATATGGGCGAGGATGGCACCGCCGATCGTGGTCAACACCGCTGTCAATGCCACGAAATCGAACGAAAAACCGATGAAATTGGTTTTTCCCGCTACGCCTACGGCCGCAGTGACGATCGCGGCGACAAGCGACAACGTGAATTCGATCCAGCGAAGCGTCTTCGCTAGGCCGCCATATGTCCCAGCTCTGTCGTTGTACCATTTGATTTGGCTGTGGACGCGCTTTTCGACGTATTCGTCTGGAGATTGGAAGGGCGCGGTGGACGCGGAGCCCGGGCCGTCCTCCCGCTCCAGCAGTCCGATCAGGTCGTCGATGTCGCTTGCAATCTCCTCCTGCTCGGCGTTAAAGCGCGACTTCGCCTGCGCGGGATCGTCATAGGGCGCGGCCGATGCCGCATACTTGTAGATCTCGCGCTTTAAGGCCTCTGAAGCCGCGCGGATCCGCGTCCAGGCAGCGACCTGGGTACCACCGAGCAAGCGGGCGCTCAGGAAGCTGACGACGCCGAGGAGCACGGCACTGCCAACGGCGAGGGACAGACGCAAATGATCCTGTGCCGGTGGCTGAGGTGCTTGGATCTGGCTGGCGACTGCGGCGAGCAGGGCTGCGACCGCAGACAACGCAAGGGCGATCCAGCGTGTGCGATCGATCGTCTGCTTAAGCCGACTGGCGGTTCTGGACCAAGTTGACTGCAAGACGGAGGCTGAAGCGAGAGGCTCCATGACAATGTTTCCCTTCCCAACCGCTCGGCAGCGGCCGATCGCGTTCATGATCCCGAAGGTGATCGCAGCAGCTTTGCGTCAATCGTTGGAAGGGATATCGGCAAAGCGCGTTTGTAAAGGCTTTTCTATTGCTCCCTACCATGGCTGTCGCATAGCAAACCTAAAGCCTTCGCAGCGTGCAAGCGATACGTCCTAAAACTTTCGGTCGACGCGGAGGTGCGTCGCCAACTGAGCTTCGACCTTGGCTTCTCCTTTTGCTGCGTTTCTCGGCTTTCCCAAAATAAGAACTCTGACGCAACCTGCTAGTGAGACAAACCGTGTGGTATGATTACATTCGATGAGCCACGCTGCAGGGGAGCTTGTGACGACGGAGTTTTCGCCCAAGACGATCTTCATCTCCTACTCGCGCGCGGACGGTCGGGCGTTTGCTGAGAGTTTTGAGCAGCGTCTCGAGAAGGAAGCCGACATCAGGTCCTGGCGCGATTTGAAGAGCGTCGAAGGTGGCGAGGATATCCGGCCACAGGTACTGCGGGCGATCGAGTTACGAAGCATCTCGTCCTGATCCTTTCGCGGCGCGCGCTCGAGTCGGATTGGGTCAGGCGGGAGTGGATGCACGCGCGGATAGTGGGCCGCAAGGTCAGTCCGGTTCTGGCGGATCCCAGCATTCGACGAGGCGACCTCCCGCCCTGGATCCGACGTGCGGATGTCTACGATATCGCCGAGCCGGAACGCTGGACCATGCTCGTCCAGGTCCTCAGGGGACCGGGCGAGACCCGCCGCGTCCCCTACATGACGGGCATCTTGCCCGATCCCTTTGTGGAGCGTCGCGCGGAATACCAGGGGCTCAAGAAAGCGGTCCTGTCAGCCCACGGCGGCAAGGCGGTGGCAGTCACGACCGCGCTGCGGGGCTCCGGCGGCTATGGCAAGACTACGCTGGCGAACCAGCTCTGCCTGGACCCAGAGGTTCGGTTCGAGTTCACCGACGGCATCCTGCGGGTCGAGATTGGCAAGGAGCGCGGGGACGTCATGGGGCTCGTCCTCGACCTTATCGAGCGACTTGATCCACGGGAACGGCGCCCGGGGTTCCAGGACGTCTACACCGCCTCCGACTACCTGGGCGAACTGATCGGCGAGGCGCGCCTGCTGATGGTAATCGACGACGTCTGGCGAGAAGCTCAGCTCAGACCGTTCCTCAAGGGCGGGCCTAACTGCATCCGTCTGATCACAACCCGGTTGCAGCGGGTGTTGCCTCGCTCAGCCCAGCCGATCCCAATCGACAGGATGGTAGCTGAAGATGCAGTCAGGCTCCTCTCCGCCAATCTGCCCATGGCCGGGGATCCGGCTGTGCAGCGTCGTCTGACGGCGCTTGCAAGGCGGCTCGGATGCTGGGCCCAGATGCTCAGCATCGCCAATGGCTGGATAGCCGGCCGTATCAGACGCAAGGAAAAGCTTGGTGACGCTGTTGATCGGTTCGAGGCTCGTCTCGAGCAGCACGGGCTGACTACCTTCGATCCACAGGACGAGACCGAGCGGAATCGCGCCATCCGTGCCTGCCTTGAGGCCAGCCTGGAAGACCTAAGCACAGACGAACTCGTCCGGTTGGGCGAGCTCGCGATCCTGCCGGAAGATGAGGCGATTTCGTTTGAGGTCATCGAAGCACTGTGGGCCGAGACCGGCAGCCTGGATGAGGATCAGGTCGATGGTCTACTCGGGCGGCTTGATGCGCTGTCGCTAATTCAAAGCCTGGATCTGGGCGCTCGCACGCTTCGCCTGCATGACAACATGATTTGGTACCTAAGCGACCGGATCGGGCCGGCGGGCCGTCGCGCTGCCCATCAGGCAATGGTTCAGACCTTCCACCGAGCATGCGAAGGCAACTGGGCGACGCTTCCAGAGAAGCCTGCACGCCATGCCTATGGCTGGCAGTACCTGATCCGGCACCTTCGCGGGGCGGGGCAGGACGAGGAAGCCGATCGAGTCCTGACCGACTACGGCTGGATCAAGGCGAAGCTTCACACCTTGGCCCCGCCGGAGGTCTGGAAGCTTTTCGCCAGCTACTTGCCGGAGAGCGAGAACGAAGGTGTTCGCCTCGCCGGGCGGGCAATTGCGCTGTCGCTACCCGTCCTCGCCGCCAATCCGCGAGAGCTTCCCCGGCAGCTGTTCGGCAGGCTTGGCGGTTCCGAGCACAAGGCAGCAGCGTCGATTGTTGCGCGAGCGAAGGCGGACGGAGATTTTCGCCCCGCCCCACGCTGGCCGGGTCTTACGCCTCCTGGCGCGGAGCGGCTCCGACTGGTCCATGAAGGTTTAGTGGACGCCGCTGTGTTCTCTCCCGACGGCACCCGCGTCCTCACCGTCGGGGATAAGACGGCGCGGCTCTGGGACGCGCAATCTGGCGCCGAGATCAGCGTCCTGCGCGGACATGAACGCCACGTAACACGAGGGTGTTTCTCAACCGACGGCTGGCAGCCGCGTTGTCACCGCCTCTGACGACTTTACCGCGCGGATCTGGGACGCACAATCGGGCGACGAGATCTGGGTCCTGCGCGGACATAAAGACCATGTGTTCAGCGCGGGTTTCTCTCCCGACGGCACTCGCGTCGTCACCGCCTCAGTTGACCGTACAGCGCGACTTTGGGACGCACAATCAGGCGCGGAGATCGGCGTTCTGCGCGGACCGAACGGATATGAGCGCCTTATACATAGCGCGGTCTTCTCTCCCGATGGCAGCCGCATAGTCACCGCTTATTCAGACGGTAAAGCGCGGCTCTGGGATGCGACGTCGGCCGTGGAGATCAGTGTGCTACGAGCGCATGAATATTCGATATCGAAGGCAATTTTCTCCCCCGACGGCACTCACCTCCTCACTGCCTCCGACGACTTTACTGCGCGGCTCTGGGATGCAGCGTCGGGTGGGGAGATCGCGGTCCTGCGCGGACACGAGGGCGGCGTACACAGCGCGGTTTTCTCTCCAGACGGCAACCGCATCGTCACTGCCGGGGACGAGACGGCGCGAATTTGGGACGTGAAATCGGGCGCCGAGATCAGGATCTTCCGGGGACATAAAGGCCGTGTACATAGCGCAGTTTTCACTTCCGACGGTTCCCGCGTCGTCACTGCGTCCGAAGACCGAACAGCGCGGATCTGGGACGCGCAATCGGGCGCGCAAATCACGGTCCTGCGCGGACATGAAAGCCGGATAGCAAGCGCAGATTTCTCTCCCGACGGCAGCCGTGTCGTCACTGCCAGTGAGGGGACGGCGCGGATCTGGGATGCGCAACCGGGCGAGGGAATCAAGATCCTGCGCGGACATGAAAGCTGGATAGCAAGCGCAGATTTCTCTCCAGACGGCTGTCGTCTTGTCACCGCCGGTGACAAGACCGTCGTCACCGCCTCTGGCGACTTTACGGSGCGGATCTGGGACGCRCRATCGGGCGAGGAGATCAGGRTCCTGCGCGGACATGAGAGATCGGTAGAAAGCGCGGTTTTCTCTTCCGATGGCTCCCGCATCGTCACCGCCTCTGGCGACTTTACGGSGCGGATCTGGAACGCACAATCGGGCGACGAGATCAGAGTCCTGCGCGGACATAAAGGCAGCGTAAAAAGCGCGGTTTTCTCTTCCGATGGCTCMCGCGTCGTCACCGCCTCTGGCGACTTTACGGSGCGGATCTGGGACGCRCRATCGGGCGAGGAGATCAGGATCCTGCGCGGACATGACCAATCAGGCGCGGAGATCAGGATCCTGAGCGGACATGAAGGTTGGATAATAAGGGCCGTTCTCTCTCCCGACGGCAGCCGCCTCATCACCACTTCCGGCCATACGGTGCGAATCTGGGACGCGCAATCGGGCGCGGAAATTACCGTCCTCCGCGGACATCAAGGTCAGATAAACAAGGCGGTTTTCTCTCGTGACGGCAGCCGAATCGTCACCACTGGCTTTGATCAGACAATTCGTGTCTGGGATGCGAGGTCAGCAATGGAGATCACCCGGATCATCCCCGACGCAAGGGTCACCGCACTGGCAGTTCGCGACGGCGACATTGCTGCAGGCGACGCACTCGGCCGAGTTCACGTCTTCGCGGCCCAAGAGTTCCTCTGAGATAGGGTGATCCTATCTTCGCGCCATGGATCGCCTCATGAGTTCCGCAACGTCCGGGATGGTTTTGCGGGTAAAGCTCCGGCGCCCCAAGGCAGCAAGTCAGCTGCATTCGGTTTGTTTGGAGCTATCGACGCCCAGCGTTTCTTGGGGGGCGCTTCGTCCAGTCGCTAGCGACAAATTGGGGTTCGTTCTATAGCTCGCATTCGACTGGCCGCTTTTGGCGCAAGGCGGTCGCTGAGCTACGTCCCGTTTCTGACCCGTTGCCGAGGTCACGAGCTTTAAGATTCAAGATGCTCGCTTAGCCATTCTCGAGTCACTTTCCATACAAGATTTCCTTTAAGCGGTCTTCAGAAACCGTGCTACTTTGGTTGTCCTCGTCGGTTCCTGGGCCCGCTTCACCTCCGGCCTCAAGTTCTACGAGGCGAGGATCACTAACCTTCACGCCAGTAGTTGGGTGGTAGTGAATCTGGCAATTTGTCGGTCTCCATCGCAAAAGGTAGCCTGGTGTTTTGTTATCGACAATTTCGACGGTCCTAAAACAATCTGGAAGGTACAGAGGGTACAACAAATCAAAGACATCGCCCGACAACTTATATATTGGCAACCGCTTGCCGGTTGCAGGATCGAAGTTGACGCCATCCGTTCCTAGCCCCAGGCAAACCGCTTTTTCCGTAAATCCCCTCCCTTTGTAGTAGGAATAGAGCTCGTTACTGATAGAAACACCCCACCCATTGGGAACTATGTCGCAAGCAATCGGAAATTGCTTATAACTAAAAGCACCCTGCGGCAGCAGGCCAACTGAACGCAACGCTTTTACCGATATTTCTTCCCGCGGAAAACTATTTGTATCGACGCATCGCAGCGACGATCGGAAGACCCAACCCCATTGTCGCCATTCCCCATTGAAGCTGCCGGATACCAAGGCCCAGTGGCGGTCGCGGTTGTCCGCTTTTACTTCGTCTACGCGGACCATGCGTCCATTCACAAGCCTGTTTATTACAGTGCCGCCTGGTGAATCGCGGACGTTCAAAGTTGGGTCATGCGGGTCAGCAATGTGGCACAGTGTTTTGGCGTATCCGGTTCCGCAAAAGCTGCTGATTAACACCCATATGAAGAACACGAAGCCTAAAAGCCGATATTTCTTACCCCCGTCATTCATAACGTTCTCCACTTCGACTCTCAATTCCAAACAGCTCAATGGCATTTCTCGTCGAACACGCCATACTCCGCGAATTCCGGATAGCATAAGCCCGCTTTGAGCATCGATTGAAAATCAGCTTTAACCTCTTCTGGACGAGATTTCTTATATTCTTCTATGGACTGCACATTCTCACCGTTGAGCAAAAGCGCATGCGCGTAGTTCAATCTCAATGAGTTCAGATCAACAAAGTTAAACCGTTCTGCAATTTGGTTCACGATTTTCGCAGACTTAAGCGCCTCGTCCGGCTTGTTGGCAAGAATGGCGCACCAAGCTAAAAGTCCTTTAGATCTAGCAGTTAGCCGTGGCAAAGTTGCTTCTGCCGATGCGTTAGAGGAGATCTGCTGATCAATCTCCGATGCTAGGGCAAACGCCGACGCGTAGTCGCCCGACGATAACATAAAATTGACAGCGTAGAAATACGCACGAAATAGATTTTCATCTAGTTCTCCCATCAGATTTGAAATCTTTCGTAGGCCGCGAAGTCTTGTAAGTGCGTCAAAGAGCTCTTTGTTGGCCGCAGTGCGGGTGGATGAATCTGACTCCTCATTTAGCGCGGCGGTTGCGAGTCCAACGTCTGCTAGAGCGACATAAAAATTGATTGCTTCGGCGGCCTTGTCGAATGAATGCGCGAGAACATCTCCGCGATACTTGCTGAGATGCCGCCGAGCGTCGGAGTTTCTATCATTCCGGATTAAAGCAAAGCCGAGTCTAATTCCGGTTTCGAGATAGTTATCTATGCTTGTTTGCGAACTAGGCTGAGCATTTAGAACTGTCACGCTGGTCGTGAACTCATTGGTTATCGCCCGCAGTTCTGACTTCATCGCCTCTGTCTCAGCTCGATTGGCTGCCAACTCAGCGGTCATTGCGCGTTGCAGGTATGCAATCGCTTCCCTTTTCTCCTCTGCTGCCCGGAAGAGTAGAAATCCACTGAGAGCTGCCGCGACCACCACCACTGCGAACAAGAGGTTCCGCCATCGGGAACGTCTACGATGAGCATCAGCAGCTTGTTGCAGGGCGTTCTCGGCTTCCAACAGAGCTAGCGCTCGGGCGTCCTGAGCCGCCTTCATCTCCTCCAACCGTTTGCGTTCTGAGACCTGCTGTTCTATTTCTGCGGCTTCGCTGGCATCTAGGAATGCGCACTGCAGCGAGGTAAGCGCCGGTGCGTTCGCGGGACTAGTATTTCGCCAATGGCGCAGTGACACGAGTTCCGATCCGCGGGCTAGATAATCCGGTTGCTGTTTGCCTTTCTCCCAACGGCTTGCCAAACCAGCTACTCTGGTGTGTTCGCGTATCCAATCAACGTCTACAGACAGCGCAGTGCTTAATTGTGCCAAACCCGATCCCCAGCCAGAGCCGGGCACGGCGGGATCCGGAAAAAATCGAATGTAGTTTAGCTGCTGTAAAGCTGGATGAGGCTTCGAGCTCCCCAAAGGGCTAATGAGTACGGGAACGGTTCGTTTGTGAAGTTCGAGCGCTCTGTCGACTTCCCATCTACAGACTTCCGAGCCAGTCGAATTCGGTGTCAGCAGAAAGACAACAGTATCGACTTCAAGTATCATCTCTCCGAGACGCTCGCGCCAATTTTCGGCGGCGTGAATCCCTGTGCGATCGATCATTATTTCATAGTTGAACGCTTCCAGTGCAGTCACGAGCTGCTCAGCGAAATCTATGTCTTTTCGAGAGTAAGACAGGAATACACGGAACTTATCTATGTCGGCTCGCCGCAGAGCAGTTTCGTTCGCCCCCCCGGCCATTCGAGCGTCTCCCCAGAAGACTAGATGACTGCTTTTGGCTTCATGCTGAGCGCGAAAGTCGTTGCACTGCCCGCGGCGATGACAGAGAGGGCGAGGAACTGAGTTCTATGTCTGAGAGTCGAAGATCGCGTGGTAGCGCCGAGTGCCACCGGATCGTAGTGGTTCAAGCAATCGGCTGCGCAGCCGGAGATAAGCACTACGGACAACACGTACGAATTTTCGTGCACCCGCATGTATGAATTCCCCGACCCGAGCCTAGATCATACGCTATTTGCCTTTTGTTTTCGAATCCAAAAGAGGCTCGACGTTTTCCGTGAAGGCACCATTGTCGTCATTGCCGCGTCGTTTGCAGTTGAAAGATCAGCAATGTTGGCTTCGGGGCGGAATACATGCGTGGTGCTCTCATCTTTAGTTCCGTTCTTTTGTTGATCCTGTCGTCGGCGCCAGCCTTGACCTGGTGGGACGGCGGCCACATGCAGATCGCTGCCCTCGCTTATTCAACCCTCCACCGCCCTCAGGCGAAGGCCAAGGCCGATGCTCTGATCAAGATGAATCCCGATTAGCGCACTCTGCTTCATCCGCTTGAGGCCGAAAGTCATCTTCCGCACGATGCGAGAAGAAGCGCGGCGCGCCGGGACGCCTTTGATCCGGACGTGTTCTGCAGTCGATGTCCCTGTTTCTTGTCCAAGGAATATGCTTACAATCCTGCGAAACCTGATCCAAGAGGATTGTGTGGCGGCCATTTTTATCAGTCATTCCAGCAAAGACCCCGAAGCGGCCCGCAGAGTCAACACTTGGCTTCGCAGACAAAGTTTTGAACGAATCTTTTTAGACTTCGATAAAGAATCTGGAATTGGTATCGGGGAAGATTGGGAGCGGCAGCTTTATGCGGCACTGGATCGTTGCAGTGCAGCCATTTTTATTGTTACCTCGTCATGGCTTGCATCGAAGTGGTGCTTTGTGGAGTTCGCCCAGGCGCGGGCCCTTGGCAAAACTATCCTTCCTGTATTTCTTACTCGCGATGACAGAAAGCTAGCTGGAGCCGAATTGCGCATGCTCCAGGCCGAGTTGTGGAACCGAGACGGTCGGGCATCGCTAGCGAGGCGTCTTCGGGCGATCGTTGAGGAAGTTGCCCAAGGTTACCACTGGGACTCTCGACGGCCGCCGTGGCCCGGGATCTTGTCGTTTGAAGCGGCAGACGCCGGTGTGTTCTTTGGCCGAGACCTAGAGACGATCGATATTGCGCAACGGCTTGAAGCTAAGCGCGTCCAAGGTGGACCTCCACTAACCTTTATCATAGGCGCTTCGGGAGGTGGCAAGTCCTCTCTGATGAAGGCGGGGGTACTGCCGTACTTAGGGCGGAATGCTGAAAATTGGATTGTTATTCCACCCTTCAAGCCTGGTGCGCATCCTACGCGATCCCTGTTGAAGGCGGTTGCGATCGCAGGTGGGCCGGAAGTGGACCTGGCGGGCGGCGGCGCGCAAGAGCTCTTATGCGTCGCCGAACAACTTCGGCGTAGGACCTCACGACAGGCAACGATTTTGATAGCGATTGATCAGTTTGAGGAACTCTTCACTGTTGCAACAAAATCGGAACGTGAAAAGTTTTTCCATGCATTGGAAATGGTCACCGGTCCGGCATCGAAGGAACCGTTCTTGATCATTGCGACCGTGCGCTCAGACCGACTGGGTGATATTCTGGCGTCCGAGGAGTTGGTCATTCATCATGAGGCTCTGACTGTAGGATCAATGCCCGCAAGCCGCCTTCGAAGCGTGATCGAGGGGCCGGCTCGGGTCGCCTCGATACAATTGGGGCACGAAGTTGTTGATCGTATCCTAGCTGACGTCAGTTCGTCGCCCGATGCGCTACCGCTTTTGGCGTTCGCCTTACGCGAAATGCATGAGCGCCAACCAAAAGACACCCCCCTGACATCTAGCGACTACGAGCAGTTGGGAGATACCAAGCTTGGTTTGCGGCCGATGGAGAATGTCGTCCGGCGCAAGGCAGAGCAGACGATCGCAAGAGCGAACCCTACTGATCGTGAATTGAGGGCGCTTAAGGAAGCGTTTGTCGGCTCGCTTGTTCAAGTTGACGAGGACGGGGCTCGAATGAGCCGTCCAGCGCCTCTACACGAATTGCCCACTGCATCTCGACGCCTCATCGATGACTTGGTCCAGGCTAGGCTCCTGACGACGAGGGGATCTGAAGATCAGAAAGAAGTGCAAGTTGCTCACGAGTCTCTCTTACGAGCCTGGCCGCTACTGGCAGATTGGCTCACCGGGGAGCAAGATTTTCTCCTCGGCCGGCGGCAGATCGAAGAGGCTTCCCGGCTGTGGGCGAGCGCCCCACAAGAAGGAAAGGCCGAAGCCCTACTGTCGGGGTTGCTCCTTGAGCGTGCCCGTGACTGGTATTCCAACTATCCAGCGCGACTGTCGAGCGTAGAGGATTTTATTTCCAAGTCGCTGCGAAAAAACTTCCTGCTTACGAGGCGAAACCGCTTGGTCAGGAGAGCCGTGATTGTCGCTGCCGTCACCGCGCTGTTTTTGCTGAGTGGGCTTAGCGGATGGGCATTGTGGGAGCGATCGAACAAGAAGATCGAAGCAAGTCTTGCTAACAAACACCTTGTTCAAGCGCTGCATACCCGATCCCTATTGCTCGCTGACCTCGGTAGACAGAGTGCGGCCCACTTTGACTATGGGACTGCGATGTCGCTCGCGGTGGCGGCATTAACAGACCCAAGCACCACCAAAACGATCGATTCTGCTGAGGGTGAGCGCGTCCTGCGAGACGCATTATGGAATCTCGTAGAGAGAAATGTTCTCCCGGTAGGGGACAAAACTGCCGTTAATATTGTGCTGTTCTCCCCTACCGGTAACAAAATCCTCACCGGCTCTAGCGATGGGGTGGTGCGCCTTTGGGACAGCGTTACCGGGCGACTGATAGCCAACATGATTGGGCATCCCACTGTTATTACGAGCGCCGTGTTCTCAGCAGATGGAACAGTGATCGCAACAGGTGACAGTAGCGGCGGCATGCGATTGTGGAGCGGCGAAAATGGAGCATTGGTTCGCGTTCTGAGGCCACATGACGACTACATCACATCGCTTATGTTTTCGAAGAATGGCAAATATCTGGTGTCTACGTCATGGGACCAGACTGCGCGCATCGACGATCCGACGGGCGACCGCCGAAGCACAGCGTTGCATGCTCGCCGAGGTCACTTATGGGCAGCAGGCTTTTCTCCTGACGAGAAAACTGTTGTCGTCGGAGGAGAAGGGGGTGTCGACTTTTACTCGGTAGAAAATGGCCAGGCTTCATCGCGTTACGCTGCTCCTGAACTGGTTTCGGTAATGTACGTTGCGTTCTCTCCAAAGGGAGACGCGATTCTAACGACGGACCGCGGCGGGAGCGCAAGGATATGGGATGTCGCAACCGGCAAAATGCGCAGTGAGCTCGGCGATATCTCGGTCGCCTGTATCAGATGTGCAAGCTTTTCACCTGATGGAAGGCTCGTCGCGGCTGGTGGGACAGGTTCCATCGCAATCTTCGACCCTAATACAGGCACGGTCACGGCCAGAACTCGACTGCTTGATAGCAGTACCGATCATGTGAAGTTCAGCGCCGATGGACAGTATCTCTTAAGTGGCTGGTATGATGGCTCTGTTCGCCTCGATCGTGTCGTGGATGGATCGAACATCGAGGTCGTTGGGGGTCATGTCGGAGGCGTAAATGACATCGATCTGACAGCTGACGCCCAGACCTTCGTTTCGGGTGGCGCGGACGGAGTGGGACGAATATGGGGGAGACTCCCTTTCGCAGGTTCCAGTTATGTTCCCTCGTCGAACTCAGTCACTTGGGCTTCTTATTCGCCAAACGGATCGACATTGGCCGTGGGAGAGACGATGACGGGCACAAAGTTTGGTCTTGAGGGAGGATTGGCATTCTATGGGACCCATGAGCGTAGCTACCAGACACTTGCTCCACACCATCATGATAAAATAAAGCTTGGTGGCTTTTCCCCGGACGGTCGGCGTCTTGTCACAATTTCAGAAGGCGACGGTGTATTCCTTCGCAGCGGACAACAGGTTCTTGAACCTCCGACAATGATTCTTTGGGACGTCGCGACTCGAATGGAACTGGCGGTTCTCTTGGGCCACACTGATCGCATAGACGATGCTGTGTTTTCTCCCGACAGCAAATTGTTGGTTTCCGTCTCCAATGATGGATCGGCCAGACTCTGGGATACGACCAACGGAAAACAGGTTGCAACGCTTGTCGGTCATCATGGAGTTATCTACCGGGCTTTATTCTCCCCAAACGGGCACAAGATACTTACGATTTCACAAGATCATACCGCGCGACTCTGGTCTCAAAAAGGTGATTTGCTCGCGGTTCTTGCAGGCCATCAAGGACCGGTTGGCGTCGCTGCATTTTCCCCCGACGGGGAAACAGTTGCCACCGGGTCAGACGACTTTGACGTTCGCATATGGTCGGCAAATGACGGCGCGCTGATTACAACGCTTTCGGGCAGCGGTGGCACAATCAGCGCAGTGTACTTCCCGCGGCCTGATCGGGTGGTCTCAGTTTCCGCCGATGGTTTAGTGCGGTTGTGGGCAATTGGCCGTTCACTGCCGCTCGTGACAAGCTACAAGAGAAGCTTCAACGGTGGCGAAGCGGCGGTATCTGACAATGGCTCGCTGGTATCTATGAGTTGGGGAGATCATGAGGTGAGGGTATTCGGTTGCAGCGATGGTCAGCTCATTGCAACCCTTAGCGGCCTTACAGTCGGGCAGTTCCAAACCTTTGTCCCACGATCCAAGCTTCTCATGGTCACGAGCAACTACGGTATCCAGATCTGGCGATTGCCCGAGGGCGAATTGATTGGCGAACGCGATCTGCCTTTCGCTCAAGGTAACCATATCTATATTCCCGATTCGGGTGATCGTTTCGCTGGCATGGACGACGGCGGGTTGCGTGATTTTGCAATCTGGCCAGAAATTTCCGAAATGCTTGCCGCGGCGCGTCGATACGCTACCCATGATCTTCACAATGACGAGCGGTATCAACGTTTCTTGAACTAGGTCGACAGTGTATCAATTCACGGGCCAGGCAAGGAATCGCATCGGGCGATCCAATCTAAGGCGCTTGCTTGGCTAATGTAATCACTTCTGCGGACCGGGTATGCCTCTATGGCGGGACTGATCTGTCCACAAAGTTCATATCCGCGCCGGCCCATAAGGCCCTCAGCCCAATGTCAGCGGTGCTGGTGACCGAAGGATTTCGGGTTCCAACAAAAATCCGACCGCCATTTCCACTGGTGTTGCCGCTTTCCAAGGGTCATTGACATTATGTTTCACCTACTCAACAAAACTGTGAGGCGAAGAGTTTGCGAGACGGAACCTGCCCAGTTTGCCAGTTAGCGGCAACGACGACCAGCGTCAGGGATGACCTGATCACCGTCGCTTGTACGCGGTGTGGCGCATTCAAGCTCAGCCGAAGCGTTGATTCGGCGTTGGAGGCAAAAGCCAAGAACGGCACTTCTGAAAACTATTTCGCCCGCCTGAGCTACGCCATTCAACGTCGCCATCTGACTGAGTGGTTGCCCTACCTAAACACGAACAATCTCGTTGACTGGAGCGCCGAGAAACTCCCCCCACCCGAAACTCAAATCGATAATCTTGTTCAGCGGATTGCCGACGAGTTAGAGGCCGACCGGACGGGATGGGTAGCGGTTCCGAACTACCATCATATGGCCGGTCTGATAGGCGCCATCGACGGCAGCGCCGTATACCAGATTTTCAGAGAGGCGGAAAACTTAGGTTTGCTCCGGTCCAAGCCAGGACAATTGGAGTTCGGCTTAACCGCAACAGGCTGGCAACGCGCCGATGAGAGTGCTCGCGGACCGACTAGGTTTAGATTGTCTAAGGTTGGCAACAAAGCCGCGGTAACTCAGAGCGACGCCGGTTGTTAGACCGATGATCGCCGCAACGATTTCAAGTGCCCACGCACCGCGATACGTCCACTGGCCATAGCTCGCCAGTTTCTGGCTCATTGCCGTGTGCATGTACAATCCCCACCCTTTGCCCAGCCCATCTTG
>NZ_JBFUCU010000032.1:0-31621 GCF_056405075.1 Mesorhizobium sp. P2_A12
TCGACCGTCTCGACCTGCTGCGCGAAGCGCTGGTGATAGACGGTCAGCAGTGCATCATGTGTCGCGTCAGAAGAGCTGCACAGCGCGTCGGTGACGAGAACCACCCGATAGCCGAAATCGATCCCGCCGAGCACCGTGGCCAGAACACACACGTCGGTTTCCSCGCCTGTGATGACCAGCGTGTCGACGTTCTGTTSCATCAGATAGGCTCTTAGGCGACCCTCGAGCCAAGGCGAGTAGATATGCTTGTCGATCGTCGTCGCCGGCGGACAGTATTCGGCGAGCGTCGGCAACAGTTCGACCATTTCGGGACCTATGTTCTCGATCGTCATCGAGGCCCACCGGTCATAAAAGCGTTTCCATGTGCCGGTGCCTTGTCCCGGCTTCCGGGCAGGTAGGAAGCGCGTGAAAACCGTCTGCGGCGCGCGCGAGCACCTGAGTCGGCCAGGACCATCGACGCGCGACCGAACCAACGCATGCGAAGCGGAAATAGAAGAACGGACCGGGCGAGCATTCGTTCTTGGAGACAGATAACCCCGGCGCCGAACGCACCTTACCCAACAAACTTGAAGCGGTCAGTGCTTGTGGCGTGATCCACCTCCGCCCCTTGTTGCAGGCCCAGCCATGCGTGAGGTCTCGACACTCGGACGATCCAACTCCCTTCGGCTTAAAGGATGCAAGCTGTGGGCGAGAAATCATTGTCAGCTGCGGACCGTCTTCGGGTCGGCGCACAAGGCGCCCGTTTACCGCTTCACTTAACACTCGGGACCGACCAGAAATCTGATCTCGTCGAGTTCCAAGGATCCCCAACGAACACGGCGTGCTGGGAACCGTCGGGCAGATACCAAGTTCTATGACATCGGGCTCGGTAGGCTGATCGGTAACATGGACAAATTCCGGAACGTTCTCGAATCAGAACAAGCCCGAAGGGTACATGTGTGTCAGTTGCGCCTGGGCAAAACCTCCCCAGCCGCATCCGCTCGAATTCTGCGAAAACGGAGCGAGGCGACCGCCTGGGAAATCACGTCCCGACGGGCCGCCCCCGCATTCTTCGCCAAACACACGCTGAGCGAACTGGAGCTCCTGTGGACTCATCGCTTGCTGATCGAGTTCGACACGGCCGAGGCACAGGCCGTGTCGATCGAGAGCTCCATTGCCCATTTCCACGGCTCGCGCGGCAAGACAAACCCCGCCAGCCCAGCACTCTTGTCGGAGCCTGCGATTGTTGGCGGCATCGCTAAGGCCACGCTGGGCAAAACGAAGGTTCCATGGGATGCCTGGGTGGGTAACTATGCGGAGATCCGAGACGCCATCGAGGGGACGTACCCTGAAACTAAGGATTTCAACAAGCGGCTTTTCAAGCCGGGAGGGTTTGCACGACCGCTGCCGGCGCGCGAACGCAAATGGGTAACGCAAAGCGGAAAAGCCAATTTCATTACACCAGATAGGCTTTTTCCGGAATTGTCTACGTCGCAGAATGCCGACGTTCTTCATCTCGCGACGCTTCGCTCCAACGATCAGTTCAACACTTCCATCAATGGTTACAGTGACCGTTTTCGTGGAGTGAACTGCATGCGCAACATCGTATTCCTTAACCCAGAGGATATTGCCCGCCTAGGATTCGCTCATGGCGAAATTGTTGATCTAACAACAGCGATCGATGAGGCTACGGCGCGCACGGTCATGGGATTGAGAGTCGTTTCCTACAACATTCCGGAGGGGTGCTGCGGGGCGTATTTTCCTGAAACCAACCCGCTCTTCCCCCTGGCTCACCACGACCCGAAGACGAAGACGCCGTCATACAAGCTTTTGCCAGTCCGCCTTAGCCGATCGCACTTAACTCTAGATGATTGATGCCATGGGGGCAGAGAACCGCTTGACAGAAAGGACCTTCGGAAACCCGAAGTCGGCGCTGATGGCTGGCGCGCTTCTGCTGCTCGTCGGTGTGGGCGGCTTGCTCGGCTTGTTGCGCCAGCCGAGAGAACTTCGCCTCGATCCGCCGGTTGCTGCCGACCTCGACCGGTTCCGCCTCATGCACAACGGCATCAGCGGAACACCACCCGAGAGTTATTTCGCGGGCGGCAAGCCTTATGAAACGGACGCTTACAATCTGAGCCAAGGCAAGCGTCTTTATGCCTGGTTTGGCTGCCCAGCATGCCACGGCGACGGTCGTGGCGGTGTTGGGCCGAGTTTCCTTGACGGCTGGTGGCTTTACGGGCCTGAGATGGTTTCCCTAGCCGCTTCCATCCGGGACGGCCGCCCGCACGGCATGCCTGCCTTTCGTGACAGGATGACGATCGAGCAGATATGGCAACTCGCAGGATATCTTCAGACGATCGGTTCCTACACGCCGAAGATAGCCGCGCCCAGCCGCAACGATGACAAACACACCCGCCCGGCCGAAAATCGCGGTCCGGCGATAATTCTCTTCAACGAAGGGCCGGTCAATGTCCACCCAGACCAGGGACCTTCGCCATGAGAAAGGTCCACGCCCTTCTTCCGGCGATCATTGCCGTGGCGTCGGGCTGCAGTGGCAATCAGTCGGCGCTTGATCCGCGCGGCGGCCCTGCCATCCATCTCGAACACCTGATCATCGCAACAGTCATCCTGTGTACTGTCGTCTGGATTCTGGTAATGGTCATGCTTGGCCTGGCACTCGCGCGGGGCCGCCGCGCGGCCGCGGACAGCGCGAAGTCCGAGGCACGGCTCACAATGACAGTGATTGCCGCGGTCGCCGCCAGCGTAGTCATCATCGCCGGTCTGACGATCGCAAGTTTCTGTGCCACCCGGAGTATCGGCGTCCCGGAAAGTGCCGCCCTTACGATCACGGTCAAGGGACAGCAATGGTGGTGGCAGGTCTTCTATGCCGGTACCGACGCAAAGCCCGGCTTTCAGACTGCCAACGAAATTCACATCCCCGTCGGTGCGGATGTTCACCTCCTGCTCGAGAGCGCCGATGTCATCCATTCGTTTTGGGTGCCTAGCCTCGCCGGAAAGCAGGATCTTGTTCCGGGCCGGTCCAACAGTTTGCTGCTGCGCGCCGAAAAGTCCGGCGTTTATCGGGGTCAATGCGCCGAGTTCTGCGGCCTGCAGCATAGCCATATGGCGATCATGGTAATCGCAGAGGCGCCGGCGGACTACGAACGTTGGGCGGCGTCGCAGCGAGATGACGCGATGAAGCCAACTGATCCCGACGCGGCGGCAGGGAAGGCAGCTTTCCTGGCTAAGCCGTGCGCTGCCTGCCATACGGTCCGGGGTACACCGGCCAACGGCACGACGGGGCCGGACCTTACACACATTGGCGGCCGTCAGACTATCGCCGCCGGGCTGCAGGAAACCACGCGCGGCTCACTGGCGGCCTGGATTGCAGATCCGCAGACGCTCAAGCCTGGAAACAACATGCCGATAGTCGCTCTGACCAGCATCGAGCTCCAGAACATCTCCGCTTACATGGAGAGCCTGAAATGACGCGCGAAGATGACCGCGGCGTCCGTGACACGGCATTCGGCGAAGCCGAGCTAGACCGGCACCTCGCGTTAACGTGGGCAACACGGCCAGGCCTGTGGGGTGGCCTTTCGACGGTCGATCATAAGATCATAGGCCGGCGCTACATTACCACGGCGTTTGTCTTCCTGGCGCTTGGCGGGTTGCTGTCGTTGCTGATGCGGTTGCAATTGGCACGACCCGAAGCCCGCTTTATAGGGCCCGATCGTTACAACCAGATTTTTACCATGCACGGCACGAACATGATGTTCCTCTTTGCCGTGCCCGTCATGCAGGCGATGGCCGTCTACCTCGTACCTTTGATGGTGGGGACACGGAGCATCGCTTTCCCGCGTCTCAACGCGTTCTCCTACTGGATGTATCTCGCCGGCGGTTTGCTGTTGTGGATCGCCTTTGTGCTGGATACGGGACCGGATGTCGGTTGGTTCGCCTATGTCCCGCTCTCCGGTCCCCAATATGCGGCCGGGAAGCGAGCCGACATCTGGGCACAGATGATAACCTTCACCGAAGTCTCCGCGCTCGCCGTCGCCGTCGAGATCGTAGTTACCGTCTTCAAGCAACGCGCGCCAGGAATGTCCCTGGACAGGATCCCCTTGTTCGTCTGGTCGATGCTGGTCACGTCGTTTCTTGTCATCCTGGCGATGCCGGCGATCATGATCGCGAGCACGGCCCTTATCCTCGACCGGCTTGTCGAAACACATTTCTTCAATCCGGCCGCAGGCGGCGACGTCCTGCTGTGGCAGCACCTGTTCTGGTTCTTCGGCCACCCGGAAGTCTACATCATTTTTCTGCCGGCAGTCGGGATGGTGTCGACCGTCGTCGCGACGTTCACTCGTCGACCAGTGTTCGGCTATCTGGCGATGGTGATGGCGTTAATCGCTACGGGTATCCTGGCATTCGGACTATGGGTCCATCATATGTTTGTGGCCGGCCTTCCCCGGCTTGGAGAAAGCTTCTTCACGGCCTCGAGCATGGCGATCGCGGTCCCGGCGGGATTGCAGATATTTTGCTGGCTGGCGACGATGTGGGCAGGCAGGCCGACCTTCAAGACGCCGTTCTTGTTCGTCATCGGCTTCATGGTCATATTCGTCATTGGCGGCCTCACCGGCGTGATGGTGGCGTCCGTCCCGTTCGACACACAAGTCCACGACACCTATTTCGTAGTCGCGCACTTTCACTATGTCCTGATCGGTGGCGCTGTGTTTCCTCTGCTCGGCGCGATTTATTACTGGTTTCCCAAGGTGACGGGCCGGATGATGAGCGAGACCCTCGGTCGCTGGGTGTTCGGTCTGATCTTTGCCGGCTTCAACCTGACCTTTTTTCCCATGCATATTCTCGGGCTGCGCGGCATGCCGCGCCGCATCTACACCTACCAGCCCGAGATGCCATGGTCCGGCCTGAACATGTTCATCAGCCTAAGCGCCATCATACTTGCCGCCGGCTTCCTTTTGTTTTTCGTCGACGCCATACGCAGTGCCCGGTCAGGTACCGTTGCGCCATCCAATCCGTGGGAGGCCTCGACGCTGGAGTGGACGACCTCGTCGCCGCCGCCGCCATACAACTTCGCCCGGCTGCCGGTGGTCGGCAGCCTCGAGCCCCTGTCTGACGACCCAAAGTCGCTAGCCGTCGTTTCGGGCCTGCGCGTCGACCGTCGTGAACTGGTGGTCAGCAGCGTCGTCGAAGCGCGTCCGGAAGCGCGGGAATCGTCGTCCGGGGACTCGATCTGGCCACTATGGGCAGCACTTGCCACCTCCGCGACGTTGATCTGGTCGATATTCACCCCATGGGCGGTTGTGTGGGGCTCGCTACCAGTCGCGATCGCACTCATTGGCTGGTTCTGGCCAAAGGGCACGCCGGAAGACGAGTCATGAAGAAAAGCGTCGCTCTCGACCTAACGGAACTTCCGCCCCATGGCCTCGGCACGGCGAGTGTTTCCTGGTGGGGAACACTCGCGTTCATGCTCATTGAAGGGACGGGCTTCGCTCTTTCGATCGTCGTCTATCTCTATCTCATGAGCCTGGCACAGCACTGGCCCCTGGATGCCCCACCACCTGATCTGCTCGCCGGAACGACCCTGACGGCTCTTCTGGTGGCGAGTCTTGTCCCCAACATCCTCCTCGCCCGCTGGGCGCGAGCCCAGGATTTGTTGAAGGTTCGTATCGGCCTGATTGTCATGTCCCTGCTCGGCCTAGTACCGCTGATCCTGCGCGCGTTCGAGTTTCCGGCAATGCATATCAAGTGGGATCAGAACGCCTACGGGTCGATCGTGTGGGTGATGCTCGGCCTGCACACCACACATATCGTGACTGATCTGGTCGAGACGCTGGTGCTGACCTGCCTCATGTTTTCACGCCATGGCGACAACGGGCGCCGTTATGGGGACGTCAGCGACAACGCGATGTACTGGAACTTCGTGGTGGCGACTTGGTTGCCCATGTATGCCTGCCTGTATTGGGTCCCACGCCTATGACCAACGTCAAGCTTCGATACGCCGGACTCCTTATACCGCCTGTGACCTGGGCGCTCAGCACTCAGCTTGGACAAATCACGCCCTACATCGATTGCCGCCAGACTGTTTCCTGGACGGCGGCCTCTTCCGGCATACTTCTCGTCGTCTCGACTGCAAGCCTCGCTACAGCATGGGCCACTTCAGCGGGATTGGCCAAGCCAGCCCGGTTTATCTTTGATACAGGTTTTCTGATCGCACTGGCGTTTGTCTTTGCGCTGTCGTTGCAGGGGGCGGCCACTATGCTGCTTGACCCATGCCAGCGCTGATCGGCGCCACGATTTCTTTCATGATCGCCACCCCGGCAATGGCGCACTGGGATGAGGCCCATGGTTCTGGAATTCCATGGACATTTGATCCTTGGATCGTCGTGCCTCTTGCAATGCTTGCCGCGCTGTACGGCATTGGCACCGTGAAACTGGGCTGGCGAAGCAGACGGAGCTTGCTCATCCGTGCCTTGCTGTACTGGGGCGGCATACTAACCCTGGCGGGTGCACTGATTTCGCCGCTTCACTGGCTTGGAGAGCACCTTTTTACCTTTCATATGATCGAGCATGAGATCGTCATGGCTATCTCAGCCCCCTTGATCGTGCTCGCGCGTCCGGTTGGTATCCTGCTGTGGGGATTGTCCGGACGAGCGCGTCACATCGCTGGGTCACTGATGCGTTCACCCCTGATACGCGGGACATGGGACTGGTGCACGAGCGCCACAAACGCCACCATCATCCATGGCGTCGCCATCTGGGCCTGGCACATGCCGGGGCTGTTCGATGCGGCCTTGACCAACACGACCCTGCATCGCCTTCAGCATCTCAGCTTCTTTGCGACAGCGATATTGTTCTGGTGGGCGATTGTCTGGCGAAGCGATTACGGCGCCTCAGCCTGGCACCTGTTCGCGACCATGATCCATACCGGCGTTCTTGGCGCCTTGATGGCGCTCGCGCCACGCGTGCTTTATCTCGCGCAGACCCAGGCCGCGAAGGCTTGGGGATTGACGCCCTTGGAAGACCAGCAATTGGCCGGCATGATCATGTGGGTGCCAGCTGGCACGATCTATGCGGCAGCGGCAATGACCATGCTGGCGCTCTGGATTCGTGGCTCAAGCGAAAGAAGGCCGCAAAATGCCTGATCTGCTTGCGTCTCCCGCTGGCCGCGCCACCTTGACGGCTGTTCTTCTTCTGGCGGCATCGGCCGCTTTTGTCACGGCCAACATCACGCGCGACAACCTCACCCGGGTGACCCTAGCCAAAACGATGACCGGCGGCGATCCAGAACGCGCTCCAGAAATCTTTCGCCGCTACGGCTGCTCCGGTTGTCACACCATCGCCGGCATACCGGGCGCGGACGGCCAGACCGGTCCCCCGCTCACCGGACTGTCAAAGCGTGTGTATATTGCGGGCGTGCTGGAAAACAATTCCGACAACCTGATCGCATGGATTGTTTCGCCCCGGACCTTCTCCCCACAGACGGCGATGCCGGCAACTGGCATCTCGCAACAGGAAGCCAAAGACCTTGCCGCGTATCTCTACGCCCAATGACCTCTGATGTGCTGTGACGTCAGGACAAGAAACCGCTTCGCATTTTTCCTGGAATCGCTTCAAGGATGTGGCGTGGCAATCGGTGCGAGACCTTTGATATAACGTGCGATGGCCTGGCGGTCGCCGTCAGGCAGCATTGCCGTATTGGCCACGACATCGGCCATGGAAGATCCCACGCGACCGTGGTCGGGAGTCTCGCCCGTTTTGAGCATCGTGGCGATGTCATTCTCGGTCCATCCGCGCAACTTGTCCTGGGTGATGTTTGGCACAAATCCCGTACCTTGCGGATCGAGACCACCGGCAAAGCGAATGTCCGGTTTGATTGCGCCAAAAGCGTTGCGGGTGGAATGGCACTCGGAGCAGTGTGCGACGGTCTCGACGAGATAGGCACCGCGATCATGCACGGAGTCTCCGTCGAGATGCGCAGAGGTTGAGCCTTCGCGAAAGAACATCATTTTCCAAATTCCGACCGACCGCCGGATGCTGAACAGGATCGCGGGACTATGCGGCGGCGCACGTCCCGCTACCTTGGGAAGCGTCTTGAGATAGGCACTAAGATCCCTAATGTCCCCGGCCGTCATACCCGTAAAGCTCGTAAAGGGAAAAGCGGGATAGTAATGTTCATGCCTTGGCGAAACGCCGCCGATGAGCGCATTTGCCAGGTCGGTGACGCTCCATGCGCCGATACCATCGACGGGATCGGGGGAAATGTTGGGAGGCCGAAAGGTCCCGAATGGTGAAGCGAGCGCCATACCACCGCCAAGCCTCAGCCGGTCGGGCTGTCCAGGTGTAGCATGACATGAACCGCAATCTCCGGCATTGAAGACGATCTCACCATGCGCGACATCGCCCGGGCCTTCAATTTGCCGATCCTGATCCGCAAACGGAGGCGTCGCCTCGGTCATGTACCACAAGACCGCACCACCCCCGGCTGCACACAGCAAAACGCCAAGAGCAAGTTTCCACACAGTGCGCGCCCTGACCTTCCGCAAGCTGTCAGGCGACTGCGGCTCGCGCTTGCTTTGACCTCCGGCCTTCATAGAAGAAAGTTGCTCTAGAGTGCATCGCAACCGAGGTCGGAGTGGATCGGAAATGTCCAGCTTGTCCCAAGGAATGCGGTACAGGCAATCGCGATGGCGCAGGCGAAAGAAGTCCAGCATCGTTATGCCTATCGCCGAGGCAGAGAGCCGCTCGAAAGCAGCGAAAATGCCGACGTGGAATTCGGTGACGACAATATCGTCACCGTGACGCTCCGCGACTATCTCTTCTATGCGACCGACGCTTTTGCCGCGCAGCGAAAGCACCCGCCGGCCGGCAAGATGTTCGAGGTTGACGGTGCCCATCGTCAAGCTCCCGGGATGCGGCCGATGACGCGGTCGCGCAGCCAGTCCTGCCAATCGAAGATCGCGGTCCTACGCACGTCAATGTCGACTTCGATGTCGACGCCGATATCGCGCACCTTTTCCCACGCTATACGGTGCGGGTCGGCATGGCGCTCGCCGCCAAGCGTTGCCGCAAGCCATGTCATCCAGCGTCCCGGTCGTGTACCAAGGCGGCGCGCCAGCGTGATCGACCCGAGCTCGACTGCGACGATCCTGGGCGGCACGTCTGCCCTCACCTCGGCGATCAATCCGTCGACCTTACCGATCTTAACCTGCTTACGGTCAACGACCTGTTTGTCCAGCAGATCGCGCAGCAAATCCATCACGAACCTCCGAACAGTTGCAAGGGAATGCTGACAACGGCAAGGACGAAACCGAGCGCGATGATGAAGATCACCGCGGCGTTGGAAACCATGCCGTTGCGATGCTCGCCGACATAACGCTCGTCATTGAGCAGGAAAAGGAAGGGCACCACGGTCAGCGGCAGGCTGGCCGCCGTCACTGCCATGGAGAAGATGGTTAGCTTCAGCGGGTCGAGGCCGAGCCCGATCGGGATCGCGGCAAGCAGTAACGACAGCGTATAAACACCACAGAAGGCGGGATCATCGCGCGGTTTTAGGTCCTCGCCCCAATTCCATCCGAAGCCTTGCGCTACGAGATATGCCTGCTGCAGCCCGATTTCGAGTGCGGCGCCGAAGCAGGCTATCGCGAGCGAGGCAACGAACAGGACAAACCCCCAAAAACCAAATATCGGGGTCAGCATCAGCGGCAGTTGGTTGTAATCGTTGACTTGGTTTATGCCGTGCGCGCCGAGTACCAGCGCGGCCACGATCAGCACGCTGACCGAGATCGTGCCACCGAAACTCATGCCCATCCCCGCAATGGCGCGATTGGTGCCGAGATAGGTTTTGTCCCAGTGATCCTCTACGGCCCCCGAAGAATAGAACATAAAGAGGTAGGGTGATATCGACGCGCCCAGAATACTGACGGTCATGAACCAGTAGTTCGCCGCGTCATACTCCGGCAGACTGGGCATCGCCCCTGCGGCAACCTGTCCCCAATCCGGTTTCAACATCACCGCCGCGACCACGAAGCAGAGTGTGACAAGACCAAGGATCGCCACGCCCTTCTCGATGAATCCGAAAGTTCCTTTCCATAGAAACAGCCACGCCAGGAACGCTACTGGCAGCGCCCACCATTGAAAGCCGATCCCAGTCGCAAGTTCCGCCGCGATGGCAACGCCGCCGATCTCGGCCGACATCACCATGAGGTTGACCAGTAAGGTGACCAACAGCGGCCACAGGAAGGCATTGAAGCCAAACCTCTCGCGGATTCCGTCGGCGATTGTGTGGCCGCTGACGGCAGCGAACCGACCGGCCATCTCGACAAGAAAGATGATGCAGATCGTGCCAAGGAGGATTGCCCAGATCAGCCGGAAGCCGAAAGTCGCGCCAGCTTGCGCGGCCGTCGCCATCGACCCGACCTCGAGGAAGCCGCCAACGCTGGTCACGATACCAAGCGAGATTTCAAGCAGCTTTTTCATGATTTCGGCGGGGAATATTGGGCATCGGCGGCGGCGAGATCGGTCGCAGCCGTCCGAAGTTCCTGCAGCGCTTGGGTCACCTGCCGGGGGCTGCCAGCCACCACCCCTGCTTGGACGTGCGTTGCCGCAGCCGACAGCCGACCTATTGCCTTGATCACATCGTGCCTCTCGGGAGATTCAGGAGAATCCTCGGACTGCATCTGCCTACTTGCCTTAGCAAGCGTTTCGGCTGTCGATTCCAATGTGGCCGATGTATATTGTGAAGGGACGGCGCCGGCGGCCCACGCGTCGACTACCATGGCTGCCGTCTGCGACGCCGACGCCGCGATCTTTGATTGCTGCTCGATGGACTCCGAAGACGAGCACGCGGCCAAAGCAAGCATGGTCGCCAACAGGGATGAGCGGCAAAGCGGACAGACTTCGTTCTTAATAATGGCTAGCATTGGCTGCATGGTGCCGACGTCGTTCCGTCCGACTTGTATCTGAAGATGATCAGAGGCATCAGAGACCCCGGACTGTGGATTTCGCTTTCCTAGGAAAGCGGATGACATCTTTAGGCAAGCGCCGATTTGAAATCCGGCAAGGATTGGGACCGGCCTGCTCTCCACTGAGTGGCCCACGGGACTGCAACTTCCCAACGGTTGGCCCCGACAAAGCGGCCCGTTGTCTGAAAAGACGCAGAAGTTCGGGGTGAAGTCCGTCATTACGGAGAGAGGCCACGTGGTGAAGAAATGCGAAGAGGTCCATTGCATGTCCTTCCCACGCTGACACCAACCCCGTGTGATAGCCGAGGCCTATTGCATTGGCCTCATTTTGTGCCTCTCAGTGAAGTAAAGTTGCTGGGGCCGGAAGGTTCCGCCGCTCTCGCAAATTTGCCTGCCAGGCCAATCAGATGACGCTTGTTAATCCGCAGGCACGGACCGCGTCCGCGTGAAGGTCGCTGACCTCATTTTTGCTTCTTTCAGGGCGGCGTGTTTTCATGATGCTCCGCAAGCCATCACGATAAGACGTTGGGAACTATCGACCTTGCTCCGCTGCTCTGGCCGTCCCAAAGAGAGTCAAAATGTCGCGCTGCTGAGCAAGCACGGATGTTAGATGAAAATGCGGGCTCCCTCAAATAGTTGATCGACGCGACCGCCATCATCAGACCTTCAAGCCAAAGATTGTCGACCTTTCATGGCCTGGAACTCTTTACGTGGTCGGATGGGTTCTGCCCTTCTGACTGGTGGGTCTTGTCGTCCACCTCATTGACGGGGCGCGTCAGTCCAGCGCCATTCTTGGGCTTCTTGTTTCCGGCCGCGTCCTGAGAGAAAGCATCCGAAGGGTCGGCGCCGGTCTTTGCCGGATATTTTGTTGCCCCGGTTTCGCGACGGTTTTCGTTGTCAGACATGCCTTTGTGCTCCGTGTGATCAACGATAACCGCCCCCGGCAGTGCTAGTTCCGCTCCAGATGGAACATTCCCCACGGCGGGTCGTTGGCCAGCTATTGTCAGGGAGCCGGAGAGAGCCGGCTCCAAGATAGAACGTAAAGGCCTGAACGGCAGCTGCGAGGATCAATCGCCACCCAACCCTAAGACGGCAGGTGCGTCTCCTAAGAACAAAATCCCTCTGGCAGAGCCCTTCCCTGCCAGACAAAGCCATGCGCGGCCGGTGGCACACCTCATCCGACCGACAGACCGGGAGAATAACCAACGAACTTCCTGTCCCTAACCCTGACGAGAACCGTGATCCACCAAAGCGAGCATTGCGATGAGCGGTGATCAGGTGCGCAGCGGGTGGTTGCCACCGATGGCGAATGCCTCATGTTCTCAATATCTGGGCGAACGTACACTGTTCCGGAGCCTTGTCAGGGCGCCACCGCATGAACTTGGTACCGTGCCGGAAGCGATCGCCGGTGACGTGATCGAACCGGACTTCCACTACCAGTTGGGGCGTCAATGGCTCCCAATCTCCGCTCCTCTCGGTGCTCCAACGGCTCGGTCCGCCCGGCGCTTTGCCGCTAAAGCCCGGAGGCGAACGCAAGGCTTCGAGTTGTTGGGTCAGCTCTGATCGATCCTCCTGCGCGATGGTCGACGTAAATCCCACATGGTCGAGCTTGCCCTGGTCGTTGTAGAGCCCAAGCAACAACGAACCGACCTCGCGCGCGTTCGCCAGATAGCGGAAGCCACCGACCACGCAATCAGCTGTGCGCAGCCGTTTGACCTTGACCATGGCGCGCTCGCCGGGCCGATATTCGTCGTCGAGAAGCTTGGCGACAACGCCGTCCGTTGATCCGCGACCGGATTCGCCAAGCCACTTCGTTGCCGTCGCCAAATCCCGAGTACAACGCGACAATTCAAGATCGGTATGTCCCGCTGACTTTACGAACGCATCCAGCACCTGGCGCCGCGCAGACAGCGGATGATGCATCAGGCTGGCATCCGGACTGGCCAGCATATCAAACAGGATCAGCTTGGCCGGGGTTTCAGCCGACAGTTTCCGGATCCTGCTTTCCGCTGGATGCAATCGCATCTGGAGCGCGTCGAAAGAAAGTGAGCCATCGACTTCGATAACGATCTCGCCGTCGACGACGAATTCCCTGGCTTTCAGCTCACGCAACATCGAGACGACTTCCGGAAAATATCTGCCTAGCGGCTTGCCGGATTTTGCTCGCAACTCCGCCGTATCTCTGGCTTTGAAGGCCAGGCAACGGAACCCATCCCACTTAGGTTCGTACTGCCATTGGCTAGCGCTATCAGGCAGTTTGTCTGCAGCCTTTGCCTCCATTGGTTTCGTGTCCAATGGGACGGCAAATGACAGTTTTTCACCTTTAGATGTCATGCGGCGAGCTTTGCAGAACCCAGCCGTTTGATGGAGCTGTGAATCGACCTTTCGCCATCGTCGTAGTCGGCCCAGGCGACAGTCTTCTTCAACAGGCTCGGAACGGTTCGGACCGTGTATTTTTTTGGGTCGAGATCCGCCTTCACCTGGCCCCATGTCAGCGGCATGGAGACAGTCGCTCCTTCCCTAGCACGCGGTGACAGCGGAGCGACGGCCGTCGCCATGCGATCATTGCGGAGGTAATCGAGAAAGATCCGAGACGTCCGCAGCTTCTTGGCCATGTTGATGAGGTAGAGGTCCGGCCGGTCCGCCGCCATTTGCATGCACACCGCCTTCGCGAAGGCCTTGGCCTCTGGCCAGGTCGTTTTGTTGCGCTGGGCGGCCAATGGGGTGACAACGTGCAGGCCCTTGCCGCCCGTCGTCTTGCAAAAGCTCACCAATCCCAGATCTTCAAGACGATCGCGCATTTCCTTCGCTGCGGCTACTACCTCGGCAAAGGAGACTTCGGGACCAGGGTCTAGGTCGAAGACAAGTCGCCCGGGTATCTCGGGGTTGCCTGGCTGGCAATTCCAGGGATGCAGCTCGAGCCCCCCGATTTGGGCGATCGCTGCCAGGCCCTCGACGCGGTCAATTTGCAAATATGGCTTGTGGTCGCCGAAGACTTTCACCAGTTCCAGCAGATTGGATGTGCCTGGCATTGCGTGGCGCTGGAAGAACTGCTCGCCGGCGTAGCCATTAGGGGCTCGGACAAGCGAACAGGGGCGACCCTTGAGATGTTTGATCATCCAGGGGCCAATGGCCTCAAAGTACTCTGCAAGATCGAGCTTGGTGACCGGCTGGCCACCGTCGCCGGCATTCGGCCACAGCGGCTTGTCAGGCTTGGAGATGATGACGCCCAGGACGACCGGGCTTTTCCCACTCCGGGCAGTCGCCTTGCCGGGTTCGGCAATCTGCGTTTCTTGAGGATCGGCGGGTCGCTCGGCCTCAACCTCTTTCGCGGGCTTATCTTCGCGCAAGCCCTTGAAGGCGGCCTGCCTGACATTGCCGCCGCCCGTCCAGCCGGCGAATTCGATTTCCGCAACCAGTTCAGGCTTTGTCCAAAAGACGGTTGCATCCTTTTTTGGCGCGCCATCGCCAGTGAAGGGCGACTTGACCGCCTGCACCTCCTTCAGCCTTGGCAGCAGTTGCTTGACCTTTGCCTCGCTGTATCCGGTTCCAACCCGGCCGATGTAAGCGAAATGCTCGCCCCGATTGACGCCGACCAGCAGCGATCGGAATTTGCCATTGGTGGTGGCCCAGCCGCCGATGACGACCTCATGTCCGGCGCGGCATTTCGATTTTGCCCAGGTGTCGGTTCTGCCCGAGACATAGGTTGCATGAGCCTTTTTGGAGATGATGCCTTCAAGCGACAGACGACAGGCGGAGCGCAGCACCGCATCGCCGCCATTGGTGAAGTGCTCGACATAGCGGATAAGGTTTTCCTCGCCGCGATCGACCTTACCCAGCATCGCGCTCAGCTGCTCCTTACGTTCCAAGAGAGGCAGCGTTCGCAGATCAACGCCGTTGGCGAATAACAGATCAAAGGCAAAGAAGATGAGATCGTTTGTTCGGCGCTCGGACAATGCAGCTTGCATGGCGGCAAAATCAGGGGCGCCATTCTCGCCGAGCGCGACAATCTCGCCATCGATGATGACATCGGGAAGGCTGCCCGCCTCCTTTGCGATGGCGCCAAATTTGTCCGTCCAATTCAGGCCTTTTCTGGTCTTCAATGTGGTGGCGTTATCCTCGACACGCAGCTGGACTCGGTAGCCGTCGAACTTGATTTCATGCACCCAATTCGCTCCGGCTGGCGGCCGGGAGAGCGTCTGGCAAAGCTGCGGTGCGATGAAGTCGGGCATTTTCGCCCCCGACGCACGAGAAGCTCGTTTGGGGCGCGGAGATGGCTTTGACGCTTTGATGGCGCGTTTGTCAGCAGCATGGCCGCGGCTGTCCCACACGGCGTCCGCATCGGCCGCCGATGACCCTTGCATCATGAACGGTTTCGGTCCGGCTCCTTTGCCCGCAGCAATCTTATCCATGCTCCGCCCGGAGGCGATAGATCGGTCCTGTGCCAGCACCGCGTTGCCGTTGCCGTCCACCGCGTATTTGTCGCGATGCTTGATCAGCAGCCAGTTGGTGCGTTTGCCTCCATTGCGATCATGCTTCATGCGCACAAGGACAAAACTTCCGTGCAGGCGCTTACCGTCGAGCGTGAACTTAAGATCGCCTTTTTCCAAAGCCTGTCCAGCTGACATAGAGCCTTCCGGCTCCCAGTATCCCCGGTCCCACAGCTGCACGGTGCCGCCGCCATATTGGCCCTTGGGGATGGTGCCTTCGAAGTCGCCATAGTCTAGCGGATGGTCTTCCACCTCGACTGCGAGACGTTTGTCGTGAGGGTCCAGCGACGGTCCCCTCGTAACGGCCCACGACTTGAACACACCATCAAGCTCAAGACGAAGATCGTAGTGCAGCCGCGTGGCCGCGTGTTTCTGAATGACAAATCGAAGCCGGTTAGATTTCGCTATTGTGCTTTCGCCGCTGGGTTCTTCCGTCTTGGTGAAATCCCGCTTCGCCCTATAGGTGGAAAGCTCGCCTTTTGTCATGGGAAATGCCCCGGCTGATGACGCAACACGAGTCTCAACGCCGCGGACGAGATTTGGTTCGGCCAACGCTGGAATCGGACAACAGCAAAAGCTTCGACTTAACAATTGCGATCCCCCCATCTCGAACAGCGAGTTCCGCGTCGGTACTGAGCAGCCCAGTCGAGATCAAACCTTCGCAATGCCGGTAGGGCCGTGCCCGGCTCGCGTGGGGACTTGCATTAGCTCCAGGGAATGGAACCAGATGTCCCGTGCCGCGTCATAGAAGCAGGTTCTTATCGTGCAGCTGCAGGAGTGACATCGATGATCAGGCCCGTTCTTGTCGCAGCCGCCGTGCTGGCCCTCGCATGCGGCAGGACAGAAGCGGCGAAGCTGGACCGAGCCGCCGTCAACAATGCCCAATTCGACGACGGCGAAGCGAAGGGCGTCAATCCGATCGTGCTGAAGGCGCAAATCCTTTTGGATCGCGCGCGGTTTTCGCCGGGCTTGATCGACGGCCGCGGAGCAGAGAACTTCGAGAAGGCGATCCGGGCATTTCAGGCGGCGAACGGATTGCCCTCCGATGGCAAGCTCACACGGGAGACTTGGAACAAGCTCGCCGCAACATCTTCAAACCCGGCCCTTGTGACCTACGAGCTGACGCGCAAGGATGTGCGTGGACCGTTTACCAAGCGAATTCCGGCTCGCATGGAAAGAATGGCTCGCCTCCCTAGGCTTGGCTATCACAATGCGCTGGAAAAGATGGCTGAGCGCTTCCATACCAGCGAACAGCTGCTCGAAAGGCTCAATCCCGGCATTGGCTTCAGGGTGGCCGGCGCAAAGTTGCTGGTGCCAGCTGTCAACCGAGGCGATCCTCCCGCGGCTATTGGCAGAGTGGAGGTCGACAAGAGCGCTCGCCAGGTTCGCCTGCTCGACCCTTCCGACAAAGTGCTTGCAGTGTACCCCGCTTCGATCGGGAGCCAAGAGAAGCCGGCGCCGAGCGGCCACGCAGAAGTCAAACGCGTGGTGCACAACCCGACCTATCATTACGATCCTGACTTCGCCTTCAAGGGGGTTAAGACCAACCGCCCATTCACCATAGCTGCCGGGCCAAATAATCCGGTGGGATCGGTGTGGATCGATTTGACCATCGAAAGCTACGGCATTCACGGTACTCCCGAGCCAGGCAAGATTGGAAAGACCTTCTCACATGGTTGCATCAGACTGACCAATTGGGATGCTGAAGACCTCGCCTCTGAGGTGCAAAAGGGCACAAAGGTTATCTTCAAAGATGAAATGGTGGAGTCGGTCAACGAGTAATTCCAGTAGCCGCGCCGCTACGTGAGCTTGGAGAATCGTATGTCCACTAAGAGACTGCTGCGACGGTGTTTCTTCATTGTCAGCGCCGCCGCGACAAATCTAGGCTTTACCACTCTCCTCCGGCCGCACCGGTTGACGCGCAGGCGATCGCCGATCACTTCTCCTCAATACAATCCATGTCTGGGGACTTCGTTCAGTCCGGCCCGAAGGCGGAACGGACAAGTGGCAGGTTTTTTCTCCAACGGCCGGGCAAAATCCGATTCAACTATGCCGGCCAATCGGGGATCAGCGTAATTGCCGACGGCAAATCGGTAGTCGTTCATAATAAGAAACTTAAAACCTCGCGGCTTTATTCACTCTCTAAGACGCCACTCAAGCTGCTACTCGACAATAGGATCGACCTGTCTGGCGGCCGTCTCAAAAGCATCAGAGAAGAAGGCGATCTGATAATTATTAAAATATCCGACAAATCATCCTTCGGGAATTCGAATATCTCCATGATATTTGACAAGAAAAAGCTCGACTTACGCAAGTGGAGTCTTATCGACGAAAAGGGGCTGACCACAACGGTAACAATCTTCAACGTGAAGCAGGGCGTTCGCGTTGCCGAGGGAACCTTTACTATCGACTACGCGGCAACCGGGAGAACAACACCTCAACGAAGTCGCGTTGAATTTGGTGGGTTCGAATCATCTCGCCCGATACCGCTGGACATAGCCAGGGTCGAAATTTGTCCCAATCCGCTGTGCTTAAATTGGAAGTTTCTTGGCTTCCGCGTCGTCCTTCAGGCGAGATTCGATCTGCTCGTAAAGCTCATTGAGCTTCGTGACAGATTTCTTGAACGCGGTGCCAGCGCACGCGTTCAGGGCGGCCTGACGTTTTCGAGGCTGGTCGCATCGTCGCATCGCCACCGGACTTGTACTTGGATCCGTCCCCCTGATCGGCAGCAGTCCGCCCGCGCCACTTTAGCCAGTTGAACGGAGCCATCCGACCCTGCCCACGTTAAGGCGGAGAGGGTAATGTCATGGGTTCGGAAGCCATCAAACGGAAAGCACTTGGGCCCGATGAGCGCCGTGAGCGACGTAGGCTGCGCAGAGAGAGACAGCGAATTGAAAACGTTGGGCGTGCCGACAAGATGCATTCCGCCCGATTGGCCGGGGCAATAGCAAAGCGTGATACCGAGTCGTGTTTGCAGGCATCTGCCTATGTCGGGTGCTCGGGATGGTTTTACTGGAAATGGCGAGGACAGTTTTATCCGACGGATCTGCCCACGAGCGAATGGTTCAATCACTACGCGAAACGATTCGATACTGTCGAAATTAACGCATCCTTTTATTCATGGCCAACCGTCGCAAATGTAAAAAGCTGGCTTCGGCAACCCGCAAAAAGCAGTTTCGTCTATACGGTAAAGGTCTGTGAGCTGATTACCCACATCAAGAGGTTCGAGGGGACCAAAACTCTCGTAAAGGATTTTGGAATGATAGCCGATATCCTCGGTGAGAGAATGGGCTGCTTTCTATTCCAGCTCCCGCCCAGTTACCATTTCACAAAGGCAAGATTGAGCGACATTCTCGGCCAACTCGACCCTGCCCGGCGTAATGTGGTGGAGTTTCGTCACGCCAGTTGGTGGAACGAGACAGTATACTCGGCCTTTCAGGAGACAGGCACGATCTTTTGCTCATGCAGCGGCCCTCTTCTTCCGGATGTACTGGTGCGTACAGCGGAGGATGTCTACCTGCGGCTCCACGGTCCCGAGCGCTGGTACCGGCATGATTACACCAGAGACGAGCTAAACGGATGGGCTGACAAGATCCGCGCCAGTGGGGCAAGAAGAGCTTGGGTTTATTTCAACAACGACTACGAGGGCTTTGCGCCAAAGAATGCCCTGTCGATGCGGCGCTTGCTAGAGGAATAGCCCTTAGACGATGAACAGCTATCGGCACCATGGCCACGTATCTTCCGTCGCGATCTCCAACATCAACTGCACGCCCCTGAGGCACGGCACGCATCCTCATATTGCCGACGCGCGCGTTTGGGATTTAGGTACGTCGCCCTTCGAATCCCGGCACCCGTTTGGAAATCCTTGCTGGCAAAGACGTCGCTCACGAAAATGCCCAAGCGACGGTCAGATCGCCCGACTTTGCCGCCAAGTGGCTGGTAAACCGCCTAGGCTAGTTTACCGTGACGCCAGAAACGGTCAGAGCGGCTACCGATCATTGAATGGGCGGATCGCTGCTACCCTCAGAGCAGCCGAAAAAGTCGCTCACTGTCGCCATTATCGCCAGAAAGGCGGCGGAGTATCTTGCAAAACCAAAAGCCTGCGCCGCCACAAGCTTTGCGCCATGCAAATGCTGATTGACAAATTCGGAGGCTACTTCCTGGACTTCGCCCGACGTTTTCCCGAACAGCTTACGTTCTGTTGCGGTTGCATCAAAAGACCGGCCAATCACATGGCCAATCAACAACCCTCCAACTGAACCAGCGAGCATCTTGGTCCGAGCAGCATTGGTGACGGCCTGTCGCGAGGGTTGCACCTTCGGAATGGGCTCACCGCCCCGGCCTTTCCGTCCCACGTGTGTTTCGCTCGCCCAAGGGAATCCATTGGGTTTCGTCGGCGGTGTGCGGCCGTCAGCGCTTCTTCTGCCGGCATCAAATACCGCCACCGCGCCAAGTGCTAACGCAGCCACCGCGCCACCGTTTTCTTTGATGGCATCTGAGACGCCACCCACGACCCCGGCAACTTTGTCCTTGGCCAACCGCGTGGTCACGTCGACCAAATGCCTGGGCTGCACGCGGCGGCTTATTTCACTGACCGGCCCGAACAGGGCCTGACGTTCGACCCGGCTCTGCGCCATAATCACGCCGAGATCATCGTTGCGTGGTGCCATAGCGGATCCCCTGCTTCAATGCTGCCAGATCGCTGCGCACCTGGTTTACGGTCTCAATAGGAGTGATGGTCCATCCGATAAGCGCCCGCTTCGCCAGGTAAAGGGAAAGCAAGCCGCCGGCAAACAAGACGACGCCAACAATCAGGCAGGCCAATATGGCGCTGATGCCAAGATGGATGATCACCAGGATCAGGAATTGGACCATGGCGAACGACGCCAGAATAAACAGGGCAACGGCCGCTATCCCACAGGCGCCGGACGAGACGATTGTCGACGTCTTACTCTTCATTTCCGCCTTGAGCAGGCGCACATCCAACCGCATCAACGAGGCGAATTTTTCAAGCGCCTCGTTGACGATGCTGCTGAATGGCCGGCGATCGATACCATCATCCATTTTGCAAGCCTCTCAGGAACGATCCGAGCTGCGCATGATGCGGGTAAGCATCACGCCGGCGAGGATCCCCACCCCAAAGAACGCTGCAGGTTGGCGCTGCGCGAATTTCGTAACGGAGTCGAGCAGTTCGCCGACGTTTCGATCTCGGAGGTCGGTGGAGATTCGTTCCACACCTTCGGCCGCACTGCGCACCATGCTCGCGACCTGAGGCGATTGTTTTTCGATCCCGTCAGCGGCCTCCTTAACGGAGTGCGCGATGTTGGCAATCGCGTCGGCGCCGGCGGTCTTGTTTGTCTCGACCGCCTCTTTGAAAGCACCAGCGGCGTCGGAAGCGACTGAGCCAGCATAGTCCTTGGCGTCGTTGGAAACTGAGGCCGCAGCGCTCTTGAGGTTAGTAGCGGTCTCGGCCGCGCTCGTCTTCAACTTGCTGAGCGCTTCCTTGCTCTTGCCGGCACGCGTGGCGGCGGCCGACCATTCATTCTCATTGGGTGGGATCGATCCGGTGAAGTCGTTTGGGTCTGACGCGCTCACGATGTTTTACTCCTGTTGTTTCCAGTTGAACTTCGCTACTAGCGTACGGTTCCTGCCGCCGCAGAATATTCCTATTTGCGCCCGGCAGGGCCGCCTCTTATGGCGGGCAACGGATGTCTACCTAGGTTGTTCCGGCGATGTCGCGACGCGAACGGCGTTAGAAAGCGAGCCAACGTTTCCACACTAGTCGCCGGCCTCCGTCGGAACTGACATGCTTGTCCCCTTTCGCCAATCCGAAAGGAAACGCCTATGCAAACCCCGTCGAGCTCAAAGCCCAAGTTCTGGGCATCCCTGAAGTCCGACATGACAATGATGACACGTTGATCTAGCGGAGCAGCCCTTCGTCGTCGAACGCATCCCAGTCCTTCAACTGAGGCCGGGGCAGGTCCCCATCGCGGTTGTTCTTGGAACCGCGAGCCTTGTCGCCGCCCTTGCCTGCCCGTGTCAGGGCGGCCTTGCCGGCACCGCGCCGCCTGTTCTCTGCAACTTCCTGCGCATCCTCCTCCCGCCAGACGCTCGGCAGGTCTCGGTCAAGTACATCCTCGATATGCTTCGGATCGAAAACGTGGAACGTGACGGCCTTCGATCGTGCGCGCATCTTCACCGTGCGCCTGCCGACGCTTTGCAGTCGCCCGTCCTTGAGCCACTTGTGACGCTCGCGGGAAGAGATCGTGAGGATATCCTCTACCTCGCGCGGCAGGACCGGCAGCACTTCGATGGTTTCAAGCGTCTTGGCGATCTTGTCCGAAGCCGCCTCGAACGATTCTGCATCGTCTTCGCGCATGCGCAATGCGATGCGGCCAGTCTCGGCTTTGACGTATTTCCTCACCGGCCATGGCAGGCGGGCGCGCACTTCGCGCTCGATCCCTTTCGTGCGCACCGCGGACCCAAGCGTCGCCGATGGCAGCAAAGGCCACTCGGCAATCATTGACAGCGGAGCGCTCATGCTTCGCCCGGAGCTGCGATCTGGTAAAAATTGCCGCAGCGTGCCAATCAGAACCTCCCGCCAACTGCTCACCATTTCGGATTTTTGCAATGGACCACCTGACAACTAGGTCGGGTTGATACGGTAGACATCTGCAGGCTTTCCAGCACCGACTGGAGCGAGGCCAGGTGCGCGCACGAGGCCCGCGTCGCAGCATCTCCTATACTGGCTCGCGTCACCAAGGACGCGAGCCAGGTCGAAAAGGTTCTACTTCTCAAGAATTATGCGCTGCTTGTCGCGATTCTGGGCGTAGGTGCTCTTGTCGTAAGCCGCCTGCGCTTCGAGCTGCGCCTTCGTAAGGTTTGTGTAGAGGTAGCGGTTGCCGTTCTTGTCGGTCATGAACTTGAGCTTTTCCATTCCGACTGCGACCGACTTTTCTCCGATGCCCAAGAAGCCACCGACGTCGACGACAATGGCATCAACCTTCTTGTCTGTGCTCAAAACTATGTCGCCGATCTCTCCAACCTTGGCGTCATCGGCGCCGTACACGGTGGTTCCGATCAAATTCTCCGCGCTGATCTTGTCCGCGGGCATCTCCGTCAGTGCCGACTTGTCAATGGCGGCGGTGGCGGTGCTGTCAGTAACCGCGGGCGCCGCTGATGGGGCGGCGATTGTGTCATAGGCCTTGGTGTCGAAGTTGGCCTGGGCTTGGAGATCTTCCTTTGTCGTCTTGGCGACCAACCACCGGCTGCCGTTCTTCTCTACCCATTCAGCCTTGCTGAAGTCATAAGCGACGTTCTTTTCGCCAATCCCCAGGAAGCCTCCGACACCAATGATGATGAACTTGGCTTTACCGTCCTTGGCGAGAACAATGTCATTCACGTCACCGATCTTCTCGGCATTGTCTGCGGCACTGTTGTAGACCGCAGCGCCCATAATCTTGCTCACGAGGCTCCCGTCAGGGACCGCAACGGTAGCTGTTGGAGCAGTATTCTGAGTTGCGTTGGCAGGCTTGGTGGCATCTTCAGAATGGGCGCCCGATACCACCAGGGCTGATGACAGCAGCGTGACCACGGCGGTGGTGGTCAAAAGTTTGCGGATCATGGTATGTTTCCTTGTGCGTTACGTTGATGCACGCCGCGCTCGGCTGAACCCGTTGCAAGGCGGCTGAGCGCGGCATCTTGCACGGTCACAACGAGCCTCTCACGGACAAGTTCCGCCTCGGTAGATCTGTCTTCGCCTGTTGATATGAACTGGCCTGGAACCCGCAAGAGTGGGCCGTGATTGAGTTAAGCCGCGGTCCCCCTTAGGCTGCCCTACCCTGTCTCAATCGCCTTGGAGTTGGCATGGGCGATTGCGTGAAAGATGCCCTCGATGAGATCTTTTTCCCGGAATGGCTTGCTTAGCAATGGGACATCCAACGGACGATCGGCAATCGCGCTCGCGTCAGCGTACCCGGTTATGATTACCGCTGGCCAGTCCGAGCGCAGATTGCGTGCAAACCGAATGACCTCCACTCCGGATACCAGGGGCATAGCGAAGTCTGTAACGATCACGTCGAAATCATTTGGCGTCCGTTCAATGGCCGCCAGCGCCTCGGCGCCGCCCGCTGCACAGGTCACAGCGAAACCCCGCTGCCGGAGCGACTCAGCTGTCAGCTGCCGGAGTGCGCTGCTGTCGTCAATCAGAAGAATCGACGGGCGTTCGTTACTCGCATAGACCAGAATTTGCTCTGCCGAGGGTTCAACCACATCGCTGACCGGCTGCTCGACCGAACGTGGCAACCACAGTTCCATGGCAGTTCCGCGTCCAACGACACTGTCTATGCGCAGCGCGCCGCCGGACTGCTTCATGAAACCGTAAACCGTGCTGAGCCCTAACCCCGTTCCTTTGCCGACTGGCTTTGTGGTGAAGAATGGTTCGACCACCTTGGCCAAAATATCCGGCGCGATGCCCGCACCGGTGTCTTTGACGGCGATAACCACATAGTCGCCAGGCGCCAGATCGTCGGATACCGTCTTAATTGTCCGATTTTGCGCCTGGACGCTAATTGTTCCACCCGAAGGCATAGCGTCGCGGGCGTTGAAAACCAAATTCATCAAGGCAAGTTCAAGCTGCCCGGCATCGACACGAGCCGGCCAAACCGCATTATCGATCTGCCATTCGAAGCGGATCAGCCCTCCCAAGACCGGAGCGACCAACCCGTTCATGGTGTCGCCAAGCGCCGCAAGCCGCACAGCTTCGGGCTTCAGGGTCTGACGCCGCGAGAAGGCGAGCATTCGCGTGACAAGGTCAGCACCTTGTTTTGCAGAACGCCGCATCAGGTCGAGAACCTGTCGTGCCTGATCATCCAACGTCCCTTGACGTTCGAGCAGTCCCAATCCGCTGAGAATTGCGGCGAGCAGATTGTTGAAATCATGAGCCAAGCCGCCCGTAAGCTTGCCGATTGCGTCAAGACGCTGTGACTGCAGCAGCTGATTTTCGAGGCCGCGCCGCTCGGTAACATCGAGCAACGTGCCCAGTATCTCGGGGTCGCCACTGTCAGAGCCGTTCGACATCACACCTTGATCAAGAAAGATGCGATACTCGCCATTGGCGCACTGCCAGCGGAATTCGCAAGCGTAGGAGCCGGTGGTTTTTGCCTCTCGCAGTGCTTGTTTCAACCTTGGTAGATCGTCGGCGTGGACTCGGCTGAGGCCGAAGGTCGGATCCGAGGTCAGATATTCGGCCGAAAACCCGGTCAGGCGCTCGACACCGTTGGTCACAAAGCGCGTCGCGAAGGGTGGCTCGGCTGCCCGCGCATGGAAGCAGACCGGCAGCGAACTCAAGATAGTATCCTGCCGCTCCTCCGCGCTGCGCAGAGCCCGCTCGGCCTGGAGCTTTTCTTTCTGTGCCTGCAGCGCCTTGGCAAGAAGCCCTTGTTCTACCGCCGCCTTCCGCTGGATCTCCAGGGTCTTTTCGTGAAGCTCGACGAAAACCGCGACTTTCGAACGCAGAATGATCGGATCAAATGGCTTGAACACATAGTCCACTGCGCCGGCATCATAGCCGCGCAGCATATGGGCGTCCTCTTTGTTGATGGCGGTGAGGAAGATGATTGGCGTGCGCTTGGATTGCTCGCGCTGGCGGATAAGCGCGGCCGTTTCATAGCCGTCTATCCCCGGCATAAGCACATCCAGCAGGATGACGGCGAAGTCCTCCTTCAACAAAAAGCGCAGGGCCTCTTCGCCCGATTGGGCGCAGACAACGTCCCCGGTTGTAGCGAGAACTTCGCTGATCGCCAGCAGATTGCGTTCATCGTCGTCCACAGCAAGGATGCGCGCTTTTGCCGGCCCTTCGGCCAGTTGTACCGCCTCAAGTTTTCTTACTCTGTTTCCGGGAAGCCTATGCATGGACCGGCCGTCAGTTCACTGCCATGAGCATTTTTTCCTGGGTCTCGACACGTGATCGGGAACGACCAATCCAGACGCGAAGCAACGCCAGCAGCAGATCAAGATCGACCGGCTTGGCGATATAATCGGAAGCACCGGCGTCCAAACATTTTTGCCGATCGCCCTTCATCGCTTTGGCAGTAACAGAAATCAGCGGGATGTGAGCGATCGCCGCTGTGCCACGAATGCGCCGCATCGTCTCGTAGCCGTCCATCTCCGGCATCATTATATCGATCAACGCTGCATCGACATCGGGGGTTTGTTCCAGAAGCGCAATGCCGTCGCGGCCCCGCTCAGCATGCAGAACCTGTATATCGTAGGTCTCCAGGACGCTGGTGAGGGAGTAGATGTTGCGGATATCGTCGTCGACGATGAGAACCTTCGCGCCCGCCAGATCGGACTTGCCGTTCTGTTGGGTTCCAGTCCCGCCCTCTTCGCGACCTTCTCCCGGCAGCGTTGCCGACATATGAAGCGAGAGCTGAGCAAAATTCTCGGCCCGGGGCGCGTTCGCAAAAGCCGGTTTCAAGGCCAGTATCTGGTCAAGCGCATCCGGATGAGGGGCAAAGAACAACAACTGCGGCAAGCCTTCGCCGAATTGGCCAATGACCTCGTCCAGCGCTTGGGCATTGTCCTTGGCAGAACGTCCAAAGCCAAGCACGATAGCATCATACGAGACCACGCTAATGTCGTCCGCATTTGCCGCGAAACGACCGACCGCCGTGACCGAGGTCACGCCGTCGCGGATCGCTTCGACCAGCGAGAGCCGGCGCTCAGGATCGGGGTCGGCGACCAGCACGCGTCGCTGGATACGAAGTTTCTTGGAATGGATGTCCTGGAACACCTTCATCAGTTCATCAGAGGACACCGGCTTAGTGGAAATGCTGGACGCCCCCTTGCGGGCAAGACTTTCGATATCTTCCGCACCTGAGATCACGTGGACGGGAATTCCCTTGGTTTTCTGGTCATGACGCATCAGATCGAAAAGCACCCAGCCGTCGATGTCCGAAAGCCCGAGATCAAGCGTAATTGCGTCGGGAACCAGTTTGCGGGCCAACGCAAGAGTGCCTGAACCCGCGTTCGACAAGACGCCTTTCAGGCCGGCCGAGCGTGCGAGACCAAGCAGCAATCCTCCAAAGGTCGGATCGTCTTCGACGATCAGCACGACCCGGTCGGTCGGCGAGATGGAATCGCGGTCGTCGATCAGTTCTGTCGAAGGCGGACTGCCGAGCGATGCTGGCGCAGCGACGGCGTCCGTCGGAGGAAGCAAGGCCGTCTGCATTGCCGCCACCCGGGGACCGGCGAATGGAATGACCAGAGTAAAAGTCGACCCCTTGCCCGGGGTGCTTTCGACCCGCAATTCGCCGCCAAGCAAGCGGGCGATCTCCCTGCTGATCGAGAGCCCGAGCCCAGTGCCGCCATATTTGCGGCTGGTGGTGCCGTCGGCTTGCTGGAAGGCTTCGAAAATCAGCTTCTGCTTGTCTTCGGGAATACCGATGCCGGTATCGGTCACAGCGATCGCCAGCGCCTTCGCCGGGTGCGCGGCGCTATTGCGTCTCCCGGTCTTCTCGACCCGGAAATTCAGACTGACCTCGCCCTCTGAGGTAAACTTGAATGCGTTCGAAAGCAGATTGAGGACAATCTGCTGCAGGCGCTTCTCGTCCGTGCGAACCGTATCGGGAAGGGCCGGGTCCACCTTGATGGTGAAGCCGAGGCCTTTGTCGGCCGCCAGTTGACGGAACGTACGCTCCATATGCTGGCGCAGATGTGACACCGGCATGTCGTTGAGATCGATGGAGACCGTACCAGACTCGATCTTCGACAGATCGAGGATATCGTTAATGAGGCTGAGAAGGTCGGTTCCGGCAGAGTTGATGGTGCGTGCGAACTCGACCTGCTTTTCGTTGAGATTGCCTTGCTGGTTGGTCGCGAGCAGGTTTGACAAAATGAGCAGTGAATTGAGCGGCGTGCGCAGTTCGTGGCTCATATTGGCCAGGAACTCGGACTTGTACTTGGACGTAAGCGCCAGCTGCTCGGCTTTCTCCTCCAATGCGCGCCGTGCCATCTCGATTTCGAGATTCTTGTTTTCAACCTGTTTCTTTTCGTTTTCGAGCAGTTGCGCCTTTTCCTGCAGCTCCTCGTTCGTCGCATGCAGCTCTTCCTGTTTCTTGGTCAGTTCGGTCTGCCGTGCTTGCAATTCCGAAGTCAGCAGCTGCGACTGCTTCAGTAGCCCCTCGGTACGCATCGTTGCGGCAATGGTGTTGAGAACGATGCCGACGGACTCCATTAACTGGTTGAGAAACGACTGATGCGTGTCGCGGAATTCGCCGAACGAGGCAAGTTCGATGACGGCTTTCACCTCGTCCTCGAACAACGCGGGGAGGATGATGACGTTGGCCGGCGAAGCGCTGCCGAGACCAGAGGTGACGCGCAGGAATTCGGGCGGCACATTGTCCAGCATGATGGCACGCTTGTCGGCTGCACTTTGCCCGACCAGACCCTCGCGCAGATCGAGGCGCTGCTTGATGGCTGCCTTGCTTTCGGCACCATACGACGCCGCCAGTTCGAGATAGGATTCCTCCTCGTCTCGATTGGTTACGTAGAACACCCCATATTGCGCGTTCACCAGAGGAGCGAGTTCGGACATGATGAGCCGCGAAACGGTGGCGAGGTCGCGCTCGCCTTGCAGCATTCGCGAAAACCGGGCGAGATTGGTCTTCAACCAATCCTGCTCGGCATTTTTCAGCGTCTGATCCTTCAGGTTGCGGATCATCTCGTTGATGTTGTCTTTGAGGGCAGCGACTTCGCCAGACGCTTCGACGCTAATCGAGCGAGTCAGATCACCCTTCGTGACGGCCGTGGAGACCTCAGCGATTGCGCGCACCTGGGTGGTCAGATTTGCGGCGAGCTGGTTGACGTTGTCGGTCAGATCGCGCCATAGGCCGGCCGCTCCCGGCACGCGCGCCTGTCCACCGAGCTTGCCCTCGATACCCACCTCACGAGCCACGTTGGTCACCTGGTCGGCAAAGGTGGCCAGCGTTTCGATCATCCCGTTGATGGTGTCGGCCAGAGAGGCGATTTCACCTTTGGCGTCCACCGTCAGCTTGCGCTTGAGATTGCCTTGCGCGACCGCCGTTACGACGTCAGCGATGCCACGGACCTGATTGGTCAGGTTTGTCGCCATCAGGTTGACGTTGTCGGTCAGGTCTTTCCACGTACCGGCGACGCCTTCGACACGAGCTTGACCGCCAAGCTTGCCTTCGGTGCCAACCTCACGCGCGACGCGGGTCACCTCGCCGGCGAAGGAATTGAGCTGGTCCACCATGGTGTTGATGGTCGACTTCAGCTCGAGGATTTCGCCCTTCACGTCGACAGTAATCTTCTTCGACAGATCACCGCGTGCGACGGCGGTCGTCACTTCGGCAATGTTGCGCACCTGACCAGTCAGATTCTCGGCCATGGAATTCACATTGTCAGTAAGGTCCTTCCACGTGCCGGCAACGCCGCGCACCTGCGCCTGACCGCCGAGCTTGCCTTCGGTGCCAACCTCGCGCGCCACGCGCGTCACTTCGCCAGCGAAGGAGTTGAGCTGGTCGACCATGGTGTTGATGGTCGACTTGAGCTCAAGAATTTCGCCCTTCACGTCGACCGTGATCTTCTTCGACAGATCGCCGAGCGCCACAGCCGTGGTGACTTCGGCGATGTTGCGGACCTGGCCGGTCAGATTGGCGGCCATGGCATTGACGTTGTCAGTCAGGTCCTTCCAGGTGCCGGCAACGCCGCGCACCTGGGCCTGGCCGCCCAACTTGCCGTCCGAGCCGACCTCGCGGGCGACGCGTGTCACTTCCGACGCGAACGAATTCAACTGGTCGACCATTGTGTTGATGACGTCCTTGATCTGCAAAATCTCGCCCAAGGCATCAACAGTGATCTTCTGTGTCAGGTCGCCCGTCGCAATGGCCGTCGCCACCTTGGACACGTCGCGCAATTGTACGGTCAGATTGCCGGCCATGGCGTTGACATTGTCGGTCAGATCTTTCCACGTGCCACCGACGCCTTCCACATGCGCCTGACCGCCAAGCTTGCCTTCTGAACCGACCTCACGCGCCACGCGAGTGACTTCAGAGGCGAACGAGTTCAACTGATCGACCATTGTATTGACGGTGTCCTTAAGCTCTAGGATTTCACCTTTGACGTCGACGGTGATCTTCTTCGACAGGTCCCCTCGGGCCACGGCCGTCGTCACCTCGGCTATGTTGCGGACCTGGCCTGTCAGGTTGGCCGCCATGAGATTGACGTTGTCGGTCAAATCCTTCCAGGTGCCACCGACCCCCCTCACCTCCGCCTGGCCGCCAAGCTTTCCTTCTGTTCCCACCTCGCGCGCTACGCGGGTGACCTCCGAGGCAAACGAGTTCAGCTGATCGACCATCGTGTTGATGGTGTCCTTAAGCTCAAGGATTTCGCCTTGTACCGCCACGGTGATCTTCTTCGACAGATCGCCCGATGCGACCGCCGTCGTCACCTCGGCAATGTTGCGCACCTGACCGGTCAGATTCTCGGCCATTGAGTTGACGTTGTCAGTAAGGTCCTTCCACGTGCCGGCGACGCCGCGAACTTGTGCCTGGCCCCCGAGCTTGCCTTCTGTGCCGACCTCGCGTGCCACGCGCGTCACTTCGCCCGCGAACGAGTTGAGCTGGTCGACCATCGTGTTGATGGTCGACTTCAGTTCGAGGATTTCGCCCTTCACGTCGACCGTGATCTTCTTCGACAGATCGCCAAGCGCCACGGCGGTCGTCACCTCAGCAATGTTGCGCACCTGGCCAGTGAGGTTCTCAGCCATGGAATTCACATTGTCGGTCAAATCCTTCCATGTCCCGCCGACACCCTCGACGCGCGCCTGGCCACCGAGCTTGCCTTCTGTGCCGACCTCGCGTGCCACGCGCGTCACTTCCGACGCGAAGGAATTGAGCTGGTCGACCATCGTGTTGATGGTGTTCTTGAGTTCGAGGATCTCGCCTTTAACGTCGACCGTAATCTTCTTCGAGAGATCGCCCGAGGCAACCGCGGTGGTGACCTCTGCGATGTTGCGAACTTGGCCGGTCAGGTTGGTAGCCATGGCGTTGACGTTGTCAGTCAGATCTTTCCACGTGCCGGCAACGCCTTTCACGCGCGCCTGGCCGCCGAGTTTGCCTTCGGTGCCGACCTCGCGCGCCACGCGCGTCACTTCGGAGGCGAAGGAGGCAAGCTGGCCCACCATGGTGTTGACGATCTTGCCGATGCGCAGAAATTCGCCGCGCAGCGGCCGCCCGTCGATTTCGACCATCATTGTTTGGGAAAGGTCGCCCTTGGCGACCGCGCCGATGACGCGGGCAACCTCGGCTGTCGGCTGAACCATGTCCTCAATCAGATCGTTGACCGATCTGACACTGGACTCCCAACTGCCAGTGGCGTTTCGAACCCGCCCGCGCTCACCTATCCGCCCATCCTTGCCGACGACCCTGCTGAGCCGCTCGAACTCACGCGTCACCTGATCGTTGAGATCAACGATCTCATTGAAGGTTTCTGCGATTTCCGAATCGAGCCCTTCGTAGACGTTGTCGATGCGGATGGAAAAGTCACCGCGCCGGAAAGCTTTTAGAGAATTGAGGATGCTTCGACGGTCCAACTGTTTTTTGGATGCCTGCACTGTCACAGCGCCACTCCCCAGCCTAGTGGATTCAATGTTGGATAAATTGCCCCCGCGGCCAATGAGATATTCCGCCGCAACGCCGAAAACGCTTTAGTTTGAATATGGTTCCATCGTCGGTTGTTGCGCCTTGGGCTGGCTTATCGGACCTTCAATGCAAAGCCGTCCCCGCTCGTGACCTGGCCAAGCAGGCTACGCCTGCCATCCGGACTTTGCCCCCTCGGCGTCGACAAAACATCTTACGGGCGTCGAAGACCCAGCATAAAGGCGGTCAACGTAGCGCTCGCGCATGCCACCGCTAATAGCGCGACCACGCCAGCGGAGTTCGACTTTTGCTCTGCGCGAAATGGGATGGGGCGGTGTGCCGGCGAAGCACTCGGGACTAGTGCGTTCAGATCGGACCTGCTGCCATGTCGAACGGAATAGGCGCGAGTGAATTCGGCGCCGAGAAGAAAGATTTCCGATGAGTAGTAAACCCACAGGAGTATGACGAGCAGTCCGCCGGCGGCCCCATACGAGGATGCGATCGCACTGGTGCC
>NZ_JBFUCU010000033.1:0-30098 GCF_056405075.1 Mesorhizobium sp. P2_A12
TTTCGAGCCGGTCGGCGCTGGCGACGGGCGGCTGCACGGCCAACTGCCGCCAGACGCCAAAGATGGTGCCGGCGGGGCCGGGGTCGGCCCCGGCCTGGCGCAGATACCAGGCGTCGCGCAGGGCAGCCGCGTCCTCGGCGCGGCCGGCGAGCCGCATGCTGGCGGCGGCGCAGTTGAGCGCCAGCCGCTGCCGCCAGGCCCCGGCCCAGCTGGCTTGCGTGCGGGCCAGTGTGTCCAGCGACGCCAGGGCGGCGCCGGCCCGGAAGGCGGCGTCGGTGTCGCTGAGGGTGCCAGCGCTTGCGAGCGCCCAGGCCGGGACAGCTGTCGGCGCTTTAGGGCTGGCGGTCGCGGGGTCGAGGCGAATCATCCTTTCGAGGGTAAAGCGCCCGTGCGCTTTACGCCATGATTTTCGCGCCAAAACGCACAGCCTGTCGACAACTTAAAACGAATGATAATGTTGCATTATCAGCCGTTTAACTCATCACGATATCCATGACTAAGTGAGCCGGCTAATCATGCAGCTCTCGACGGAGCACGCTTTCTGCTGCGCGGACGAAGATTCCGTGCCGCCATGTCACGAAACACTCGGCCCGCTCCTCTGCCGCCCGATGGTCCATGAAATCCCCTCCCCGCGCATTATCCCGGACACCTCCTTGCCGACGTGACGATCGAGCACCGGCCGCCATGGCACGAGCGTGAAGTCGCGCGACTTCTCGATGACGGCATATTTGCCGTTGGCAAGCTCGACCGATCGGCGCAGCGTGCCTTCTATCCGGCCCCCGGGCTTCGCTTCGGTATAGGAAAGACCAAGTTCGCCCGACATCTGACCGGCAACGCGGTTCAGCTCACGCTGGCGCAGGATGGAAATCATGTTGGCGCGATAAGCGATCCGGTCCTGCTCTTCACGGGCGAACCCTTGTGCAATCAGCCATTGGCGCCGGCGGGCTTGCACCTCCCGCACCTCGCGACCGAAGCCGGAGTTGCGCAAGGTCTCCGGCGTATCGGAAACCAGCTCATGGTCGATCCAGGTGGCGCCATCGAAACCGACCTGCTTTTCGAGTGGCATTGAGGAGAGCTTTTCGACCATGACAGGTTCAGCCCTAGCCCGCTGCCGCTCGTATTCCGATACGCGATGTAGATGATCCGGCGCGATGATCCAGGTGCCGTCCGGCTCGCGCTCCAGGCCCCCAGTGGCGCGCCGGACCGCCTCCAGCCGGCGGACATGCGTTTCGGCGAAGCGTTCGGTGGCGGACGGGTCATGCTTTAGATGAATATCGATGTTGTAGCGGCCGTCATCGGCGGCGGCGATCTCGGCGATGGTGCGGTCGACTTGCCTGGGCTCGGTGTTCCTCGGCAAGACACGGACGATGCAGCCGTCAGGCGTTGGTGCGGTGGCCTCGCCTTTGCCGATGTCGATGTAGTGGCTTCTGCCGTCCAGGCCATCAACGATGAGGTAATGCCGGTCGTTGATTTCGTCGCCCAACCCGCGCGCGACAACGCGGCCAACGACCGGCTGGGCCGGCTCCCCGGATCGATCGTGAATCACACAGTCAGCAGCACTGCGAGCGAGCCCCTTGCCTGTCAGCTCGCGATGCATTGTCTTGATGATGTCGCCGCTTTCGCCGATGCGGCGCAGCGTCGCTTCAAGCTCATCAGCCAGGCGCCAGCGGCCCGAATCGATCTCTCCGGCGAGCCCCATGCGCTCGAGCTTGCACAAGCGTCCCTGGTGCAACGTCTGGCGAAACGCGTCGCGGACGTCCGGTACAACAAGCCCATCGCCGTCGCGCATCCTGAGAAGCCGCCGGTCGATGCTGGTGAAGCGTTCCTGATCCATTTCCTGGCGCAAGCGCTGCTCGATCTCGCGGTCGGTGCGCGGACCGAGATCTAGGCCGACCAGCTCGGCCGCCCGCTCGCGGATTCCACTCGAGATATACTCCCTAGCGATGACGAGATTCTCGCCGCGGTCGTCCTTGCCGCGAACGATGATGTGGCTGTGCGGATGACCGGTGTTGAAATGGTCGACGGCAACCCAGTCGAGCCTGGTGCCGAGATCCTCCTCCATCTGCGCCATGAGCCGCCGCGTCAGCGGCTTGAGGTCGTCATACTCAATGCCGTCTTCCGGTGCGACGATAAAGCGGAATTGATGCCGGTCGCTATCCGCGCGATCGACGAAGGCCTTACTGTCGATGCGATCACTGCCGGGGCCATAGAGTTTGCCGGGTTCGCCTTCCCTGGTGACGCCATCGCGCTGGATGTAGCGCAGATGCGCACGCGCTCCGTCCGCACCCTTGCCGGCCAGCTTCACAATCCGCGCCTTGACCATCACCCGCCGCTGCCGGAAGGCGGCATACCGGTCGCGTGACTTGAGCAGCGCGGCCGCCGCCCCGCCGCGGCCTGTCCGGCTCCCCGTGAAGCGACCGCCGCGCTGGAGGCGGCCGCCGGCTCGGTTGATCGCTGCCTTGACCTGGCCGGCATAGCGCTTGCCTGCTTTCGAGCCGCGCGAGCCGATCTTGCCGAGCTTCGGCCTGAACTCATCATCCTGCATTACCAGCCTCCGGGCAAATTCAAGCGAAACCTGAGTCTCGCTGGCCCACCCTCCTGGCGCCGCCGGCAGCCTCCGGCAAAACGATGTGCAGACAAAGGCTTCGCCGCCTCATGGAGGCGGTGCCTTTATCTTGCCTTACGCGCCCCTCGCCTTAAGCGTCCCTGGCCCCTCCCGGATGCCCTCAACATCGCTAGCCATTGTGCTTCTTTTTCCGCGCGCGATCCCTGCCGAGCGGCACGAAAAGGCCGCCATTCGTTTCACCGGCGCGAACACCGTCGCGAAGGAAGAACAAAGAGCGTCCGGAGGGAGCGTTCCGCCCCTTTGAAGTTGTGGATTGGCCTTTGAATTCGTTCATGTCGGCCGCCGAAATCCCCGTCGCCTCAAGCTGTTTCAGATAGGCAACGGTCTCTTTCGGCAAGGGCCTTCGAAGCTTCAAATGGCCTTCATAGCGCTCGGGTCCAGCGTTGTAGGCGGCAAACAGGCCGGGGAATCCGAAACGCTTATACATGGCGCTGAGATAGGCGGTTCCGGCCAAGATGTTGTCGCGCGGATCGTGCGGGTCGGCTCCCAGTCCGTGCTCGACGCGCATCTCCTGATAGGTGCCGGGCATCACCTGCATGAGGCCCATGGCGCCGGCGCGGGAGGTGATGGGACGGCCATCGAGGACGGTCTTGCCGCGGCTTTCGGCATCGATGACGGCGCAAATCCAGGCCTGGGGAATGTGGAAGCGTGCGCTTGCTTCCGATACGAAGTGCTGCCATCGTTGCAGCTGCGGACTTTGGGAGATGACGGCCGGCTCAGCGCCGGTCGAGGCGGAACAGGCGCATGGCGCGACGGCGATCATGCCGAGCATCAGGAGGGTCATTCGGTCCATAGCGGCACCAGCCTCCCGATGATGTTTTCGGCCGGCACCGGCCCGAAATAGCGACTGTCGAAGGAGTGATTTTTCTCGTTGCCGAGCAGGAAAACCTCGTCATGGGCGAGCGCTCGGCAGCCGTTCCACCAGGGCAGCGGACGGCCTTGCGTGTCGATTTTGAGCCGACGGGCGACGATCTCGCCGCCGATGATGATGGCATTACTAAAGGCGCAGACATGCTCGTCCGGCAGCGCGGCGAGACGCTTCACCAGCGGTATATTGCGAGGCAGATAGCCGCGTTGGTCGGCGAGATAGGCAACGAAGCCAGGCGGGCGGGCGAGCACAAGATCGCCGCGCGCAGGCGTGCCAGACCCAACGCGATAGAGACCGACCGGCGCGCTAGCCGAGGCGTTCCAGACCAGCAAGGGAGACGGCTTTGGGAGCGCCGTGAAGCCTGTCAGGCTCAGGCCAATCGCGGCGATGGCGATTGCCTTGCGCGCCCGAACGCGCCGCAAACGGCTGCCGATCAGATGGATGGAAGGCCGCTGGCTCATGAGCGGGCTCCCTCGTCGGATGAGCCGGACCCGCCCTTGTCATCGTCGGAGCCGGGTTCTGGCGGGCGGCCTTTCGACCAGTCGTCGAGTTCGTCGATGTGGTAGCGGACATAGCGGCCGTGCTTGCGGTATTTCGGGCCGCCCCCGGTCAGCCGCATCTTTTCCAGGGTGCGCTGGGACAGGCCGATATAGAAGGCCGCCTGCGCGGTGTTCAGAAACGGACTGCCCTTCTTGGCGCGGGCCGCGCGGTCGTTTTCGTCGTCCATGATGGTCCTCGTTTCGCTTCGGACAAGCGACCGCGAGGATCGGTGGGCGAGGTCGTCTTGGGGACGGGCGAAGAGTCGGGTGGGAGTTTTCGCCGCCCCTTCGGGCGAGCGTCGGCGGGAACCCCCGCGCCGAGTTGCGGCGCGAGGGCTTGAGCCGGCCGGTCAGTCGGCCGGGTTCCAGATGACGGCGTAGGTGTCTTGATCGTCTTGGCCGGCGGCGCGGCCGAGATTGGCGTAGAGCTTGCGCGGACCGAACTCCGGTGCGGCGATGGACAAGCTCACATAGTCGTTGCCGGAAGTCTCCCCGGTTCGGATCCAGCCGGCCCCGACCTCCACGCCCTGCGTCAGCACCCGGAAGTCGGGATGGTTGTCGGCGGACTTGCTCCGATTGGGCACGATGTCGATGTCGGCGCGGACGCTGAGCGTCCTGAGCTGGCCTTTGTAGCTGCCGTTTTCCTGCTTGTTGACGTAACCGATCGCGGTCATTTTCCTGTCTCCTTCTGCTGTCGCCGGGGACCATTCCCCTGCGATGGCGGACCGTGATGGGCGCGTCCGGACCGCCCGAACCCGGCAGGGCCGCAGCGGCAGCGAAGGACCCGAGCGAGCAGCTTTTTTGAAGCGAAGCGGCGCGAGGAAGCCGCCTCATGCGGCGGGGAAAAAAGCTGGTGGCGAGGGTTTCGGGCGGGCTGGAACCGCCCATAGGTCAATGAGCCAGCCGCAGGGGAATGTCCTCAAGACGTGTGGGGACAGGTCGCGTGATCGGGTGAGCACAACAAGCGAAGCGTGCGGCGGGTTCCGCACGCTCAACACCGTGCCGGATCGATAAATGTGCCCGTGCACCGGGAGCCCCAGCAGGCATCTCGGCGTGGTAATCGAGCACTGACAAGGGCGAGCTTTGGCGGCCGGATGTTGTTGCCGGAAGCGGGGTCCAAGGGGGCGGAACGTGCAGCCAACGCGCCCCGGAGAGGCGCCAACCCGCGGCTATCGACGAGCCGCCTCGGCATGGCGGACTCATTCGAGGGTAACAGCGACCGGGCCTTGGCCCATTGATCGGCGGTCGGAAGCCGCCGCGTTTCGTGTGTTTTCGGTTGGGAATTTGGTCGAAATCCGCGCCAGCGAAACCGATCGTCTCGGCGTGATCGAGGAATTCAACCACATTGATACCGATGGCCTTCGCGAGGTCCGCCTGGCTGAGACCAGACGCTTTCCTTTGATCGACGCGGACATACCCGGGTGATCGGCCAGCCGCCATCCGCCAAGGTTAGGTCGTTCCTAGCGGCGCGGCGGGCACGGCTGAGCCCGCGTCCGAAGTCGACGAGGAAAGGGTATTGCTCCCCCGATTTCCGAAGAAGGCCACTGGTCGCAATTGCCCCTGTGGGCCGTGGCGATCTTTTGGTCGCGCTTGCGACATTCTTGTCAGCCTTCGGGACACAACAATGTTTTCGGATAGGCGCGCACGAGGGAGCAAATCAAGGAATCTAAATCATGCAAACGCCGTGACGCCCAGCCGGACTCGATCCTCACGGCGTGGAGACCGACGCGCCGTGCTGAAGAGCTCGAAGGTGTCAAAGGCCTTCCTCGACAGGGGGGAGCAGCAACAGCGCGACCGTAGGCGCGACGGCCGCGTCTTCGCAGATCGCAGCCTGCGCACGCAATTACACGCTAGAGACAAAGCCTTACGCGGTCGATGCAGTGCCCGCCGGCGTGCGGCAATGCATCGGCTCGGCCCGTCCGGAACGGTTTTCGCCTTCCCTAGCCGGTGCGGAAGTTCTGACTACTCCGACAGTACAGCACCTTTGCTCGGTCCGGGTGACCACGCGATTGTGCGGCGCGCGCGGTCTCGGTCAAGGCACGGCACCCCTGCTCAAGCCGACAGGGCTTCGGCAAAAGATAGTCCGATTCGGTGCCCCCAAGTGAAATGGCATAGCGCTTGCTGTTATCCGTTAGAGCCCACCAAAGCACGTAGAAAGCTATGAACAGAACCATGGCAAAAACGCGAAGTTCCATACAAGCGCCCAAGGAGACCGTGCACATTGGCGCCGAACGTCCCCTCCAGACGTCCCTCCTCCGGTATCTGATTTGCTATGGCTGGTTCGAGACTGACGGAGCCGTGGCGCTCGCCCAATTGTCGCTTACCCGCCTCCGCCAGGAGGATGCCTTTTTTGGAACACGGCATCGACCAAGTGCGGCCTCTCGGGCCCAGGACTGTCGTCGACGCGATCAACGTGCATCAGGCGACGGTAAGCCGGGTGACGTCGAACACATACATGCAGACCCCGCGCGAAGTGTTCGAACTGAAGTATTTTTTCACCGTCGCGAGCGCGTCCTCCCAAGGTGGCGACGCGCGGTCCCCCCCGAAGCTGTCCGCCATCGGATCAAGGCGATCGCCGACGAATCGCAATGCTTTCCGACGACGACATCGTCGTCCGGCCCAAGGAAAGGACCATCGATTTGCGCGCCGCACCGTCACAAAATATCGCGAAGGGATGAACATCCCCTCGTCCGTGCAATGCCGCAGGGAATGGCGCTTCTGGCGTTAATGCGGGTCAACGCAGCCACCCGAGTTTGCAGCACATCCAAACTGGAGACCCTGTTGATGACCGAATCCGCTACGGGCTTCATGGACGGAGTTCTGCATGACCCAGAACAGCCAGATCAACGGTCTGGTCCCGCATGGGGTGCAGTCATTTCGCTTGCCTTAGGCACCTTCGGGCTTGTGACGGCAGAGTTTCTGCCTGCCAGCGTGCTGACGCCGCTCGCGCATGATCTCTCTATCACCGAGGGTGCAGTTGGACAGGCGCTGACAACGACCGCCATCGTGGGGGCGATCTCGGCGCCGACGATGGCCGTCATCACAAGGCCCCTGGACCGCAGGATCGTCATATGGGCGATGACGCTGCTGCTGATCCTGTCGAACGTTCTATCGGCCGTCGCGGGGTCGCTGCCGGTTCTCCTGGCCGCCCGCGTCGTGCTCGGCATAGCACTCGGAGGGTTCTGGTCGATTTCGGCAGCGCTGGCGATGCGGCTCGTTCCAAGTCACCTCCTGCGGCGCGCCATGTCGATCATCCTCACCGGCGTTACCTGCGCTACCGTTTGCTCGGCTCCAATCGGCGCCTATGTCGGCGATATCTGGGGATGGCGAACCGCCTTCATGATCGCTGCGGTCGTCGGCGCCGTTACGCTGGTAGTGCAACTCATAACCATTCCGAGGCTGCCTCCGATTGGAGTGGCCAGCTTCCGCAGTCTGCTGGATGTGGCCAAGAATCCGATGATCAAAGTCGCGATGTTGGTCGTCCTGCTGGTCGCTTCCGGGCACTTCGCCGGCTTCACCTATATCCGCGCCTTCCTTGAGAAGTTTCCCGCGCTTGATATCGAGACGATCTCGCTCGTGTTGCTCGCCTTTGGCATCGGCGGCTTCTTCGGCAATTTGGCCGGCGGAATCCTGGCCGAGCACAGCCTCAAGGCAGCCGCGGCCCTGCCGCCCCTGCTCATAGCGATGGCCACTGTCTCGCTGCTGACGCTGGGAGCATCGGCTTGGGCCACGGCGATTGCGGTTACCGTATGGGGCTTTGCCTTCGGCGCTGTGCCGGTGGGACTGCAGACATGGATGGTGCTGCACGCCGCTCCCGAGCAGGCCGAAAGCGCCGGTGGGCTGATGGCCGCAACGTTCCAGGTGGCCATCGCAGCGGGCGCGATTTTCGGCGGACTGCTGATGGACAATGCCGGCGTCGCCAGTTCCCTTGCCTACAGCGCCGTTGCCTCGTTCCTCGCCGCCCTGACAGTGTTCTTGCTCGGCCCGAAGCGCGAAGCTCAGACCACCTGACAGAGAGGCCATCAGTGCAGCGCGGGAAAGATGCAATCATCAGCCGCGCGGTGCGATCCTACGCACGATTTTTGGCGGTTGCCGGCCTCATCTCCGGGTGATCGGACGCTGTTGTCCGGTCGATTTCGACCGGCGGGGGCGTTTCGAATGATGGTGCCGACGAGAGAACCTAAGAGTGCCGGACCGAACCGGACCGCCTCGCCGTCGACCGCTCTGGCATGGCGACAATGTCGCTGCAGTGTGGGTATAACCACCTGAATTCTGAAAGATCCTCCAACAGGCGAGAACACGCTACGTGGCCACAAAGGCCGCTGCTAACGGTCAGAACGTGCGGTCTATGCGGCTTTGTCTGCGGCGAGCATCGGGCGGATCGCGCGCCTGATCTCTTACATGAAGCTCGGGGCCGAACATGCCCCGCAGCTTCTGATACGGCCCGAAATAGAGGATCGTTCGGCGATATCGTAGTTGTATTCACCAACTGTGATCCAGCCGCGATTGAACGTCGACAGCCCCGCGCGGCGGCTTTCCAGCGGCGGAATCTCAAGCGCCGCCTGCCCTTGGTAAGGCGGCTTACCGGAAGTCGGCAGGACGACGAGACGAGTTATCTCACGCTCAGGATCTCGGCAATTCGGTGCGGCGCATGGCGAAAACCTTCAGCCTCGCATAGCTTGCGGTAAAGTACTTCTTCCACTTCATGTTTTTGGTGTTGCCGGCTGTCAGGGTGGGAAACACGTGGCACGCCGTCATGCAAAATCATCGAATTTGAGTCAGACCCAATTTTGCACGCCGGTTCGCACCCGTATGAGGCGCTGAGTAAATCGAGACTAAGACCAGGAGTGCCCGCGACTTCACATGCGGGATGCCTCCTGCAACATTATCTGCCGCATCCAGATGCTTGCCGGATCACTGTTGTGAAGGGTGGGCCATTGGACGGCCTCGGTGAACGTGGGTAGTGGCCGCGGAAGTTCGATGATCCGCAGGGGGAAGGTTTTTTTGAAATGCTGAACCAGCCGGAAGGGCATGGTCGCTATACGAGCTGTGCCTGAGACCATCGGCGGGATCATGCTAAAGGCCTGCACGACGATCTCGACACGTCTCTTGAGACCATGCTCAAGCAAAAACTGTTCCTCGATGGATGGCATCCGGGCACCGCCGACCCTGAACGCAATGTGCTTCAACGACACGTATCTCTCGAATGTAAGCTGCCGTGGCAACTGCTTGTTCGTGGGGCAGCCCACGCACACGAATGTCTCGTCGAACAGCGCCGCTCTTGGATGGGCGCTCGACATGAAAAATTCCGGAAGAATCACAAAATCGACGTCACCGCGCCGGAGAAGCTCATCGGGGTCGTGGTCGAGGGGCCGCAATTCGAAGCTGACGGCGGGTGCTTCGCGTGCAACCCGCTCCACGACCTTTTCAAAAAACACGAGTGTGGCGAAATCGGAAAGAATGATCCTGAAGCGGCGATCGGATTGAGCCGGATTAAACGGGTCCCAAGAAATAATCGAGCATTGGATGTGCAAGAGTGCGCCACGAACTGCGGGGGCGAGTGTTTCCGCACGCGGGGTTAGAACACGTTCGCGGCCGCTCATCGTAAACAGTTCATCGTTGAAATAGTCGCGCAGCCGGGCGACGGCCGCGCTCATGGCCGGCTGACTAAGGTTGATGCTGCTTGCCGCGGCCGTGAGGTTGCGCGCGGTTAGCAGTGCGTCGAGCACGACGAGAAGGTTCAGATCAAGGCCTTTGAAACGCATGCCTCATCTGTCCGTAACGTGGTTGTTTGTCATCGTGACCATTATGGGCGCTCGTTTACGGTCCCACTCAGAGGTGTTGTGTCCCGACCTGCCGCCCGCGCGCGTGGAGGACGTGCTCGTCGTAGTTATGGGGATAGCGCGGCCGATGAGCGAATGGCCGACCGGTACAACAGTCGATCGGATAGGTCCGGAGCTATGAAACATGTTGATTACAGATGCGAATTTTTCACGTGGCTAATTGATTACAGATTGAGATTTGAGCAGACTTGGGCGTGGCGGCGCTCCGACAACGATCCGCGACACATATCCGAGGTCGCGCGCAATCCTGCGAATTGCCATCGCTATGACGACAATCGCCACTCCAAGCACAGTTGCGAAGGCGATTCTGGTCGTGAGATTCCAGACTTCTCCAAACTGTATCAAATCCATGAGGCGAAACACGGCGCCCTGGACCAGGTAAAGCAGCAGCGTGCTCTGACCAAGCTGCACCGCGACAAAGCGAGCTACTCTAGTCGAATAGACAAGTCTCCAGCATTGAAACATAGACTCCATTGCTACCGCAGAAGCCGCTAAAGAGCCAGCGAACATCAGCAAAACTTGTTTAGCTGACTGTTCATCATGAATTAAAACGAGATTGTTGTAGGCGTAAGTCTCCCTGCCCCACCCGAGGAAGCATATGGAAGTCGCCATCGAAAGTAAGACAACAAAAATCGATTTGTAACGCCAGATGACGCTGTTCTGCCATCCGATCGGCTGGGCAAACAGGAACCCTAAACAATAAAATGGGTAAGTGTATTTTAACAACGGGGTTATCGATAACGTGATGGGTGCGAATGCGACCGCAATTGCAGATGCGCTTATGATCCACATCGATAGACGGTTGAACGTTGTAAGAACTCTAATCAGAATGAACGAAATAAATGCGGCCCATATGAACCAGTAAGTTCCAATAACTTCCGTCGACAAATCTAACAGAGTATCAGTCAAACTCTTCGTAGGAAAAATAACTGCGGACTTTAACGTCCAAATCAACGTACACCAAAATAGCATTGGCAGTAGTAGCTGCATTGCCCGCTCACCGACACCCTGGGTGAACGATTTTCGCAAAATTGCCCCAGAAGAAAGGTATCCGCTTATCGCCATAAATAGAGGCATATGAAACATGTAGATCGACTTGAAATACGGCGACAGCCAGAAAGCGTCGGCGCCCTGGTAGATTAAATATTGTAGCAGGTGCCCAATTATCACCAAAGTAATGAGTATACCTTTGGCGAAATCAAAGCTTAGGTCTCGGTTGTTTGTCCCTGCTGGGCACGAGCCGCGTCCCTTCGCTCCGGCTCTTATGTGATCAAGCATCAGACTCCAGCCTATCTGTTGCAGTTGCTACTTGCCGTTTCTGGGCACGGCGAGCGCGGTGCAAAGGATCGAAAATCACGCGGATCGCGGCGTGGTATGGAGGGCCGATTGGCTGCAACCGAGCAGACAAAATCCCAGTGCCTGATCGCAAACCTCGAGCGCATTGGCGGTCGCGATCATGTGTGGCGATGCGAACGCCCGGCACTATGGTCGTCTGGCCGTCTCTGCAGAACCTCTCAAGATGGTTTCGCAGCGGGTGCCGAACCATGCCAAAAGCGAATGGAATGCCACGCTGCTGCAGCACCGGGCGCATGACGCGGATAGAATGGCTCATTCCGAGTCTCTCAAGATCCGGGTGCATCCTGTACGATCCGAGTTCGCCTACCAAGAAATCAACCTCGCCAACCGTGAAGAAATGGCGCAGCAGGTCCTAGGTGAGCTGCTACGCCGTGCACATCAGAGCCGATTGCGCGAACCTTCGGCCCTGCACCGGCCCAGCTACTACCGCCTGAAAGCCCCTGTCGCCCATGGCCTTTTGGAAGAAGGCGGAGAGTTCGACATGACCGGCTACTTGCAAGTCATTTCCCAGCACACGCTGCAGAAGCAGTGGCGTGGTCGGGCGCATGCCAAGTGCGGTCATCTATGCAGCGCCCTGGAAGTTTGGTAAAATCGATTGTTTAGATCGCGAGCATCCACGCTATGGATATGTGAAAGCCATGCGCTTCAAAGGCCTTGATCTGAATCTTCTCGTCGTGCTCGACGCACTGCTGACCGAGCGGACCCTCACGGCGGCGGCAAGCAGCATCAACCTTAGTCAGCCGGCCATGAGCGCGGCCGTCGCCCGGCTGCGCGACTATTTCAACGATGAACTGTTTACGACGAGCGGCCGCGAACGTGTTCTAACCCCGCGTGCGGAAACACTCGCCCCCGCAGTTCGCAGCGCACTCTTGCAAATCCAGTGCTCGATTATCTCTTGGGATCCGTTTAATCCGGCTCAATCCGATCGCCGTTTCAGGATCATTCTTTCCGATTTCGCCACACTCGTGTTTTTTGAAAAGGTCGTGGAGCGTGTTGCACGCGAAGCACCCGCCGTCAGCTTCGAATTGCTGCCTATCGACGACGACCCCGATGAGCTTCTCCGGCGCGGTGATGTCGATTTTCTGATTTTTCCAGAATTGTTCATGTCAAGTGCCCATCCAAGAGCGGCGCTGTTCGACGACACGCTCGTGTGCGTGGGCTGCTCCACGAACAAGCAGCTGCCACGGCAGCTTACATTCGAGAGATACATGTCGATGAGGCACGTTGCGGTCAAGTTCGGGCGGACGCTGAAGCCCTCCATCGAGGAACAGTTTTTTCTTGAGCATGGTCTCAAGAGACGTGTCGAGATCGTCGTGCAGGCCTTTAGCATGATCCCGCCGATGGTCTCAGGCACAGCTCGTATAGCGACCATGCCCTTCCGGCTGGTTCAGCATTTCAAAAAAACCTTCCCCCTGCGGATCATTGACCTTCCGCTGCCGCTTCCCGCATTCACCGAGGCCGTTCAATGGCCCGCCCTTCACAACAGTGATCCGGCAAGCATCTGGCTGCGAGAGATATTGCTACAGGAGGCGTCTCGAATGACTTCTCCGGGGGACGCCAAAAGGCGCCCCAGGCAGCCCTAATTTACTCCCGAGTCTCACGCCGGCACTCGCGTCAATAGCCCGTGTCGGAAGAGAGCGATGCTCGCGGCAAGTGCGCCTGCGAGGTCGTCCAGCGGGTGGGCTGCGTCGACAAACGGTGCGAATGAGAAGGGCCCCCCATAGCCGCCATCAAGCAGCGCCCGGATCTGGCTGCCATTGTCGGAACCGACTAGGACGCGATCCGGGTAAATCCAGTGGATCGGATCGTTCACGCTTGAAATGTGGACGAGACCGGTCAGCTCGGAGGAGAAGAACGCCTCCCCGGCAAGCGTGTGGTGGAACGTGTCGTGCACGAGGCGGAAGACGGATTGGCCATCAATGGCGGCAATGGCCTTAGCCGCTTCGTTCTTCGATCGAAGCGAGCAGGTCCGGAAGCCCAGCGGCTCGATGAGACCGATCAGACCGCGCGACTGGAGGATCGGCTTGAGCGCCTTCAAGGCGACGCGGAGATCGCCCCGGCGCTCGACATTGGCGGGCCAGGAGCCGCCGTTGACCGGCACCAGCATGAGCGTCGTGGCTCCGCAGGCCGCTGCATAATCGGCGAGCTTGCTCGCCTCGGCCCTGCGGGCGGGGGTCCACTCATTGAAGCGCTGGAGGGCATTGACGGAAATAATCCCAACGCCTGTGTCGGCGGCCGCAGACCGGACGTCCGCCGCCGGCTCGCCGCGTGCCATAGCATTGCTGCCCGGTTGGCCGCGGATCTGGACATCGGTTAGGCCCTGGTCGCGGGCAAAAGCGAAAAGTGCCCTGACGTCAAGTCCGGGCGTCGCCATATAATCGAGTGCAAAGCGGGGCGATGCTTGGCGCATGGCTTGGCTTTCCTTCCATGAAACGGGCGTCATTCTCGGCTGACTGGCTTCTACCGTGCGTTGATTCGCGAGGGCCGAAATGATGGGCATGAGCGAGGCGAGGCAGTCGTACTCACGTTTCTCTCACGCTATGTTTTTCTCTCATTTATGAGCCGACGTTCACCCAAACGGCGGTGCCGCGCCTCCTGAGACATGGCGGTGCAATGACCGAACTGGCTCGCAGCCATCCAACTGCTTCCGCAAGGTACCCGCCAACCCTGAAAGATGCCCAACCGATCAGATTCAAAGTCAGGCAGCAGGGTGTTTCGCCAGAGCGAGGCCGACGCCCAGCGCGATCATCGCGCCACCTGACGCCTCCCTCAGGCGGCGGATCAACCCGGGACGCGCTGCCGCGCCGTCTTGAATGCCGCTGGCCACGACGGCAACCACGATGTCGGCGAGCGTGTTGAGCGCAATGGACAGGGAGCCAAGCACCACGAATTGCAGAGCCACGAGCCCAGCGCTCGGATTCACGAACTGCGGAATGAGGGCGAGGAAGAAGATTGCCGTCTTCGGGTTGAGCGCCTCGACCAATACCCCTTCACGAAACGCCCGCCGGGGTCCGACTGGACCCACTAAGGCGCCGTCATCGCCGCCAGTCGCTCCCTTGAGGCGGGCGGCTTGAAAGGTGCGAAAGCCGAGCCAGACGAGGTAGACCGCGCCGAACAGCTTTAATGCGGAGAACAGTTCCGAGCTCTCGAGCACGATCGCGGAAACACCTAGGCTTGCGGCGAGGACGTGGATCATGCCCCCCAACCCCGTGCCGAAGCTGGAAGCGATACCTTCCCGACGACCACCGGCGAGCGTGCGCGCGGCAACGTAGAAGATGCCCGGACCGGGGGTGATGGCGAGCACGCAGGCCGCGGCGAGGTACAGGGCGAATGGGGTCAGTTCTGGCATGATGGTCGATTCCGACGAAGATTATTTTGGGATGAGAGCGGCGACGTCGCGGTCAGATGCCCGCTCGCTCGCCGCAAGGCCCGCCGCCACGCCAGCGCGGTCGGCCGCGTTCCGGTTCTGGCTCATTTTGCGCTTGCCCTCCAGCCTCGTGATTGGCATGCGCAGGCCGACGATTCCCCGGAGTTGCGCCTGTACAAAATCCGGCGGCGCGTCCGACACGGCCCAAGGCGAGGCGCGCTCGCCCTCGTGGTGGTCGGTCAGCCGATTCACGACGTCCAGCAGTCTTCCCGCATCCTCGAAGAACTCGACCGGGCCATAGGCGTGGACGGCGACGTAATTCCAGGTCGGGACGACCTTCCCGGTTTCCCGCTTGGTCGCATACCATGCCGGCGTCACGTAAGCGTCCGGCCCCATGAAGATGGCCAAGCCGTCGCCCAGCGGCGGAACACGGCACTGGGGATTGGCCTTCGCCAGGTGCCCGTAGATCACGCCGTGCTCGCCCTCGCTCTCGTCAAGGAAGAGGGGCAGTGGCGTTGCGAGCGGCCCTTCCGCCGTGACGGTAACGAAGTTCGCCAGCAGCGCCGCGCGAATGGTCGCGCGCAGGCATTCCTTGTCGTCGTCGCGGAAAGCGGGAGGGATGTACATCGCGAAACTCCTTGCGTTATCAGGTCAGATACTGGCAAGCTGGCATATTGGAAACAGCCAGTCAGAAGCTTTTGAGGCGGTCCAGTTGGGGAAAGTTGGCATCACGCGCCGCATCGGAGCACCGAAATCCCCCGGTGCCGGTCACGGTATGCAAATTGCTTGCCAAACCTTTTGGACGCAGCCAGCGATCCCGCTTGGTCGCGCTATGTGAGCCTGCGGCAAGCCCAATGAAATCGATCCAACGCAAAGTGAACCACATTCAAACAATCGTCGAAAAGTGAACCTACCGGCGATGCTAGGCATGCCGAGAGCGTGCGCGGGTTTTCACTGTAGCAGGTGACAGCACTACCCTTAGCCAACGGGTCGGAGCCGACCAGTTTGTCCGATGTCGACGAAGTGCTTGTTCGCAGGGCGCAAAACGGCCTGTAAGCCTTCATAAGCGAGACCACACAGGTACTGGCTGGGAAAGCAGGTCCGTGGGATCTCGCATTTCAGTGATGTTCTGGAAGCGAGCGAATTTCATATCCCCTGGCATCTAATGCAGGAATCAGATTGGACAGCGCCATAACGGTCTGGTTGCGCAGACTGGCTTGAGTGCTCCGTGTCGACTCGTCGGGAGGGCATCCGTCGTGCAAGAGCACGATTGCGCCGGGGCGTACCGAGGCGAGCACTGCATCGACGATCGCGTCGGTGCCGGGGCGCGACCAGTCTCTTGGGTCGATCGACCAATGAAGGGCCGCCAGCCCCGCGATCTCTGAGGCAGTGAACACTTCTTCGCTCCAGGCGCCGTATGGCGCGCGAATGTAGCGGATCGAGGCCTGCGGGCATGCCAGCATGATGGCCTGGTTCGCCTCAGATACCTCACGTTGCACTTCGCCCAAGCCGCATTTGGACAGGTCCGGATGAGACATCGTGTGGTTGCCTACCTCATGCCCTTCTGCGATCATTCGCTGGATGAGATCCGGATGCTCTGCAGCGTAAGCACCAATGACGAAGAATGTCGCTGGCACCCGATTTTGCGCCAGCACATCGAGTATCTGTGGTGTGAAACATGGATTGGGACCGTCGTCAAACGTCAGATAAACGCTTCGACGCCCGGTGCCGTCAGCGCATTCACTCTGCACCTCCCATCTGTCATCGAGACGTCTCATAGCTGCGAACCCTTGCGGTCAATTGTTGTACCGGTCGGCCATTCGCAATCGGCATAACCCCGATCCTTGAAGTAGGGGCCGACGCTATCGGGGGGAGCTTGTCGCGAAGAGCCGACGCGATGCAGCTTGCGCCGATCACCGATGTACCTGGTCGAAAAGGGGATCGGCTCGCTTGATGTTCGGCGCAGACCAGGAGGGACACACCAGAAAATGCTCCTCGGAGCCAACGCATGCATCGACTATCTCCTTAGGGCTGCATCCTTGAATTCTTCCTATGGGACGTTCTGTACAATCGGCAAAATCGATTGTTTCGATGACAAGCATCCACGTTGCGGATAGATGAGACAAAGGCCTGGATCGCGCGCAACCTCACGGCGGCAGCAGCATCAACCTTAGTCAGCCGGCCATGAGCGCGGCCGTCGCCCGGCCGCTCGACCATTTCAACGATGAACTGTTTATGATGAGCGGCCGCGAATGCGTTCTAACCAGCGTGCGGAACCGTCAGCGTCTCAGAGTCGAGCGACGACGTCGCGCAGCATCTCGACGCCTTTTTCGATCTGCCGGATGCTCAGGGCGGAATAGCCCATGACAAGCCCGACGCGGTCGGCCTCGCCTGCTCCCGACTGCCGATGATAAAGCGGCGAAATCGGGTGCAGACCCAGACCCGCGTATTGGGCAGCTTCGACCAACGCCGTTTCACGCGATCGCGGCAGGTCGTTGAACCATATGACGACGTGCAGTCCAGCCTCTGCCCCCTGGACGGCGATCCGACCTTGAAAACTCCGCTTCAGGGCGGTCAGCAATGCCTCCCGGCGCTCGCCGTTGATGCGGCGCACGCGGCGCACATGGCTTTCATAGCCACCGCTCTCGATCAGAGAGGCCAATGACTCCTGCCCCGCCATCGGAGAATGCCGGTCGGCAAGCTGCTTGGCGGTTTCGAAAACCTGCAGGAATTCCGCCGGGACGACGAGATAACCGATCCGCAGCATCGGCGAGAGCGTCTTGGAGATGGTGCCGAGGTAGATGACGGCCCCATGATCCTCGAGGCTATGCAGCGGGGGAACGGGGCTGATATCGTAGCGATATTCGCTGTCGTAGTCGTCCTCGATGACATAGGCGCCCTGCTCCCGCGCCCATTCCAGAAGCTGATGCCGCCGCGGGATCGGCATGACGCCGCCGAGCGGAAACTGATGCGAGGGCGTCACATAGGCCAGCCGGGCCGCGACCCCCGCCAGTTGCTCCGTTTGCATGCCGTGATCGTCAACCTCGACGGGAACGGGCGTGGCACCTGTACTGGCAAAGACCTGGCGCGCCATCCTGTAGCAGGGGTCCTCGATGACGAAGCTGTCCCCGGGGTCGAGCAGCAGGCGCGCGCAGAGATCGAGGCCCTGCTGCGAACCATTGACGATGACGATCTGCTCGGGGTCGCAGCGCACAGTACGGGCGCGCCAGAGATAGCCCTGAAGCGCTTGGCGGAGCCGGCTCGAACCGCACGGATCGTCATAGGCGAGCCGTGCCGGCCGCTGCGCCATCGCCGCGTTCATCGCGCGCTTCCAAACCGATGCGGGGAAATCTGAGGGCGCCAGGACGCCATAGCGGAAATCAACCTTCAGCGTGTTCGGCAGGTAATCCGGCCAGCGCGGAGTACCACGCAGCCGTTCGCCATAGCTTGACAAGTGAACCGGGCCGAACCGTTTTGGGGGATTGGCGGTCAGCTCATGTCCCAGCACTGAGGATGCGACACGAGGGCGCGCGCCTTGACGGATGTCGATGAAACCTTCCGCGGCCAGCTGCTCGTAGGCGACGGTGACGGTCGTTCGCGAGACTCCAAGTTCCTCGGCGAGACCACGGGAGGACGGCAGCTGGCTGCCGGTGCCGTAAACGCCTCTGAGGATCTGCTCGCGAAGCGCTTCGTAGATCTGGCGCGCGCCCATGCCATGCGAGCGGGTTGAAGCACCGGGACCTGGAGACTGGACCATTTCTTTTCCTGCCAACTGGACATTCCATATCAACCAGTTTGCAGCCACTCCTTCCGAAAGCCAAGAGCACGTCTGAAGCCGATGCCCGAGACCGCAATCCAAGACCGGAAAGTGGCACATCTGCGAACGATGCCAAATTCGGCTTCGCTACCCGCGCGATCCATCACCGGCTACGATCCGGCTGGTTTTCCCAATGCCGTTCAACCACGCGCCTTCCTGAACTCGACCGACGATTGAAAGTGTCGCGGCGAATGAGGCCGCAGCCTTGGCGGCGCAATCCTCGGCGACGCGGAACCCCTCCACACGCTGTACGAAACGGCCTTGCGCTACATCACCGGCGCGGCGCTCCCGACCATGTCGGCCTTCCTGGTTCTGCGCGGGCTGAAAAGGACTCTCACGCTTCGCCTGGAATGGCACAGCACCACGGCGCTTGCGATCGCGCAGGTGCGCGACGGGCATTCGGCCGTGGGCTGGGTGAGCTCCCCTTCCTCGACTCGCATCCCGATCAGGCGATGCCCGAAAGCAGATGTCGGGCATCGCCAACGCTAACCGCGCGGGTGGCCTTGACCAACAGATCTCGAGTCCTAAAGAAAGCGCCGGCGAAATCCGCAATGGCGTCATAATTGGAGGGCGAAGGGTCAAGCCGCGCTAAAACATGATCGTCGCCCCACCAACGCATTTGGCCAAAAAGCATCTCAACGACGAATATGCCGGCTTGGCGCGCCGTAGGGCCGCCGCCTTGTCCCGCGMGCGGCGCAGCCCGCTCGCACGTCCCGTCCGCTATGCGTAACACCAGGCTGATGCCGGAGACCATAGCCAGTCACCGAACCCGGTACGCCGTCGAGAAACGACAAGTTGGTGCTGTCTTGAGCCACCGGCAAGCAAATCCTGATCCTCGACTGCCATAAGCCTTAGATGGGCTGAACAGGCATGCTCGCAGCAGCCCTTGCCTCAGCCGATGGATTGGGCACAGACATATGAAGATGCTTGGACAGACCGGTGTTTCGGCAACTGCTATCTGTCGTCCAGCGATTGGCATCAGTTTTGATGGACGCGAGCAGCTTGCGAGGGATGCATCCGAACGCGGCGCTGCTCCCACAACCGTCGCAGTTCTCCTGTGAGAGCCTCGCGCTGGGCCTGATCCAGTGTAATTGTATCGAGGAGATCCGCGAGCACGGCTTCGCCTTCGATCCGCGTCAGCAGATCGAACAAGTCATGTGAAATACGCACACCGTCACGGCTGGAGTGATCCGTTCGGATTTCGCAGACGGTCTCCTGGCGATCCAGCGCCGTGTGAGCGCGGACCTTATACAGGGATACATAAGGCGGCAATGAAACCGCTAGCGCAGTCCAATCCTCCAGCGTTGTGGCCCGTTTTTTGACCAGGAACGGCCCGACCACAAGTCCATCCAACCCTGTCGTCAGGAACGTGGCAATCGAGTCTGCAACTGAATCCACGATCGGCTCGGCATTGTTGTTAAAGGACGTGTTGAGCAGAATTGGGATGCCAGTGCGCTGCTTGAAGGCATTGATGACGTCCCAGTAGGCCGGACTGGCCTTGCGCGATACTGTTTGCAGCCGAGCCGTACCGTCGACGTGCGTGATGGCGCCGAGCAACCCACGCTTGGAATCGCGCACACGGACCACGAAATTCATGAAGGGAAATTCGCACGCACTGCCTGGGAGGTCGAAAAATTCGCGCGCATCCTCCTCCAGCACTGATGGGGCGAACGGGCGATACCCTTCCCGCTTCTTGACCATAGCGTTGATCCGGTCCTTGTTTGTGGCGGGCCTGGGGTCGGCAAGAATGCTGCGATTTCCGAGCGCGCGCGGCCCGAACTCCGAACGACCTTGCACCCAGCCGATCACGGCGCCACCGGCCATCCACTCGGCTGCCCTATCCGCCACCGCCTCAGTGCGTTCAAACTCCAGGTGCCCCGCCCATGCCTTTAGTTCCTCCTCGACAGCGTGATCGCTCGCGAGATCCGGCCCCCAATAAACTTCCTGCAATCGCGCACGCGGCGCGGGGCGGCCCAGCTCACCAGACACGATGAGTGCAGCGCCTAATGCGCAGCCAGCGTCATGCGATGCGGGCTGCACGAAGATGTCTTCGAAAAGTCCTGAATAGAGCAGCTTGCCGTTCACGGAGCAATTGTGCGCAACGCCGCCGGCCAGGCACAGCCGCGTCATCCCGGTGGCCTCACGATGATGCCGAAGAATGTGAAACACGATGCGTTCGAGCGCTTCCTGTAACGACGCACTCACGTCTTTATGCTGCTGGGTGAATGGCATTCCCTTTTGCCGGACCTGAATGCTGCGAAGCAAAGTCGGACCGATGCGGTCCAGGTGGACGCGATACTCGCCGTTTGCAGACAGTTCATAGAACTGCTCGAAAAGCTCGCGATAGGGAGCGGGATCGCCGTAGGGGGCAAGCCCCATTACCTTATATTCATCGAACAAGCCGTAGCCGAGATACCGGATCACCTCGAGATAAAATAGCCCAAGGGAATTGTTCTCTGGGAAAGTCGCGAGTTGCGAAATTTCAGCACCAGATCCTACCGCCACAAGACCCGACTGGAAATCGCCAGAGCCATCAATCGCGAAAATCAGACTTTGCTCGAAGCCCGACATTGCAAAAGCACTCACGGCGTGCGCCTGATGATGACTTACGAATGAGATACGCGAAGGGTCGAGCTCGCTACCGAACTCCTGCGCCAACAGCTGCTGCACCAAAAATTTGGCATCCAACGGAATGGAGGCGTCCGGCTCGGAAGCAAGCATGTTTTCGAGCATGGCGTTGCAATAGGCTTCGGTAGCGTAGTACGCCACATGATCGATTTCGCTGAGCTGAACCCCAGCGGCTGAAAGACAGTATTGAACCGAACTGATTGGGAGCTTGTTGGAGTGTTTGATCCGATTGAGGCGCTCCTCTTCTACGGCCGCGATGACCTGTCCGTCTCGGACGAGCACCGCAGCGCCATCGTGCATGAATGTATTCGCAATCTGGAATCGGTTTTCATAGACTTTGTCTAATCCGCCGCTCAATCCTAGACACAGCATCTCGCTCTCCGTTTATCGTACAGGAAGACTGAATTGGCCTGTCTCAAGGCCGTTTGATCAAAAACACAGGCTGCGTTGTCGTTCGCCGCCGCGAACGCCAGTCAGACATCACCAACCTCAAAGAAATTCTCTTACGCCTGGATCAACATGAGATCCTGTGATCGAGGTCCCGGGCGTTCCATAACGTTGAGAGATTTTGAGTGGATGCCACGGAGACCCTGGGTTGGATGCCGATTTGCGTTGGCGATGTCGTTTTTATTTGCAGCACGAAGTCCGTAGCGCATTGTTTATCTCCCTCACTTTCGTCAGCGCATTAGTCGGCGGCGCAACAGCGCCATCGAGAGGAAGAATGGCAACAGCGCGTACAGGCCGAGCACACCGACGTGCAGGGCGATGCCGCTGATCGGGCGATCAAGCATAACCGGACGAATGAGGTCGATCGCATGTGACAGCGGCATGCATCGCGCTATCTGCTGAAAGGCGCCAGGCAGCTGGTCCAATGGGAAAACGGCGCCCGACAGGAACAGCATAGGTGTGAGGACAAGCGTCTGGTAAAACACGAAGTAATCGTAGCTGGGCGAAAGTGCGGTGACGATCATCGCGAGGCTCGCAAATACGCACCCTGTCAGAGCAATGATTGGCAGCGCATAGAGTACGGACGGCCAGGCGGCATAGCCCAAGGTTGCGGTGACGATGGTAATAGCCGTACCGGCCATGAAGGCCTTGGTGGCTGCCCACGCCAGTTCACCCAGAACGATGTCGCCGAGGGTAACGTGCGTATACAGCATGGCTTCCCATGTGCGTTGAGAATGCATGCGAGCGAAAGCCGCGTACAATGTTTCCAGGGTAGATGCGGTCATCGCACTTACCGCGACCATGCCGGCCGCCAAAAAGGCGATATACGACGCACCGTCGACGCGGCCGACCATTATGCCGAGGCCGGTGCCTAGGCCGAAAAGGTAGATCATAGGATCGGCAAGGTTACCGAGAAGCGACACGAGTGCGACTTTCTTCCATGCCAGATAGTTGCGGCGCCATACCGCAACCCAGTTCCACGCATTGGCCGGCAGCGCCGCCGCAAAACCTTCAATCATCGTTCACTCCTCCATCTCGCGCCCGGTCAGCCGCAAGAAAACATCCTCGAGATTGGCTGGACGCAGAAGAAGACGCAGACCTGCTCGCCCCTGCAGTTGCGTGCGCACCTGGTCAGGGTCTGGCGCATAGCAATAAAGGGTTTCGCCGCTGACCTCGATGCGCTGGGAATGTGGCTTGACCAGCGACAGCAACTCGTGCGGATCGCCGCCATAAATCTCCATGACCTGGCATCCGATATGCTCGTCGATCAGCGCCTGCGGGCCGCCTTCGGCGATGTTGCGGCCCTTTTCGAGCACGCACAGCCGATCGCATAATCGCTCAGCCTCTTCCATGAAATGCGTCGTCAGGATAATCGTCTTGCCGCGTGCCAACAGGGCGCGCAGCCGCTCCCAGATCAGGTGGCGCGCGTGCGGATCGAGGCCGGTGGTCGGCTCGTCCATCACAATGAGCTGGGGGTCGTTGATCAACGCCCGCGCCATTGTCAGGCATCGCTTCATGCCGCCGGACAGTTCCGAGACGCGCGCATCCGCCTTGCGCTCGAGGCGAGCGAACTCGAGAAGCGACGGGATGACCGCTTCGCTCTGACGTGTGCTCATGCCGAAGTAGCGTCCGAACACCAGCAGGTTCTCGCGTACGGTGAATTCCTGGTCAAGATTGTCGAATTGCGGGACCACGCCAATGCCCCTGCGTGCCAGCCGAGCGCGCGCCGGCACCGGGACGCCGAGCACCGTGATCGTGCCCGTGTCAGGGCATGTCATGCCGAGGAGCATACGCGCAATCGTGCTTTTGCCCGCCCCGTTTGGTCCGAGGAGGCCGAAACACTCTCCCGACGCAACGGAGAACGACAGTTCGTCGACAACGATCTTGTTCCCATACGACTTGGTTACGCCGGCAAAATCGACTGCCACGGTCGACAGAGAGTCAGGCACGGAGCTTTTCGCGCTTGTTTGCCCGTGAGACTCCCGTTCGATCGCAGGAGTCTCGAATCGCCGCAAATCCTCTGGGCCCAACTTACGCTTCAACACTTGATGTTTCTGGTCCTGGCTCAAAACTCTTCCACCTGAGATCACGTGACTATTGCTGTTCGCAAGGTGCGTCAGATCCCACCAAGTTTGGCTTTGGAAGGGCGCCGCCGGTGTCTTGCACATTGGCCGCAGAGCTTCGCGACAACCAATCGCTGTTGCTCAATGTACACAGCGCGTATGCTTTCAAAGGGAGCAAGAGAAAGATGTTGATGAGTGTGTGGAGCGAGAACCCGAGAAATCGAAGTTGGCGCGCACGAAACGCTGCAACGCTGCAACGAACTATAGTCATGGCTGCAATCATCAGGCATGCCGTCCAAGGCACAGTACCTGTCGTTACGAATTGCGCGAGCCCCGCCAGAATCGACAAAGAGAGCAATAATGGGCCAATATTCTGGCCAATCACGTCCAATGTGAGATAAATATTAAGGCCGCGCAGCAGTTGGAACGCCAGCAACGTGTCACGGAAAGTGCTCCGGGCCCAGCGAAGCTGTTGGCGCAGATAGGGACCCATGCTGTTGGGAACGACTGTTGCCGCGACGGCCTCCGGGACATACTCTGTTCGAAAGCCTGCTTTCAGCATCAGGATCGTAAGGTGGCGGTCCTCGCCGAAGTCGCTCGGCTTCCCTCGAAAGCGCTGCGTCTCGTACTGATCCAGCAGCGAAACAAGCGCGGATCGCCGGTACATGGCACACGGACCGCAGCAACACATGACGGCACCGAACCGAGCCTGCGCTGCCCGCTCTTCGTTGCAGGCGAGCCAGTATTCCATGTCGATCAACCGCGTCAGCCAAGTTTCACTGCGATTGCTAGCCGCCAACTGGCCCATGGCGGCGCCGACCGCTTGATCTTGCATCTTTAGCGCAAGCCTGGTGATGACGTCCGGGGCGAGTATCGTGTCCGAATCTACATTCAGCACCAAATCTCCGCACGAGCGGCGAATGGCGGCAATCTGCGCCTTGCGCTTTCCGACATTCTTTGGGAGCGCAATGAAGTTGAACCTCGGGTCGCCCGCGTATTCCTCGTGTACACCTACGAGGGCATCGCGGTTTGCAGAACCGTCATCAACAACATAGACCTGCAGTTTGCCGGCGTAGTCCTGACTTGCAATGGAAGCCAGGCAGTCCGAGAGGGTGCGAGGCGCCTCGTTGTAGCACGGGATAATGACATCGACGCTCGGCCAAGGCTCACCGCTGGGCGGGTCGCCCGAGGTCGGCGGTACGTTTGTAGGCAGGGTATAAAACACCTGCGCGGTTTTGTAGACGGTCGACAGCAGCGCATAAGAGCAGATGGCAACAGTACTGGCTGTGGCAAACAGGGTCATGAGATGTCAGATTTTTCTGTGAATTTGAGGAAGCGAGCGGATAACAGATCCGCGGTCATAGCTCTGGACCGTTCCGATCGATCAAAGTGCCGGCCGGCCACTCGCTCATCGAGCGTCCAATTGGCAGCACCATGAGGAGCACGTCGTCGTCGACTCGCGTCGTGGAAGGCAGATCGGGGTACACGTCCGGGAGGGTTGAACGCACGCGAACGCCCGTCAGAATGTTCGCCAAGCCTTTGCGGCAGAACCTCCCAACATGGTTCCGGAGCGCTTGCCGAACCGTGCCGAAAGCGAATGGAACGCCAAGCTGCTGCAGCACTGGATACATGACGCTAATCGAATGGGCGATTCCCAGCCCCTCAAGATCCGGACGCACCCCGTATAGACCGAGTTCAGCGACCAGCAGATCAACGTCGCCAACTTTGATGTATCGGCGCAGCACGCCCATGTGAGCCGCTACCCCGTGCACATCATAGCCGATTGCGCGGACCTCCGGCCTTGCACCGGCCCAACTTCGACCGCCTTCGAATTGCTTTCCATTGAAGGCTCCGGTCGGCTCATAGGTCTTCCGGAAGAACTCAGAGAGTTCGAGGTGATCGGGAAGCTGCAACTCATTTTCCCAGCATAACCTCCACTGCACGTCAGGGCGCATGCGAAGACTTCCTCTTTTTCGGGTTCTTTTGTGCACCTCACGCGGTAGAGCAATGGCGGTGCATGTCATGGGTCTATGAACGACCCTCCCGGATTGGTAAAATTGATTGTTTAGATCGCGAGCATCCACGCTATGGATGTTAAAACCATGGCTTTCAAAGGCCCTGATCTGAACCATCTGGTCGTGCTCGATTGGCCCGATAAGCGGCGGCACCGATGGCAGCTGTCGGTGACACAACCTGATTCAAGAGCGGCCGCCAGCGCGTGGCTGCGCCCGTGCCGAAGCAGCTATCAAGTGGAGGACGGCCCGACTGTTAGGCGTCAGCAAACGCGGCGACCGTTGGCGCACGCGATGATGCATGGCGATCGCGCAGCTCTGGATCGCCGGCGGCAAACAGGTTCCGCGAAGCTCTATCGCGCTCGCCAACAGGAATCGTCTGGTCAATGCTTTCGAGTGTTGCCGGTCAACCGGACTGTCGGTGAAAGCACCTGGAGAGCGGGAAGGAGGGCGCGCCCGGATGGCGCTACTTCGAACGAATTGCTTGAGGTTTGGCAGGCTGGAACCCCTAGCTTGAGCACCTGAGGCCTGAAGTGCGCAAAGGGGCTGGGCCCTAAGTTTTTCATTCCGTACGAGGGATCAAAGATCGCCGCAAACAGAAATGGCAGCCTAGGGAGCGTCAGCACTTGCGCCCGCCGAAGGGCCGGGACGCGGGACTGACTGCAACGACGAGATCGGTTAATAAGTCTGGGGCCGTTGAGGTGGAAGCGGGCGAAAACCCCTCGAGGCTCGCGGCGCAGAACATCGAGCCGCATGAAGAAGCCGGATGTAGTCAGCAGTTGTTACCATCAACCGGATCCAGCTAACTTGTTGCAATCGGGCGCTCTTATACGTCCCCAAATTGGGTCAGCTTGACACCACAGAAGCGCACACAGTTTCCAAGTGTTTTATCAGGAAGCGGAAATCGGCTTTCGGAAGAGGGCCAGCAGGCAGTCTTCATTGATCGACGCGCCCCGGCACTCGATGCACTCGATCTCGGTCAACGATTCGTTGAGCATGGCGATAGTGGTCTCTGCACCAGCAGCGTGCCCCCAGCGTTGGCAATTGGCGTCACGTGCCGACCCGAAAACCAGCTGCCCGCCTGGCGCAAGCAGACCTACCAGGTTGCGGACTGCCGCGCGGATCTGAACGAGGTCTCCGACGTAGTAAAGAACCTCCGCAACGACGATCAGGTCGAACAGCTCATCACTCGAAAACTGTTGAACATCGGAAATTATCCAGCTGATGTGCGGCGTCTCCTTCATGCGTGAACGTGCTCGCGTAATCGCTGGCTCCACGACATCGATCACAGTGAGCCGCTGGCAAATGGGGGCTAGCCGCTCCGTAAAAGCGCCGGCAGCGCACCCGACTTCGAGCGCATTTGCTACTCGACCTTGCGCAAGTGACAACCGGAGAATTTGGGTGTGGCGCTCCCGCTCGAACGGGTTGCCATCGAGCCGCCATGGATCGTCTGCGGCCATTTCTCGATTCAGCAGTTCATGATCGATTTTATGGGTCAAATTCGCACCTAGCTAAGGCAGCAATCACCGGCGCTGCAAATGCCGTCAGATGTCGGTAGGGTCGGGACCGTACTGCGGGCCGAGGCAGTTGATTTCGGTCACGCTCCTAATTGGGTCCGCAGGATTGGCAAAATTGATTGTTTGGATGACAACCATCCACGCGCTGAACACATCGAAGGCGGAATTGGGCGTGGATTCCGCACACACACGGCGATTGACACGTTGACGATCCGCGATGGAAGAGGCTCGCGGCATTCAGCAGCCCCGTCTTCATCAAGCTGATCCCGCGCAGCCGCGACCGCTCCCATCGAACCACACTCGCCCGCCTGCTACGACGCCGCACGCTGATGCTGACACTATGGTGACTGGGGTTTACCGCCTCAGCATGGCCGCAATGCCATGACGGACAAAGGGAAGATGTTGGCCGAGGCGCAGCCCCACATGCCTTGCAAGCCGTGCCGCCGGATTCTCGCTTGAGTAGAGTCCGACGAGGATATTCGTAGCATGGTAGAGCGGCGCCGCCGACAGGCGCAGTCGGCTTTCATATCTGTGGAGCATGTCGGGGTCGGCAATGTCGCGACGGTCGCGCCATGCGGTCTCTATACCGCGGGCGAGCTGCTTCTGGCCGCCGAGGCCGATGTTGAAGCCATGCGCGGTCACCGGGTGCATGCCAATGGCAGCGTCGCCGATCAATGCGGCGCTCGGCGCCCGGAACCTGTGCGCCCAGGTCGTGGCCAACGGATAGATATAGCGTTGGCTTGCCAGGCTCATGTTGCCGAGGCGGCCTCGACAGCGCTTTGTCAACTCCCTCAGGAACAACTCGTCGTCGAGGGCAAGCAGTCCGTCGGCCTCGTTTGAGGGCAAAGTCAAAAGCAGCGACGACACGCCTTGCGCGAGAGGCAACATCGCCACCGTCTGATGGTGATCGAACCATTCGATCGCGATCTGGCGGTGGGGGCGCTCGTGCCTCACCCGGCAAATCAGCATCGAGTTGCCAAGCCGATTGATATCGGCGCCGATGCCGAGCAGATTGCGGGTGGCGGAAAAACGCGAATCGGCTGCAACGAGAAGCCGAGCGCTCAGCTGCCTGCCATTGGAGAGCGTTATCAGTGCTCCTTGACGGCTGTTTGTTGCACGCACGACCGAGTGGCCGCACAGCAGCCGGGCATGGCCCCGCAAGCGGTTGATCTTGAACAGGGCATCGCGGATCTGGCAATTCGGGACCAGAACGCCCAGTGGTTCCGCGGATCCGGCGGGGGCATCGAAACACAACGCAAACGGGCTCGATCCGTTGAGGACGCGTGCGCCTTGAAGCGGTGACCTGTCCGAAGCGGAGATAACATCCCAGGCGCCGAGCTCGCGAAGGATTCCAATCGAGGCGTGAGTGAGCGCGATCTCGCGGCCGTCGAAAGCCGGACTTGCCAGTCTTTCCAGGGCCTGCCCTTCCACAACCGCCAGTTTGAGCTGGCTAGAGGCAAGCGATGCGGCGAAGGAAAGTCCGACCGGACCGGCGCCCACGACAATAATGTCGAAGCTGTCGTCACAGCCGGCCATCAGCGTGGCGCCAGCGCGTCGGTTCTCTTCGTGAGATGTTGGGGGAGTCGAGCCGCAGGTCGTGCATCGATTGCGCTGTGATCTATTGCCCGCATCGCCTCAAGCGCGGTTCTCACGTCGGTTCCTGGCTGGTGAAGCGTCATTTGCCTGCCGTATGATCTGGATTGTCAAGATGATGGGAGCGACGACCAGGCTGTCGGTCAGCCCATGCTTTTCCCGTGAAGGACTGGTGATCAAACCACGCCGACAAGGGCGTGGCGTTGATCTGGGTCAGTCGAGGCGGAACCGGCGTCAGATGACATCGATCCAATCCAGTCATGCGCCAGCTGGTCCCATGACGACGCCATGGCACCAGCCAGCCCAAGGGAGAACCAGGCGTCTGATCTGGGGAAGGCTGTTTCAGGACTTTTGCGAGATCAGCGAATAACCGGCTCGCCATGGAAGCCGAAGCCAAGGTCGCAAAGGCCGAACATTGTGTCGCCGTCGGCGTCGAGTTCGGTGAGAAGCCAGGTTGCTGGTCCGGTCGGATCGAACAGTTTGACCAACGGGACATGGTCGGTTTCGGTGTCGGTTGCGCCATTGGCGAGCAGCCGGGCGCAAAGCTCGTCGGTGATCAGGATCATGGGAAAACTCCTCTCAAAACAGGTCGAGTTGATTTCTGGCGTCATCGAACAGCCGATATCGAGCGGCTTTTGCGCCGCGCGCGGGCGCATCGTCGGCCAAACGGGCAGGCGGTCGCGCGTGGTGAGCGGCCGGACACCGGGAATGAGCTTCTGCTCGCGGTTTCGGTTCGGTCTTCAGGGTGTCGGGATCGCGCGCGCTCATGCCGCGATCTCGTCTTGTTGCGCGCCTTCGGCCTCGGCGTTGAAGCCCAGAAGAAAATCGGCGGCTTTGGAGGCAAGGCTGGCGGCGCGGAAGATGGCGCGATTGTCCTCACGCAGCACCTTCAGCCATGTGCCGATATAGTCGGCATGGCGCACGGTCGGCTCGATGCCGAGGGTCGAGCAGACAAAGGCAGCAGTGATTTCGGCAACCAGTTCCTCGCGCGCATAGGTCTTGGAACCGAAGGCGCCGGAGAGGTCGCGCGCCAGCCGCGCCGGGTGGCCGGTCCAGTGGCCAAGCTCGTGGAAGCAGGTGCGGTAATAGTCGATCTGCTGAAAGAATGCCGGCTGCGGCGGCACCTGAATGGAGTCGGTGCCCGGCATGTAGAAAGCGCGATCGCCGCCGATGCGGAAATCCGCGCCGCTTCCTCGAATAAGCGCCTCGGCCTGCGGGACGATCTCGCGTTCGGGCAACGGTTCGGCGTTGCCGTAAAGGTGCTCGGGCAGGCCGTCGCACTGCGCGACGTTGAAGACGGTGAAGCGCTTCAAATACGGCACCGCCTGCGGCTCGTCGCCGTCCGTCCTGGCGCGCTCCTGCTCGCCCTTTGGGACAAAGCGGTCGGCATGCACGATTGTTGTGCCGCGCTCGCCCTTCCTG
>NZ_JBFUCU010000034.1:0-28563 GCF_056405075.1 Mesorhizobium sp. P2_A12
CGCACGGCTCTCCAGGACGCGGCCTCGGTCGCCGGCCTGCTGGTCACCACCGAAGCCATGATCGCGGAGGCTCCGAAGAAGGAGTCGGCTGGCGGCGGCATGCCTGGCGGCATGGGCGGCGGCGGCATGGGCGGCATGGGCGGCATGGACTTCTAATCTAGCCTCTATCAGCTTTCAAATACCGAGAGGGCGGCAGCGACGCCGCCCCCTTTTTTTGGGACGGAGCCGGTCGGAAAAGGTTTGGGCTCGCGTGATATTGTAGTGCGCGCGCCTACACGGCCACACTACATCGTCGCAGTGGAGCTTTCGGGTGGCGAACTGAACAAACATGGCTTTGTGCGCGACTATCAAGACTTAGCAGCGCTCAAGCCACTACATCGATGGCACGTTCGACCATGGCGGTCGGTTTTCGATATGCCTGATATGAGCGGCCGTGGAAGCCGCTCAAAGAATGATACCGCAGTGCTGTTGCCAACGTCGGCGATTTCGATGATCGACTCCGCCTATGCCAGCTCTTCACGAGCTCTATCCGCGCTTGCCTGTTATGGAGCGAAAGCCTTAGCGCGACTCGTGATTGAGGCTGTCATTGCTATGGGCTAATCAGTCGGGAAGCTGCGCTTGCAATGACGGAGGGCCGGAACGATCTCGTCCGATCATCTGGCACAAGGTGTGCTTATTAGTACGTTGCGAAGCTAGTAACTTAACCATGAAGGGGGACGACGGTTTGACCGTGACACAGTCGCTGACGAGACGTCTCAAAAATCCCGAGCTATTTGACGATCTGGCCGGTGTGCCTGGTCGGAAGGCGGAGCAATCCACGAGGCGTTTTTCGGTGTTCAATCCCTCAACGGGCGAGCTGTTGGCTGAGCTTCCAGATATGGATGTCCGGGACGTTTCCAAGGCAATCGATAAGGCTGAAGCTGCGCAGGAACATTGGGCGGCGCTCACCGCGCGCGAGCGCTCCGACATCTTATGGGAATGGCACCAACTGATCCTCGACCACAGCGAGGATCTTGCAGCCATTTTGACGGCTGAAATGGGTAAGCCGCTTGCAGAGGCGAAGTCTGAAATCGCCCATGCCGCAGCCTACCTCCAATGGTATGCCGAGGAGGCCAATCGCATCTATGGCGAGACGATTTCGCCGCCTTCTAACGACAGGCGTATGCTGGTAATCAAACAGCCGATCGGTGTTGTCGGCGCCATTACTCCTTGGAATTTTCCCGCCTCGATGGTGGCTCGCAAGATTTCGCCTGCGCTTGCCGCCGGCTGCGCGATTGTTCTGAAACCCGCGGAGCAAACACCGCTTGTCGCGGGTGCTATGTTCACGCTTGCCCGGATGGCAGGTTTTCCCGATGGCGTTCTAAACTTGATCTACGCATCGGAAGGCGATGCGGTTGGGCGTGAACTTTGCTCGAACCCGAAGGTCCGCAAGATCAGCTTCACTGGGTCGACCGAGGTCGGGCGGCTGCTCATGAGGGAGTGTTCGGATCAGATCAAAAGAACTAGCTTCGAACTTGGTGGTAACGCTCCTTTCATTGTTTTTGATGATGCAGACGTCGACGCTGCCGTCGATGGTGCGCTACAGGCAAAGTTTCGGAATGCAGGCCAGACCTGCGTTTCAGCCAATCGGCTTTACGTACAGTCCAGCGTGTATAATGAATTCTGCGACAAATTCACCAAGCGCGTCAGTGCATTGCGCGTCGGTGACGGTTTCGAGCCAGAAGTTGCGATCGGTCCCCTGATCGATAAGTGCGCGCTTGCAAAGATTGAAGATCATATTCGCGATGCTGTGCGGCAGGGTGGGAAGATCCGTTGCGGTGGCAACCGTATCGGCGAATCGGGAACCTTCTTCGAGCCCACGGTGATCACCGACGTCGAAAGGACAATGCGGGTCGCTCAGGAAGAAACCTTCGGACCGCTGGCCCCCATAATCCGCTTCAACGATCCCGACCAGGTGGTGCGCGAGGCGAATGACACGATTTACGGTCTTGCAGCCTACTTCTACGCTTCCAATCTAAAGCGCGTGTGGCGCGTGGCTGAAGCCCTCGAATACGGAATGGTCGGCATCAATACGGGACGCATGTCATCCGAGGCCGCACCATTTGGCGGAATGAAGCAATCAGGGATCGGTCGTGAGGGGTCGCGCCACGGCCTTGAGGATTATCTCGAAATGAAGTACCTGTGCATGGGTGGGCTATAATCCCACAGCATCCGCGTCCCATTGACTTCGCCCTGACAATCCGCCGCGGCCATCGATGGAATGGTGGCCTTCGATCAAGGCCCGGTGTAAAACCTTGACTGTCATCCTTGCCTTCGGCCGCATTCACCGATCCCTGATTGACACGTGCTTGCCATGTACCGCTTCAATCCGCCGGGAGTGGTTTTTCCTGTCTCGGCCGCGACAGATCAGGGTGCTGGTGCGCAAAATCTCCGTCCATCCGACAGCCGGCGAGCCTTCGATCACAGTTCTACCGTCTGGTCGAATGGCGGCATCTTCTGAAGCCTTATTGCAGCCCTAGCTTCCTCTTCAGTTCCGCGTTCTCTGTGCGCAGGCGTTCCGCGAGCAGGCTCTTCAATCGCTTGTTTTCTTTCTCGAGGGCGACCAGGTCCTTCAGATCGTCACCATCGGATCTAGGCGCCGCGGCCTTCTTCCAGTGATAATAGGTCTGTTCCGATATACCCGCCTGCTTTACGGCGCTCTTGAGAGTGGTGCCGCCGCTGATCGACGTCTCGACTTGAGCGAGCATTTGGGCGCGCTCTTTTCCGGAGTAGACCTTCCGGGCGCTCCGCACGGCCGCTGCTGTTGCTGTTGCTTCCGCCGGGGACGCCGTATTGGCGCCATTCTTGCGACCAGGCTCAGTCTTGGCCTTCCGCGAAGGTGGGGTTTTCTTCTTCGTTTCAGGCGTCCTTCCTTTGGGAGCGTGTTCGGTTGCAGCTTCTACTGATTCAGCGTCTAGGGGATTTGCCATGAGATACTCCGCTCGCGGTTTGTGCGCGTGTTCAGCATCAAGGGCTATGACATTAGAGTCAATCAGCTGACGATTTGGCAGATCCATATCTTTGAGCTCCCTTGTTGTGTCGGCTATAGCCGCGGAGAGATCGACATCGCTCCAGATGGAATGGCCCCGTTTTTGATAATTGCGCTTTTGTTTGACCTCCACAGTGAACGGTCGGGTCTGCCGCCTCATAGTTTCTTCCTTGTTAGAACGAATTGCACAGGAGGTCGCGGCTGACGATGACTGAACAACTGGCGCTTCCTCTGTTGCGCCGAGCTATATGGATGAGATAGCCCGAGAGCAAGCGGCACTTGCGGTGTGCATCGACAAATGCTCGGGCCACGTCGCTGGCTGGCCGCAGCTTTGTTTTCATATCGATGCGTTTGCAGAGCTGGAACAGCGGCTCGCGCGTCGCAACGCCATCGAGCACGTTTTGAAGGGGTGGATTTGAAGGCATCCGGTTTCTGCTGCGCGCACGCCAGCGGCTCGCGGAATATTGTCCGCGGTGGCTCAGGTGGTTGCGAGCTTGTCAGCGAATCTAAAGCGGGGGTAGGGGGTACATGTAACGACAGATCACGACACAGTCGGCTAGTCGGAGCGTCTGATCGACGTGGCCGGCAAGGCGGGTCATGCTGTCGTGACGTAAGTGGGCGTCGCCGGGTCAGGTTTTCATTTAGCGTTTCAATTGAATTCGGAAATGAAAGTCCCCTAGCTTTCCAGTTGGATAGGCCTCGCCGGAAGTCATGATCGTCTCGTCCCAGTGAAGGTCGCAATCATTCGTGATTGCGACCTTCACTAGCCAGCTCCGGCCAATCATTGCGGGAGGATATGCAATACAGGTCGAGGCGTTGTCGGCGTTTCGGCGGGTAAGACGGGATAGGCGACCTCCGGTACTTTTCCGGTCAGCGAATTAAGGAAGGCAACGAGCAGGTCGACTTCTTTTTCCGTCAATTCTTGGCCGAGCTGGGTGGTCCCCATAATGGCGACGGCCTGTTTCAGATCCCAAACCTTGCCCGAATGAAAGTATGGCGCGGTGAGTGCTACGTTGCGCAACGGCGCCACGCGGAAAACATAGGAATCGTCGGCTTCATGGGTCACGGCAAATCGGCCTTTGTCGTTTTCCGGCAGGACATCGGTGTTGGGCTTTTCAACGAGGCCGAATGGGGAATAGCCCTCCCCACCCACGTTGATACCGCCGTGGCAGGACGAGCAGCCTTTGTCCATGAAAAGCGTCAGGCCCTGTTTCTGTTCGGAAGTCATAGCGGCGTCATCGCCGTTGAGGAAGGCATCGAAGGGCGCCGGTGTGACCAGTGTCGCCTCAAAGGCTTCGATTGCCTTGGCGACGTTTTCGAAGGTGACGCGATCGGCTTCGCCGGGGAAAGCTGAATTGAACCACTCGACATATTGCGGCATCGACTTGAGCGTGGCGATGAGTTGACCTGGTGTGTTGGCCATTTCGACAGCGGCTTGGATCGGTGCCTTGGCCTGAACCTTCAGGTCTTCAGCACGACCATCCCAGAACTGCGCTATGTTGAAGACAGCGTTCAGTACCGTCGGCGCGTTGCGCGGTCCCTTCTGCCAACCATGGCCGATCGAGCTTTCATGATTGTCGTCGCCCCCCGTGGCCAAGTTGTGGCACGAATTGCACGACAAGACGCCTGACGCCGAGACGCGTGGATCGAAGAACATTGCCTTGCCCAGGGCTATCTTCTCCGGTGTGATCGGGTTGTTGGCGACTGTCGGCGTGATGGATGGTAGAGGCTTGAAGGTGGCCCGTGCTGTTTCTCTGAGGTATACGGGGATTGTTTGCGCAGCAAAAGCGATGGCCGGCAACGCGACAGCCACCGTAGTGAATAGGATTTTCACAAGTGATCTCCCTGCGTTTTGCACGGAAGCCATTGTTGATATGCGGTTCGTGAACGCCTTGCGCTAAAGGCGGCAATCCTCTTTGCATAAAATCGATTCTGACGCGGACCTGACATATTGTCTTCCTTCGTTGCATTGCGCGATATCACCCACGATGAACGCCAGTCGGTATCTCCTGTCGCCTCTTGAGAAGTATCAAAAGTCGTGCCAACTGAGCAGAAGGAACCTCCGGGGGATTTTCTGGTCATCATTCAATAGGTTGAAGGAATTCGCAGCAAAGCGCAGCCCTGCTCCGGTGTCGCGGATCTGACAGCCAACAGTCGGGCTGAAACAGAGAGATGTTGGTCCCTCAGCGTCGATGGGCACCCGGCCTCCTGCATGGCCGGGAGGGGACCACACGGTATTAAAGCTACGCCGCCGGCAAGCATCGCTAGACAGTCCCCGCAGATACTTTGACGCGCCGTCATCACGCTCACATCGATGATTGCGCGGCCGCTTTAACGCGCCGTCGGCTTGCGGCGCGATTGAGGAGCCGCGATCTGGCGGTCGGGCACTAGGCGCACCAGCTCGCGGACCAGCGCTCGCAACGACAGGCTGGCCGAATTGTTGAGACGGCAGTTTTCCGGCGAGATTGTCAGACGACACTTGCGCATCCGATGTAACGGCATGCGCTGCTACAGCCGCTCGAGTTGCGGAAGGTGATCGGCAATATCAGTCGATCAGGTGCGCGATAAGGTTCGTTGCCATGTACGGCAGGCGCGAGATGAGCGGCCTGGCACTCTGACGGGGTAGGCCAGCATGCGCCGGGCCTGACTGGCGGGGGCTCGGAAGAGAAACGCGGCACCGGCTGACGAAGATAATACGCTCCTGCGCGCCGGTGACGGACCGGGGCTATTAGGCGTAGGCGCATCGCTATCGCCATGCCACGTGGACAATCCTATTCGGGCTGGGCAGATGGACGGTAATTCCAGCTTTCGACGGCGTTGACTTCGTCGATGCAGACCGGCCCCGATGCACCGCAGTCCTCGCATTTCATCACAACGCGCGCCTCGTCCGTCTCATATGGCCTAACCTCGCAGCTTGTGCAGAACGGGCAAGGGATCGCTTTCATCGTGACGAACCTTCCTGATGGCCTCGGGTGGTTTCGCCGAAATCTTTCGTCTAAGCGCTCGACTTCGCAAGCGCTGATCGTTGTGCCGTAGTTCGGCGCCACCATCGGGTAGGGATATTTTGTCCACATGCCCTCGTATCATCAACCGGCTAGCCGGTTCTCTCTATCCACAGATCTGGCCTCTCGTGCGGGCCAAGGTTACATCCGTGTCGCCCAGCATGAGGCCGATCTTCCGCAGAGCGAATCGATTCCGTAGAAATAAGAATTCTGCCACCGCCCCGCCGCCGTAAGGGTATTGATATACCCTTGGGATTGATCCGACTTGGCAGGCGGCGGGTAATCTTCAGAGGCCGACGTCAGGCAGCGTTCGGGATACCCCAGATTTCATCGAAGATACTCTCAGCCAAGCCAAGCGCCCGAGCGATCCGATCGCGATAGCCCTTGTCGAAACAATGGCCAGATTCGATCAGCCCGACCTCCTCGACTGTCAGACCGCTGGTCACGGCAACGTCCTCGGTCGAATAGCCAAGATGTTCCCGACATGCCTGGATTACGGGTTTTCCGTTTGAGATTGCGGTAAGCACTGCCTCGGGCAGCGCGAAAGGCGTTGCGGTCATTTTGCCTCCAAATGCAGAGAACGGCCATTCGATAACTCGAAACAAGCGGCGGCCGATGTTGAAATAGGATGCCGAAACAGCCCGAGCCGGCGGCATCCAAAAATGCGATCACTCTCGAACGTGTGAGAGGCGCTACGCTAATATGGCGGCCGCCGCCGTTTAGATCAAGAACCTTGGCTCGCTTAGGGGGATTGCTCCAGTGGCCACAATTCGACGACACAGTGCAGCGCATAAAACCTGTTCTGGTTTGCCTCGCCTTGCCTAGCCGCCGGTCGCCTGACAGCCCACATGTGCCGACGCAGGTTCGGTCTGCCAGCCACCGTAGGGCATGTGACGTGGGACTGTCAGGTTCGACCGTATACGTCCTCAAGCCGCACGATGTCATCTTCGCCGAGATACTCGCCGCTTTGGACCTCGATCATCACCAGTCCGATATTGCCGGGGTTTTCGAGCCGGTGTTTGTGGCCGCAAGGGATATAGGTGGATTGATTAGTGGTCAGGAGTAGCTCCTGGTCGCCGTTGACTATTTTCGCAGTGCCGCTGACCACGACCCAGTGCTCGGAGCGGTGATGGTGCATCTGCAGGCTCAAGCGTCCGCCCGGCTTCACCTCGATGCGCTTGATCTTGAAACGCTCGCTTTCCTCCAGAACCCTGTAGGTGCCCCAGGGCCGGTGCACGGTACTGTGAAGCAAGTGCGCTTCATGTCCCGCAGCCTTGAGGCCCTCGAAGAGTTTCTTGACGTCCTGGACGCGATCGCGGGATGCAACAAGCAATGCATCGGGGGAATCCACGATCACCAGGTCGCTGATGCCGACGGTGCCGATGACGCGTTTGTCCGAGCTTATGTAACTGCCCACGGTGTCGACCACATGGACATCGCCGCGAATCCTGTTGCCGCTCCCGTCAGCGGCGACCAGTTCGGCCATTGCGTTCCAAGATCCAATGTCGTTCCACCCCATTTCGCAGGGAACGACAGCGAGATTGTGGGTTTTTTCCATCACCGCATGGTCGAGTGAAATACGCGGCGCCATGGCGAAGTGCTCAGATGAGAGTTCGACGCTGGCAACATGTTCGCCGTGGCTGACGCGAGCGTTATCATAGCTATCGAGAACGGCATCGATCACCTGCGGGCAATGCGCAGCCATTTCGTCGAGCATGACCTGCGCCTTGAAGCAGAAGATGCCGGCGTTCCAGAAGAAACGTTTGGACGCGACATAAGATTTGGCAGTCTCGGCGTTCGGTTTCTCGACGAACCGGACAACTTTCTCACCGTCGGCCTCGATGTAGCCGAATGCGGTGTCTGGCCTATCCGGGGTTATGCCCAAGGTTGCAATACGCCCCTGCTGCGCCTGTTCGATTGCCCGGTTCATGGCGGTTTGAAATGCGGGCAGATCACCAATCATATGGTCGGCGGGAAAAACACACAGAACAGCATCGGGACCCTGTGTTGCCTTGGCATGGACGGTTGCCGCAGCGACGGCGGCGGCGGTATCCCGACCCTCAGGCTCAAGCAGAAAGGTGCGTGGCAAAACAACGGAATCCAGCTCGTCGAAAACGTCTTTCGTAAGGAAGAGTTGCCCCGTGGACGTCACGGTAACAAGCTCCACGACATGCTGCATCGAAGCGGCGCGCAACACGGTGTGCTGGATGAGCGAAAGTCCATCCGCCACCTTGAGGAAAGGTTTGGGGTGCGATTGCCTTGAGGCGGGCCAGAGCCGCGAACCAGCTCCACCGCTGATGATGACCGGAACCACTTTCATCAAAGGTCCTCTATCTCGTCTGTAAGCGCGAACGCATGTGCCCCTTGCAGCGTCGAGGCGACGATCGCCATGGCCCTGCTCTCGGTAGAAGCTTCCGAGTAGCAGCGCAGTTCCGGGGCATTGCCGGAAGGCCGCAGATGTATGATCTCACCTGAAAGCATCCGCGCCCTGAGGCCATCGGTTTCGTCAATTTCGGCGACGGCCCCGAACGAGGCAAGAAAGTGCTGCAGTGCGTTCCGGCTTGCGAGATGATCCATCAATCTGCGCGAACTTTCCGCGGGGAAGTTCTGAAGCCGGTCACTGGCGCACACAGGAAGATTCCAAAGCCCGCGCAGTCGCGACAGCTTCTTTTTTGTCGACGCCATGGTGCTGAGGACGGCCAAAATCGGGAGGAATGAGTCCCGCGTCGGCAGTGCAGTCAATGTCTTCCCATTCACCACACAATCCGAGCCCAGCAGAACACCACCATTGGCCTCAAAGCCGACGATGACGCCGCCGGCGCCGTGTAATGCTTCCATTGCTTCAATGACATATGGAGACCCGACTTTCGTCCTCTGGACCGCGAAACCAAAGGCCTTCGAAATTCCCGAATTGGAGGTCACTGGCGTCACGATCGTGTCTGCCTTCAGGAAAAGAGCCGTTGCAAGCCCAACCAGGTCGCCGCGAAGAAGATCGCCATTTTCATCAGCGATGAGTGGCCGATCAGCGTCCGCATCGGTCGACACGATGGCATCGAGACCGAATTCGCGGACCCACTTCTTCAATTTTGCGATTGTTGCTGCGTCCACGGCTTCGGTATCGACAGGTACGAAGGTCCCGGTTTTCCCGACGGCGACTACGCTGGCACCGAGCGATCGAAGAACCTGTACCAACAGTTCCGCCGCGACCGAACTGTGCTGATAGACACCAAGTCTCATGCCGGAAAGTGAGCCCGGCTCCAGCATGTCATGGGCGCGCTCTCGATAAGAGGCGATCGCTTCTTCACGGTGCATAGGCCACGTCGTTCCCAGACAAGCCGTTGGTGAGCAATACGCAATTGATCTTTCGGCTACAAAGCGCGTAATCGCGGCCTCATCCGCCTTGCTGATTTCACCATTCGGGCCATAGAATTTGATGCCATTGCGATCGGCTGGAATGTGCGACCCGGTGACCATAAGAGCCGCCGCGCCGTGTTTGCATGCATATAGTGCCAGGGCAGGCGTGGGTATGGTGCCGCAATCGATCGGCTGGAAACCATTTGCGGCCAACGCCGCCATGCAATTGTTGGCTATCGCCTGACTGCTGTCACGTAGGTCGCGGCCTATGAAGACCGAGCTATTCGGCTGAACCCGGCTGGAAATCAAACGCCAAGCGAAAGCTTCGGTATAAAGTCCGCTGGCCTTGCCGACCAATTCCGAAGCCAAACCTCGAACGCCGCTCGACCCGAATTTCATGATTTCGCTTTGCTAGTGGACAGGCAGGGTGGGGTAATGTTGCAATGGGCTAGTATTTCTACTGCAAGCGCCATCGTTCTCAGGCACCTGCTGTTCAGGTATGCGGTCTCTACAACACGGTGTGGCGTAAGGACCCCTCAGAGTTCCGCCGAACAGCAGGGCATCCACTGGCACAGGGGCATCCACAGTTCTCCTTCTAATGGATTCTTTTGGCGCGCTGATCTAATGATCAAGGAAGTGGAGTGATCGATCGGTGCCTGCCGGTATTTCGCTATGCAGCATCATGACAGGTCCGTAAACTTGGTTGTTTGGATGGAACGCATCCATGGCATGGATAGGGCTAGAAAGCCGTCTCGAGCAGCGCAAGGGAACCCTGTGATTCTTGGGTAATGGATTAAGGTCAGCCAGAGCGCTCGCCGACCATGGCGTCGCCTAGGGCGCTGGACCCAAGCAGGAACCGATGCTGGGATCAGTTGGGGCGACGATCAGCGCCGACAATGTCTTGCCTTGCGACGCCTTCAGAAAGTTGTTTCTGGAATTGCGTTCGATCAAGGCCCAGCGCAAAACCTTGATGCAGTCGTCGCCGCCGCAATCTTCGCCTTCGGCTTTGTCTACATCCATCCGTTCGACGACGGAGACGGCCGCATTCACCGCTACCTGATCCACACGTCCTTGCCATGCACCGCTTCAATGGCCGGGAGTGGTGTTTCCCGTCTCGGCCGCGATCCTGGACCAGATCGACGAGTACAGGCGCGTGCTGGAGAGCAATTCGAAGCGCCTTCTGCCATTGGTCGAATGGGAACCGACGCCGCAATTCAACGTCCGGGTGCTGAATGACACCGGGATTTCTACCTTCGATGCAACCCCGCACGCCGAATTTCTTTATGCCTGCGCTCGGCGGACGATCGAACGGTCCCTTCCCTCCGAAACAGCTTTTCTGCAGCGCTACGATCAATTCCGGCAATAGGTGAATGCCTTTATCGACATGCCCGAGCGGCTGATCGATCTGCTCTTCCGTTTCCTTAACCAGAATGGTGGCCCCTATCGAGCCGCGCCCTCGGAAAGGAATTCCCAGCTCTGACCAATGACGAGGCGCGGCGGCTCGAGGCGATCTATGCGCAGACCAGAAAACGGCAAAGCACGCGGCAGAAGCCTTTCACTGGACTGCCGGTCGACCCTTGCGTTGTCGCCGAAACTCGGGATGTCATGTTCTGGGGCAAACTGGACAAGCCGAAGGTGTGTCGGGAATGCTGCTGCGCCTCGGCAGTGATTTCTGCATCGTCTATACGCCTATATACGCAGTGCCGGCGTCAGCACCCCAGCGGTCGAAGATACGCGACAAGTCGCGTGCAAAGTCATCTTGGGGACGCTGACAACAAGGTACGTGGGCTCAATCGCGTCCACCCCATTCACAAAACCGGCTCGGTGGAGTAGTGGGAACGCAGAGAAATCTCCGGTCGTAGCCTTACCCGGTCAAAACAAGGATTCAAACCATGAATGCCCTCGTCATCTGCTCCGGCGGATTGGACTCTGTTTCGCTCGCTCACAAGGTGGCGACCGAGCAGAAACTCATTGGCCTGCTTTCGTTCGATTACGGCCAGAGGCACAAAAAGGAACTCGGCTTTGCCGCCATCTGTGCCAAGCGGCTGGGTGTTCCGCACCAGATCGTCGATATCCGCGATGTCGGCCGGAACCTGAGCGGCTCGGCGCTGACTGATAATGTGGACGTGCCCGACGGGCACTATGCCGAAGACTCCATGAGGATCACGGTGGTGCCGAATAGGAACGCCATCATGCTGGCCATCGCCTTCGGGGTTGCCGCCGCGCAGAAGGCCGATGCGGTGGCCACTGCCGTCCACGGCGGAGATCATTTCATCTATCCCGATTGCCGGCCCGCTTTTATCGACGCCTTTCAGACGATGCAGAACCATGCGCTCGCAGGCTACGCCGATATCCGCCTGTACGCTCCGTATGTGAATATGTCGAAGGCCGACATCGTCAGCGAGGGGGCAAAGTACGCCACGCCGTTCGAGGCAACGTGGTCCTGCTACAAGGGCGGTGCACGTCATTGCGGTCGCTGCGGGACATGCGTCGAACGGCGCGAAGCATTCGATTTGGCCGGCATTGCCGATCGGACAAATTATGAGGATGCAGACTTCTGGCTCCACGCTATCCAGACAAGGAGCGCGTGATGTTCCGCATTACCAAAGAGTTCCACTTCTCGGCCTCGCATCAGCTCACCTCCTTGCCATCCGATCATCAGTGCGCACGCCTGCACGGCCACAACTACATCGTCGTCGTGGAGCTTTCAGGTGGCGAACTGGACGAACACGGCTTTGTGCGCGACTACCAAGATCTGGCGGCGTTCAAGCACTACATCGATGGGACGTTCGACCATCGGCATCTTAACGACGTGCTGGGTCATGACCATGCCACAGCGGAATGTCTGGCCAGGCACTTCTACCACTGGTGCAAGATGCGGCTACCCGAAACCTCCGCCGTGCGGGTGAGCGAGACGCCGAAAACCTGGGCGGAATACCGACCATGACTTGCGCGTTGCATCCCGGAATCCGGGTGAGCGAGATTTTTGGGCCGACCATTCAGGGCGAAGGCGTGCTGATCGGCTTGCCGACGGTGTTCGTAAGAACCGGCGGGTGCGATTATCGCTGTTCCTGGTGCGACAGCCTGCATGCGGTGGACCGTCGCTTCCGCCATGATTGGGAGATGATGTCTCCCGACGCGGTTTGGCAAAAGGTCATTGCGCTTTCCGGCGGTCAGCCCGTGATGGTATCGCTGTCGGGCGGCAATCCGGCCATCCAGCCGCTTAGCCAGTTGATCGACCGCGGGCATGGTGAGGGCTACCGTTTTGCATTGGAAACCCAAGGCTCGGTGTCTAAGCAATGGTTCGCGGATCTCGACGTGCTGGTACTAAGCCCCAAGCCGCCCTCAAGCGAAATGACGACAGATTGGGCCGCGTTCGACGCCTGCTTAGAGGCGGCGCAGGATAAGCCGCAGATGGCGCTCAAGCTCGTTGTCTTCGACGATGATGACTATGCCTATGCCAAAGACGCCGCGGCGCGCTACCCGCAATTACCCGTCTATCTGCAGCCCGGCAATCACACGCCACCGCGTCCCGGCGACGAAGACGCATTCATCGACATGGCCGGTGTGATGAGGCGCATGGAATGGCTGGTTGAAAAGGTGACCCGTGACAGGTGGTTCGAGGCGCGTGTACTGCCGCAGCTTCATGTTCTGCTCTGGGGGAACAAACGGGGCGTCTAGCCGAAGCGGAAGGATTGCCGACGACGAGCAAGACAGACATCTATAGCAATCTCACCCAACTGGGTGGCAGCAGCGTCGTTCCGGAAAGCCCCGAAAATACCGTGCTGGAAAAGGCACCGAATCCGCATGAGGGCTCGCCTTATTGGGGGCGCTTCACCGCTGCTCTGGGGCGTCACTTGCTCTCGATACTAGCATGCTTTTCCGCTGGGTTTGTTTGGTCGTCGATCACCGCTGCGGGACGAATGCGCTTGACAAAATAGCGCCGGCCCATTCAATTCGACGCATTCACCAGGGGAGTCCCGGCAAGGGGCTGAGATACTGCTGGCTTTCGCGGCGCAGTGACCCGTTGAACCTGATCCAGTTCATACTGGCGTAGGGACGGTGCAAGCGCTTTGCGGGAGTCCACGCCCGAAGACCTGTTTCGGCAGGTCGACCAAAGCGTCTTTTCATCCTTCCGGCACAGAACTGGGTCTCCAATGCAATGAGCAAAGGAGCCTCAAGATGAATGCCCTCACCCCCGCCGTATCGACGGGACCACTGCCCGCCTCACGGAAAATCCACAAGCAAGGCACCCTCCATCGGCACATCAAGGTGCCGATGCGCGAAATCTCCGTCCATCCGACGGCCGGCGAGCCTCCTGTGACGGTCTACGATCCGTCCGGCCCGTATACCGACCCGGCTGTCGAAACCCGCATTGAAAACGGCCTTGCCCGGCTTCGCCACGAATGGATTACCGCGCGCGGCGATGTCGAGGCCTATGGCGGACGCCATGTCCGGCCAGAAGACAATGGATTCGTCACGGGCGAGCGCCTGACACCGGAATTTGCCATGCGCAACCGGCCGCTCAGGGCCAAGCAAGGCAAGGCGGTGACCCAACTTGCCTATGCGCGCGCCGGCATCATCACACCTGAAATGGAGTTCGTCGCCATCCGCGAAAACCTCGGCCGCGAGATGCTGCGTGGCAAGCTTGAGCGCGACGGCGAAGCCTTCGGCGCGACGATCCCAGACTTCGTCACGCCGGAATTCGTGCGCGATGAGGTTGCGCGCGGGTGTGCGATCATTCCCGCCAACATCAATCATCCCGAAAGCGAGCCGATGATCATCGGCCGCAATTTCCTGGTGAAGATCAACGCCAATATAGGCAATTCCGCCGTCACCTCCTCGATGGCCGAAGAGGTCGAAAAAATGGTCTGGGCGATCCGCTGGGGCGCCGATACGGTGATGGACCTGTCGACCGGCCGCAACATCCACAACATCCGCGACTGGATCGTGCGCAATTCACCGGTGCCGATCGGCACGGTGCCGCTCTACCAGGCGCTCGAAAAGGTCGGCGGCATAGCCGAGGATCTGAGCTGGGAGGTCTACCGCGACACGCTGATCGAACAGGCTGAACAGGGCGTCGATTATTTCACCATCCATGCCGGCGTGCGGCTGCACTACATCCCGCTGACCGTTGACCGGGTCGCGGGCATCGTCTCGCGCGGCGGCTCGATCATGGCCAAATGGTGCCTGCATCACCACCGGGAAAGCTTCCTCTACGAGCATTTCGCGGAGATCTGCGACATCTGCCGCGCCTATGACGTCTCCTTCTCGCTCGGCGACGGCCTACGTCCCGGCTCGATCGCCGACGCTAATGACGCAGCACAGTTCGCCGAGCTGGAAACGCTCGGCGAGCTGACGCAGATCGCCTGGGCAAAGGATTGCCAGGTGATGATCGAGGGACCCGGCCACGTGCCTATGCACAAGATCAAAGAGAACATGGACAAGCAGCTCGCTGTCTGCGGTGAAGCACCCTTCTATACGCTTGGACCGCTGACGACCGACATCGCACCGGGCTACGACCACATCACCTCAGGCATCGGTGCGGCGATGATCGGCTGGTTCGGCACCGCCATGCTCTGCTACGTTACGCCCAAGGAGCATCTCGGCCTTCCCGATCGCAACGACGTCAAGATTGGCGTGATCACCTACAAGATCGCCGCCCATGCCGCCGATCTGGCGAGGGGTCATCCGGCGGCGAAAGTCAGGGATGATGCCCTCTCCCGCGCGCGCTTCGAGTTCCGCTGGGAGGACCAGTTCAACCTGTCGCTCGATCCCGAAACGGCGCGGTCATTCCACGACCAGACCTTGCCCAAGGAAGCGCACAAGGTGGCGCATTTCTGCTCCATGTGCGGGCCGAAATTCTGCTCCATGCGCATCTCCCACGACATCCGCGCCGAGGCGCAGAAGGAGGGCATGGCGGCGATGGCGGCGAAATATCGCGAAGGCGGCGATCTCTATGTGCCGGCGGACGAGGCCGGCGCACCGCTCATGCCGGAGGCGCATGGGCCATCATGAGAGTGCTGGTTAAAGGGGCCGGCGTCGCCGGCCTCACCGCGGCCTTCGAACTCGCCGCCCGCGGCGCGACGGTCACAGTCGCCGAGATCCGGCTGACCCTTGGCGGCAATGCGTCGTGGTTCGCCGGCGGCATGCTGGCGCCCTGGTGCGAGCGTGAAAGCGCCGAGCAGCCGGTGCTGGATCTCGGATGCAATGCCGCAGACTGGTGGGAGGCGGCAACGCCTGGCCAGGTGACACGGGCGGGAACGCTGGTCGTGGCCGCGCCGCGCGATGTGGGCGAGCTCGAGCGGTTCGCCAGCCGTACATCGGGTCATCGGCGTGTCGATGAAGATGAAATCGTGTTGCTCGAGCCCGACCTTGCCGGCCGCTTCCGCCGCGGACTGTTCTTCTCCGACGAAGCCCATCTCGACCCGCGCCAGGCGATGGCGGCACTTCATGGCAGGCTGGCGGCGATGGGCGTCGAATTCCGCTTCGGCGTCGATGCCCGGCACATTTCCGGTTTCGATCGCCGGATCGACTGCACGGGAATGGCAGCCCTCGATGGCAGGCTGCGCGGCGTACGTGGCGAAATGCTGATCCTGCGCACGCCGGATGTGTCGCTGTCGCGCCCGGTCCGGCTGCTTCACCCGCGCTTTCCGCTTTACGTGGTGCCGCGCACCGGACACCGTTTCATGGTTGGCGCGACGATGATCGAGAGCCGGTCCACGGGACCGGTGACGGCGCGTTCGATGATGGAGCTTTTGGGCGCGGCCTACGCTCTCCATCCGGCATTCGGCGAGGCTGGCGTCATCGTGACCGGCGCCGGTGTTCGTCCGGCCTTTCCAGACAACCTGCCGCGAGTCGCGACCCACGGAAGCACCGTCGCGATCAATGGGCTCTATCGCCACGGTTTTCTCCTCGCCCCCGCCATGGCGCGCCAGGCTGCCGACCTGGTTTTCAATCAAGACGGAACCAAGGAGCTTGCTCATGAAATTGATGGTCAACGGCGAAGCGCATGAGATTGCCGCCACCACCCTGGCCGAGCTGCTTGCCGCGCTCGACTATCAGAGCGATTGGCTGGCGACCGCCGTCAACAGCGACCTCGTAAACAAAGCCAACCGGGTGGAATTCCGTTTGAGCGACGGCGATCGGATCGAAATCCTCTCGCCCATGCAGGGAGGCTAGCATGTTCGACCTTCTTGGGACGACGCTCCCTTCCCGCCTGCTTCTCGGCACCGCGCAATATCCTTCGCCGGCCATCCTTGCCGATGCGGTCAAGGCATCGGGCACGTCGGTGGTGACCGTCTCGCTGCGCCGTGAGATGGCAGGTGGCAGGGCCGGCGAGAAATTCTGGTCGTTGATCCGCTCGCTGGGCGTCAGAATCCTGCCCAACACTGCCGGCTGTCACTCCGTAAAGGAAGCGGTCACCACTGCGAAAATGGCGCGCGAGGTCTTCGGCACCAACTGGATCAAGCTCGAAGTGATCGGCAACCACGACACGCTACAACCAGACGTGTTCGGTCTGGTCGAAGCCGCCCACGTCCTGTGCGAGGACGGTTTTGCTGTATTCCCCTACACCACCGACGACCTCGTTGTCGCCGAGCGGCTACTGGCGGCGGGCTGCAAGGTCTTGATGCCGTGGTGCGCACCGATCGGCTCCGCCCTTGGGCCGATCAACATCATGGCGCTGCGCTCGATGCGCGGACATTTCCCTGAGGTCCCGCTGATTGTGGATGCGGGGCTCGGACGACCGTCGCACGCGGCAACCGTTATGGAACTCGGCTTTGACGCAGTGCTCCTGAACACAGCGGTCGCCAAGGCGGCCGATCCGGTCGGCATGGCGCGTGCGTTCGGCAAGGCGGTCGAGGCCGGTCGTGAAGCTTTCATCTCGGGAATCCTCGAACCGCGCGACGCTGCCGTGCCATCGACACCGATATTCGGCAGGGCAGTTTTTTCATGAAGCTCGATCCCTTCTATCTGATCGTCGATAGCGCTGCCTGGATCGAGCGGCTGGTGCCGCTGGGCGTCAAGCTGGTGCAACTCCGCATCAAGACCATGGATGAAGCCGGGTTGCGCGCTGAGATCCGCAAGGCAAGGGCCTTGTGCGCCCGCCACCACTGCCAGCTCATCGTCAATGATTACTGGCGGCTGGCAATCGAGGAAGGCTGCGACTTCGTCCACCTTGGCCAGGAGGATTTGCAGACCGCCGACCGTTCGCGGATACGGGCAGCTGGCGTGAGGCTCGGACTGAGCACGCATGATGGTGTCGAACTGGAAACGGCGATGGCCGCCGAGCCTGACTATATCGCGCTTGGGCCCATCTACCCGACCATCCTGAAGAAGATGAAATGGGCGCTGCAAGGACTCGAACGGATCAGAGAATGGAAGCATCGGGTAGCGCCAATCCCATTGGTCGCCATTGGCGGTCTCAACCCTGACAGGCTCGACGGTGTTTTCGCGGCTGACGCCGACAGCGCGGCAGTGGTCACCGACATCACGCTGAATGCCGATCCCGAAGCGCGCACACGAGAATGGATCGAAAAGACGGAGCGATGGCGCTGAGGCGAGAACCGCATGTGCTTGTCGTTGGCGGGTCGGACTCCAGCGGTGGAGCTGGAATTGCCCGCGATATAGAAACGGTTTCCGCCTTCGGGCTGCGCAGTTGTCTTGCCATCACCGCCGTGACAGTCCAGACGCACTCGGCTGTCGAGCACGTCAAGCTTGTGCCGTCGGAGCTTGTCGCCGCTCAGATGCGCGCCGCGTTCGCTGCCAACGCTGTCGCGGCCGTCAAGATAGGCATGATTGGGACATCGGCGGCTGTTGAGGCAGTCGGCGCTGTTTTGGTCAACCGCCAAGTGCCTGTGGTACTCGACCCGGTCCTGGCCTCTACCTCGGGACGCAATCTGCTGGCGGACGATGCCATTAATATGCTGCGCCACGATCTGATGCCGATCTGCCGGCTTGTAACGCCTAACCTGGTCGAGCTGGCTGCGTTTACCGGCTCGTCACCGGCCGCGGACGAAGAAGGGGCTTGTCGTCAGGCTGAAGAGCTATCGAGGACGGTGAGGACCGCCGTCCTCGTCAAGGGCGGCCATGCACAAGGAACCCGTTGCGTCGACGTGCTTTTGCAGCCGAACCAACCTGCAGTTCGGTTCGAGGCGCCCCGCTTGCCGCGTGGGATGCGCGGAACGGGTTGCATGATGGCCAGCGCAGTCGCCGCCTCGCTTGCTCTTGGAGCGTCGCTGGAAGCGAGCGTGCGCCAAGCCAAGCAACATGTTTTCGATGCGCTTGCCGGATCGAAGGATATCGGGCCGATAAGCTGATCGGGCCGAACGTATCCAACGCTCCGATCAAGTCTGGCAGGCGATCGTGGGTCTACTCCTAGGACATGAAGGCCCTATCCGAGGGGTGAAATGCGGCATACACGGTCGCTTTCGCCCATGAACAACACGCCGCTTTGAGGAGGAGCCGCATGCCTCTGTGCCAACAGGTTGATGGGTCATCCGAAACCCGCACCTAGTCATCGCTAGCGACGCGTGCCGCTTGGCACGTTGTTGGGTGAGCGAACGTTCGAACCGGGTTAGCCAACTCGAGCCATAATTGCGGATTGAATCGCCGTTGCGGTATATAGGGAAGCATCTAACGACAGATTCCCAAACGCCGGTTGACAAAGGAGGTAGTTTGCACCTGCCGCTTCCAGCTGATCAAGAAGAGCTTGTCCCGCAGAAGCTGCCGTTCCTACTACGCACAATTCCTTCTCGATTGCTGCATCGAAGGTCAGCGGCAGGTTTGGTGGAGTCGGCATGCCATTGAGATCATAAAGGAATTTAAAGCTCTTTAGCCACCGTTCGTAAGCAGGTGCGGCGAGTGAACGTGCATCTGTTTCAGAACGCCCAATCACGACCATTCGGAGCAATCCAAGAAATGGCGTTTGGTCGTCCGCCTCACTGGTGTGCTCTCGACGGAAGGCATCAGTGATTCTTCGAACGGAAGAGGAAGGTCCCACGCACGCGATGTTCACGCCATTCGCAGCGGCCCAGACTGCCGATTCCGGTCGATTGGTGGCGATCCAAGTCGGCGGATGTGGACGCTGATGAGTTCTTAGCGTCAGCGGAACGCTGTTCAACTCAAAATGGCGACCTTGATAGGATAGCGTGCCGCCCTTCAGCGCATTGAGAAGAATTTCGCTGGCTTCCGCATAGTGGTTTGGCGCCGCGTCCGAGCCAATCCCGAAGTAACCCAATTCGATCGGGAGCGAGCCGCGCCCTATCCCAAGTTCGAGCCTGCCACCGCTCAATTGGTCCAGCATACAGATCTCTTCGAACGCACGTAGCGGATGATAGAGGGCAAGCAGCATTACCAATGGGCCGACACGAAGGCGCCGGGTTCGCTGGGCTACGCTCGACAAGAACAGATTCGGTGAGGGACCTCTCCCATGTGGGGTACAATGGTGCTCTGCGAGATGATATGCATAGAACCCAAGGTGATCGCACGCCTCCGCTAACATCAGGCGATCTTCGTACTGTCGGGCGATATCGGGTCCGTCCTCGTCCAGATGATCGAAGATGCCGACAGCTAGGCCTGAAGGAAAGGCCTTATCCATGATATTGTCTCCATTTTTGACGCAACTAGTCCGGTTGCTTGCGTATTCCAAGCAATTTAAAGATTTCTCGCTCGTGTAATCGCTCGGATTATTGCCTGCGAAATGCTAAAGCAGAGCCTTAGCTATGCGGGGGTGTTGACATATTCAATATTCTGCTAATACGACTAGCGGCACGAAGAAACGCATCCATTTGCTCTTTTGTACCGATGCTGACGCGGATGTAATTTTCCAAACCTTTATCTGGAAAGACGGCGACAAGTATTTTTTGCCTTGCGAAGGCTGATTGCCACCATGAGCCGTCCTGTCCCGTTGGCACGCGGGCAAGCAAGAAGTTTGCGTGGGAAGGGATTACGGAAAATCCAAGTTGCGACAGCGCGAGCGTCACTCGCCGTCGTTCATGCCTGATGTGTCTGTGGTTGTCTGCATAGGCGGCGCGGTGCGCAAGGACGCTGATACCAACCGCCTGCCCGATCACATTCATGTTGAAGACGTTCTGGATGTTGCGTAGCCTGCCGATAATTTCAGGATGACCGAAACCGAAACCGACGCGAACGCCGGCGGTAGCATAGCTTTTCGAAAGTGTTCTCAAGACCAGAAGGTTCGAATAGCGATTGATGAGGCGCAGACCATTCTCGGGTGCAAAGTCGACGTAGGCCTCATCCAGCACGATCAAGCGGTCCGATTTCGCTACCAGGCGTTCGATATCGGCCACCGGAACGAACGTTCCAGTCGGATTGTTCGGATTGGCTAGCAGAATGAACTTGGCGTCCTTTGCAGGACCGAAGAGCAATTGCTTCATCGGCAAGGAATGATCTTCGCTAAATTCGATTTCGACAAATTGAGCACCCTGCAACGTTGCAAGTTTGCGGTTGAACGAAAAGCCTGGCGACATCATCGCCACGCTATCCCCCGGGGTAAGGAATGCTCTGTAGACAAGTCCAAGCAGTTCAGACGATCCGTTGCCGGCGATCACCTGATCCATGGAGACGCTGTAGGCATCCGCGGCTGCTTCCCTCAAGCTGATGTTATCGTCTTCTGGATATAGATACTGCCGTTCGAGAGCTGCAATCGCACTTTGCATTATGATTGCCGGAAGCGGGAAGGGGTTCTCATTAGTGTCTAGTTTTATCCAATTTGAATCCGGCGCTGGTCTACCAGATGGCAGAGCATCTAGCTGTCTCGCCACTTGCGAAAGAGACGCAAGCACACTCTGCAGTTTTGCATCGGACATGTTTTTCTCCGTTTGAGTGGGAGGGAATCCGGGATGAACAGTTGGTCGATAGCGCATGGCCGACCGACGATGCGTTTGCAACCGCACGTTGATTCACGAGACCGGAATGGGGCAGGAGAGTCAATCGAGCTTTTCTTTCATTTGCGAAAGGAAACTCGGCCCACATGATAGAATTCTATCAGCGCCATATCTCCGGCGGCAGGAGAAATGTCTGCCCCGGCGCTAACTCGTTCGGGCCTTTTTTGATCGACAGCGACGTTCGCGGAGATCGAGCCGGTCGTGCCATCGGCTAAGATGGGCGAGACCGCGCACCTCATTACTGCGATCGTCTCAGCGTCAGGAGTTCTGGCCGACCTTCGAGGAGCATCTCGCCCGGCTGCCGCCCAGAATGGCACCTTCCTGTGAGGACCATACGCGGCGACCGGATCCTCAGGCATTAAGACTCACAGAGGCTGTCGCACGCCGTGCTACCGAAGATTGTTTCCTAAATGGTGGAGAGTGCCCGTGCGGCTTTAGAGGTTGAGTCCCGATGGACATGAAAGAACTCAGAGGTAGACGCCCCGATAACGTTGGCACTGTCAGACAGGTCCGGGCGACCGCCGTAGCCACCAAGCGCAAAGGCCTCAATGACTACCTGTTCTATGGCGTCATGGCTTGCTCGTTTTCGGGACCATCGGATTTCTTGGTAAAATCATGTAAGGGCTGGCGGGCACGCCCGAAACGCCTTCGGTGGTCGCGCTCGACAAGACGGCTTCTGTTCCCGCGCCAGCAGAAACGGCATTCGATGGTGGACTCCTCAAGGAGCCTTCCAAGATCGATCGGCCTAGCGAACCGCAGGCCACCCACACGGTTCAGAAAATCACATACTAGACTAGGTCAAGGGCGTCGTGAACGTATTGCACTCGCGTTATCGCGATGCCAGCGGCATGTGGTTCACCGATGCCAAGTACGATTGCAACCAGGGCACGCCTTTCCCCTTGCCGGTGGTGAGGCTTGCGAGGCCCTGGCAATGCGCAGCGCTGATTACAGATGGGTTACCTTGTGGATGGATCTTCGGCGACACAGGTAGCGCGGTTTGCGTGCTCGAAAGCCGGGCTGAACTGCACGTATCGAGTTGACGTGGTCGTATGCCGCCGACAGCTTGCAGGGTCCCAACCAGTAGCCTAGCGGTCAGGTAGGAAGTACATTGCTCATTCGCGAATCGTCGCGACGGAGAGCACTCCCATGTCAGCTGGTAAAACCCAGCCGGTCCATCCAATCAGCCAGAAACCAGTCCACATCGAAGACAAAGGCCTGAGCAGCGCGAACCTGCAAACAGCCTTGCAGCAACAGCCGGCGTCTACGGCCACAAGCCAACAGACGAAGAAGTGACTAAGTGCGGATTTGGTGGACAGAGGTTGTTCCCACAGTAGCCCTGTTGATTTCGGCGGGCGCGTTGATTTTCAATGCGCTCAACGTTCGGTCGTCGGCCAAATCCAAGGATTTGGAGTGGCTGTTCCGCTATCTTGCGGACATGCGTGGTATGGAAGCAAGGCTTCTATCCAGTGCCACCGAAAGTGAACGACGGAGTACCTTTGTCGAGTTCGCCAACTTTCTTGAAGTGTGCTGCTACGCCCACAACAAGATCCTATTTCCGAAACTTACCAAGGCCATGGTCACTGACAATTTGGTGAACTCAATTGCGATCATTGAGAATTCGACCTATGCCGCTTCCTTTGAACGATTGCTTACGTCAACGCAGACGTTCGACAGCCTAGCCACGTTTAGGCGACGGCATAGTAAGCCAATTTCCCACGCTCAATTAGCAATCAAAACCGCCAAGCCTGCGGTCGAGGATGCCTCTTCCGAGCCGGAAGCCGAATGCCCATAGACCGCGCCCTCTGGAAGAGATCGCTCTCTAAGAACCTTGCACCAGCGTGGCCCTGCCCGTCATGTCGCGACGGAAAAATGCGCGTGAAACGCGAGACCCTACACTACGAGGAAACGGCTGAGTCGAGGCAAAAGCACTACAATGAGGATTTTCACGAGATGGAAGTCGTTTTTGCATTTTCGGCCATACTGGAGTGCACCCTTTGCAAGGAACCGGTAGCGTGTGGCGGTGATGGAGGTTACGCGCCGGATCAATATCAGGATGAGGATGGATACTTCGTGGTCGACTACAAAGAGGAATTTTATCCAAAGTTCTTCTCACAGCCCATGAAGATTTTCTCTCCGCCAACGAAATGCCCGAAGAGCGTTAAGAGAAGTATAGAGAAGTCGTTTAACGTATTTTTCTGCGATCCAGGAGCCGCTTCGAATCACGTGAGACAATCCGCAGAAGAAATATTGACAAATGCTGGCATAGCCCCAACGGATGCGAAAGGAAAATTCGTTCCACTGGGAACTCGTATCGCTTCATTCAAGGCAATCGACAAGGATAACGCCGATCGCGTCGATGCGCTAAGATGGATAGGTAATTTCGGAAGTCATCCTGAAAATATTACCATGAATGACGTATTTAACGCTTATGATATCTTGGAGGTTCTTCTTGAAGGCCTCTATGTCTGGCATCAGAAATTAGTTCGTAACTTGGTGGATAAGATCAATACGACAAAGCGCCCAAGTTGAGTAAGACCTTCAATTTAGTGGTCGCAGACGATCTCCATGAGGGCCTTGATCCAGCCTAGGAGTACATACGTCATTGGGTCCCCGGCCGACTTTCTTGCAAATGGTGTCGATAAAAAAGGCGAAGCTTACGACTTCGCCTTTTCGTCTCGCACTCAGTTCGAACCACGCGCCTCGCCAGCCCAGGCCGGGCGACATAGCATGCGCTTTCTTTCAGCCTTTTCACCCCACTGGACCCAAGTCGCGGTCTTGCCGGGGAAGGCAGGGCTGGCGCGCATGCGAGCCCATGCTATTCAGCAGCTTCGGCGTCGGGTAGCTCAGCCTCGGCGGGCTCGTCCCTTTTCTTCCTTGTCTTCTTACGGCCCTCCGCCGCCACGACCTGGTCCGCGATGAACACTCCCCGGCACGTCCATAAGCTGGAGCGTCTTCATCCCGCGCATGAGACTGATGCGGGAAAACAATGGCAGATTCAGTGACCGGCCGGCGGGTCTTTCCGGGTCACTATCCCAAATACAATGCGGTATTTCCGGTCGCGAACGCGCGACCATGCTGTCCGCGTCTCCGCCGGCGAGAGCTTCCTGTATAAGTGCTCCCAGCTTATCGACTGCCTCCGCCTCCAGGCGCATCAACTCTATGGCGTTTACGCCCTGGTTGAACAGATGGTTCAACTGGGCGGAAAGGGTCGAGACCTTACGTCGTAAAACCTGGCGACACCGTCGCGGATCGCCAGCAGATCGCACGGACCGAGGTTTGCCCGTCCGGGCTTATGTTCTTCCTGTCGAGACAGGCGATGGCCGCATGCGCCGCCGCAACAGCTTCATTGTAGGCGCCTTCGCTCAGGTGAACGTAAGGCGGAAGGTCACTGTCCTCGCAAAGCGGGTCGAGGTACGCGCTAAGGCGCGAGATGTAGCATGGTCCTTCGCAAAGGTGGAACGTTTCGCCCTGCGCGCCTCGGGTGACCTTTTGAGACATTTGCGTGCCGCATTTGCGTCTCGAAAGCGATACTTCAGTGCAAACTAATAGCACCGACGACCGTCTGCGGTCGTTCAGAACACAGGTTACCGTCTCCAAACCGGATATTGGACCGGGCAGCCCCCGGAAATTGATCGAACGGAATGATCGCCTGTCAGGAGGCGTTCAAAAGCGACCTACGACCGCGATCTTCATCGCCGCCGTTTTCATGGTCGTTCCCGGCTATGCTGACAAGTTCTTTGTGATCGGCAGCTTGCGGATCGTCTTGCCCGTCGCCGCCCGCAGCGCGTTAGCGACGGCCGGGCCGATCGGCGGCACGCCCGGCTCGCCAACGCCCGTGGGCGGCTCGTCGGACGGCACAATGTGCACCTCGACGCGCGGCATCTGCTCGATCCTGAGCGGTGTATAAGTGTCGTAGTTCTCTTGGTCTACGACACCGCCCGTCAGGGTCAGCTCCTCCTGGAGGATCGCGCCTAGCCCAAAGCCGATACCGCCCTCCATCTGAGCGCGGATCTGGTCAGGATTTATCGCGGTGCCGCAATCCACCGCGCAGACGACACGGTCGACTTTGAAATCATTTCCATCGTTGTAGGTGATCTCGGCCACCTCGGCGACATAGGTCGAGCAGCTTTCATGCAGGGCCACGCCGCGAAAACGGCCTTCCGGCAGAGCCTTGCCCCAGCCTGCCTTTTCAGCAGCCAATTTCAGCACGCCGACATGCCGTGGATGGTGACCGAGCATCGACAAGCGGAAGTCGACCGGATCACGGTTCGCAGCGGCGGCGAGCTCATCGATCAGGGTTTCCACTACGTAAGCGGTGTGGGTGGAGCCTACCGAACGCCACCACAGCACTGGGATGTTCACGTCCGTGGTGGTCAGCTCGACCTTCAGGTTCGGGATCGCATAGGGCAGGTTGGTGGCGCCCTCCACGGAGGTCGGATCGATACCGTTATCGATTATCGCCGCAAAGGGCGAGCCGCCCACGATCGATTGGCCCACGATGTGGTCATGGAGAGCGACGACATTGCCTTCCTTGCCGAGTCCCGCCTTGACTGCGTGCACATAGGCCGGCCGGTACCGCCCACCCCGCATGTCGTTCTCGCGGGTCCACTGCACCTTCACTGGCTTGCCGGGTCCGAGTGCACACGCTGTGGACACAGCTTCGATAATGAGATCTGCGTCCGAGACCGCGCGGCGGCCGAAGCTGCCGCCGGTCTTCATCACGTGCAGCCTCACCTTGTCCGGCGTGGTGCCCCCTGCCTGAGCGGCAGCCGCCTGATAAAGGTCGGGCATCTGGTGTCCGCCCCAGACGTCGATGGTGCCGTCTTCGTTGATTCGGGCGGCCGCGTTGAGCGGCTCGATCGAAGCATGGACAAGATAGGGGAATTCGTAGTGCCCTTCGATGACTTTCTCAGCACTGGCCAACGCTGCGGGAGTGTTACCGTCGTCGCGCGCGGTGGCCGCGCCCGGATCGTCTGCTGCCTTATTGTATTCGGCCATGATCTCGGCCGTGCCGCGCCTTTCGGCCTTCTCTTCGTTCCAGGTCACCTTCACGAGATCGCGGCCCTTGAGCGCCGTCCACATGTCCCTGCCGACCACGGCAATGCCGCGCGGCGTCTGGACGACATCGACGATACCGTCGAGTGCCTTGGCCTTGGAGGCGGCGAAGCTCTCGATCTCTGCGCCGAACTTCGGCGGATGGATCATAACGGCCGTATTGAGTCCATCCATCGTGAGGTCGATCGTGTGGGTCTGCGCGCCATTGGTCTTGCCGGCGGAATCGTAGCGCTTGAGGCTGTCCGATCCAATCTGGGCCCACTTGTCGCGCGGCTTTAGCGGCACGTCGTCGGGAACCGGCATTCCCGCTGCGGCTTCAGCCAGGTCACCGAAGCGCGCCTGCATCCCTGAGCCGTGCGACACGACCGCGGAAGCTACTGTGATCTCGCCGGCTGGCACGTGCCACCGCTGCGCCGCGGCCGCCACCAGCATGGCCCGTGCGGCAGCGCCCGCCTTGCGGTAGCGCTCCCACGACGATGCCATCGACGTGGAGCCACCGGTTGCCTGCGCGGCCCCGCCCAAGGCGAGATTGCCGTAGAGCGCGGTATTGCCATATCCGCCGACCACGTCGACATGTGCCCAGTCGCCGTCGAGCTCTTCCATAACCAGGGTGGCGATGCCGAAATAGGACCCTTGTCCCATCTCGAACTGCGAGGAGTGGATGACGATTCGGTTCTCCGGTGTGATCTCGACATAGGTCTGGAAGGGGTTCGCCTGGACCGTTGCAGGCGCCGTTTGTGCGTTGGCGGGCGCGGCCATCATTAGCCGGTAGCCCACGGCGAGGCCCGCGGTGGTGACGGCCGTGCCGAGGAGGAACTGGCGGCGCGTGGGCCGCTCGGCACTATGTTTCGGGAGAAATTGCAACATGGCTCAAGCCTCCAGCCGGTTGGCGGTCTCGTGGATGGCCGCGCGGATGCGATGATAGGTGGCGCAGCGGCAAAGATTGCCGCTCATCGCCGAATCAATATCATCGTCCGTCGGCTTCGGCGTCTCTGTCAGGAGGGCCACGGCCGACATGATCTGGCCAGACTGGCAATAGCCGCATTGAGGCACGTCGAACTCGGCCCAAACGGCCTGGACCGTTTCGCCGACCTTGCCCAACACGCCCTCAATGGTGGTGATCGAGGCTCCTTCGATGTCGCCGACTGCGGTCTGGCACGAGCGCGTCGGCATGCCGTTAACGTGAACCGTGCAAGCGCCGCACTGGGCAAGGCCGCAACCGAATTTCGTTCCGGTGTGTCCGATGCCGTCACGGATCGCCCAGAGCAGCGGCATCTCTGGATCGACGTCGAGTGTTCGCGCCTCGCCATTGAGGGTAAAAGCAACCATGGCTTGCTCTCCTTGTGCTGAGCTGGCTATCGCGTTGCGCCTCCGCCGGCTGGGAACCGGACTCTTCTTGCTGAGGCGTGGCGACCACAGACTAGAATCGAAGCTTGAGCAACAAGCCGCCAGCTGGCAAATTCGCGAGATCGTGAAGTGGGTCGTGTCGAAAGGCTGGAGGCAGCATGTCATTTTTTGGCGCTTTCCTGACGGGCAGCTTTTGGGCCGCTAACGTAGCGTCCGTTTTCGGATGATTGGGCTAGAACGCTGCCCTACTGTCCGGCGTAGTGTGACCGCCTTGTCCGATATACTGTGGGAAGTGCGCTGGTGTCATCTTGCGAGACTACACAGCTTGATTTCCCTCCCAGTGTCGCACTGCACTTAAATGTGAGATTGCGCCGACTTATCGCGGAGACCGGTAACGTCCCTGGGGTCAGGCGGCGCGCAGGAGAGGCGGTTTCGGGTGGTGCGAATATTATTTAGGCCGATTGCACGGTTTGGCCACGGCTCCCTCATACTCTTGAACGGTTTTCGAATACGTTGATTGTCTTCGAAGCGACAACGCCAGCGGCTCTCCGCCGCATCCGTGCGCGCGAGCTCGCCTTGTCCTGCTTTCACAGCCATCGCTACTAGGGCCATACGGCCAGCGTACGCGCCAAACATTTCCGACCGGATCCCACTTCAAGGAAAAGGGCGGCATCGCTGCCGCCCTTTCGTATGCATAGCCAGATGGCTTGGATTAGAAATCCATGCCGCCCATGCCGCCCATGCCGCCGCCGCCCATGCCGCCAGGCATGCCGCCGCCAGCCGACTCCTTCTTCGGAGCCTCCGCGATCATGGCTTCGGTGGTGACCAGCAGGCCGGCGACCGAGGCCGCGTCCTGGAGAGCCGTGCG
>NZ_JBFUCU010000035.1:0-28213 GCF_056405075.1 Mesorhizobium sp. P2_A12
CGTCGAAGGCCTATGTCTTTCAGGATATGGTCGGGCAGAGCGCGCAAAGCCCTCTCGGTTCTGCGGACCTTCAGCCCAATCGAAACATGCTTGAGGTAGTGAAACATCGTTTTCTCCATTCGGTGGGATTCGCGGCGCTGGTATGCGGGCAGGCCGCCTCCACGCGCCGTCTGTTCATTGCCTGTTGGTTGCGTGATGCTGCCCCAGGCTGATGACGTGAGGCAGCAACTGGACTCCGTCAGGCGGCCGCTGTTGAAATCGGATCATTTTGAAGGATGACGGTGTCGGCCACCGGGTAGAATTCCTCCCCCGGCATGCCGACGCGCTTGGCGTGATCCCGGATGGCCTCGCCGTCTTTCGCTTCGTAGATGCAGAAGGTGCCGATGCGCCCATCGGGTTCATTCACCACGTAACTGCGGATCCAGCGGACCTGGCCCGGCATCTGTTCCTTGGCGACCTTTGCTGATTTCGCGCCGGCGGCTTCGAGTTCCTGCAGAGATGCCCAAGCGCTAGGGCGACGGATGACATAGAGGTTCATGATTTTCCCTTTCGCTATCGCGCCAACTCATCGGCGCTGCTGATTGCCATGCGTGTCTGCATGACAGGGAAAAATTACCTCCTGAGGGGACTGACCGTCCTTATCTCAACCTTATCCTTGGCTGATCTTCGCCCTAGCTCGGTCGGGAAGACCGTAGCTCATTGCAGCAGGCAAGCGAGCGGCTTTCAGGTAATGAGCTCTTGCTTGGGACCATCGATGAGCGATTGGTTATCGGGCAAAAGGCTGTGGCGAAGCAGTGCGGCTTCTTCGTTTAGGCGCTGTGATCCCAGGTGAAGGGCCGATCTTTCTGCGGCTGTGATCTCTACTTTCGCGCCGCTGACGTCGCCCGAGCTGAGCAGAGCTCTTGCCAACTGCAGGCGAATCCTCGCCGCATGATAATCGACGCCGGCGCTTGTCCAGAGTTGCCGGGCCAATAGCAGAAGGCGATTTTTATTCGGGTCGTCTGGCTTGCAGAGTGCAGCCTTTGTTTCGGCTATCAGCGCCTGCGTCGCCGGTTGTCGCCAGCGTTGTGGCTGTGCATCGATTTCGGCGAGATAGATTGATGCTTGGTTCGAGCGTCCGCCGCGTGCTGCAATGCAGGCTGCATTGACCAACAGGTTTCCACGCCGCTGAAGATGGAACCATGACGCCCCTTGTAAGACACGGTCAATTGCAGCGAGCGCACCTTCCAAGTCGCCGGTTTCAAACAATAGCAAGGCATTGCCCGGTTCCGCATCCCAGCCGAGTGCATAGGCCTGATCGTAGTCAGCTCGCGCCGACGCGAGATCGCCGATCATGGCGAAAATATCGCCACGGACCCGAAAGCCCTCGCCAAGCGACCAAGATTCCTCTGCAGAAAGTTTAGGAAGCGCCTCATTTATGCAAGCCAGGGCCTCAGGCAAAATCTGTTGCGCCGCAACCACTTCGGCACGATGAAGGTCACAGGCTCCCGATGTTTGGGCAAAGCTTGCGGTGCACCAGCTTTCAAAACCTTCACTCCACTGGCGAGCACGCGACCAATCGGCGAAGGTCCTGCAACTCCAGAGGATGTTGCAATAGACCAAGCTACCGGTGATCGGGTCCACCTGACTCGACAACGCGATCGCCGCCGCATGGTTTTGCTGCTCATTGCCCTCCTCGATCTTGCCAAGCGCCAGATTGTAAAATCCCTTGTAGGTCAGCGTCAGGGCTCGCAGGCCAGGGTCATCGCAATGTTCAGCTATCGAGTGGGCGGCTGAAGCCAATCGAAGCGCTTCCTCCGGGCGGCCGGCTGAGGATGCAAGACGTGACTTCATCCACAGCAGATACGATTCCGTGCTCGCGTCGTTGGACTGAGAAAGAAGCGAAGCAGCACGTTCCAGCCATCCCTCCGCAACGGCAGCCGCTCCCCGTTCGGCTTGGATCTTGGCCAGTGTCACAGCGGATCTGGCCGCGCGCGGCGAATCTCCAGCCTCGATATGAGCAGCAACGGCGCGGGTCAGCACAGGGATCGCCTCGGTCGGCCGCCCTCCGCATTCAACCACCAAGGCCCAAAGATCGATATCCGCCGGAGAGAGAGCTTCAAGATCCGCAAGACCTGCGAAGAGCTTTGCAGCCGCGCTCCAATCGCGTGCCGCCGCCAGTCTGCGGGCCTGCGCAAGGTTGTCGTCCCCAGAGAACGTGGCAGGCCGCACGTAGCCCAATCCTGGCTCATCGATGGCGAAGCGATAGCCGTGGCGGACGTAGCTGTGTATCGCGTCCTGCAATCCGCCTGCTGCAAGCGCCTTGCGTGTAAGGCTAACCACCCGCTGAAGCGAAGCTTCTGTCACAATGACATCCGGCCAAAGAGCGTCCATCAACTCCTCTTTGGGTACAACTCTGCCTGCGTTGCGAACCAGGTACACGAGCAAGTCAAAGACAAGCGGCTGGATTTTCTGCCCAACGCCCTCAAGGGACAATCTGCGGGCAGCTTCATCAAGTTCGAATTGTCCAAACGAATGGTGCATCGCCGTTTTCCGATGCTGCAGTCTACCTTATCGGTCTCAGATATGGGAGCGGCCCCGTTCTAGTTGATGGCAGCCCGACTTAAGCTTGCAAAGAGAGGCGCCCGTGACTGTCATTCTTGTGGTTCACGGAGCGTGGTCTTCTGGGTGGGCTTGGCACTTGGACAATACGAAATCGCCCAGGACAAGCGGCAAATCAGGCCCGGAGCCGCCACATTCGCACACGACCTGTGCCCCGCAATTCCGTTTCCTCGAGTGGGTCGCAAGCGAAATCTGGTCCAAGCAGTGTGTGAGTTGCATCCGAAATACGGATTTCATCGGGCTCGGCGGACGTTTGAATCCGTGCGGCGAGATTGACGGTGTCGCCCCACAGGTCATAGGCAAACCGCCTTTTGCCTATGACGCCGGCGACGATTGGTCCTGAGTGAATTCCAATTCTCAGTCTTAGCGGTTCTCCTGCAAAGCGTTCGCGCCGACCCGCCTTGCGCAGTTCAAGTGCATAGTGCGCAAGGGCTTCCGCATGATCGGATCGCGCGGCGGGCAAGCCAGCGACCACCATCACACAATCGCCGATTGTCTTGATCTTTTCGCAGCCATATCGTTCCGAGAGCTGATCCGCCACCTTGAAGAAGTAATTCAAGATAGCGAGCGTCGTCACGGCTCCGACGCTGCGCGCTCTTTCTGTAAAACCGACGATGTCGGCAAAAAGCACACTCACCTCCGCGTGGTTGTCCGCAATCTGTTCGTGTGCCTTTAGCCGCTCCGCGATCGACGCCGGAAGAATGTTGAGAAGCAGGGTTTCGGCGCGCTGGTATTCACGCGACAATCCCTCCTGGCTCTCCCTCAACGCCTCGTTCGTCGATCGTAATTTCTCGTTGAGTTGACGCTCCCTCTCTTGCAGGAGCGTCATTTCATAAGCCTTCTGTTGAAGCCGCTGCCTGTTGTCGCGTTCGGCGGTGGCGTCAAGAACGAGCAGCCACACGCAGTCATCGTCAGCAAAAAGATGAAGGTCCGCGACACGCCCGCCGGGCAGTTCGACCATGGCCATATGAAATGGAAGCTCCGTACAAGGCAGCAAGCCTTCCATGAATTCAAGCTGGTCGCTAACTGGTTTGCCAATGCGAAGTGATGAGAGCCCGTAATGTTTAAGGTTGCCGCCCTTCGCAGCTATGCAAAGCTCTGCGTCAATTTTCAGATATGCGACAGAGTGCTCACGGTAGAAGAAGTTGAAAATCCAGCTTCTGACTTCTCTTGGCAATCCATGCATGGTCTATTCGGTGACCATCGAAGCAAGCTGGCGAAACGCATCATCGACACATTCACCCGAAAGCGCGCTTGTCAGATAGATTTGCCATCCAAGTTGCCTCAGTCCGTCAATCTCACTATCCGGTATTGCCCACCGATCGGCCAGATCGGATTTGTTGAACAGCAACACGAACGGCATAGGCCCGAATTCGGCCTCGACCCGCTCGCGCAGCGTGAGCGCCACGGCAAGGGTAGCGGCGCGGGTTCCATCGACGACAAGCACGAGCCCGGTCGCACCTCGCACATAGCTGACGCGGAATGAGCCGATATCGTCTTCGCCGGCCAAATCCCACAAAATCAGATCCACAGTTTTATCCGGGAGTACGACACTCTTCTTGTCGATTTTCACTCCCACCGTGGTCAAGTAGGTTTCCGAAAAGATGCTTTGCACGAACCTGCGCACCAGGCTCGTCTTTCCGACAGCGAACCCGCCCAACATGCAGATCTTTTTTTGCAGCATCGTGGGCCCCGCCCTAGTCCAGGTTTACCGTAACCGAAACCCGGCGATTGGTGGAGCTACCAGTTTGAATATTTTCAGGCACCAACGGCTCAAAAGTTCCCGCGCCTCGAACCAGCAGCAGTTCCGGAGGGACGCCGCGCTTGTTGAGAAGCGCGCGAACTGTCTCGGCGCGGGCGGCGCTGATCGACGCGTTGGCCGTCTCACGGCCAGTGGCGTCCGAATGCCCGGTTAACATGAACCGCGCTGTTACGCCTGACTTGCGGGCATTCTGGGCGAATTCCTTTATTTGATCCGCTAACCTGTCGAGAACCGGCACCTGCTCTGGCCCCGGCACAACTTTGCCGGAAGAGAAGAAAATATCGGTCGTCTGTATGGCTTCTCTTAAATAATTAAGTTCTGCAAGGTTCAGCTCACGCAGCTGCGAGACATCCAGAACCACTCCGTCCGCCGAAAGTTGCTCGGAGGCGGCCTGCGCCCGAGTGATCCAGGCGGCAGGAGCCTCACCCACGACAACGATGCGACCCTGGACGATCGAAACCTGAACCGATTTCGGCGGGGTCAGCGACGCCGTCAGCCGCTTCACCACGAACTTCGGATCAAGGCTCTGATAGAATTGCCACTGTGAATGAACGCGGGCAGGATCAACCTCCGTTCCGGACAGCAGAGCTTGCGGGTCGGCGGCAAGCGGGTCTCTCAGGCCGGAAATGTAGAAATGTCCACCCCTCGCCGTTTGTTGGGCGACTATGATTCCCGGTTGGGCCTCAAGTCGCGACACATAATATTGCCAGTGCTCTGCCGCGCGTGCTTCGGGGCTCACATCACGAACCTTGGAGATGTCGAATTCCGGTCCGCCTGCCGAAAGCTGTCGGGCTGCTGCGCGTGCCTTATCTATCCAGGTGTCGGGAGCCTCACCCTCGGCAACGATGCGACCGTTGACGATTGAAAGTCGTACTGTATCCGGCGGATACAGCGACGCTGTCAGCCGCTTCAAAACGAACTCCGGCTCGAGGCTCTGATAGAATTGCCACTGCGAATGAACCCGGGCGGGATCGACCTGCGTTCCGGACAACAGCGACAGCGGGTCGGCGCCAAGCGGGTCTCTGAGGCCGGCAATATAGAATTGGCCGCCGCGTATCTTTTGTTCTGAAACGATGATGCCCGGCTGGGTCTCCAGTCGCGACACATAGGCCTGCCAGCGCTCCGCCTCGCGTGCTTCGGGGCTAACATCACGAACCCCGGAGATATCGAAGACCGGTCCGCCTGCCGAAAGCTGCTGGGCGGCGGCCTGCGCCCGGGCGATCCAAGTGTCGGGAGCCTCACCCTCGGCAACGATGCGATCATTGACGATTGAAAGTCGTACCGAATCCGGCGGAGCCAGCGACGCCGTCAGGCGCTTCAACACGAACTCCGGCTCAAGGCTCTGATAGAATTGCCACTGCGAATGAACCCGGGCGGGATCGACCTGCGTTCCTGACAACAGCGACTGCGGGTCGGCGGCAAGCGGGTCTCTCAGGCCGGCAATATAGAATTGGCCATCGCGTATCTTCTGATCTGCAACGATGATGCCCGGTTGGGCCCCCAGCCGCGACACATAGGCCTGCCAGCGCTCCGCCGCGCGTGCTTCGGGGCTCACATCCCGAACCTTGGAGATATCGAAGACCGGCCCGCCTGCCGAAAGTTGTTGGGCGGCGGCCCGTGCCCGGTCGATCCACGTGTCGGGAGCCTCACCCTCGGCAACGATGCGACCGTTGACGATTGAAAGTCGTACTGTATCCGGCGGGGCCAACGACGCCGCCAGCCGCTTCAACACGAACTCCGGCTCAAGGCTCTGATAGAATTGCCACTGCGAATGAACGCGAGCGGGATCGACCTGCGTTCCGGACAACAGCGACTGGGGGTCGGCGGCAAGCGGGTCTCTCAGGCCGGCAATATAGAATTGGCCGCCGCGCATCTGGTGTTCCGCAACGATGATGCCCGGCTGGGTCTCTAGTCGCGACACATAGGCCTGCCAGCGCTGCCCGGCTTGCCAGGAAAGAAAGAACCAACCGCCTGCCGGTACCAAAACCAGCAGGACTGCAGCCACCACCAGCCACGGAAATCCCTCGTTCGAATCCTCGTGCTTCAGTTCAACACAGGTCTGTAGCTGCGCCTCTACGCCGGCCAACTGCGAACTGTCGCCGTCAAACTGCTCTAGAGCTTCTGAGCTCTCATCGTGGATGCGAAGCAGTACGTCGCGAATTATTTCATGTAATTCCTCTGGCGGATTTCCGCGGATCACCGCAACCAAGGTCGCAAACGGTCCAACTTCCGACCAAAGACGAAGCTCCCCGAAACGAATAGTGTCCAGTCCGCTCTGTTCTTTCTCGTTGAATGAGTCTTTTACAAAATCTTGAATTGCACTAAGCATCGAAGAAATTAGTTGAGGGTCTTCGCTCGTTGCATTTTCGGCGGCTACATGTGTAATCAAAAGCCCGGAATTGCGGTTAATGAGAAAGACATGCTCTACTTGATAGGATAGGGAGTGTTTAAGGACAACTTCTGAGAAGCTCGTTCCGGTCCTCCAAGCTTCAAATCTCCACTTAAGTCCATGCCAGGTAAATATATGCCTCAAAGATTCATTCAGCGACTGAAAGGTCTGGTCGATCTTTTCGCCGATCGACTTGCGAATAGCCGGCAGAAACACCGGGTATAATATATCCGTCAGCGTGCGCGGGTTCTTCTGGATGGACCGTCGCACGGCCCGCTCGACAACTGGCGCAAAGGCCTCGCCGAGTTGCGAATGAGACGCCGATGCGGCTGCGCTAGGGAGAACGTCCCCCACTGCGGCCGCAAGCTGCTCGGGTTCGTCGAGCAGGTGCGTAACGCGTGAAAGCTCAGAAATTTCGCGGCCGACCAGCAGCTCGCGAAGCGTGTCCATGCGATGATCGGCGGCTGGAACGTCGAAATGCGCATGATTGTCTGGATCGACGTTCCGGGCAATTTCGACCAACAGCCTAGCCAGAGCCTCGCGATCAATCTCGGTATCGTTCGAGGCTGTACTTTGAGGAAGGTTGACTGGGTCGACGGTTGACGTCAAATTCCGATCAACTCACTTTCCAGCTGCGTTCCGAGTTGTTCTTGTTACCGACGGGATCCTGATTCAGACATTTTGCAACCTCGACAAACAGGCCAGCCAAAAGATTTCGATCGGTCTTGACGTTGCTGAGATCGGAGAACATTTTCTCCATGATCATCTGAACGGTTTCATTCTTTTGCTTGATATCCTCACGCAGCGAATGATCATTTCGATTCATCCGATCCGCAACATCGCGCTCAAGCTCGCTCAATTGATCCGACAACGCACGCACCTGCTTTTCAAGCGCCTGATTTTGCTCGCGAAGGTTCCGGTCAATCTCCTTGTCGGCCTCGGCTCGTGCGTCTTTTTCGTTCCGCAATTGCGCCGCAAGCGATTCGACCTGCTTCTTTGCATTTGACTCGTACATTTCGAGATTGCGCTTGGCCTCGGATTCGACATCCTTGAAACGCTGCAAGAACCGTTCTTCAAGCTTGGAAAACCGGCGGTCATAGTCCTGCATCTGGTTGCCGAACAGCAGATCGCGTATCTTGTCGACACCTACAGCGTCGCCGGAGCCTCCGCCCTCGCGAGCCTGGGCCGCCATGAAGTTCAGCCCGTTACCCTCTGCATTACCCATCAGATTTACGTCCGCTTTAACTGCTGGAGAAGCGGCATTCGCAGATTCCTTGGCCATCTTTTTGCCCCAATTGCCATAGTGCAAAACTCGGAAACAGATAAATATGTCAGTAAATTAGCTAGGCCGCAAGCTGGAATCTTCCTAGCTTAAGCCGATCCCAGTGTCCCCTTTTTGCCTCTTGGACCAGCAACAAAGGCACGAGTTCCGATTGGTGTCACTCTTGTATTTCTTTGTAGTGGCGGCCAAAGCCGGCTAAGCTAATCGCCCGTTGGACGAAATCTACTTGCCAAGGGAGTGAGACAAAGTCGGCTATAGCTGCTGGAGCGCAAATAAGCGTCCAAGAGTCTTTCGATCCATTGCAGATCGCTGACCTGTCGGCGCACATACTGCCTCACATCCAGGTGTATACTGCGACCATCGGATTGCGATGCGGGCCCAAAGCTGGAAGGAAGGGTCTCCTTTCGGGACGGAGAATGGCTGTTCGAAAATGCCGGGGGACAGCGACCGTTGTCGGCGCAAAGCTGCCTCTTGCCTCTGTGGCCGAAACGCGGCGTGACGTGGACATTCGGTATCGCGCCCACGCCCTACCGCTCCTCCACGATCCGCAAATACGCCGCCGTCACGAACAGCACGATCAGCCCGAACAAGATCCGCCTAGCCCCTTCCGGCATTTGCAGGATGGTCAGAAGCGTCGTCAGCACTGTGAGGATCAGGGCGCCGATGATGGTGCCGGTGTAGCCGCCGCGGCCGCCGAAGATCGAGGTGCCGCCGATCACCGCTGCGGCCACCGAAGGCAGCACCAGCGGTTCGGCGAGCGACAGGGAGGGGGCCTTGATCAGGCCGATATAGAGCAGGCCGGTGATGCCGGCGAGCACGCTGGAGATGACGTAGAGCGCCGTGATGACCTGCCAGTATCGCACGCCGGAGAGGCGGGTCGCGCGCTCATTGTCGCCGACGGCGTAGAGCAGGCGGCCGAAGCCGGTGCGGCTGAGCGTGAAGACGATGAGTGCGGCCAGCGGCACGAACAGCAGCAGCGCGTTGGGGATGCCGTACGTCAGGCCGGTGCCGAGCCAGGCAAGGAAGTCGGGGATTTTGGCGCCCGACGCGATCACCGTGCGCTGGTAGACCTGCAGGCAGCCGGTGCCGATCAGGCTGGTGCCCAGCGTCATGATCAGCGGGTGGACGCGGAAGACGCCGACGCCGATGCCGTTGACCAGTCCGATCAGCACGGCCGGCATCATCGCCAGCGCGAAGGCCACCGCCGGGTCCTGGTTGACGATTTGCGTGGCCATGATGAAGGCACTCATCGTCGCCACCGTGCCGATCGAGAGGTCGATGCCGCCGGTCAGCATGGTCATGGTCTGGCAGCCGGCGAGGATCGCTAAGGGAATGGCGAATTTGATGGTGTTGGCGATCCAGCGCTCGTTGACGATGCCGGGGCGCAGGATCTGCAGGATCACTACCAGGATGACGAGCAAGATGATCAGCGGGATCAGCGGCCGGTCGGCCATGAAGCGCTTTACGCGGCGGCCGAAGGGGACAGGTTGGGGAGAGATCGCGGTTGTGCTCATGACGCTCGTGCTCGCGATTGGTTTCGCCCGATGTTGGTTCGGTTGACGGGAGGGGAGAGTGCTCCACGACGCCCCATTTCATGCCCGCTCATGACTGCCGGCTCCGCATGGTGATGAAGGCGCCGAACATCACCACGGCGACCATGATGGCGCCTTCGATGATGGCGGTGACATTGGGGTCGATGGCAAGCAGCGTCAGGTCGGTGCGCACCAGCCGCAGCACGAAGACGGCGACGATGGGGCCGAGGAGGCCGCCCTTGCCGCCGCCGAGTGCGACGCCGCCGAGAACCACCGCCGCGACGCTGGCGAGCAGATAGGGGCCGGGAATGGGCGCGCCGATGCCGGTGCTCATGGTCAGCGCCAGCCCGCCAAAAGCGGCGAACAGGCCCGACAGCGCATAAGCGATGATGCGGGTGCGTGCCACCGGCACGCCACTGCGGAACGCCGCCAGTTCGCTCGAGCCGATGGCGTAGATGGAGAGGCCGAGGCGTGATCGCCTGAGCGGTATCCAGATGATGCAGAGGCAGACGATGAGCAGCAGCAAAGCCTTGGGCAGCCAGGCATCGATGCCGTCGGGCAGGCCGGGTATCGGCACCGTGCCCGAGATCAGCGCCTTCAGCCATTCGGCCGCCGCACCGCCCGGCGCATCGAGCACCAAAAGGGCAGCGCCTTGCAGCACGAACAAAGTGGCCAGTGTGACGACGATGTCGGGCACTCGGGTGACGACGATCAGCATTCCGTTGATGGCGCCGAGCACGAAACCCATGGCGAGCACGAAGGGTACCACGAACAGCGCGTATTCTTCGCTGGCGCCGTTCATCATCGAGGCAGCGGTGACGCTGGTCAGCGCCATCATGGCGGCGACCGACAGGTCGATGCCGCCGGCGATGACGACGACGGTCTGGGCGGCGACGGCGAAGGCGTAAGGCAGCACGGCGCGCACCAGCGAGCCGAAATCGCCGCTGCCATAGGCCGGCTGGATCAGTCCTGTGATGATGAACAGGACGACGAAGAGGACGAACAGGCCGGTGACCCAGCCCTGGCGGCGCAGGAAGTGGCTCATGGCGTCGCCCCCGGCGTGTTCGAATCCGAGGAACTCGTGCTCTCCGGGGAAGAAGAGTGGGGGTCGGCCAAAATGCCGATGTCGGCCTTGGCGCCGCGCGGCAGGCCGTAGGCGGCGCGCATCAGCGCCGGCTCGTCGGCCTCCTCGACCGGGAAGATGTCGACGACGCGGCCGCCGAAGATGACGATGACGCGGTCGCAGACACGCTGCACCTCCTCCAGTTCGGAGGTATAGAACAACACGGACTTGCCGTGGCCGGCGACCTCGCGCAGCAGTTTGTAGATCTCCTGCTTGGTGCCGACATCGATGCCGCGCGTCGGGTCGAAGCACAGCAGGGTCCGTGTGTCGGCGGCGATCCAGCGGGCGATGGTCACCTTCTGCTGGTTGCCGCCGGACAGGCGCTGGACTTCCCCTTGCGCGCGGGTGTCGATCTGCAGCCGTTCGATGGCGCTGACCACCTTGGCGCGCTCCTGGCGCATGGCAATTGGCCCCCAATTGCGCAGGGCGGCGCTGAAGGGCAGCGCGATGTTCTCGCGCACCGAGCGCTGCATGGCCAGCGCCTCGGCGCGGTCGCCTGGCACATAGGCGAGGCCGGCGCGGATGGCGTCGATCGGGTGGGAGAATTTCGCCGGCTGGCCGTCGACCTCTATTGCGCCGCCCGATGGACGGATCGAGCCGGCAAGAGCGGCGAACAGCTCGTCCTGGCCCTGGCCCTCAAGCGCGACGACGCCGGCGACCTCGCCATCGGCGAGATCGAAAGAGACGTCGTTGAGCTTGGTTCCGACGCGCAGATTGCGCACCGCCAGCCGCGGGCGGGCAGGGGCAACTGCGGCCTTCTGGCTGGCGCTGCGGGCGGCGACATGGGTCTTGACGATGCGTGTGCCGAGCATCAGCTCGACGATCTTTTCCTCGACGCCGGGCACGATGTCGACGACGCCGACGGTCTCGCCGTCGCGCAGTACGGTGGCGCGGTCGCACAGCGCCGAGATCTCGACGAAGCGATGCGAGATGAAGATCACCGCGCGGCCGCTGTCGCCCTGGCGGCGCACCACTTCCAGCACCTTTTCGGCAAGGTTGGCGGGCAGCGCCGCCGTCATCTCGTCGAGCAGCAGCACGTCGGGCTCGACGGCCAGCGCACGCGCCAGGTCGAGCACGCGCAGCACGGCGAGCGGAATGTCGCGGGCTGCGTCGCGGATATCGAGATCGGGAATGCCGAGTTCGCGCACCCAGGCGCGGAACGGCTCGACCGGCGTGCCGGTCAGCCTGAGATTGGACAGCACGTCGAGATCGGGGATCAGCGACGGCTCCTGGTAGACGGGTAAAAGGCCGGCGCGGCGGGCGGCGGCGGGCGAGCGTATGTCGCGGGCCTCGCCACGGATCAGGATACGCCCGGCATTGGCAGGAATAGCGCCGGTCAGGATCTTCACCAGCGTCGACTTGCCGGCGCCGTTGGCGCCCATCAGCGCGTGCACCTCGCCCGGCAGCACCGAAAGCGATGCGTTGCGCAGCGCGGCAACGGCGCCGTAATTCTTGGCGACGCCGGTGGCGTCGAGGAGCGGGTTGCTGGTCAAATCGTGTGGTTCTCGGGTTGCGTGCTCGGATCACTGTGAATGTCAGCGCCGCCCCTCACTGTCCTGCCGGACATCTCTCCCCGTAAACGGGGAGAGAGAAGCTGTCCGCAACGCCGGCGACGACGTCCCTCTCCCCGTCTCTATACGGGGAGAGGATGCCGGCAGGCAGGTGAGGGGCGGCGCCGACCGACGGCCGTTAGCGAAAGCCCAGACTTACTCGCCGGGGCCCTTGCAGGCTACGATCTGGTCCTTGGTGTAGGTGGTCCAGTCCGGGATCGAGATCGAGACCGGCCATTCGGGGCTCAGCGAGGGGTCGGCCGCGGCCTTCAGCTTGGCTTTGCCTTCGTCGGTGGCGTTCTCCCACAGCTGCGGCTCGACCAGCACGGTCTGCTGTGCCGGCTTCTTGCCGTCGAGGATCTGCAGCGCCAGCGTCACTCCAGCGCCGCCGATCGAACCGGGGTTGGTGACCGCGGCGCCGACGAGGCCCTTGACCGAGCTCAACTGGCCGACGAAGCCGGCATTGTCGGCACCGACGATCGGCACCAGCGGCGCCTGCGACTCGACCAGCGCGTCGACGATGACGTTGTCGATGCCGGAGGTCCAGATGCCGTTGATCGGCGTTCCCGTCGAGAGGAAGGAAAGGATCTGCTGCTTGGCCTGGTCCTGCTGCCAGCCGGTGAAGACTTCCTGTGCGACCTTCACGTCGGGGAATTCGGCCAGCGCCTTCTTGAAGCCCTTGTCGCGGTCGCTGTCGGCAGACGCGCCGGCGGCACCGCGCATGTAGAACACCTCGCCCTTGCCGCCCATCTGGCCGAACAGCCATTTGGCGCCGAGATAGGCGTACTGCTCCTGGTTGTTGGAGATGATGTAGGCCGACGGTTCGGTGACCGCCTGGTCGACGGCGACGACGACGATGCCGGCCTTGGTGGCTTCCTCGAGGCCCGCCTTGATGCCGGCCGGATCGGCCGGGTTGACGACGATGGCGTCGACCTTGGCGCTGATCAGGTTGCGGATGTCTTCCAGCTGGCCGGCCGCATCGGTGTTGCGGTGGGCGATGTTGAGCTTGGCGACCTCGCCGGAGGCCAGTGCCTGCGCCTTCATGGCGCAGACCATCTCCTCGCGCCAGCCATTGCCCTGCACGGTGTTGGAGATGCCAATGGTGTATTTGCCCGCGGCGGACGAGGCGCCCACCGAGGCCAGGAAGGCCGCGCCGGCAAGTAGTGGGATGATGGGCAGCGGGACCATGGTCAGATATTTCTTCATTTCAGACTTCCTCCACATTGTTTTTCAGTTCAGTTCCAAGCCGTTAAACCGCGTCGCGCAGAAAGAGATTCACGCGGCGCGCCTTAAGTTCTTGTGCTTGTTCCGTGCATGTCGTTGTCCCAAAATCGCTCCTCCGCGCTTTGGGCGACATGTATTTGCGCCGTCATTTCACGAACGGACGCAGCACGTCGCGGGCAAGCAGAAAGCCCCGCTTCACCTGATCGTCGCTGCCTTCAAATCGCCTGTCCTCGTGTTCGATGATGATGGGTCCGTCATAGCCGGCCCGGTAGAGGCCGGAGAAGAAGCCGCTCCAGTCGACATCGCCGAGCCCCGGCATGCGCGGCACCTGCCAGCCTATGCCAGCCGAGAGGATTCCGCGCTCGTAGAGTCCATCATGATCAATCATCAGGTCCTTGGCGTGGGCATGCAGCATGTAGGGGCCGAATTCCCGGATGAAGCGGGCCTGGTCGATCATCTGCCAGACCAGGTGCGAGGGGTCGAAATTCATGCCGATATCGCCGCCCCAGGCTTCCAGGATGCGGCGCCAGACCTGCGGCGAATAGGCGATGTTGTGCCCGCCCGGCCACTCGTCATAGCTGAAGATCATCGGGCAGTTCTCGAAGGCGAGCTTGACGCCATGGCCGCGCGCATGGGCGACGATTTCGGGCCAGATCTTGAGCGCCTCCTGCCAGTTGACGTCGACGGTCTTGGCGGCATCGCCACCGCAGAAAGTGTTGACGACAGTTACGCCCATATTGGCGGCCAGCACGATCACCTTCTTCAGATGGCCGATGACAGCCTCGCGGTGGGCGGCGTCGGGGTGCAGCGGGTTGGGATAGTAGCCGAGGCCGGAGACCGAGAGGTTCTTCTCCGCCAGGGAGGCGACGATCTCCCTGGCCTGCGCGGCGGAAGTCGAGGCGGCGTCGATGTGGCTGGTGCCGGCATAGCGGCGGCTGGCGCCCGACGATTTCGGCCAGCAGGCGATTTCCAGCGCCTCGAAGCCGACGGAGCTTGCCCAGCCGGCGACCTCGCCAAGCGGCGTCTCCGCGAAGGGTGCGGTGAGCAGTCCAAGTTTCATCATGCCTCCCCTGGTCGCGGCCTCACGACCGAGTTCCACTATGCCGATTGTACCGGCCGCTTCAACCGTACGGCCTCGCCCTGTTCCAGACTGTGCCTGACGGCGGCCATCGGATCGTCCGACAGCAGCTCGCCGAGCGTTGATGTGACGGACCTGCGGAACACATCGTTCGCGGCAAGGCCGGGCTCGAAAATCGTGTCGATGGCAAGGATGCCGGCCACCAGTGCCTGTGGATCGCGGCCGGTTGCGTCCGATATGTCGGCGACCTTGCCGGCATAGGGGTCCGACACCGGCCAGCGTTTGCCGAACCGTGCCGAGGCCTGGATCAGATAGGCCATCCAGCCGGCGACCGGGAGCGCCAGCAGTGCGATGCTTTGGCCCTGGCTCAGGCGGTCGCGGATCGGGTTGAGCAGGCGCTGGACGATCTTTTGCGAACCGTCGGTGGCAATCTGGTGGTTGCGGTGGCGGATCGCGATATTGCGCAGCCGGCCGAGGCTCTGCGCGACATAGGCCAGCGGTTCCATGCCGGGTACCGGCAGCAGCGTCGGCAGCGTCTCCTCGACCAGCATGCGCCGCACGAAGGCCAACAGCAGCGGGTCGGCGATGGCATCGAATGTGTGTTCGAGGCCAGCCAGCACGCCGAGCGTGGCGAGCGTCGTCTGGGCGCCGTTGAGCACCCGCATCTTGAGATGCTCGAACGGCGTGACGTCGTCGACGAAGCTGGCGCCGACCCGATCCCAGCGCGGCACGCGGCCGGCAAATTTCTGCTCGATCACCCACTGCCGGAACGGCTCGCCGACTACGACCGCGGCATCTCGGTAGCCGAAACGCTGCTCGACGCCGTCGAGGTCGGCTTGCGTGACCGCCGGCGCGATGCGGTCGACCATGGCCGACGGGAAGGCGGCGTTGGCCGAGATCCAGTCGGCAAGGCCGTTGCCGCGCCGTTCGGCAAAAGCCTGCACGACATTGGCCAGGATAGTGCCATTGGCCGGGATGTTGTCGCAGGAGAGCAGCGTCAGCGGCCGGCCATGTGTCGCCCGGCGCAATTCCAGCGCCCGCGCCAGGAGGCCGGGCACACTGCGCGGCGTCTCGGGGTGGGCGAGGTCGTGGACGATGTCGGGATGGTCGAGATCGAGTTCGCCGCTGGACGGGATGTGGCAATAACCTTTCTCGGTCACCGTCGTCGTCACCAGCTCGATGTCGGATGAGGACAGAATGTCGAGCGCGGGTGCGGCACTCGCCTGGCTGTCGACGACCTCTATGATGCTGCCGATGACGCGCGCCTCGACATTGCCGTTCTCGCGGATCAACCGCGTGTAGAGACAGCCTTGCCGGCCAAGTGTGTCGTCAAGGCTGGGTGGCCGGATGTTGATGCCGACGACGCCCCAGCGGTCGAAATGGCTGGCCAGCAGATCGTCGGTGTATTCGGCCTGGTGACAGCGGTGGAAGGCGCCGACGCCGAGGTGCGCCATGCCCGGCGCGAGCGCCGCGCGGTCATAGGCCGGTTTCTGGACGGCGGCAGGCAACCGGGCGAGCAGCGCCGGCCCAAGTGTCTCGGGGGAGGCAGCAGCCCTCACCGGTTCGCTCCGATCACCCACTGTTCCTGGTCGACCAGCGTGCCGGTCATCGGTCCGGCCGCATCGGAAAGCAGGAAGACGGCGAGGTTCGCCACATCGCTCGTCGAGAACAGGCGGCCGAAAGGCTGCGAGGCCTTGGCGGCGTCGAGCCAGCCCGGACCGTTGCCGAGCGTCTCGGCCTGCATGGTGCGTTCGGCCGGTGTGTCGGTCCAGCCGACATTGATGCCGTTGACGCGGATGCGGTCGAAGCGATGGGCGTTGGCGGCATTCTTGGTCAGTGTGGCCAGCGCGCCTTTGGTCGCGGAGTAGACGGCGAGCTCCGGCGAGCCGCAATGGGCATTGATCGACAGGATGTTGACGATGGCGCCGCCCTGGCTGCGCTTCTTCATATCGGCAATCGCCGCCTGCATGAGGAAGAATGGTGCGCGCGCATTAACGGCGAACAGCGCTGCCCAGTCATCGAGGTCGGCATCGAGGAAGGACGCGCGGTCGGTCAGGCCGGCGGCGTTGACAAGGCCATCGATGCGGTCGAAGCGATCGATGCAGGCTTGCGCCAGCAGGGCAGGGGCTTCGGGGTCGGAAAGGTCGGCGGCGACGAAAACCGTGGGCGTGCCGAGCCGCGAAAGCTCGGCTGCCACGGCATCGCCGCGCGCCTTCTCGCGACCGGTGACCAACAGACCACCGACGCCTGAACGCGCAAGCGTTTCGGCAATCGCTCGGCCAATGCCTTGCGTCGCGCCGGTGACCAGCACCACCTTGCCTTTGAGCTGAAGCTCCATTCCTCCTCCCGGAACAAAGTTTCTATTTTTCGAAATATGGAACGTCAATTCCCGGCAGTCAATTGTGCCAGCAGCGCCTCATTGGCCGCGGCGCGCGACGACTGCGTGGACCAGCGCCATGCCGACGGCCAGCGACGCCGCCAACGAGCGGAAGCCGGCAAAGTCGGATTCGACCACCTCCAGCCAGGTGTCCGACAGCCGGATCAGCGGGCTGAAGGTGCTGTCGGTGATGGTGACGATGCGGGCCTCGCGCTCATGTGCCACCGCGACGAGGTCGGGCGTGATCGAATTGTAGGGGCTGAAGGACACCGCCAGCACGGCGTCCTGCCTGCCGATGCAGCCGACCTGGTCGAGCGCGGTGGAGCCGACATTGTCGACCAGCACGTTGCGCACGCCCTGCTGCGAGAGCGTCAGCGACAGATAGGTGGTGACGGGGAAGGCGCGCTTGGAGCCGATGACATAGATCAGGTCGGCGGCCGCCAGCAGCGTCACCATCTTCTCGAAACTCTCGATGTCGAAACCGCTTTCGACGCGGCCAAGCGAGGCCTGCGAGGCGGCGACCATGCCGTGCAAGAAATGCAGATCGGCGTTGGGTTCGGTCCGCTGCTCGCCGCGTCCCTCCGGCCACGACCCCTTGATATGGTCCTTGAACAGACCCTGGAAATCGGAAAAGCCGGCATAGCCAAAGATCTGGGCGAAGCGCACCAGCGTCGAGGGCTGCACGCCGGCCTGTGCCGCCACCTGCGCGATGGTGCCGAGCGCGACGTCGCTCGGATGCTGCCACAGGAAGATGGCGACCTGACGCAGCCGCTTGGGGAAATGCACGGTGCCGGACGACAGCACCGCGCGCAATTCCTCATAGGTCTGCGGCTGGATGTAGCCGAGTGCCGCCAGCGAGCGTCCGCGTTTGCGGGTCGCCGCCTCGTCGGCAACGGACCGTCCCGATGTTTTGCCTGCCCCACTCATGATTTCAGGCTAGCGCGGCACGATCGTTTTACAATATGGAAATTGGAAATCGGGTTCGAAAGCGCTGGCGGCGTCATCGGCTTGCACCCCTCAGAAATCGCCTGTCCGGAGGAGTTTGAAAATCATGGTCTATGCAATATCGGACGGCTCGATACGCGAACGCTTGCGGGTTGGTATGGTGGGCGGCGGCCGCAATGCCTTCATCGGCGCCGTGCACCGGCTGGCGATGCGCCTTGACGACCAGATCGCACTGGTCGCCGGCGCGTTGTCCTCCGACCCGGAGAACGCCGCCGCATCGGGCGCCGAGATCGGTATCGCGCCGGAGCGCAGCTATGCCGATTATCGCGTGATGGCGCAGGCCGAAGCCGCGCGACCGGACGGCATCGAGGCCGTCGTCATCGTCACGCCAAACCATCTGCATGCACCAATCGCGACAGCCTTCCTCGAAGCCGGCATCGACGTGATCTGCGACAAGCCACTGTCGACGACGCTGGCCGACGCCGAAGCGCTGGTGGCGCTGGCGCGGGCGAAAAAGCGCCGCTTCGTCGTCACCCTCAACAACACCGGCTACGCCATGGTCCGCCAGGCGCGCGAGATGGTGGCGGCGGGCGAACTCGGGCGCATCGTGTCCGTGCATGGCGCCTACATCCAGGACTGGCTGACCAGGCCGATCGACGCCGAAGGCCAGAAGCAGGCGGAATGGCGCACCGATCCGGCGCGCGCCGGGCAGTCGGCGGTGCTGGCCGATATCGGCGTGCATGCCTTCAATCTGGCAAGCTACATCTCGGGCCGTGAGGCCGAGGCGGTTTCGGCCGACCTGTTCACCGCCGTGCCGGGGCGCCGGCTCGACGACAATGCGCATGTACTGGTGCGCTGGACGGGCGGGGCGCGCGGCACGATCCTGGCCAGCCAGACATCGCCCGGCCACTACAACGATCTGTCCGTGCGCATCTATGGCGACAAAGCCGGGCTCGAATGGTCGGGCGCGCGGCCGGAGGAACTACGCTTTTCCCGCTACGGCGAGGAAACCCGCACGCTGGTGCGCGGCGGCCATGGCTCAACCGAAGAGAGCCGGCGCGTGTCACGCATGCCGGCGGCGCACCCCGAAGGCTACATCGAGGCCTTCGCCAATTTCTACCGCGACGCCGCCGACATCATCCGCGCCCATCGTTCAGGTGGCGCCGTCGATCCGGCGCGCGCGGCGCAGGTGCCTGACGTCGTCGATGGCGCGCGCGGCGTGAAGTTCGTCGCGGCGGCGGTGGAGTCGAATGCGGCTGGTGGAGCGTGGACGCAAGCCCGGTTCGGGTGAGAGCGAGGCGCGACCCGATCCGCCCAAACATGACTGCTTCTATCCGGGCCGGAAAGCCTCTAGACTGACGGCTGGTCATGACGAGGGGGGCGGCATGGGGCTCGACAGACGGCATTTGGTGCTTGGCGCCGGCGTGCTGGCGTTGTTGCCGGCGGTGCGAAGCTTCGCCGCCGAGACGCTTGAGGACATCAAGGATCTCAAGCCCGGCGAGTTCACCTGGCATCCGGAGCGCCAGAAGAAGGGGCCGGTCGCCATCATCGTCTCCTTGCCGCAGCAACGTGTGCACGTCTATCGCAACGGCGTGCGCATAGCGGTCTCGACCTGTTCGTCCGGCAAGCCCGGACATGAGACGCCGACCGGCATCTTCGTCATTCTCCAAAAGGACAAGGACCACAAGTCGAGCACCTACAATGATGCGCCGATGCCGAACATGAACCGGCTGACATGGTCGGGCATCGCGCTGCATGCCGGCAATCTGCCGGGCTATCCGGCCTCGCATGGCTGCGTGCGGCTGCCGCTCGCCTTTTCCAGCAATCTGTTCGGCATCACCCATATCGGCACGCCGGTCATCATTTCGGGCGCGCGCGGCGACCCGGCCGAACTGACCAATCCCGGAATGGTGCTGGTTGGCTGCGCGGCCGGGCAGTTCCAGAACGTCGTCGCTTCCAAGGACGGCCACAAGCGCGCCGCCGACTGGGTCGAGCCGGAGGATTTCCCGGTCACATCGATCATCGCCTCGTCGGGCGACAAGCAGATCATGCTGATCGAGAACGGCGTGGTCGTCGCCCAAGCGCCATTGACCATCACCGGCTCCGGCGGACTTGGCAGCCATGTGCTGACCTTGCAGGTGGCGGGAGCCGCCAATGACTGGCAATGGGTCGACATCAGCCGCAGCGCCAGTTCCGGCTCGTTCTTCAACAGCGAGCAAGACATGCTCAAGCGGCTCAGCACGCAAAGGAGCTTCCTCGACGCCATGCAGGCGAGGATGCATCCGGGCATGGTGATGGTGCTCACCGACGCGCCGCTTCATCCCGACAGCCGCTCCGGCCAGGACTTCGTCGTTATGTCGGCGCCGGACTGAGAAGGTTCCGCTTACGGCGATCGCGCACGAGGCGGCTTTGACCCAGCTTGCGTCGCTTGATCCGAGGCGGATGGGCTGGGAGGGCAGGTTCAACAGGGGCAGTTGCCTGGGCCTGAACCATGCGCGTTGCCGTCAGCCGTGCTGATCCCATCCTGCCCGAATATTGCCTTTCCGTGTCCCTATCCCGGTTAAAAAAGTATCATCCGTTGCCCTGAATCGTGGTGGCGCCTCCTGTCATGAGCCGGTAGCGTGGTCTCGAAATGCAGAGCCGAAACCAATTCGGCCGGTTTAGGGAATGTGGGCCGAATGCGGCGACGATCCGTGCCGGCCCGGGAGGAAACGGACATGGAACCGGACCTGGAAGTTGTCCAGATACGACGCGGTGAGTCCTTCAAGGCGTGGTCGCATGGCTACCCCTTCCACACCGTGCGCTGGCATTTCCATCCCGAATATGAACTGCATCAGGTGATCTTCACCAACGGCCGCTATTTCGTCGGCGACTTCATCGGCGAGTTCGAGCCGGGCAATCTGGTTCTGACGGGGCCGAACCTGCCGCACAATTGGGTGAGCGATATCCCGAGGGACAGCTCCATTCCGCTGCGCGGCCGGATTATCCAGTTCTCGGAAAGCTTCATTGGCGACGCCATGCATGTGCTGCCGGAACTGGCGGGGCTCGGGCCGCTGCTCGAGGCGTCGCGGCGCGGCGTGCTGTTTTCCAGCCGCACCAGCAAGGAGCTGGCGCCGCTGATGGAAGAGATGATGCAGGCGCAAGGCGTGCGCCGCATCGAGCTGTTCATGATGATATCAGGCCTGCTCAGCCGGGCCCAGGAATTCCAGCTGCTGGCCAGCGCCAGCTACCGGCCCGATCCCTCGGGCTACATGACCGCCGGTATGAACAAGGCGTTGGCTTATATCCGTGAAAACCTGACGCAGTTGTTCGACGAGACGGATCTGGCGGCCATTGCCGGCCAGTCGACCGGCGCCTTCTCACGCTCGTTTCGTCGCCACACCGGCATGTCGTTAGTGCAATATGTCAAGCGGCTGCGCATCAACCTCGCCTGCCAGATTCTGATGAGCGACGAGCAGGCCTCGATCACCGACATCTGCTACGAGGTCGGCTTCAACAATCTGTCCAATTTCAACCGGCAGTTCCTGGCGGAGAAGGGCATGCCGCCCTCACGTTTCAGGCGCCTGCTGGCCGACAACATCAACGCGGGAAAAGCCGCTTAACGGAGGAGCCAGGGAGGAACCAAGGGAGGAACCACAATTTTTCGCCTGACAACGTGGCCCGCATAACGCGGTCCGCGATGGAGAGCGCTTGTCCTAGAAATCCTTCGTCAGCGGAGGATGTCGGCGCGGCCAAGAGGCCGGTGCCGGGCCCTGGTTCCCAATTGCAGTTGGGGCGAGGGCGGAGGCGTGTCTTCGCAACAAAGCAGTCAACGACCTTCTTACAACCATATCCAGAAACGGAGAAGACCGAATGACCCATTTTTCATCTTCATTGAAGTCCGCTGGCATGGCAGCAATTGCGCTGTCGCTGCTGGCCGGCACCGCCGCGATCGCAAGGGCCGCCGAGGTTACCGACGCCACCGTTGCCTTCCTGATGCCAGACCAGGCCTCGACCCGGTACGAACAGCACGACTATCCCGGCTTCGCCGCCGAGATGAAGAAGCTGTGCCCGGGCTGCAAGGTGCTCTACCAGAACGCCGATGCCGACGCCTCGCGCCAGCAGCAGCAGTTCAACTCGGTGATCTCGCAGGGCGCCAAGGCGATCGTGCTCGATCCCGTGGACTCGACCGCCGCCGCCTCCCTGGTCAAGCTGGCGCAGAGCCAGGGCATCAAGGTCATCGCCTATGACCGGCCGATCCCCACCGCACCGGCCGACTTCTATGTCTCGTTCAACAATGAGGGCATCGGCAAGGCTATCGCCGACTCGCTGGTCGCGCATCTGAAGGCGCTCAAGGTCGATCCGGCCACGGGTGGCGTTTTGCAGATCAACGGCTCACCGACCGACGCGGCGGCAGGCCTGATCAAGAAGGGCATCCATGAAGGCCTCGACAACAGCGGCTACCAGATCCTGGCCGAATACGACACGCCGGAATGGGCGCCGCCGAAGGCGCAGCAATGGGCTGGCGGCCAGATCACCCGCTTCGGACCAAAAATCCTCGGCGTCGTCGCCGCCAATGACGGCACCGGTGGCGGCGCCATCGCCGCCTTCAAGGCGGCCGGCGTCGATCCGGTGCCGCCGGTGACCGGCAATGACGCGACGATCGCCGCCTTGCAGCTGATCATCGCCGGCGACCAGTACAACACCATCTCCAAGCCGAGCGAGATCGTGGCGGCGGCTGCCGCCAACGTCGCCATCAAGCTGCTTTCGGGCGAGACGCCGAAGGCCGAGATGACGCTGTACGATACGCCCTCGCAGCTGTTCACGCCGGCGGTGGTGACGCAGGAAAACCTGAAGGCCGAGATCATCAACAAGAAGATCAACACCGCGGCCGAACTCTGCGTCGATCGCTACGCGGAAGGCTGCAAGAAGCTGGGCATCGGGAACTGACCGCGACCGTTGCCCGTTCCGCTGCCTGGCCACCCGCGCGGTGGCCAGGCAGCGCTCACCCGCATTTTGAACCGGTCTTTTCTTGAAAGGTGTTCCAGGCATGATCGATACCCCGGAAGGACCGGTTCCAGCAGGCGAGCTGGTGCTCAGCCTGCGTGGCATTTCGAAGAATTTCGGCGCCGTCTCGGCGCTGACCGACATCGATCTCGATGTCCATGCCGGCGAAGTGGTGGCGCTGGTCGGCGACAATGGCGCCGGCAAGTCGACGCTGGTCAAGATCCTCGCCGGCGTGCATCAGCCGAGTTCGGGAACCATCAGCTTTCGCGACAAGCAGGTGACGCTCGCTGATCCGAGCGCGGCATTGACGCTTGGCATCGCCACCGTGTTCCAGGACCTGGCCCTGTGCGAGAACCTCGACATCGTCGCCAACATCTTCCTTGGCCGCGAGCTCAACCCGCTGCGGCTGGACGAGGTGGCGATGGAAGTGCGCGCGTGGACGCTGCTCAACGAGCTGTCGGCGCGCATCCCCAGTGTCCGCGTGGTCGTCGCGTCGCTGTCGGGCGGCCAGCGGCAGACGGTGGCGATCGCCCGTTCGCTGCTGCTCGAACCCAAGCTCATCCTGCTCGACGAGCCGACGGCGGCCCTTGGCGTCGCGCAGACCGCCGAGGTGCTCAATTTGATCGAGCGGGTGCGCGACCGCGGCCTCGGTGTCGTCATCATCAGCCACAACATGGAAGACGTGCGTGCGGTGGCCGACCGCATCGTCGTGCTGCGGCTTGGCCGCAACAACGGCATCTTCACCCCCGACGCCTCGAACCAGGAGTTGGTCAGCGCCATCACCGGCGCGTCGAACAATTCGGTGTCGCGGCGCGCCGAGCGCCGGCAAGCCCGGCAGGATCAAATTCAGGAGCCACGCCCATGAGCCGCCAAGTGGAACAGGCAGCTCCGCCGCAGCTCGACCGCGCCGATGTGCGCGTCAAGCACGAGGCCGGCTTAAGCGGCAGCATCCGCGCCTTCTTCGACCGCGTGCGCTCGGGCGATCTCGGCTCGCTGCCGGTCATCGTCGGGCTGGTCATCATCTGGACGGTGTTCGCCAGCATCAACCCGATCTTCCTGTCGAGTAGCAATCTGGTCAATCTGCTGTTCGATTCCTCCACCGTCGGCGTCATCGCGCTCGGCATCGTCTGCGTGCTGATGGTCGGCGAGATCGACCTGTCCGTCGGTTCGATCAGCGGCTTTGCCTCGGCCCTTGTCGGCACGTTGTGGGTCAACCAGGGCTGGCCGGTGGCGCTCGCCATCCTGGCCGCGGTCGCCGTGGGCGGCTTCATCGGCGCGCTCTACGCGGTGCTGTTCAATAGGCTCGGCATGCCGAGTTTCGTATCGACGCTGGCCGGCCTGCTCGCGGTGCTCGGCCTGCAGCTCTACATCCTCGGCTCCACCGGCTCGATCAACCTGCCTTACGGCTCGAACCTGGTGGATTTCGGCCAGCTGCTGGTGATGCCGAAATTCATGTCGTTCGGGCTGGCGGCGGTGCCCGGCATCGTCATGTTGGTCACCGGCCTGCGCACCGTTGCGCGCCGCCGCGCCGCCAACTTGTCGGCACCTTCTACCGGCGGCATCGTCACGCGGGCGGTGGCGATCACGATCGTGCTCGAACTCATCGTCTTCTATCTCAACCAGGCGCGCGGCATCCCGTGGATGTTCGGCCTGTTCGTCGGCCTGGTCATTGCCATGCACTACGCGCTGACGCGGACGAAATGGGGCCGCTCGATGTCGGCGGTCGGCGGCAACCGCGAGGCGGCAAGGCGCGCCGGCATCAATGTACGGCTGATCTATTCCAGCGCTTTCGTGCTGTGCTCGATGCTGGCCGCGTTCGGCGGCGTGCTGTCGGCGGCGCGGCTTGCCTCGGCCAGCCAACAGGCCGGCACCGGCGACGTCAATCTCAACGCCATCGCGGCGGCCGTCATCGGCGGCACCAGCCTGTTCGGCGGCCGCGGCAGCGCCTATTCTGCACTGCTCGGCATCATCGTCATCCAGTCGATCGCCAGCGGCTTGACGCTGCTCGATCTGTCCTCGTCGCTTCGGTACATGATCACAGGCGCCGTGCTTGCCATAGCAGTCATCGTCGACTCGCTGGCCCGCCGTTCGCGTGTTTCCCATGGCCGGGCCTGAACCCATCAACAGGAAGAGAGATATGACTCAACTGTCCGGAAAAGTTGCGGCCGTCACCGGGGCGGCGTCGGGGATCGGCCTCGAATGCGCACGACACATGCTGGCGGCGGGCGCCAGCGTCGTGCTGGTCGACCGCGCCGAGGCGACGCTGAACAGCCTGTGCGCCGAACTCGGCCCCAAGGCGATCCCGCTGGTGATCGACCTGATGCAGCCATCAAGCGTCGCCACCATGATGCCGCAGATCCTGGAAAAGGCCGGGCAGCTCGACATCTTCCATGCCAATGCCGGCGCCTATGTCGGCGGCGAGGTGCTGACCGGCGATCCCGACACCTGGGACCGCATGCTGAACCTCAACATCAACGCCGTGTTCCGCTCGATCCACGCGGTGCTGCCGCATATGGTCCAGCGCAAGACCGGCGACATCATCGTCACCAGTTCGATCGCCGGACTGGTTCCGGTGGTCTGGGAGCCGATCTACACCGCGTCCAAGCACGCCGTGCAGGCCTTCGTCCACACGGTGCGCCGGCAGGTGGCCAAGCACGGCCTGCGGGTCGGTGCGGTGGCGCCGGGCCCGGTGGTGACCGCGCTGGTCGACGACTGGCCGAAGGCCAAGCTCGAGGAAGAGCTCGCCGCCGGCGGCCTGATGCAGCCGCGCGAGGTCGCCGAGGCGGTGATGTTCATGCTGACCCGGCCGCGCAACGTGACGATCCGGGATCTGGTGATCCTGCCGCAGAGCAATGATTTGTGAGGGGAGTAGGGCAGTAAGGGACGGGAGTAGGGCAGCATGCTGTTCTGCGGCCCAAAGTCCGGGCTAAAATCTAGTCGCCATTCGCCTGCTGCCTATTCCCCTACTGCCTTACTCCCTACCTAACCGAAGGTTTCCCCATGCCTCACTATCTCGGCATCGACGTCGGCACCGGCAGCGCGCGGGCCGGGGTGTTCGACCAGGCGGGAAACCTGCTCGCCTCGGCCAAGCAGGACATCGAGGTCTGGCGCGAGCCCGGCGACATCGTCGAGCAGTCGAGCGACGACATCTGGCGGGCGGTGTGCATTGCCACCCGCGCCGCCGTCGCCCAGGCCGGCATAGCGCCGGAAGCGATCGCCGGCATCGGCTTTGATGCCACCTGTTCGCTGGTGGTGCTGGGCGAGGGCGGCGCGCCTTTGCCGGTCGGCCCATCCAACAATCCCGAACGCAACATCATTGTCTGGATGGATCACCGCGCGATCGAGCAGACGCGCCGCATCAACCGCAGCGGCGCGGCGGTGCTGAGGTATGTCGGCGGTGTCATCTCGCCGGAGATGGAGACGCCAAAACTCTTGTGGCTGGCGGAAAACATGCCCGCCACCTTCAACGCGGCCTGGCAGTTCCTGGACCTCGCCGATTTCCTGACCTGGCGAGCGACCGGCAGCCTTGCCCGCTCGGTCTGCACGGTGACCTGCAAATGGACTTATCTGGCGCATGAGAGCCGCTGGGATGAGACTTATTTCCGCAAGATCGGCCTCGGCGCGCTGGCCGACGAGGCGTTTGCGCGCATCGGCACCGAGATCGTATCGGCGGGAGCATCGCTCGGCAGCGGACTGACCGCGCAGGCGGCGGCCGACCTTGGCCTTGCCCCCGGCACCGCGGTGGCGGCCGGGCTGATCGATGCGCATGCCGGCGGTGTCGGCACGGTCGGGGCGCGCGGCGATTTCGGCAGCGTCCTGTCGCGCATGGCCTATGTCTTCGGCACCTCGGCCTGCACCCTGTCGTCGACCGCCGAACCGGCCTTCGTCGACGGCGTCTGGGGTCCGTATTTCTCGGCCATGGTGCCGGGGCTGTGGCTGAACGAGGGCGGTCAATCGGCGGCAGGCGCGGCCATCGACCATCTGGTGTGCATGCACCCGGCGGCCGGCGAAGCGGCGGCCACAGCGCAGGCCGAGGGGCTCGGCCTCAGCGCCTGGCTGTCGCTACAGGCACAAAGCCGTGGGGGCGCCGCAGCGACGCCGGCGCTGGCCGGCGACATCCATGTCGTGCCAGAATTCCTCGGCAACCGCGCGCCTTTCGCCGACCCGGACGCGCGCGCGCTGATTGCCGGGCTCGATCTCGACACCAACCTCGACAGCCTGGTCGGGCTCTATGTCGCCGGCGTCTGCGGGCTGGGCTACGGAGCGCGCCAGATCGTGCGGGCCGAGCATGACAAGGGCATCCCCGTCGACACTATCGTCGTCAGCGGCGGCGCCGGCCAAAGCCCACTGGTGCGCCAGCTGCTTGCCGATACCACTGGGATGGTGGTGGTGGCGTCGACCTCGCCGGAGCCGGTGCTGCTCGGCTCGGCGATGCTGGGCGCGGTCGCTGCCGGCTCCTATAAGGACCTGGTGACGGCCATGGCGGGCATGTCGGAACTCGGCGAGGTCTATCATCCCGATGCTTCGCTGGCCGGCTGGCACGCCAAGCGTTTCGCGGCGTTCGAGCTGTTGCAGCAGGCCGGTAAGGCGATCAGGGGCTGAGAGAGCTGTTTGGAAATTCTACTCTTGCGGCCATGTGATGGCGTTTTCTGCGCTTCCGTTGCTCACGGACCAAATGTCCGCTGCGCTACGGTTCTCGAAACCACCATCATATGACTCACCAGAGCGAATTTCGAAACAGTCTCGAAGGCCAGCGGCTCCGCCAATTCCCTGAACGCGTTGGTCCTCGGCCCGGTGTCATTGCCACCACAGACGGCTCAAGATAACCTGTGTTGGGGTACTGAAACCGGGGCGTGCCAGGAATGCTTCTGCCATTCTTGCGTTGGCCTGCAGCTCATCGCCTGGGCAGGCTGAAATGGGTGGCTCTTTTCGCGCCGTTCATTCTGTTGTCCGGCTACATCGTCGATGGCTTTATCGGTATCCAGATCGACTCGCCGCTTGCCGCTCTCAGGCACTTTGCCGCGTTCCCGAACTGCACAGCCGCCCGTGCCGTCGGCCTTGCCAATGCGCATAAAGGGCAGCCCGGCTATTGGCCGACACATGATGCCGACAAGGACGGCATCGCTTGCGAGTCTTGGAATGGGGGAAGCGCAAGCGGCGTCAGGGTGCATCGCTATTGGCGCACCGGCATATAGCTCTCACAGATATCGTGCACCTAGAGTCCTTCACGTTTTGACGGAAGCGTATCCGGCATTTACGAAGTAGTTCTTGCATTCGGCTGCCTCGATCGTTTCGACGAGGTGGCCGATGTGGCGCCAAGTTTCCTCGACGGTGCGTTTCTGAGCCTGGCGCATCCAGTGTTTG
>NZ_JBFUCU010000036.1:0-25444 GCF_056405075.1 Mesorhizobium sp. P2_A12
GGCGACCATATGGGGATCAAGGCTTCCCCGGGTGCGGTGAAGGCCGGCGAGGTCACATTCAAAGTGAAGAATGACTCCAAGGACACCATTCACGAGATGATCGTGATGTACCTTGCCGCGCCCGGCAAGCTGCTTCCTTACCTTGAGGCCGCGAACCGGGTCGACGAAGACAAGTCCGGAGATAAGGGCGAGGTGTCGGAACTCGATCCCGGCATATCAGGCACATTGACCGTCGATCTGAAGGCTGGAAAATACCTGCTTATCTGCAACGTGCCGGGTCACTATGGAGCTGGCATGTGGACCGAATTCACAGTTGAACCATAAGAATGAGCGCCTCTTCACCTGAGTCGTGATCTCCTCGATCTGCGCCTTGTCGCCGATCTCCTTGGCCATAGCCCGTGCCTTGGAGGAGCGTATATGTCAGCGCACTGGGGCGATGGGCAGCTATCGGCGTCCACCCCGTCTATATTCGCCGGGATCCATAAAGTTCCCTGCCCACAAGTTACGTTTGGCAATGCGGGCTTCGCGTTCTTCGGCAAGGTATCGAGGCGCTTGTTTGTCGGCCACCGCCAATCCGTGTTTCACCAGGTCGCGTCCCAGATCGATGCCTCCCACGAAGCAGACGCCGACTTCGTTGTCATAGCGGTCCTTGCCTTCGATGGTGCAGGATACATCCCCTCCGGCAATGAGATGGCGAATGTGGTCACGCGCATACCTGCCGCAGGGCCAGATCTTGTCAGCGGCATCAAAACACGCCTGCGAAAGTTCGGGGGCATCGATACCAAGCAACTGAACTCGTTTCTTGTCATGCCACAGCGTGTCGCCGTCATGAGCAAACCAATGCTCTCCTGCGGACACGATGCCACACGTGAGCAAGAAGGCGAGAGCGAGGGTCAACCTACACATCGGTCATCCGCTTCCCCTGCTGAGAGCCCGCGCCACTTGCGGGAGGCGCAGGCCGATCGGTAGCCGGTGAAAGATCCCGATCTTAAGGCAGTGATGGGGTGAGCATCACTTGCCGCAAGCAAAAATAGTTAGAGATCGCTAATGTTCCGTCAAGCCGGTTTGGTTCGATCGAAAGTCGGCTTCCAGTCGCAGTTCCGCTCCCTCATCTGGCCTTCGTAGTCAGGAATGACAAGTGCAGAACACCGGGCGCCGATCGCGGCCGGCAGCCTTGCAATCCGAGCAGCCGAATAGCCGGACAAGATCCTAGTGCATTGAACCATGATCAGGCCCGAGCTTGTCTATTAGCGCTTGAATGTCGAGCTTGGTCGATTTGCAGCACGCCGGGTGCGCGCAGTTCACATACATGGTTTCGCGGGCGGCCAGGGTGTCGGCGAGGGTCTTGGGCATGGCGATCTCCGTTGAAGGGGTCGCCGCAACGGGAGGATTATATTCCTGAGTCAGCTTCGCTTGCCATCAGCCTCAGGTTGCGTGAAGCTGAAAAATGGTCAAAGTCTTGCTTTTCCTCGGGGGGCTCGCGATCCTTTTGGTCAGTTCCCGTCAGGTGTTCCTAACGTTTCGCGACGGTTCATTTCGGGCTCGCGGCAATCGACTGATCCTACGCAACGCACACCCCATAGTCTTCTGGATGAATTTCGTTGGGCTAGTGCTTTTCGGCGTTGTCGGTGTCGCGTTGATTTGTTGGCTATTGCTTACTTGAGAGCCCCGCCAGCGCGCGTTTCCGCAGGCCGCGAAGCGCCCTGCGCGTCCTGGCGCTTCCCTGTGGCCGCGTGCCACCGCAAGTTCGTTACCCTGCTCTCTCTCGTTCCAGCAAGCTGACGTATTCCGTATCAAAGGCCTCAATGTTCTTCCGCTCAATTCTCCGGAGATAGAGATACGGCAGCGCAAACGCCAAAATCATACTTATGCCGATCGCACCCGCCATGTGACTGCCACCTCCAAGCCAACAAAAAACAGCAACCACACTGCCGGCTATCGCCGCCTCCGCCACACTAGCCCAGAAAGGATCAAATCTGGGCGGCGGTGCAACGGAGTCCGCCCGTTGTCTGGCCTCGAAGCTAATGCGTGCAGCATCCAATCTGACAATTCCCGATTATCGACGCTGAAATGACCGGTGCAGGGGTGCTTGGGTGATGCGAACCTCACCAAGCCCAATGTAATATTAAATCGGGAAGGCTCGCTTTGTCGTTAAGGGATTGCCTGTCGCCGACGGCTGTGGACTACCTGTGGATAACTCACTCGGGCATTGTGCAGGGGCTCACCAGCGCGCGTTTGCGCCGGCTGTTCTCCTATGCCGCTAACTCTTCCCGTACGTGCTGGCGCCCGCCTTTGGCCAGCGCCATGCACTGCCGGGCCATGCCGGGCGAAAGCCCTTCCTGCTTGTCGAGCCATAGGCCGAAATGACCATGTGGCAATGACGCTTTCACCTCAAGCAGGCGCCGGCCGATTGCGAGCTTCTGGTCGAGGGACATGTGCCCGCCTGGCACCGCCCGCGAAGAAGATCGGCCTGACACCACTCTTCGATCTGGGGATTGGCGAGGGGGAGGGCACGGGCGCCGCACTCGCCGCCAGCATGGTCAAGGCGGCTGCGCTGATCCATTCAGGGATGCTCGCGGCGCTGCCAGCATGACTTTGCGCACGCATCTCGGTCGTAGTGTTTAATTTTGCAGACGCTCAAAAAGAAGACGTCTCCGGCGTTGGACGTCGCGGCTGCACGAACAGCCGACGTGGTCAGCGAACCAATCTGCCGTGCCCTCTCGAGGTTCGCAGCATGCGTCTCGCCGCACCTCGATGCGCAGTTGGAGATGTCTCGCGAGGGCAGCCACTACAAGCGCCATATTGAAGCGTCTCCGCCGTCTGCACACGTTCCGGTGGGGTTGGAGACGGTACCGCTCCGATCTTGGTTGCAGCATTCAACCGAATAAGCGTCGCGGCTGACATCGGCTATTGCTGCATACCTCCGCGCTCGAAGTTTCTCGGCCCCGCTGCAATGTTGCGGCGGATTTAGCTAGCGGAATCAACGCCAATACGTCATGGTGCAATGAATATTGCGAAAGATTGAGACATGAAACCGACCGCTAAAGCGCCGAGAGACTACGAAGAACTAATCCGGCTCATCCACGATAGATATGACGAAATGAGCAAATCGTACCAGAAGATCGCTCTCTATCTCACGCAGAACCCAAACGACGTCGCAGTCAGGTCCGTGAATTCGATCGGGGATAGCAGCGGGGTGCACGCATCGAGCTTCGTGCGCTTTGCGCAGGCGCTCGGTTATGAGGGCTTCAAAGAGCTTCAGTCTCTGTTCCAGAAGCGACTGTCGACCGCCGCCCCCGGTTTTGAGGCTCGTGTGAAGGCACTGGAAAAGGAGCTTGGTGGGCGGATCGACAAAAGCGAATATGGCTTCATGCAAGATCTCGTCGTGCGAGACATCGCCTCCCTTCAGGACCTCCTGAGTGGAATCCATCCGGATCGTCTGAGCGAAGCGGTAGACCTGCTCGAAGAGGCGGACGTCATCTACCTCCTCGGCCAACTGCGCTCGGCGCCGGTGGTCGAGCTTCTCCGCTACATTTTGACGATGCTGGGTAAACGTTGCGTCCTGCTGGATGCCGGTGGCGGATTGGCGACCCATATGGCGCGGGCGATGCGGACGACCGACGTGTTGTTCGCCGTGTCTTTCCGGTTCTACGCCAACGAGGTCGTGAACGTGGTGGAAGAGGCGGCTCAGCGCGGCGTGCCTATCGTGGCAATATCAGACAGCACTCTTTCGCCTCTCGCGAAGAGCGCGCGGGTGTTATTCGCGGTGCCCGAGCACGAATATACGTTCTCGCGCTCGCTTGCCGCTCCGATGTGCCTCGCGCAAGCCGTCACCTTAGGCTTGGCGGCGCGCCTTCAAAAAGATCCGCTCAATCCTCGTATTCCCACGGTCACAACTCAGTAGCTGCCTCGGCGCTTTGCGCAGTTCTTCAAGACAATTGGTTTTTCTCCGTCTCCGCTTCGGCGGTTCATGGCTTCAGAGCGCCATCGCCTTCTCAGGAACGGCCATGGGGCCTGGTGCGGCTCCAAGCACGGTCTGGTCGTAATCCACAACAGCACCCGTCATCAGCCCGGCATCGTCCGAAACGAGGAAGTTTACCGCCCGAGCGGCTTCGCGGGGGTCGATCAGGCGTCCGAACGGCAGGTTTGCAACGGCTTTGGCTTCCCAGTCAGGATCGCCTTTCTCGCTCGCCTGCAATTCCCGCTCATGATCGGACGCCATCCAGCCGATATCCAGCTGATTGACGCGGATGCGGTTCTTCATGACCGAAAACGCCGTGTTGCGGGTCAGCGTCGCCAGTGCCGCCTTGGTGGCACAGTAGACGTTGATAAACGGCTGGCCGGCCTGCTGTGAGATCGAGCCGATGTTGCAGATAGCACCCTCGATGCCATTGCGGATCATGTGCCGTATGGTTTCCTGCATGAGGAAGTAAGGTCCGCGCACATTCACGGCGAACAGGGCGTCGAACAATTCTGGCGACGTGTCGAGGATCGTGCCCCGGTCCGTTCGGGCACCGGCGTTGACCAGCACGTCGATCCTACCGAAAACGCGCTCCGCTTCCGCGATCACGCGGCGGCAATCCTCGACATTTCCAAGATCGGCGTTGACATAGTGCACAGGCACGCCCGTGGCGTGTGAAACGTCGGCGGCCACCGCGCGGCCCTTGGTTTCGTTGCGGCCAAGTGTGACAAGGCCCGCCGCTCCGGCTTGCGCCAGCTGGCGAGCGATAGCAGCGCCCAGTCCCTGCGTCGATCCGGTAACGACGCAGATCTTACCATCCATCCGGTTCATGCCTTGTCCTCCACTGTGTAGCCAGCCGCAGCCATCACGCGCAGCAATTCCTTGTGACCGATCTTCGCCATTTCGAGCGGCGGGCTTTTGATGGGATCCTGCTCGGCTTCAACGACGAACCAGCCTTCGTAGCCGTGGCTCGCCAAGCGCTTGACGATCGCCTCGAAGTCGAGTGAACCGTCGCCGGGCACCGTGAAGGCACCCTTGATCACGGCGTCCAGGAAGCTTTCCCGCGACCGGTCGAGGGCATCGACGACGTCCTGCCGGATGTCCTTGGTGTGAACGTGTGAGATCCGCGCGTGGTGACGGTCGATGACACGCAGTACGTCGCCGCCGGCGAAAGCCATGTGGCCGGCATCGAAGAGCAGGGGCAGCGCCTCGCCCGAGTGCCTCATGAGGAGATCCACCTCGGCTTCCGTCTCGATGGGCGCCGCCATGTGGTGGTGATAGGAAATGGGCATCCCTTCTCCGGCGCACCATTCCGCGAAAGCTGTTAGCTTGCGTCCGTAGGCTTTGACCTCGTCTTCGGTAAGACGTCGCTTGGAAGCAAGCGGCGCAAGACGGTCACCTTGGATCGATCCCGCCGTCTCCCCGTAGACGATGCATGGCGCGCCCACTGCCTTGAACAGCCGCAGCTGTTGGCCAATCCTCTCTTTTTCGGTTTCAAAGTCGCCGTCGAGCAGCAGGCCTGAGAACCAGCCTCCACATACGCTCATGCCCTGCTTCTGCAGGATCGGAATGAGGATCTCGGCATCCATCGGAAAGCGCCGGCCCGTTTCCATGCCGGTGAATCCCGCGCTGCGCGCTTGTGACAGACATTCCTCCAAGGACACGTCGTCACTGAGTTCAGGAAGGTCGTCGTTCCACCACGCAATCGGTGCGATCCCGAGTCTCGCTTTCATCTCTTGCTCCGAGTTGGATTGGCTCCGGCGACGCGGAGCAGGGAGGCCACCCCGCGTCGCTGGCTGCAATGCCCCGTACGGGGCAGCAGCGTTAAACGCCGACGCGCTGTTTCCGGCGGCCGTCTTCCTGGGCTTTGTGCGCGGCGCGCACCTCGGCCCGCTCGCTGACCTGCGGCACACCGACGTCCCACCACGCGTCGCCGGGTGTCCAGGTGTAGCCATCGGAGACGATGGTGATGACCGTGGTGCGATCCGTCCCTTTGGCCCACTCCACAGCCTGGCCGAGATCCGCAAGGCTCTCAACCCGCCGCGTCAGGGCGCCCATGGCCTCGGCGTGCTTGGCGAAGTCGACCGAGAACGGTTCCTTGACCCGGCAATCCTTGATCATGTTGTTGAAGGACGCGCCGCCCTTGGCGTTCTGGAGCCGGTTGATCACCGCATAGCCGCCATTGTCACAGACGATCAGGATCATCTTGTGGCCGGCGAGAACCGATGAGTAGATGTCGGAATTCATCATCATGTAGGTGCCGTCGCCGATCATCACGATCGGCGTGCGGCTCGGATCCGCCATCGCCGCACCCCATCCGGCGGCGATCTCATAGCCCATGCAGGAAAATCCGAACTCGCAGTCGAACGTGTTCGGCTCTTTCACACGCCAGTTCTTCATGACTTCCCCGGGCAGCCCGCCTGCCGCGGTGATCAGCAGATCCCGCTCGCCGGCCTTCGCGTTGACCACGCCAACGACCTGCGCGTAGGTCGGAACCGGGTCATTCGTGGGCTTCTGGAAACCGTCGAGCGCAGTGTTCCACTTGGCAAACTCGACCTTGCCCTTTTCGGTCCAACGGCTGTCAACCTTCCAGTCACCAAGCGCGGCCTCGACCTCGTTGATGGTTTCCAATGCATCGCCGACCACGGCAAGAGCCCGGTGCTTTGTGGCATCCCAGCGTGCGGCGTTGATTGAGACGAACTTGGCGTCGGGGCTGAATGCGCTCCACGATCCCGTCGTGAAGTCCATGAGCCGCGTGCCGACGGCCAGGATCACATCGGCTTCACCCGCAAGCGCGTTCGCCGATGTCGAGCCGACGATACCGATCGGCCCGACATGGGCGGGATGGTCGTGCGTCACGGTGCCCTTGCCGGCAATGGTCTCAGCGAGCGGAATGCCGCGCGCTTCGGCGAACTTCGCGAGAGCGGCCTCCGCACCGGAATAACGCACGCCGCCGCCCGAAATGATCAGCGGACGCTTGGCCGTCTTGAGAAGACGCACCGCCTCTTCGAGGCGCGCGCGATCCGGCCGGGGGCGCGGAATCGCATGGACCGTGGGTTCGAAGAAGGACTCGGGATAATCCCACGCTATTTCCTGCACATCTTGGGGGAGGGCGATGAAAGCCGGCCCGCAGTCGGCCGGATCAAGCAGAACCGCGACCGCCTGGGGCAGCGAGGAGATGATCTGTTCGGGATGGACGATACGGTCCCAGTAGCGGGTCACCGCCTTGAATGCGTCGTTGACGTTGATTGTGGGATCGCTGAAGTGCTCGACCTGCTGCATCACCGGATCTGGCCGGCGGCTGACAAAGGTATCGCCGGCAATCATCAGCACTGGAAGCCGATTTGAATGGGCGACGCCCGCAGCGGTTATCATGTTCAGAGCGCCCGGGCCGATAGAGGTGGCGGCGACCATAATCTGGCGCCGGCGCTTCGCCTTCGCGAACCCTATAGCAGCCAGTGCCATGGACTGCTCATTCTGGCCGCGCCATGTGGGAAGGACGTCCTGCGCGGCCTCCAGGGCCTCGGACAGGCAGGTGACGTTGCCGTGACCGAAAATGGCGAACACGCCCGCAAACAGCGGAACCTTGCTGCCGTCGACGACGGTGAATTGATTGCTCAAATAGCGCACAAGCGCCTGCGTCATGGTCAGACGAATGGTCTTCGTCATCGCTTCCTCCCTGGCGAATTTCCGTTGTCCAGACTTTTACGGAATAGCCATTGACAAATCAACCTCTTTGCAACGATCATTGCAAAAATATTGTTGCGGAGGAATTCAATGCTGAAAATTGGCGTGCTCGGTTGCGGGCGCATCGGGCGCATGCATGCCGCCAACATCGCTGCTCATCCACGAACGAAACTCGCTGCGGTCTACGACGTCAATCGCGCCGCGGCCGACGAAGTGGCAGCTTTGCTCGCGGTTCCCGCGTTGGACTCGGCCGACGCCATGTTTGATACGAGCGATGTGGACGCCGTCTTGATCGCCACGGCGACCGATACCCATGTCGACTACATCGAGCGGGCAGTTGCCGCCGGAAAGCCGGTGTTGTGCGAGAAGCCTATCGATCTCGACCTGAAGCGCGTCGATCGCTGCGCGGCCAATATCCGTGGAAGCAAACTGCCTATCATGATTGGCTTCGTCCGCCGCTTCGACCCTGGGCATGCCGCGGTGAGAGCTGCAATCGAAGGTGGGGAGCTCGGCGAGCTTCACCAGGTGATCATCACGTCGCGGGATCCTGGCATGGCGCCAGCTGCCTACATACGCGTCTCCGGCGGCATATTTCGCGACATGACAATCCACGATTTTGACATGGCTCGCTTCATGCTCGGTGAAGAGCCCGTTGAGGTCTTTGCGACCGGCAGCCGGCTGGTCGACCCCGACCTGATGGCCGAGACGAATGACTGGGATACGGTGACCGTGGTTTTGAGCACCGCCAGCGGCAAGCAGTGCATCATCAACAACTCACGACGGGCAGTCTATGGATACGATCAGCGCGTCGAGGCTTTCGGATCTGCCGGCATGGCAATTTCCGAGAACCGCCGCGCGCATGAGGCGCGTATCTATGCCGATGGGCTGACCGATCGGGCGCAGCCCTACCTTCATTTCTTCATCGAGCGTTACAGGGAAGCATTCAACGCTGAAATCGACGACTTCGTCGACGCAATCGAAAACGGACGCCAGCCGTCGGTCGTCTTCGAGGATGGACGCCTTGCACTGGTTCTCGCCGAGGCCGCGATGAAATCTGTCGCTGAGCGTCGCGTGGTCAACACCAGCGAGATCGGTGCCGGCAATGTATGACAAATACGGACTTTTCATCGACGGTGAATGGCGCGCCGCTTCCGACGGAGGCACGGCGACGGTAGACAGTCCCGTCACCGAACGTTCACTTGGCGAAGCGCCGACGGCGACGCTGGAAGATGCGCAGGCTGCCTTGGTGGCGGCCGAACGTGGCCTTGGCGCCTGGCGGGCAAAGAGCGCGTTCGAGCGCGCGGATGCACTTCACGCCATCGCCGACGAAATGGGCCGGCGGCAGGACGAAGCCGCTCGGATAATTACGTTGGAGACTGGCAAGCCCATCGCGCAATCCGGACGCGAGTGGGTGCTAGCGACGGATCAGTTCCGCTGGTATGCCGAAGAGGCTCGACGCATTTACGGCCGCATCATCGAGAGCCGTGTCCCCGGAGGTCGCCTCGAAGTGCTGCACGAGCCGATCGGCGTCGTGGCGGCCTTTACGGCATGGAATTTTCCGGCAGCGCTCGTCGCCCGCAAGATCGCTCCAGCGCTCGCCGCCGGGTGTTCGGCCATCCTTCGGCCTTCAAGCCAGACGCCAGGCGTCGCGATGGTGATGATCGACTGCCTGCGCGCGGGCAGGCTGCCCCCCGGCACGGTCGGCCTTCTCGTCGGGTCGACGGCCACGACCTACGTGCCGCTGATGGCATCGGCGCTTGTGCGCAAGGTGTCGCTGACCGGGTCTACACGGGTCGGGCAGCAAATGCTGCGCGACGCAGCCGATACGGTGAAGAAGGTGTCGATGGAGCTAGGCGGTAACGCACCCCTCATCGTCTTCGACGACGCGGACATCGAAAGCGCGCTCAACGTGTCCGTGCCCACGAAATACGCCAATGCTGGGCAGGTCTGCGTCACCCCGGACCGCTTCTTCATTCACGAAAGGGTCCATGATGCTTTCGTCGATGGTTTCGTTGCGCGGGCCAAGGCCCTGAAGCTGGGCGATGGTCTCGACCCGACGGTGCAGATGGGCCCGCTGATCAATGCCAGGAGGCTCGACGAAATCGAAAAAATCGTCGCCGACGCCGAAAAGGCCGGCGCCAGGATTGCCGCGGGCGGCCGGCGCTCGCCAGCCTTCAATTCCGGCCATTTCTTCGAGCCGACGGTTCTTACCGATGTTGCTGACGACATGACCGTGTTTGCCGAGGAGAATTTTGGTCCGGTGGCAGCTATCAGCCGTTTCTCGTCCGAAGAGGAGGTCCTGGGTCGGGCAAACGCCTCGAAGATGGGACTTTCAGCCTATGCCTTCACCCGGGATGCGGGGCGCGCTCGCAGAGTTGTCGCGACGCTCAAGGCCGGGATGGTCGGCATCAACAGCTTTGCGCTCGCGGCTTCCGAGGCGCCGTTTGGCGGCACCAACCATTCCGGCATGGGCCGGGAGGGCGGCGCCGAAGGTATCCGGGACTACCTCGATACTAAGCTGGCTCAGGTTGTATTCTAAAGGGGTCGTCGCATGATCAAGAACAGGCTCAAACAGCTCTGGGCCGAAGGGAAGCCGACCATCAACGGCTGGCTTTCAATCGGCAACAGTTTCACCGCCGAGATCATGGCGGCGCAAGGCTACGACAGCATCGGCGTCGATCTCCAGCATGGAGTGCTCGACTACAACGGCCTGTTGCCAATGCTGCAGGCGATGCGGGCCTCCGCCACGGTGCCACTCGTCAGGGTGCCTTGGCTGGAGCCGGGCATCATCATGAAAGTGCTCGATGCGGGTGCTTATGGCGTCATCTGTCCGATGGTGAATACAGCCGAACAGGCGGCCGAGTTTGTCAGCTGCCTGCGCTATCCGCCGCTGGGCAACCGAAGCTTCGGCCCGACACGTGCGAATTTCGCGGCCGGTGCCAATTATGCTTCGGAAGCGAATGCCGAGATACTTGCTTTTGCCATGGTTGAAACCGCCGAGGCGATGGACAACCTCGACGCGATCGCCTCGACCCCGGGGCTTGACGGGATCTACGTTGGCCCGGCCGATCTGACCCTCGGCATGACCCAAGGCCGGCTGCCGCCTGCCTTCGACCGCGAAGAGCCGGAGATGATCGAGGCCATCCAGCGCATCGTGGCGGCCTGCAAAAAAACCGGCATAGCCGCGGCATTGCACTGCGGAACTCCGGCCTACGCGGCGCGCGCGATCGGGTGGGGCTACAACATGACCACCGTCTCCAATGACGTACGCATGCTGGCCGGTGCGGCGGAAGCGAACGTCAATATGTTCAGGGAACTCACGGGCGGATCAAGCGTCAACGCCGGTTCCAAGGGAGGGTATTGATGCCGCATGTTCTGATTGCCGGGAAGCTCCATCCGGCTGGAATTTCCTTGCTCGAGCAGGCCGCAGGCATCACCTACGATTACGTGGAGGAAGTCTCCGAGCCAAGTTATGCGCCGCTGATCGACAAGGCCGATGGGCTGGTGATCCGCACACAGCCTCTCTCGGCCTCGACCGTCGACATGGCGCGCAGGCTCCGGATCGTGTCCCGTCATGGTGTTGGCTACGACTCTGTCGATTTGCCGTCCCTCAACAAGCGCGGCATCACGCTCGCTGTCGTCGGAGACGTCAATTCCATATCTGTCGCAGAGCACGCCATGATGATGCTCCTTGCCTGCGCCAAGCATTCGGTGCGCGGGGACCGATCGGTTCGCGAGGGTGCCTGGAATTGGCGAAACAGGCTGGAAGCTTCGGAACTGGCCGGCAAGCGTCTGCTGATTCTTGGATACGGCCGCATCGGCCGGCATCTCGCGAAGATGGCGGCTGCCTTTTCCATGGAAATCGCCGCCTACGATCCGTATCTCGAGAAAATTGGATGGCCGGATGGCCCTGCTAAAGCCGTCTCCGATCTGGCGTCGGCCCTTCAATGGGCGGATGCGATTTCCGTGCATGCACCCAAGGGTGACGCTCCTGTGATCGGCGAGCGCGAGTTCTCTCTTATGAAGCCGGGAGCCTGGCTCGTGAACACCGCGCGCGGCGGCGTAGTCGACGAAAGGGCACTTCTCGCAGCCCTTGAGTCCGGCAAGGTGGCGGCAGCTGGCCTGGATGTGTTCGATGAGGAACCACCCTCTGCCGACAATCCGCTCCTGTCCTGCGATCAGGTGATCCTGTCACCCCATATTGCCGGCCTCACCGCCGAATGCGGTGAACGGATGGCCGTGTCGGCGGTGCGCAACGTGCTCGATTTCTTCGAGAGCAGGATCAACCCAGCGCTCGTCGTCAACGGCAAAGAGCTGGAGGCCAAAGCGCGTCGTTGAACAGCCATTGATAATCTTGGCAGCTGAACAAATACCGTAGCCGCTCCCAAAGCCTTCCCATTCCGGAGTAACAAGAAACGTTGCAACAGGGGATGCTGGGATCTCCGGCAATCGTCCGATTTTGATTTCCCCCAAAGCGGCACAAAAGAAATATCTTATCAAAAACAGTTAGTTAATCGATATAGAAAATAGTTGTTGCAAATTAAGAATCTCTGCAATAAACATTGTTGCACAAGAACTTCATACGCAATTTCCGTTGCAGAATGAGGCGAGGCGAGACTCCAAGAGCCGCCGGTCCATGGGAGGATGAACCACGTGTCTTTGCTTGAAGTGCAGGGCGTCGGCAAAAGCTTCGGAGCAATCCGCGCGCTGTCAGACGTCAGCTTTTCGATCGAGCCCGGTGAAGTGGCCGGCCTGATGGGCGACAACGGCGCTGGCAAGTCAACGATGGTCAAACTGATTTCCGGAAATTTCCCCCCGAGCGAAGGCGAGATCAGGGTCGACGGCAAGGCCTGCCACTTCCACAAGCCAATCGATGCGCGCGCGGAGGGGATCGAGGTCGTGTATCAGGATCTCGCTCTGGCGGACAATCTGACCGCCGCCCAGAACGTGTTTTTGGGCCGAGAACTCAAGAAGGGCGTATGGCCTTTCCGGATCCTCGACAAACAGGCGATGATCGATCGTTCTGCGGAGCTGTTCGGCGAACTCAAGTCGGAAACTAGGCCACGCGACCTTGTAAAGAAAATGTCTGGCGGTCAGCGCCAGGCTGTCGCGATTGCGCGAACTCGTTTGTCCAATGCCAAGCTCGTGCTGATGGACGAACCGACCGCTGCAATTTCCGTACGCCAGGTCGCTGAGGTCCTGGAATTGATCAGGCGCATGAAAGCCCGCGGTGTTGCGGTGATCCTGATCAGCCACCGCATGCCGGACGTTTTTGCCGTGTGCGACCGCATCGTCGTTCTCCGGCGCGGCACGAAGGTTGCCGATAAGCCAACTGATCAGACCTCTCCGGAAGAAATCACCGGACTAATCACGGGAGCGATCCGTGCAGCCTAGTCAACCCCAAACCGTGGAAGATGGCCATGCTTCGATTGCCGACGTCGTCGGTATCGTGGAGCAATCCGCATTTCAAAAGCTGAAGACCAGCCAGGCCTTCTGGGTCTCGGTCGCGCTCTTCGTCCTTGTCGTATTCATGAGCGTATTGGAACCGAGTTTCGGCACAGCCGAGAACGCAACCAACATCACCCGCAATTTCGCGCCAATCGCCATCATGGGGCTCGGCATGACCGTGGTCCTGATCACGGGTGGGATCGACCTCTCGGTGGGATCCGTCATGGGGCTCGTCGCCATCGTCGCCGGTGTGCTCCTGACCGCTCACTATTCATGGTACGTGGCCTTTAGCGCGGGCCTTCTCGCCGGTATCGCCTGCGGCTCGTTCAACGGGTTTTTCGTCGCCTATATCGGCATGCCGTCCTTCGTTGTCACGCTCGGCATGCTGTCGGTCGCACGCTCGCTGGCGGTGGTGCTGTCGGGCAACCAGATGCTCTATCAGTTTGGACCCGACGCGCCGATCGTAAAGGCCATCGGCCAGGCAAAGTGGCCCATACACTCGCCGGACGGCTGGGTTCCTTACTGGATACCGCAGTTCTCGTCCCACTTCTGGGTAATGGTGGTTATGACGCTCGCACTCGGCTGGGTGTTCATCTTCACCGCATGGGCGCGCCATCTTTTCGCAATCGGCGGTAATGAGACCGCGGCGCGCATGACGGGCGTTCCCGTCGATAAGATCAAATTCCAAGCCTACGTGTTCTCGTCCTTTTGCGCCTCGATCGCATCCCTGCTCCTGCTCGGTTACAGCGGCTCAGCGATCAACGCGGTGGGAACAGGGTACGAGTTGCGCGTCATCGCCGGCACCGTCATTGGTGGCGCCAGCCTGATGGGTGGCTACGGCACCGCGTTTGGCGCGGTTATCGGATCGGCCTTCCTCGAGGTCGTCCGCAACGCGCTGCTGATGGCAGGCATCGATTCCAACTGGCAGGGTGCCTTCGTCGGCATCTTCATCATTCTCGCCGTGCTTCTTGGCATGGGGACGTCCGGCAGATCGCTGAAGTCCTTTTTCATCATCAAGCGCGGCTAGAGCTCTGCCGGCCTAGGCCGGTGGAAAACCCTGAGGTGAACACAACAAACGGAGGAACTTTGATGAAGAAATATCTTTTGGGGGCTGCGGTAGCAGCATCCGCCCTGATGGCGGGACAGGCCTACGCCCAGCAGAAATATGTATTCGCGCTTGTGCCGAAGAACATGAACAACCCGTATTTCGATCAGGCGCGTGATGGCTGCAAGAAGGCAGAAGCCGAGTCCAAAGGCGCATTCGAGTGCATGTACATCGGACCCGGCGAACACGGTGGCGGTGAGGAGCAGGTTCAGATCGTGCAGGATCTGGTCGCCAAGAAGGTCGATGGTATCGCCGTCGCGCCTGCGAACGCGGCCGCGATGGCCGTCGCGCTGCAAGCTGCCAAGGAAGCAGGTATTCCTGTGTTGACCTGGGACGCGGACGTGCTGCCCGAGAACAAGGACCTGCGCGCCGCCTATGTCGGGACGCACAACTACGAGATCGGTGTGAACCTCGCCAAGATCGTGCAGACGATCAAGCCGAAAGGGGGCACCATCTGCATCCAGTCCGGTGGCGCGGCCGCGGCAAACCACAACGAGCGCATGCAGGGCATCCGCGACACGCTCTCCGGGACCAAGTCAGCCGCCTCGCCGGGCGATCCTTTGACCGGCCAGAACGGCTGGACCGAGGCGCCAGGCTGCCCGCTGTATACCAACGACGATTTCCCATTGTCGGTACAGCAGTTCCAGGACTTCATGGCGAAGATGCCGAACCTGGACGCATTCGTGCCGACCGGCGGCTTCCCGCAATTTGTGCCGGACGCCAACCGCGCCGCGGTCGAGCCGTACAAGGACAAGATCGCCAAGAAGGAATTGGCGCTGGTCGTTGCCGACACCTTGCCCACGCAGATTGAACAGATGAAGGAAGGATATTCCCTCGGCCAGGTCGGTCAGCGTCCCTTCGAAATGGGCTACAAGACCATGCTCGCGTTCAAGGACATGAAGGACGGCAAGCCGGCTCCGACGGATCCGACCTACACCGGACTTGACGTCTGCACGCCGGAGACGGCCGACACCTGCATCGCGAAGTAACCAGGAAAGGAGGCGGGAGAAATCTCGCCTCCCGCTCCCATGGACGGTCCTCGACGGGCCGTTCCGAACTTGCACCTTATGAGCTTGAAAGCATGACAGTCAGACCTGAGCTGCGCATTGGCATGATCGGCTCCGGCTTCATGGGCAAGACCCACGTGTTCGGCTTCGCAACCGCACAACGTGTTTTCGATCTGCCGTTTGAGATCGTCCTTCACACCATCGCCGACCGCTCTGACGATATGGCGGCCCAAGCATCGCAAGCGCTAGGCTTTGCCCGGTCGAGCGGCGACTGGCGCACGCTCATTTCAGATCCCGAAATCGATGTGATAGACATCACCGCCCCGAATGCCTTTCACAAGGAAATGGCACTCGCAGCCATCGCCGCCGGCAAACACGTCTACTGTGAAAAGCCCCTCGCACCGCTGGCGAGCGACGCATGGGAAATGGCTGAAGCGGCCAAACAGGCTGGGGTGCGCACGCAGGTCGGCTTCAACTATCTTTGCAACCCGATGCTGTGCTTGGCGCGTGAGATGATCCGGAACGGAGAGCTTGGCGAGATCCGGAGCTACCGCGGCATCCATGCCGAGGACTATATGGCGGATCCGGAAAGCCAGTTCACGTTCCGCCACGATCCAGTTGGCGGAGGTGCGGTTGCGGACCTTGGAAGCCATGCGCTTGCCACGGCCGAGTATCTTGTCGGCCCAATAACACGGGTGTTGGGCGATTGCGTCACAGTAATCGGTGCGCGCCCCGATGGCGCCGGTGGTAGGCGTGATGTGCAAGTCGACGACCTGTCCCGGATGTTCGTTCGATTCGACAATGGCGCATCGGGCTCAATCGAAGCCAGCTGGATTGCCACGGGGCGCAAGATGCAGCACGATTTCGAAGTGTATGGCACTAACGGCGCGCTGGTCTTCACCCAGGAACGTTTTAACGAACTGCACTTCTACAGTGCCGCGGATCAGGCCGGACGTCGTGGATTCAGGCGTATCGAAGCCGGTCCGGACCATGACCCGTACGGACTGTTCTGTGTCGCCCCCGGACATCAGCTGGGTTTCAATGACCTCAAGGCCATTGAGATTGCGAACTTCGTGAAAGCCATATCCGGACAGGGGCCGGAACCGATGAATTTCCAATCCGGCGCGCGTATCCAGGCCCTTGTTGAGGACGTACATAGGTCCTCCGCCGGCGGAGTGTGGATCGACGTCAGCGAGTAACGCCAAATCGACTCCGAAATTCAACCACCCGCTCGGTAGCAGCGACAGCCATTGGAGCCCTTTATGTCAATTCGCCTTGCCGTGATTGGCGCCGGAATCATGGGTAGTGACCATGCTCGCATTTTCGCGGAAGAATTGCCGGGATCTACTTTGCAGGTGATCTGCGACGCATCGGAGCAGCGGGCGCGGAGTTTGGCGGAAAGAGTCGGCGCAGTACACGTGCTGACCGACCCGGAAGCCGCAATTGCGCGCCACGATGTCGACGCGGTCGTGATCGCGAGCCCGGATTTTACCCACGCACCACTGTCGCTGGCTAGCCTTCGTGCCGGCAAGCCGAGTCTATGTGAAAAGCCATTGTCGCAGTCTTCGAAGGAATGTCTGCAGGTCATGGAAAATGAGATCGCCGTTAACCTTCGTTTGGTCCAGGTCGGTTTCATGCGGCGCTTCGATCAGTCTTACACCGAGATGAAAGCCGCGGTGGACGGCGGGAGCCTCGGTCGAGCACTGATGATGCACAACTTTCATCGCAACGTGGAAACCCCGCAGGCCGACTTTACCGCCGCGATGGCAATTACGAATTCAGCTCCGCATGAATTCGACGTCGCGCGCTTCGTGCTTGGTGTCGAATACAGCTTCATCTCGGCTTTCCAGCCGCTTCGTTCAGATTCGAAGGTCGCTCCGGTTTTTATGGTCTTGGAAACATCGGAAGGCCAACTGGTCAACATCGAGATCAACAACAACGCATCCTATGGTTATGATGTGCGTGGGGAGCTGGTAGGCGAGAAAGGCGCGACATCGCTCAGCGCGCTGTCTTTTGCGACGGTCGATTCTGGCTTGGAGCACGTCACGCGTTACGAAAGCGATTGGAGAGGGCGCTATGCCGAGGCCTATCGCCGTCAGAACCGCGCCTTCCTGAAATTCGTGCAAACCGGCCAGTTCCCCGCGATCGCCGCGAATGCCTGGGATGGATACTGTGCTGCCATCGCTGCCGAAGCAGGGGTGTGCGCTCTAGCCCAAAATCGAAGGGTTACGGTTGAAATGGAAAGCCAACCTGCCTTCTACCAGAGTGGCGATCACAACTGAAATCGGCTGGGCCAAAGGCCGTTTCTGGTGCAAACGGAAACGACAAACGGACTTCCGGCCCGAAAGGCGACATCAGAACATCTGCTCAGTCGCACAAAGATGTGTGCTGATTTCCGAGCGCCGCAGACCTTGCCCTCCTCGTTAAAGCGGTTCGGCGTTTTAACGGAATCGCCGAACCGCTCTAACTCTCTGTTTTTACGCAAACTTGGGCGAAAAACCACTGCACACCTTTCCTGGAACTGCTCTCGCTGAGCCGCCCGTAGGCCATAGCCATGCCGGCTACTCGGCAAACGGCGATCTATGCAGCAAGTCGACCGACGAGCGGTCGCGCGTATATCCCGGGACATATTTCGAGGCAAAGTCGGCGATGAAATTGTCTCTCGTAGTATCCGGATGGTTCCTTGCAATGTCACAGAGGCAAGTCGTCAGATGTTTTTTCATCCCAAGGCGAGGATAGGCTGACAGGATCACGTCCTTGTTGTCGTCGCTCAGTTCATCGTAACCGAAGCCACCATAGTCACACCCGATACCACTGATGCAGCATGCAATGTCGACCCCTTTGTATCGGGCAATCGACCCCGTGGTGTGCAAGGCGATAGCGTCCCATATCGTGTCTGCGCGCCGCTCTCCCATCTTGTGGCAAAGGGCGAAGTCGCGGCCAGCATCTGCTCCGATAACCTCGAATCGACGGTCCGGAGCGCCACCGCGCGAAAGACCGAGATCATGCAAAAGCACCGCGACGGCAACCAGTTCCGCGTCCGGGGCGAGCACGCGCTTCTGGGCAAGCTTGGCGCCATAAAGCCAGGAACGCACCACGTGATTGAAGAGCCAAGGCAATGACTCAGCTTGCGCAGCCTCATAAGCATCCCGTACGGCGCGACTGTCGGGCAACGCAAGATCCAATGTCCGGCCGACTGCCAGTGCATCAAGGAAGTCAGGCTTGTCCAGACCGCTCATCTCGGACTCCATGTGTTTTGCGGACGGTTATGTCCGTTCCCGTCGGGTCAAGAGACTGGCGCCACAATGCCCAGGCCGAGGATCCGGCGCCTGTGTTCCTGCCTCGGCTACAAAGGCGTGGCGCCCACACATACCTGAACACCTTACGCCTGACGGGCCGCCGCCCAGCCTTCAAGACGTGCCCGCCGTTGCGCCCGGTTCATCGCGTTGCGCGCGTTCACGGCTTCCAGAATTTCAGGCGACGCCGTGTCCGGGCGGCCCGCATTGAAGGGCGGTTGGGGCGCGTACTCGAGGCCGAGCTGCACCATTTCGGCTACCCGTTGGCCGCTTAGCTCGGCGATGAGGGCCAGGACAAAATCGATACCTGCCGTGACGCCGCCGCCGGACAGGATATTGCCATCCCGGACGATGCGGCTGTCGTCGACGATGGCCCCAAAGATCGGCAGCAGGTCCCGCCACGCCCAATGGCAAGCCGCCCGGCGACCCACGAGGAAGCCAGCAGCTCCGAGGATGAGCGAGCCAGAGCATACAGACGTCAGATAGCGAGCGGTCGCCCCCAGCCGGATGATGTCATTCAGGTAAAGCTCGCTTTCGATAGCAGCGAGGCAGCCACCGCCGCCCGGCACCAGAAGGACGTCACAGGACTCGATGGCGGCAAGGTCGTCCAGGTTCGAGAAGGTGAGACGGTCCGCCGTGATCGGTTGGCCGCCCAGCGACGCTACCCGGACGTCCAGGTCGGGCGTGCGGGAAAGAAACTGGTGCGGACCGGTGAAGTCAAGTTGGGTTACGCCATCGTACACCGGCATCACCACAATGATTGGCTGTGACATCGCTTGCCTCCTGAGGAGAAACTACGATGCGAGGGCTTTGACCTAAAGGTCAAACTTCCCTATCATTCGGCCATGAAAAGGCTCGGCTTCTACATTTCTTCGGGGTTTCAGATGCTCGACTTCGCTGGTCCGGCCGGCGCGTTCGAGGCGGCAAATGGCGAGATTGGACGTCCGGCCTACGAGGTCCATATCGTGGCGGCCGGAGTTGGGGATGTGGCCAACAGCCTTGGCATCTCCACAACCGCCGCCGCACTCGACGACGGCATGTTCGATACTTTGATCGTCGTGGGGGGACGGATCGACCCGACGGTTCCCGCAGAGGCTTTGAACGGAATAGTCGAAGCTGCGGGGCGGTCCCGCCGCGTTGCGAGCGTCTGCACCGGGGCATTCACCCTGGCGGCGGCTGGATTGTTGGACAGGCGGCGAGCGACAACCCACTGGCGACACGCCGCGCGGCTCCAGCGCGACTATCCCGCCATACGCGTCGAGGCCGACCGCATCTTCTGCAAGGACGGCAATGTCTGGACGTCGGCCGGCATCACGGCCGGCATCGATCTTGCCTTGGCCCTCATCGAGGAAGATCACGGCTTTGCCGTAGCCAAAGCCGTGGCCCAGTATCTGGTTGTCTACCATCGTCGCCATGGCGGGCAGTCGCAATTCGCCGCGTCGATCGATCTTGCGCCAAAGAGCGATCGGATCGCCGCTGCCTTAGGTCACGCGCGGGATCACATTGCTGAGGACCTTCCTGTCGAGCGCCTGGCGGAGGTGGCCGGTATGAGCCTGCGCCAGTTCAGCCGGACATTCCGGGCGCAGACCGGCACCACGCCTGCGCGTGTCGTGGAACGGCTTCGCGCGGATCTGGCAAGAGGCCGCATAGAGGCAACAGCGGAACCTGTCGAACGCATCGCGGAGGCAGTGGGCTTTGGAGATGCCGAGAACATGAGGCGGGCATTTATCCGGATCTACGGGCGGCCACCCCAATCCATCAGACGGTCCGCTCGGAACTGAGCTCCTCAAGGGTGCCCTGGCACGAGCGCGGCAGTGTATGAAGACCTTCAACGACCAACGTCCAAACCGCTCCAACGAGAAGTTCCGGGGACCGAATCTCGCTGCCGACGCCGCCGGGGCGCGCCTTACGGCTCAATGAACATGCTGTTCCCGTTGGCGCTCTGCGCGGCCGGAACCTCTTCCTGCAAAACGTCCCAATGTTCGGCGATCTTGCCGTTGGCGACCCGAAAGACGTCGACCGCAATCATGGGCTTCGGTCCCCACCCGGTATAGCGGCCGTGAATGCTGACGTAATCGCCGTCCGCAATGACCAGGCCGGGTTCGTATTTGAAACCTGGCGACAGGCTTCCCAGCAGCGCCTTGATCGCTGCCGGTCCATTTGGAATCTGCGGATTGTGCTGGCGATAATCGGCGCTAAACAGGCGATCGATTACAGCGGGATCGCGTTGGATGAAGACGCCCCTGATCCCCTCAAGAACAAGCGCCTTGTTGGCTTCCACCGTGTTTGAGGTCGTCATACAGTCGTGCTCCGTCCGCGGCCGGGACTTGCCAGTCCCCAACTCGTCAAGTAAAGGTGCATAGGTACAGATCGGTTCTTTTATAGGTACCGATCTGTCCCTTTGTCAATCGACGCCGCAGAGAAAATGCAAGCATGAGCATGACTAAAGGACGGCGAGGCGCGCCGCGTCGGGATGAGCCTTCCGCACGCGCCCGCCTGGTCGAAACCGCGACCGAGCTCTTCTATCAGGAAGGAATTCGCGCCGTCGGCATCGACGCGGTCGTGGCGCGCTCGGGGGTGTCCAAGTCTTCCCTCTACCGCACCTTCGCCTCGAAGGATGATCTGATCGCGGCCTTTGCGGAAAGCGAGGACCTACGGTTTTGGCAATGGTGGGACGAAACTGTGGAACGCCACGCCGATGCGCCGTCGCGACAGGTGAGAGCGCTGCTTGAAGGCATTGGCGATCAGATCGCAAGCCCGCATTTCCGGGGTTGCCCGTTCATCAACCTGGCCAACGAGTTTCCGGATCGTCAACACCCGGGCACGGCCGTTGCTTGCGCCAACAAGCAGGAAATGCGCGAACGCCTGCGCGCGATCGCTCGCGCTCTCGGCGCACGCAATCCGCAAAGGCTTGGGGATCAACTTGCGCTGCTGATCGACGGCGCATATGGCCACGCCGTCACCCTTGGACCCGATGGCTTGAGACGCGAACTGATCGACACGGCAAAGGTGCTGATCGACGCCCAGACCCGCTAACCTCGACAGTTGCGACGGCTTTATTTGGCTCAGCAGCCATGCGCCGGCCGCGCCAGCACGAAATCATGCTCGACGTCCCAGAAAGGATTGTCGAACTCATAATCCCTGGCGCGCTTCGGATCATCGATCCGCTTGAATTCGGCCAGCAGGCTTTCTTTCAGTCAGCAGAGGTCCTGAACCCAGCGTCGGCATTGATGTCGATATCAGCCAGATGCTCGCGAATGGTGGCAACGGTGTCATCCATGCCTTGGGCGAAGTCATGGATTTGTTGTGCGGCGATGTCAGTTTTGTTCGGAGTAGCCTTGATGCCGTTGGACATCTCCGAGACACTTTTGATTATGCGGTCTCGGTCCGGGTGCCTGGCAATGAGCTGGGCGACAAGTGCTTGCAGTACAAAGATCGATCCTGACGATTGGATGGGTCCGAAGTTGGAAAACTTCTGAGTGGGCATTTCTGTAATCCTCCCTAATTCGCGGCACCATCAAACCACGGTATCGGCGTTCTCTCAGGGGTGACGGTAAATTTTATATTTAGGCTTTATTTGGCGATAAGCCCGATTTGGGTAAAGGCTTTCATTTTGTATGAAATCGGAAATCCATATTCTACCGTCATAGATAGCCATGTGTCCGGAAAGATGCCCATCTATTCCTTGTATAACTACAACGTCTCCAGCAATTGGCATGGTTGTATTTGTCTCAACAAATCCAGCGTTTGTTAGATTCCGTCCGTAATCTTTCGCGTCACCAGTTGGAACCAACGTTATGCCGCCACTTTCAATTGCCTCCCTTACGGATTTTGCACAATGACTTCTGCCATGACTTCCACCAGCACCAGCACGTCCTCGTGCAAAGGAAATAGCCTTATTTTTATCCCAAGACATAATAATGCTCCCGGCGTAAGCGGTATGAGCCTGGAGTAATTTACCCCAATACCGGCCCTTTGAAAATCGGACACGATGCAGCGCCACATTCCGCCATCGATCGCCGAAGTACCTTGCGTGTTCTCAGCCAACAAACGACGGTTGGCGAGCAAAGCTTTGGGAGATTGGCGAAATCGTCCGCGGATCGAAGCGAAGGAAGCCGAACAGCCGACCGTTCGCGGAACGTACAAAAAGAAGACAGCCTAGGCGGCTATCTGGCCTTTTCCTTGCGGACGATAGACAGCTTCGGTGCGTGGGCTTCCCGGATGATCTTGGCGGCTTCGGCTCTAGTGATGCCGACCTTGCGGGCATAGTAGTCGGCTTCCGCTTCAAGCCCACCCTCTAACGGCGCATCAATCGCCTGCTTGGCCCTCTGCTTCGCCTTCTTGCCCATAAGGTGAATCATAGCACATCGCGGGGCTTGGCTGAATGGTGGCTTCTGAGGTCGCAAAATTTCAAACTAGAATTCTCCCCAAGTCTTAGTCCGCCTTGCGGAAAGAACGGCTGGTCACTTGGATATTATTTCCGCAAGGGTCTTTGCCGTTCGCATAGGAATATCCATCTGCGGGGTGTAGGGAGCTAAAAACCAGCCCGTTGCGGGCACTCCTCTCGCAGAAGGCAGAAACGTCTTCAACATCAAACACCAATTTCACAGTGACCTGTCCAGTCTTCACACCCTTCGCGGCTGCATGGATCATTAGATTTGCTCCACCACTCTGTGCCACTAGCTCAACAATTCTGTCGCCAGGGAGGCGAAGCACTTTGAAACCAAAGTGCTTTTCGTAGAAGGCGACCGTCCCTTCCACGTCGCGGGCGTAAAGAATGAGCCGGGTTAGCGCCAAAGACATTGCGTCTTCCTTTTTTGCTCGCACTCTCAAAACCCCTCGGCCTTTAGACCATAATTACAGTCGCCGCTTGAAAGACTTCCGCCGCGTGGCGACGCGCTACGACCAAATCGCCCACAACCTTCTCGCCGCGGTCTGCATCGCAGCGACCATCAGCCACTAGTTATGAGTCCGGACCCTAAGATACTACCTTGCGCGCCCCCAACGACAGGCGGACTTTTGGTTTGCAACCAACCCCTTCGCCCCTCGTTGACCCTATGCTGGTTGATCCCAGCACTCCATAGCCTTGCCCGCTGCCGAAAGGTGGCGGGCTTTTTGTGCCCTAGGGAACCTGTTGCAGAGAGTGAAGTTTTGATCCTGCTCGGCGGTCACTCCCCGAGCGCCACCCCACTTCCCGCCATCGTTTCCCGGTGGCGGGCTCTTTTTATGTTTTAGACGCAACTAATGTTTCCCCAGAAAGTTACTCTCCGCCAGCTTAACGTCCCACGCTGGCGTCTTTGGAGCCCGTCACCCAGGTGGCGGGCTTTTTTGTGCGCGCGAGAAGGGAACCTGTTGCAGAAGATGAAGTTCTGATCTTGCTTGGTCCCCCTCAACCAGGCAGACGACGACCAAAGGCCCGTCACAGCTTCCGCCGTGGCGGGCTTTTCGCCATCATGGTCCGAGATCGAGCGGTTTGTGTCGGGGCGGTTCATGCCAAATGATTTGCCGAAGGTCCCGCATATCAACCAACTGGCCGCAGGTTGGGCAGGGATAGAAATTCTCCCGCTCGTCATCCGGTTCGCTCTTGTGGCGATGGCCGGGAATCGGCGGCCCGAGTTCGTTCAACTTTGTCATGGAGGCTCGAACCACCAACTGCGGGAAATGTTCCGGAACTATTTTAGCTAAAACTTATTTAAGAGAGCGAGTGGGGAGCGTATGCGTAGCGACCGCGAGCCAAGCAGCAAGATCGCATAGATAGCAGCCATGTCCGTAGATATGGGATCGGAAGCCCCCCCTGGAACACCGTCAGGAGGGTTTGGAACACCGTTGGAAGGGATGGCGCGTATGGACCGTTGGAAGGTCGTTGGACCCTGACCGGCCCTCTCTTCGGCTCCTACTTAGGTCGGCGGCATCCACGCCGTACTGCGATCACCTATTGGCGAGGCGATAGCCCTCGTCGGTCTTGGCTACGGGGCCTGCGGCAGTGAGGACGACAGGGGGTTCGTACAAAGTGGTGGCGGGGAAACGTGAAGTCCTGCGCAGCGCGGCGAAGGCATGGCGAGGGCGAGGTCGGCAAGTGCTGCCTACGCGCGCCTGCAGCAGGGTCTCGGACAATCGAACGACTTCTGCTTCTCCCCAGAAGTCTGATCCAGCGAATATATTGAAAGCAGAACACAGTTAGCAAATGAGCTGTCAATCCAAGAATTTCTGATGGCAGATATTTACAGAACAAATAGCTGTCAACCTTATTCGAACGGCTACTCCAAACTCTTACCTCGCCCTGAAGGATTACCATGAAGAAGGAACCTAATGCGAGTCGCTAGCTTATGGCGAGATGAGCACACGCGGCCGGCAACACCGACAATCTGGAGCCCCGCTGCAGATAGCCGTGGGAGAGGGCCCGCTAGACCTCGATGCGATTGCCGACGGTCATTTCGATGAAACGGCACGAGAGTTTTTCGAGGAGAGGGGCTTCGCGTTTGAATGATGGAGGGCCATGGACGGGAACATAGCACGGGTATGCTTTGGCCTCGCGATGTAGCCAAACGCATGCCGACTCGCAGGTCCGCCTAGCGTGACGCCTCGGCTCGCGCTTGCGGTCTTTACTATGGCTATCAAAAGAATCCCAACCGATAGCGTGGCAACCCCGTATGATATATAATGATTGTCTAATTTGACCGCTTGTCCCGGGGGGAGGCAATTTTGGGGATGTCCAGTTCTACAGGCAGGAAAGTGCTGTCGAGGAGTGTGGTCGAAATGGGCCTCTTCTCCGCGGTGATGAACACCCTGTTGTTAATTCTGCCTCTATACATGCTGCAGGTATATGATCGTGTTTTGCCCGCCGCCAATTTGGATACTCTCACGTACCTAACCTTGCTTGCGCTTTCGTCGCTTTTGCTATTCGGAGTGCTCGAAGTCGTGCGGGGCGTGTACGCAAGCC
>NZ_JBFUCU010000037.1:0-43429 GCF_056405075.1 Mesorhizobium sp. P2_A12
CGGCGAGGGCCGGATCTGCTGTTGGCTGGCAGCCAAGACTGGCGGGGCGGCGGCCTGAACTCCGGCGTGCCCAGAGCTTGCGAAAGCGTCCGACACGCTTCTGTTGGGGTCCTCCGGCCCAGCACGCATCCCTGAGTTGCTGAGCGAAGACGAGGCGGCTTGATCATCCTGCCGCTGCTGAAGCACTTCGCGGAACCCCTGTTCCAGTCGCAGAAGCTCCTCTGCATTGGTTGGCGGCTGGTGAGCTCGATCATCGAACAGCGGCCGGAGCGCCTCGGGAACCTCAGCGCTGAAAGAAGACGAGGCGGCTTGCTCATCCTGCCATTGCTGAAGCACTTCGCGGAACCCCTGGTCCAGTCGCTGAAGCTCCTCTGGATTGGTTGGCGACTCGTCAGCTTGATCGAACAGCCTCCGGGCCTCGGCAAGGTGCTGCTCAACGCCCACTTGCCTGGCCTGGACCGCTTGATCCTCTTCCAAGCCGGCGTCCTGCACCACCTGCGGCAAAGCTGTTACACGGGATGGATTTTTTCGCTGGTCCACATTAGCCTCGCATCAAACTGTATCGTCAAAGTCTTGCGCCAATCCGCGCAGCGGCTCATCGAGTCGAGATTCTGCGGAGAATCCCTCCTCTGCTTCCGTCAAGGGTGCCGGCTCCGGGAGGGCGCCTGTCTGGCTTTCAAAGATGCGTTTCAGAATGCGGTCCGAAAAATATCGCACCTTCCTCAGTTGCAATGGCGGCAGACCTTTGATGAGAACAATCTCGTACTCGTCATTGAGCAGCCGAACCTGTTCGGGACGCAGCAGCGGCGCACCTTGAAACGAATTCTGAATGTTCCGGTCGAACGCTCGCGACTGGCTGTAGGAAATCGATTTGGCTTCAAACGTGTATTCACCGATGGCTTTGGAAATGTAGTTCGGAGTCTCGTCATCGGCCGTGGCCATGAACACTTGCAGTCCGGTATTGCTGAGAAAATTCTGCTTACCAGCCTCTCCATAAGCCCCCGTTAGTGCCGAAAGGCTTTGGATGATGAGCATGAAACGCCCCTTGTAGCCCGCGATAGTCGTAATTGCGGTCTCGATCGCCTCCAGCTTCCCCAAGTGCTTGAACTCATCGAGCAGAAAGAGAACCTCGTGCTTTTCGTCCTGGCGGGGCAGCGACCGCTGTAGAATTGAAACGATTTGCTGAAAAAATAAGCGTATCAAAGGCGCGATCACCTCAAGGTCGTTCGGACCAACGCAAAGATAGATGCACGTTCTGCGACGGCGAAGATCATAGACCGAAAAGTCCGAGCGACTTGTAGCCGCCTTGACAGCCGGATCCGCCCACAAGTTGAGCCCGCCATCGCCGAGCACGGACGTGTAGGAGGTTAGGATTTTCGTGTCGTTCCCCGCCATGTCGTCGAAGATGCGTTGTGCCTCTTTGTTCCGGGTCTCCATGGCGAGCTGCGCGAAGAGCTTAAACTTCTCCCCCGGCTGAGCGAACAGATCATAGACGGCGCCGATTGTTGGCGTGCCCCGCTCGATGCAGGCAAGGATCCCCGCGACAAAGATATCTCGCGCGCCGGCGACGAAACCTTCCGCCCCCTCCCCCTTGGCCGTAATCAGGTTCGCGGCCAAGCGGCGGGCTTCGGTGAATTGCTGCTGTGGATGCAGTGCTATGAGATCCAACAGTGGATTGTAGCAGTTTGTGCGCCGCTCTGAATCCAGTGGCGCGAATTTGAACACTTCGTGGCCAGCGGCTTTACGCGCCCTCGATGTGAGCTCAAAGAGCTCCCCCTTGACGTCCAGAGCTATCACAGAGCCTTTAAATGTAAGTAGCGTTGGAATGACTATGCCGACCCCCTTGCCAGCGCGGGTCGGCGCAACGATGAGGCTGTGAGGCTGCTCGCCATTGGTCAGGTAATAGCCAGGCCAGAAAGGACCACTCGTCTTCCCGAAGACCGGCCCTGTCACGCCACGGTATCGTCGCAGATATCCCGGGCGTCGCATTTCATCCACTCGAGCCCAACGAGCGGTCCCGTGATGTTCGAGCTTGCGGCGCAATACGACCTGCTGAATCAGCAAGACAACCGCAGACGTCGAGAGCACGATAGCCGCGCCCTGATAGAAAACGGGGGTTGCGAAACCCAAATAGAAGGGCGTCTCAAACCAAAAGGCACGGACATCAAACGCCATCAGAGCCTCGCCGCTACCCCCGTGGCGGAAGGTTGCGTACAGACTTGCCGCACAGAACCCCAAGGCGAGTGAGCACGCGATGCTAATGGCTATGTTGGGGGACGTCGTTTTTGTAGAAGACATTGTTCCATGGCCGAATTAGCCGTGCTGATGCTGCGCTTGCTTCAGACACCGAACCGAGGTCGCGCGATGCCGACGCTCGACAGATCGATGCCGCAGCGGGTGGTGCGATGCTTGAATCGCGCCACCCGGCAGACGTGGATTTTGAAAGTTTCACGAAGCAGGTACGTCGACGGCCAGCGAATTGGAAACAGCAAGGCCGTGAACGGAATTCGGGAGAGGAAGTGTTACTGCCATGGCCAAGACCTCAACGGCCGGTGCGATCCCTGCTTCTCCTCGCCTCCATTAGATTCTCTCGGGCGTGATTGTAGGAGTGGCTTATATCCCGGCCGACTTGACCACCCCGCTGCAGCTGTTCGTGGGAGGTTTGCGGGCCAACTGTATCACGGACTGCAGCCCCAATACCTGCTATGTGGGCGTCCAGATCCGCACTGCGTTCCTCTGCTGCATGCCGCGGAGGAGGCATCTGCGGCAAGATGTCTTGCATGCCGGGAATTGAGTGAGCTTGGGCCTGTTGATTTGGATCTAACTGGTGATACATCGCGTACATAGCATTGGATGCTGTCGACCTGACGTGGCCATCCGGATCGGTAGCCAATTCAGCGGCCTGATCAAAAATGCGAGCTTTATTTTCAGCGTTAAACTTGCTGAAGTTTTGCGCAGCGTAAAGCGCTCCGATAGCTTGCGAAGGTGGGTCCATGTTGCCAATGCGATTAACAATGCTATCTTGCGTCTCTGGCCTAAGGTAATGGGATACGTTACTGACTGCTCTGAATTGCTCCAATGCTACTTCATCCGAGGTGTGCCCCAACCCGGCAGTCAATTTGTCCCCCAGATCGACGGCTGATCGTCCAAGCTGATTGGTCCGCGTTTCAAATCTCGCGAGGTCAGTTTCTGGCTCGGTTCGAGTGCCCCGAACGGCTATGCGCTCTCGCCTCCCGAGTTCTTTGAAGGTCCCAAGATTTCGCGCTGTATCGCGCGGGTTAGCGCTTACCAGCCGTTCTGCAACATCGGTCAATGGTCCGTATGGAAGGTCACGGAGGGTACTGCGATTCCCCACGTCTTGGGATGAACTTGCAGCTGCGCGTGCCCGTTTGTTATCGCGATCCATTGCTCGGCCTCCAAAGTCGTTAAGTTACCCAATCAGGGTACCACCGACGCTTGACCTGCTAAACCGATATGAGGTTACAGTTGTAGTCTGGCAGAAGCTTCTCCCAACTCTGGGATGCGCCGAGAGCCGTAACCGGGGCAGATTTCCGGGCGGAAGGGTTTGCGGCGAGAGCGTTCGTGATTCACCGTTTGCGTGACGCATCAGGATCGTCTCGTATAAGAGAGTGCTCGAGTGCCGAGGAATCTCTCCGACAAGGATACGTCTGAGCCGCCCAGTATGCCGGCTCGGCAACCACCCGAATGGATCGCAGCCGATCTGCAAAACGGATGGTGAGAGCGTTGGCTCGTTTCCAACCCATCCTGTCTCACCAGCGCGGACGCCTGGACGGATGTCAACGACGGAAAAAGAACCGCATCGATTGGTCCCGCTTGCGGCCAGCTCCAGTCGGGCGCTCGATCGCAAGCGTGATTCGAGGAGGAAGCTCTCCCAGGTGCAATGCGAGGAGACGCTGGTCCAACTCCTTGTCGGCTGCCGTAAGGCGGTGGTTCAGGCGAAGGTAGTCCATCCAGGTCGGGGTGCGGAAGGTTTCTGTCCAACGCGAAGGCTGCTGGAGGTCGCGCTGGAGATTCCAGTGTCGCGCACCAACGCCGCTTTGTACTCGCCGCCGTTCCCGCATCTGCTCCAGGAACGCTTCGACATTTGCTTCGGGTATTGAATATTCGATCTTGGCGACGATCGGCCCGCTTCGGGGCTTCAAATCCAGGGCAACCTGAGGCGTTTCGAAGCCAAGAGGAGCCTGATCGGAATCTTTCCATTGACGGATGGGCAGCAGGAAGCCGGTGCCAGCGACCAGCACCAGCGCGCCACCTGAAAGCTCCAGAGCCGAGCTCAGCGAATAGCTCTCGGCCACCGTACCCCACAGCCAGCTGCCAGCCGCGATGCCGCCGGATGAAAGGGCATAATAGATCGAGAGCGTGCGACCAACGACCCACCTTGGACTCGCCAACTGGACGCTTACGTCCAGCCCGGTCCAGGTCACGACCCAGCCCGCGCCGCCGAGCGCCAGCGCGATAGCCGCCACCGCCACCGAGGGGGTGAAAGCAAGCGATAGACAACAAGCCGCACAGGCGATGCACGACAGTGTCGTCAAACGTTCCTGGGACAGCCTCCGTCTCAGAATGTTGTTGCAGATGCCGGCGAACAAGGCGCCGGTCCCGAAGCCGGCCATCAGGATGCCGTAAACGACTGGCCCTCCCCCCAGCTGATCGCGGGCGACGAGAGGCAAGAGCGCTAGTATAGAGATGCTCGTCAGCCCAAAAAGGGCACCGCGGGCAATTGCTGCCTTGATTTCGGATGACAGGGCAGTGAAGCGCGCTCCGTCATGGATCGCCGTGGTCAATGGTTCACTCGGCAGCGGTGACGAGCGAACATGCCATTTGCAGCGCCCTATGGTCCACAGCAGCATCAGATATGTAAGCGTCGCCACTGCGAAAGCCGTCAAAGGGCCAAAGGAAGCAACGACGACGCCACCGAGAGCGGGACCGATGCTTCGGACGGCGTTATATCCGACCGAGATAAGCGTGACGGCGGCCGGAACATCGCGCTTTCGCAGGATATCGCCAACCGACGCGTGCCAGGCGGGGTCGGTGAAAGCGGCGCCTACTCCGGCCAAACAGCTGAATGCAAGAACCATCCATGGATTGAAAATTCCGAGACCTGCAAGAACAGTCAGCATCGTCGAGGACAATGCTATCACGCACCAGCCAGCGAACATGAGATTGCGGCGGCTGTAATTGTCCGCTAGGGCGCCGGCGATAATTGACAGGAGGAATGTGGGCAAGGTTGTCGAAGCCTGCACCAAGGCGACCATCACATCCGATGTCGAAATGGTCACCATCAGCCAACTGATGGCAACCATTTGAATCAGCCACCCTAGACTGGATACCTGTGTGGCAATCCAGATCGGACGGAAAGTTGAATTCTCGAGCGGCGCAAACGTTGCCGATGACACCGGATTAACTTCTTCACGCGCCACCCCGCTCATTGGGCCGAGCCTCCCTTCGCTGCCAGTTGTATGAGATTTCTCCCTGCCCACGTGCCCATGGAGGAATGGCAGGATCAGGGCATTTTATCCGCGCAACGCAAGTTATTTTTGCCTGGCCGATGCTGTGGCAGAACCGAATGCTTCCGGTGGAGCTATCGTTCCGCTATACGGGACGAGACCGGTTCGATCCTGTCGTTGTCGATCCCCGACCACGTTACATGAATCGTCAGTTTGACGTTCCTTGGCGTCTCCAACCAAGCCACGTCCTGGGCATCGACTTTCCTTCTGGTGATCACGAGTTCCCGCGCATTGAACCGCCTCGCCAAGGTGGATCAGTAGTCTATCTTTGGCGTAGGTATTCAGCAGCCTGCTAGGCGCCCGCCGCCACGTGCGGGCGACGCCGGCATCAACCGGCGGGCAGATGCGCCGGGGGCAACAACCGCGCCTGACGCAACGCCGCCAGATCAGCCGAGCCGGTGCAGAAGCAGGCAACGGCCAACTGGCGGATGACGATCTCGAAATGCGCGACAACCGCCTCGGTGGACACCGTCGCCGCGCGCAGCACGCCGGCCGCCTGCCCGGCGATGTCCGCGCCCAGGCGGATGGCCTTGGCCACGTCGACGCCGTCGCGGATCCCGCCCGACGCGATCAGCTTCACAGTTGGCAGCGCCCGACGTACCGCCTGCACGCTGGCCGGGGTCGGAATCCCCCAGTCGGCGAACGCCATCGCCACTGCACGGTCGGCGGCATCGCGGGCGCGCTCGCCCTCCACCGCGGCCCAACTGGTGCCGCCGGCGCCAGCGACATCGATGACCGCCACGCCCGCCTTGACGAGCGCGCAGGCCACCGAGGCGGACAGGCCCGACCCCACTTCCTTGGCCACAATCGGCACGTCCACGCTGCGCGCGGCGCGAGCGATCTGCGCCAGGACGCCGCGCCAGTCGCGGTCGCCCTCCGGCTGTACCGCTTCCTGCAGCGCATTGAGATGGACGATGAGTCCATCGGCCTCCAGCGCATCCACCGCCCGGCGCGCCAGGTCCAGGCCGTCGGCCTCGCGCAGTTGCGCGGCGCCGATATTGGCCAGCAAGGGAATGTCTGGGGCCATGCGGCGCAGCGCGCGCGTCAGCCCCTGGGAGTTGCGGGATTGCAGGCTCACGCGCTGCGAACCGACGCACATGGCGATCCCCAAGGCTTGTGCTGCCTCGCTCAGATGCCGGTTGATGGCCTCGGCGCGTGGCACGCCGCCGGTCATGGAGCTAATTAGCAGCGGCGCGCGCATGGTCTTGCCCAGCAGCGAGGCGCGCAGGTCGATCTGCGTCAGGTCCAACTCGGGCAATGCGCAGTGTTCGAAACGGATGTACTCCCAGCCGGCGGCGACCGTGGCCGGCGCCGTTCGCCGATCCAGCACGATGTCCAGATGGTCGTCCTTGCGCCGGCTCGGGATGTTGTCGCTATCGCTCATGCTCGCTCCATCCGTCGCATCGGGCGACGGCGTTGCATCGGATCGCACCGACGGCAGCGCGCGCACGCAGCCGCATCCCGCCGTTCAGGCGGGCGCACGCTGGCCTCCCCCCGCAGCGTCGCTGCGGTAGCGGCTGGTCGAGGTCTGGTAGTACTGCGCGCGGATGGCCGCCATGGCCTCGATCAACGCTCCCCACGGCGCGGGAAAGCGTTCTTCCGCCATCACCCGGTGCAACATTCGCGTATGGCCGGCCAACTCGTCGTTGAGGAACTCCACCACAGGCATAGCCGGATAGCGCTGCCGCAGCAGGATCGCCGCGTTGTCGGCCTCGCCCGCCGACCTGTCCTTGTCGCGTCCATGCAGATCGTTCTGCAGGCGCCCTATCGCGGAGATGAGCCGCAGGACCTGGCGAAACGCCGGACGCGCGCGCAAGGTCGCCATGTCCAGCCCCCACAGCAACGACAGGCAACAGAACACGTTCGTGTAGGCGATCGAATCGATGCCGTTGTGCAGGTACTCGGCGTAGGACCAGCGTTCCGCCCCTATCGCCTGCGCGTGTCCGGCGCGCAGCGCCGCGCAGTAGCACCGGGTGTCGTCGAGAAGCCGAGCATAGTCGCGACGATCGTAGGCGAGCGCGGCCAGCGAAGCGCGCAGCACAGCGCAGCCCTCGAATCCGGGGAGCGCGCACGGCACGCCCTGCCCCAGCGCCTGCTCCACCGCGGCGAGCTCCTCCGGCGCGATCAGGCCAAGGTCGTTGCAATCGTCGAGCCAGAACAGCAGCGCCAGTTCGCGATAGAACGCCACGATCAGCGTTTCGGCCTGCGGATCGCGGCCAGTGCGGGCGCTGGTGTCGCGCAGGCTCGGGTGGATGCGCTGCAGGATGTACTGGCCGCCCCTGACCGCTTCCACTGCATGCTCGTCGGCGAACCCTGTCAGGGAACGCCCCCACTCCAGCACCTGCTGCAGCGCGCTTTCGGTCTGGATCATAGCGCCGCTCCTGCTTCCTCGGCCAGGACGCGCCGCCGCCAACGAAGCGCCAGCCACAACCCGGCGAGTTCGGCCACGCGCACGACCCGGGTGGGGCAATACAGTTCCTTGCCGATCCACAGCGCCGTCTGCGGCAATGCATGCGCCACATGGCGAGCGAGCATCCACTCCAGCGCACGCGCCACCGCCTGCGCGATGCGCCGGCGCCCTGTCGGCTCTTCGCTCCCGTCCATCACGTGCAACGCGAACAGCGCATAGGCGGTTTCCTCAAATGAGGACGCGCGACCGGCGCCCCAGCCGCCGTCATCGCGCTGCGCCTGCAGCAGCGCCGCCAGCGCGCGCTCGTCGCGCCACTGGGGCTTGCCTTGCGCCAGCGCAGCGACCGCATGCGCGGTGGGATACAGCCACGAAACGTGCCATTTTTCGTTGTCCCATAGACCGTGCGGGTTGCGATTGGCCTCGACGTAGGCGCTGGTGCCGGCGGCGGGCTTTCCCAACAGTCGCAACGCATGCAGGGCATGGATGTTGGTCGACACCGAGGCATTGCGCTCGCCGGGGAAGGTGACGAATAGCTCGCCGATTTCGAAATGGCGCAAAGCATCGACCGCCGGGTCGCGGCCTGCAAGGCGCAGGACGCACAGCGCAACGGAGGTGTCGTCCGCATCGGCCGCGAAGTGCAAGGCCGGGCCTAGACCGCGCACGCCCATGCGGGCGTCGAGCTGCGCGACGATCACGCGCACCGCATCGGCGAGCGCGGGATGCGCGAACAGCCCGGCCAGATGCAGGGTGTACAGCGACCAGCATGGCTCGAACACATTGATCGGCCAGACGTTGGGGACGACACCTTCGATGCCGCTGCGCGTCGCCCGCGATGCCGCCTGCAGATACGCGTCGGTGCGCCCGACCTGCGGCGTGCTCCCATGTGTTACGGCGTGCGCACGCCACGCGGCGGTGGCCGCCGGACTGATGCCAATGCTGCCGTCGTCGTCCGGGCATGCGGTGGTCGGCGACGTTCCCCAGGCTTCCCAGGAGTGCAGCAACGGATGGCCGCTCGGCAACGTCGCCACCGCCCCCAACTTGACAAGGCACGCGTGCCGCAACGGCAACAGCGCCGGGTGGCGCGGAAACGCCACGCCGCCCAGCAAGGATGCGGCCTCGCCACACAACTGCGGCAGGATCAGCTCCGCGCCGATCGGCGCGTCTTCCGGCACCGCATGCGCGTAGGGATCGGGCTGGCGCTCGAGGAACCGAATTGCAGCCTGGACTGCGTCGGCCGCGCCGGGAAGAGGATCGGCACGCTGCAATGTCAGCAACGCCGCCCAGGTGGGCGCATGGCGGAACAGGGGGAAGTCCGCGCTTCCCCATCCACCATCGGCCTGTTGCTGCGCGATGAGCCACCCGTATGCGTCCTGCCGACCGGTGACGTTGCCGTGGAACTGCAGAGCTCGCGCCGTGTCGTAGACGGACGGACCGACGCTGCCGCCGTCGCTCATCTCGCTCAGCAGGTAGCGCAATTCGGAGAGGATCTGTTCGGACAGCGCGTTCACGCGGTATTTTCCTTCTGCAGACGGTTGACGAGAACCAGGATCGGGCAGACGCCCCGCACGTCGCCGCAGGCCCGTCCCGGCCCGGCGCATGGGCAGCGCCGGACGGCCGCCCTGCTCCGGCGCGGCGACGCACCCCGATGCTGGCGCCGGTCCGCTGCATAGGCTTGCGCGCAGCGCGCCGCGTGCGCCGCGGCCGTGCTGGGCAACCGCTGCGAGCGGTGCCGCGGATTCGGACACAGTGCAGCATGCACTGCTACCGCCGGCCGATCACAGCGGCACAGGGGCGACTCCATGCGGACGGGCGCGCTCATGCGCATGGCGCGTGCTTTAACAGATACGCGTTGGCCCGCTGCAGCATCTGCGCCAACCGTTCCGCACGCGGCCCCAGCGGGGCGATGGCCTCTCCGGCGTCGCGCAACAGCTCCAGCGCGAACTGGCGCGCTGCCTGCAGCCCCATGATCGACGCACAGGTCGGCTTCTGCGCCGCCGCGTCCTTGCCGGGGGTCTTGCCCAACGTCGCGGTATCCGCTGTTGCGTCGAGAATGTCGTCGACCACCTGCAACGCCAGCCCGAAACAGGCGGAGTAGCGATCGAGCGCACAGTACAGCGCAGCGTGGGCGGCATCCTCCGCGATGGCGCATAGCGCGCCCATGCGAACGGACGCGCGCACTAGCGCTCCGCTCTTCATCCGGTGCATCGCCACGATCCTGTCCAGCTCGACGTGCTTTCCGACCAGCGACAGATCCATGGCCTGCCCGCCTGCGGCACCCTCGGCGGACACCGCCTGCGCCAGTTCGCGCACGAGCGCGATACGGTTGTCGCCCGGCGCATCCAGGTTCGCCAGGGTCAGGAAGGCGTGCGCCTGCAGCGCATCGCCGACCAGGATCGCAGTGGCTTCGCCGAACTTGACGTGCACCGTCGGAAGGCCGCGGCGAAGCACGTCATCGTCCATTGCGGGCAGGTCGTCGTGGACCAGGGTACAGGCGTGCATCATCTCGATGGCGGCGCCGACATCGTCGAGCATGTGCGTCGGCGTGTCGGCCAGTGCGCCGGTAGCCAGACAGAGCAAGGCGCGGGTGCGCTTTCCGCCATGCAAGCTAGCGTAGCGCATCGCAGCCATCAGCTCGGTCTCACCGTCGTCTTCGGCGCAGAGAAGACGCGCCAGCGCCTGTTCGACCCGCTTTGCGCCGTCCTGCATCCAGATCTCCGGCGGCAGCCTGCCGGATGCGCCGCGCGCCTGCGCGCCCAATCCGCCGAGCGCGGAAACGCCAGTTCGGTCGTCGTGTCGCGTGGAACCGGTCTGGATGTTTTTCATGTCCTTGTACCTGACAGGAGACGGCCACGGCGAGCGGCGAGCCGCCGCGGCGTTGCCGGCGTCGCACCGAGCGCGCGCGCCGAGTGGAGCAATGCTGCGGGTCGCCGGCGCCGCTGCCTCGCCACACGGGGCATGCGATGCCAGCTCATGAGAATCCGATGCGGATTTTCATGGACGGATGTGCGGTCGGGAAATAGCGCCGACCTTTTTCGACGGGGCTCAGCAACCGCGGCCGCACCCCGGCCTTGTGCATGGTCAGTGCCAAGGCGATGCAGAACTGCACCATTTCCAGCCATACCAGGTGGTAACCGATGCAGACGTGTGGGCCGGTACCGAACTGCAGCATGTCCACCGGCCGGATCGGCTCCGTGCGTTGCAGCCACCGCGCCAGGCGGAACTGATCAGGCGCCTCGTGCAGCAGCGCCGAGGTCGACAAATGCAGCAGCGGGATGCACAGATGGGTGCCCGCGGGAATGCGCCGTTGGCCGAGTTGCAATTCCTGCAGCGCGCGACGCGGCAGGAGCGTGGTCGCCGGATGCACGCGCAGCGTCTCGCGGAACAGCGCCTCGGCGACCGGACACTGCGCCAGGTCCGCGTGCCGGGTCGGCACCGCGCCCACGCGTTGCGCCTCCTCGACCAGGGCGTCCCACAGCCCAGGCTGCCGCGCCAGCTCGATCACCATCCAGGCCATCGTCGAGGCCGTGGTGTCGTGACCGGCAAGCAGCAGCAAGCGGATATTGGCGACCAGGACGTCGTCGGAGAGCGCATCGTCGCCGCGATCGAAGGCGCTCACCATGTCGTTGATCAACCCGGTGCGCGCGGCATGCGCGCGCGCGTCGCGGACGAACTGGCGCAACTGCGCGTCGATCCAGTCGCGGGCGGCGCGGCCGCGCCGCAAGGGCAGTCCGGGCAGGTCGACCGGGGGCGCGACGATCAACTGCAGCAGTTGCCGGTATTTGCGATGCCATCCCGGCAGGTCCTGCGCTGGGATTCCCATGAGGCTGAAGATGAGCTTGAGCATCAGGTCGCCGGTTTCGCGCAGGATGGTTACGTCGCCGCGGTCGCGCCACGCCTGCACCCGCGCCTGGATGACGGGCGCGAACAGGTTGCCGATGCCGGCTTGGGTCAGCCCCTTGGGCAGGAACGCCGCCTTGATCGCGTCGCGCGCCTGCCGGTGCGCGCCGCCGTCCTGGGCGACCAACGTTCCGCCAAGCAATTCGGGCGCGATCTCTTCGATCAGAGCCGAGGACACGTCCTTGTGCCGGAGCAGTGCGAACGCATCTGGATCCACGCAGGTCATCAGGTGTCCGGCAGGGCCGAAATCCAGCCAGAAGTGGCTGCCCAACGTCCGTTCCGCGCGCCGCAGCAGGCGCGGCAGGTCGCATACGATGGCGGGAAGATGTCCGACCAGGGGGAAAGCGCCGGGCACGACCGGGATGTCGTCCCGCAGCCGGTGCCGACGGTCCAGCGGGTTGAGCAGCATGTCCATCAGCAGCGCGGCGCCGCGGCCGCTTTGGCGGTGTCGCCGGCAGGCCGCGCGGCGCGGCTGTTGCCACCGTCGGCGTACGTCGGCACATGCGCCAGCATGCCGCCGTCGATGCACAGGACCTGGCCGGTGATGAACGCAGCATCGTCGGAGAGCAGGAACGCCACCAGCGCGGCCACGTCCTCGGGGCGGCCGACGCGCTGCAGGAGTTGGTGCCGGCTCAGATGCCGTTGCATGCACTCATCCAGCTTGGCGAGGAGACGCTCGGTCATGATGAGACCCGGCGCAACCGCGTTGCAGCGGATCTGCGCATGACCGTACTGGGTGGCGAGCGAGGCCGACAGCATGTTCATCGCCGCCTTCGACGCCGCGTAGGACGTCTGCGCGGTGTCACCGCTGAGCCCCTGGCACGACGACATGTTGACGATCGCGCCACCGCCGCGGGCGATCATTCGTGGGATGGCCTGCCGGCAGCAGAGCAGCGTGCCGCGCAGATTGGTCGCCATGGTCTGATCCCAGACCGCCAGGTCCAGGTCGAGGATCGTGCGGTCGCGCGGTGTCAGATGCATGGCGCTCGCGTTGTTCACCAGCAGGTCGACCCCACCGAAGTGCCGCTCCGCCGTCTCGAACAGCGCTGCCACCGCCTGCGCATCGGCGATGTCCATGGCCAGGGCCAGCGCGTGGCCCGCTTCGGCCGCGATCTTCGCGGTGCAGGCGACGGCCGCCGAGCCATCAATGTCGGCCACCACCACTCTGCCGCCCTCGCGCGCGATGGCGAGGGCGCATGCCTTGCCGATGCCGGCGCCGGCGCCGGTCACCACGGCCACCTTGCCTTCAAACCGTCCTCCTGGGTTGCGTTGGTCTTTCGCGGCATGCCGCTCAGCCTGCGCCGGAGAAGGCGCAGGGTCGGCGCTGGCGCGCTCGCCAGCGTCGCTTTCGATGACCCGAATGGCGGCGACCGGACACTGGCTGGCCGCGAGCCGCGCCGCGGCGTGCAGCGCCTGCGGGACCTTCGCCACGCACACTTCCGCCACGCCGTCCGGTTCGCGCTGGCGAAAGATGCCCGGCAGCGTCAGCACACACTGCCCGGTGGTTCCGCATAGATCCTGATCGATCACGACGCGCATCTCAGCCCCCCTTATGCAGCCGCACCGGCAGCGCGCGGAACGTCCTAAGGAACGCGGAGGGTTCCCGGGTCGGCTGCTCGGCCAATGCCAGTGTGGGGAAGCGCGCTTGGATGCGCGGCAGGCTCTCGGCCAACTGCACCCGGGCCAGTTGCGCACCGAGGCAGAAGTGGATGCCGTGGCCGAAGCTCAGCATGATCTTCCCGTCGGTCGACATGCCAGGAGTGGTGCCGTAGAACCGCGCGGGATTGAAGCGGTCGGGATCGGCGAAGGCGTCCGGGTCGCGATTGCCGGCCGCGATGAGCACGCGCACGTCCGCGTTCTTCGGGATCACCACGCCGCCCAGTTCGATGTCGCGCTGGGCGATACGCGGAATGGAGCTGAACATGGCAGGCGCGTCGCAGCGCAGGACTTCTTCGACGAATGCCTTCACCCCCACGGCGTCTCCCTGCAGCCAGTGCCGCTGTTCGGGATACGCGAGCATCGCCAGGACCGCATGGTCGATGGTCGAAGCAGTGGTGGCGAAGCCGCCTAGCAGCATGCCCCACAGCATGCTGATCAACTCCGCATCCGACAGCGTGTCGGCATCGTCGTCGTGTACGCCGACCACCATCGACACGATGTCGTTGCGGGGATCGGTGCGCTTGCGCTGTATGAGATCGCCGAAGTAGGCCTGCACCCTGGCGCTGGCCGCGTCCGCCGCGGCGAGCTGGGGATCGCTGGCGTGTGGGCTCAGGCCTTCCAGAATGGCGCCGATGCCGGCAGCGAGCCCGTACATGTCGTCCTGGGGCATGCCGAACAGTTCGGCGAAGACCAGCATTGGCAAGGCCAGCGCGAATTCCCAATGCAGGTCCACCGCCTCCCCGCGCTCAAGCGAGGGCGCCATGCCGTCCAGGCGCGCCGCGACGATGCGCGCGATGCTCGGCCGCAGGTTGTCGATCTGGCGCATGGTGAAATCGCGCGAGATCAGCCGGCGCAGACGCGTATGCGTCGGTGGTTCCTTCATCGCTAGCGTGGACGCCAGGAGATTGAGTGACAGGCTGGTCGCCGCACGCGGGAAATAGCGCGCCAGTTCGCCTGGCGCCGGTCCCCGAAACGCGTCGCCCGTGGCCTTGAGCGCCCAGAAGATGTCGGCGTGGCGGCTCAACAGAAAGAGGCCCGACGCCGCGCGATGCACCGGATCGTGCTCGCGCAACCACCGCATGAACGGATACGGGTCGTGGATGCACGCTGGCGACGCAAGTTCGGCGAAGGCGTCTCGGCATGCTGCCTTGGTTTCTTGCACGTCCATCTTGGTTACCCGTTGGCTGGCTGATCTGACCGGCGCGTGCTAGGCGCGCCGGCAAATTGCGGATAAGATCGCGATTCCGGGCGGCGTCCGCGCGTCACCAGAGCACCGGGAACTCCTCGAACCCGCCAGTGATGATCTCCTTGCGCAACTTCAGTTCTTCGGGCGCCACGGCCAGGCGCAGCGCGGGAAAGCGCTGGAAGATCGAGCCGACCACCACCTTGAGTTCCAGCCTGGCCAGCGCCATGCCGATGCAGTAGTGCGGCCCGTGCGAGAACGTCAGGTGCGGATTTTCGTCGCGTCCGATGTCGAAGATTTCCGGGTCGTCGAAATGGCGCGGATCGAACGACGTCGCCGGCAGGCCGACCAGCACCTTGCTCTCCGCGGGAATATGCACGCCCGCGATAGTCACGTCGGTCCTCGGATAGCGCATGATGCCGTCCCAGCCCGCGCCCGGCGGATACATGCGCAGGATTTCCTCCACCGCCTTGTCCACCAGGGATGGATCGCCGACTAGGCGTTCGCGCTGTTGTGGATGGCGGAACATGGCCAGCAGGCCGAATTCGATCTGCGCGACGGTGCTCTCGTGCCCCGCCACCAGCATGCCCGCCGCCAGGCCGATCGCCTCTTCCTCGGTCGCATTGCCCTGCTCGACCGCCGCGAGCAGATCCGTCAGCAGGTTGTCGCCCGGATCCTGGCGCTTGTCACACATCTTGCCGCGAATGTAGGCGCGCAGTTCTTCCCAGGCCAGGCGCGACGCGCTGCGCGGGCCGCTTTCATGCTGGTGCGTCATCACCTCGTCGGACAGCCCGGCGAAAAAGGCGTGATCCTCGTAGAGCACGCCCATCAGCGCGCTGATGACCATGGCCGGAAGCGGAAAGGAGAGGTGGCGCCTCAGGTCGGCGGGCTGGGGCTGGGCCGCCAGCGTCTCGAACAATTGCGCGGCGATCGCCTCGACCTGCTGCGCGAGCAGCTTCACCCTGCGGTTGCTGAAGGCAGGCGCCACGATCGTGCGTAACCGGGCATGCTCGCCCCCCTCATGCGAGACCAGCCACCCCGGCGAACCGAGAATCACCGAATCCGGGGTGAATGCCGCCGGCGGCATTCCCGCGGGCCGGAACGCCGCGTCGGACAGCGCCGCCTTGGCTTCGTCATAGCCTATCACCCACCAGCCTTCGTGCCCGGAGGGGAAGCGCACGCGGTGGATTGGTCCGTTGGCGCGTAGTGCCAACATCTCGGGCGAGGGCTCGATGTGATCGACGCGCCATATCGGCAGCGTCGGCAAGGGTTGTTCGGACATGGTGGCACGTCACTCTCTAAGCGATGGAGGGGCGGAAGGCGCTGCGGGCAGCGAATGACCTAGGACGGCAATTGGACGTCCTGCGCGGCGTAGCCCGACTCGATTATCAAGATCGGCCAACTTGTAACTGCCTAGGCATACCGCGCGGCGAGATGCAGAACTTTATCCTGCGCCTTCGAGTTCAGGATTAAGGCAAGGGTGGTGGGCCTTTGAGTCGCAGCCGGCCATCAAGATTTCCTGCGCAAGGGTCGACAAGGGCGGCAGCCAGTTTGGGTACGGGGCGGTTTCGCCGAGGCCCCCCTTGCATGGAATGCTATCTGATGCGGATTTGACATTTTGCTTTTCTTTCTCCGTTTCATCGATCGCGGTGTCATCCACGAAATTGAGGTCGGTCGGCGGCTCCCGGCTCCCAACAAAGGAGTTTCAAAACTCGTGCCAATTAGGCCGACCCAGCAGAAGAAAAACATTGTGATTAACTTTCAGCGGGTTAGCCGAGACCAGACAAGAGCTCGACGAAATAGGCTGGTGTCGCGGACGCAACAAAGGCGACAGAACAGTGTCGGATAGTATACGGTCGTCAGACGCTAGGCTGGCGACACCTCTTTGATCAGTTGTCCTTTCCTGGAATGATGGCAGGCCACCTGACCCTATTGACCCATAGGAGGTTGGCTCAGGGGTTCACGTGCTTGCTAAGGGGCGCGCTCGAGGCGACTTGCGGGCGCGTTGCCAATGCAACACTGGCTATCCGCATCACCATCATCTGGGGCGAAGCCGGCAAGGCCTGCGCGTCGGACTCCAAGAAGTTCGGCGCTTGGGACGGCAACCTGATGACGGAATGGCATGTCCGCTACGGCGGTCGCGGCGTGATGACCTACTGGCATGTCGAAAAGGGCTCGACCTGCATTTTCTCGCAGCTCAAGCGCTGTTCGTCTTCGGAGGTCGCCGCGATGATCAAGGGCGTTCTGCGACACTGCACCAACGTCGAGATTCAGGGCCAATATTCGACCGCCGTCGGCGTCGCTTTTTGCCGCCTGCTCGGGTTCACCTGCCGCCACGCCTGAAGGCGATCGCCCAGCAGAAGCTGGCGCCGCCATGCCTGCGCGCTGAATTTCCCAATCTGCTTCCCATTCTTTCCAACGTCATCAACTGAGAGGAGGTTGAGCAGCAGTATGGCCACAGTCAATCTGGGCCGGCATCGATCTGACTGCCATCCCGAAATATCACGGTCGCAGCGGTAGCCAGAACGACCATCGGAATAGCCTCCGGCCTTCGTTCATCCCGAAGAAGGGATGACCGACCAGTCGCTTTTCGCGCGCGAATGCGGCAGCTCCATTGCGATCGCGGCAATTCGGATTGGCGCGCGCGCCATGTGCTCCGACCCTGAGGGCTGTCCCGGTCGGCGCGAGCTATCGCTCAGCGGCGATCAAGTCATCGGCTTTCGGAATGACCGGCGACGCTTCGTCTCAACGATTATGCCGGTCGGGCTGTCGGCCGTATTCTTCGCCTTGAACACGGCGGTTCGCTTCGGTTTTGGTTTGGGTGGCGCTTGAGGCTCAACCCTTGGCTCCGGCGTTTGCTTGCCCTTTTGTTTGTCCTTGCGGGAGCAAAGCAAAGCCTTGGCGGTCGCGGCGTCCGCATCCGAGACCACGCCGGCCGGCTTGCCATCGAGATTGACCCGTGCGGCGCCGGCATCCAGTCTCGCCAAGTATTTGGCCATCTTGGTATACGCCAGCAGGGCTCTCCTCAATTCATCATCGGACAGTTCGCCGTCGAGCACCCGAATGTCATGATGGATGCCGATCTTGAGCGGCCTGGGCGCTTTCGGATTGAACGCCGCAGGCCACTTGGCCGATAGATAGCGGAAAAGCTGTGCAGGCGATTTGCCTCGGCTACAGCTCAACATCATAAGCCTCGCCCCATTGTTTTCGTTTCCAATTCGGACCTTCCTAGCACTGATATATGCAATGATTATGGAAAAATGAGCATTCGCTCCGCAGGGCAAAGACCTCCTCATTCGGACACGCGAGGTGCCTGGTGAGCCGAGCAGGATCGGCACCAATCACGCCGAGCCGTCCCGTTAGAGTTCACAGCCATACATCAGGGTCGGTGGAATGCTGTTCCCCCATATCTCCGCCAGCTCATTGACCCTTGGCAGCGCATATCAAACGCCGGCAGCGAAAAAGACTCGACGGCCCTCCGCGGAGGGCAGCGGCGCCCAATCGGAAACATTAGCACCTCCGCGTTTTGGCTCGGCTGCTTGAACTCCTCGACGGCAACTGCCTCAATTAGCAGATCCAAGGCTTCGCGCCCCCTCTGGCTGATCGGGTCATCGCCTCGCAGGTAATGATATGCTCGATCTAGATGCACTCGCGCGGCGGAAAAATCGCTTGTCATATGACCCTCTCAGTTGCCGCCCGCGTTAGCCGTCTACGAGGTGAGGGTCACGCAATCGTCAATATCCACAGACGGATTTGATTTAAATCGCAGATGACCCGGGAGAACCAAACACCGGCTTGTCCTATGCGAGAGCTCCTTGATTATGTCGCCGGCGGGCCCGGTGGACTCTGCAATAGGGTTGCCTGGCAGGACGCCACTATGGCTTTTCTGCGTTCTGTCTTATCGCTGTGACATTTCCCGCACAGGATGACGTTAACGACACTCTTTCCCGCGTGAGGTGAGGTGATGAGAGCAGGTTAGAGTGACGCGCGGCAGGGAGGACAGGAGGCGATGGCAAAGGCTGAAACTCGGTAAGACGGCGCAGACCGTCACGCTTGCTACAAAGAGAATATTCTTCGAAGAGTATCGTTATGATCGATCCGGCGTCGCGAGGCTCGGCCGGCTGAAGGAGGACGCTGGCAATGATGCGGTCAGGGGATGGTTGGCACGATCCACGCCAGGCACCTGCACGGATCACCCCGCAAAAGTGGCGGACGGGACCTGGAATCGAGCCGACATTGCGAGATTTTCGCGGCCTTGGCGGCTTCGCTGTCTGCTGTCCGCAGGGCGAAGCGCGCATCAGATGAGGGCCAGCGGTGGGTGCATCGCCGCCCGGAACCGCGGGGATGACGAACACGATCTTCGCCGGCTAGGACAGCGGCACTGCGAACTCAATGTTGGAGGCGCTACGCCGCTCGGTCTAGCGGAGGCGTGGCGAGTCGATGCGACCGGCCGGCAAAACCCGCGCTGCCGCTCGATTTCGGGAAGGATCCCTTGCCGCTTAAATATGATTCACCGATGAAGCTTAGGGTGTCGACCGTCTCGAGGTGTTCGTCGCCAAATGATTATCCGRGCGGCAACTGGACGATGCCAATTATTCGGGACATCACTCCGAATTCGATGTGGCGTCCAGAATTATCTGCCTCTCTCCGGAATTAAGCCGAGGTTAGAAGATCGTGTGCGGTATTGTGCGCGCCCAGTCAAACCGTGTCGATTTGCGGCGTGGCCGACGTGTCTCAAGCTAGGGTCAGGACTCATTGATCCAGAAGATGAAGGCTGCAGCGAAAGCGATCGCCGACAGGAAAGTGTGAGCACATCGGTCGTACCTCGTGTGGATGCGACGCCAGTCTTTGAGGCGTGCGAACATGTTCTCGATCCTATGGCGCTGTCGGTATAGGACAGGATCGTAGCTGTGCTGGACACGATGCTTGGCATGGGGCGGGATGCAGGGCGTGATGCCGCGTTCGACGAGCGCCTGGCGGAAGGCCGCGGAACTGTAGGCCCGATCGGCGAGCAGGGATTTGGCGGCAGGCAAGACCTCGATCACTGCGGCAGCGGTCTTGTGATCATTGGCCTGCCCTTCGCTCAGATGCAGCAGCCGCGGGCGCCCCTTGCCGTCGCAGACCACTTGCAGCTTGGTGGTCAGTCCGCCACGGCTGCGTCCGATACATCGGGGTAGAGCCCTTTTTTAAGCAGGCTTGCGGCGGTGCGATGCGCTTTGAGATGGGTGGCATCAATCATCAGATTGTCGGTTTCGCCGCCCTGGGCGGCCAGTTCCGCCAGAATGCGGTTGAATACACCCAGCCGGCTCCAGCGGATGAAGCGGTTGTAGATGGTCTTGTGCGGACCGTAGTCGACTGGGGCGTCCCGCCAGCGAAGGCCATTGCGGATCACGAACAGGATACCGCTCAGCACCCGGCGGTCATCCACTCGCGGAACACCATGCGACAAAGGAAAATAGGGCTCGATCCGGCGCATCTGCTCCGGCGTCAACATCAGCAAATCACTCAAGGCAGCATCCTCCTGCCACCTTGAATCACCTGCCAGCCTTCAACTCAACAAATTAATGGGTCCTGACCCTAGGCGGCGTCGCACTCTGGTCCCGATTGTCGTGCTATGGTGAATGCGCAGGGCTAGACCTTGTTACCAATCCTGTCGTCTTGGGTTGACCAATCCGTTGTCGATCGTGAGCGGGTTTACCAATAAGGGCGGCTATATTGTACGCAAATCCAATCACTCAATGCCAATCCAGAATTAACTGTCATTGAGGCCATTGGTAAACTCGATCTTTGGATCGGAAACCCGTACCCTCAGCCAGAAAACTCGCGTATTTTCAATCGCATAGCCCACGCGCCAGCAACCCGTAATTCCGGACTGGTAAACCTCGTGAAATGCCAAATAATTCCGGACGTCACACCACTGTGCCGTCCGGAATTATTTGTCGCTGTCCGGAATTAAGCCGGGCTGCGGAGGTCGTCTGCGGCATCGTTTCGACGCTCGTGCAGAAGCCTGAGCACATCGCTGCCGCACGACATGCCGCGAAGCGTGGTCTCTATCCGGGGAAGACGAATGTTGCCGAAGCCGCTGGTACCGGCGGCGCAGTTCTGGAGGAGGTGGCAAAGCGCGCGAAGGGAGGTGTTCTCACCGTAGGTGACAATCGCTTCGTAGGCGTCTGCTCCCTCAACGTTGTGTTCGGCGCCGATCCTCACGCAATCCTCCCGCGTCGGCTGCCCGATCTCGAAACGCATGCCGATACGGCTTTCGATCTGATCCATAGCGTGGATATCACGCCTCGTGCCTGCTAACCGATGAGTGTTGCCGGCGAGCAGCAAAGCGAAGCCGCAGCGCTCCTGAAGATGCAGCAGCTCCCGCAAAACACTGGGTGTGAAGTTCTGATATTCGTCCACCAGCAACGGACGCGCCGGGCCGTATCGGGCGCCCAAAAAGTTCATGCAATCCTTCGCAAGATCGTATGTGTGCTTGCTGTCCTTTTGGACGCCGTAGGCGTCGTGCAGCATCAGGAACATTGGCCTGATGGCCTTGGTATGCTGCGCAACTTCGCAATAGGCAGCTCCGCTTTGGGCGGCTATCCAGTTTAGCGCTACGGTCTTTCCGAGTCCGGCTTTGCCGACCGCAAGCACCGGATATCGCATCTTGACTGCCGTGTCGAAGGCAGCCCGCACGGTGAACGCAGCGCGAGTTTCGATAAATGTCACCGGACGATCCTCTTCGCCAAGTCCATCTGAGCGGCTATGCGCTCGTCCTGTTCGCGCCGGCGCTCTTCCGAGATTGAGGGCCTCTTTGGCATCACGATCCGCGCCGGCCGCTTCGTCGGATCGTACGAGACGATGCCGACAGGCTCGTTCGGAACCGTCTCAGGCTGAACTTCGCCGCGGGCGATCAGGCGAGCAGCCACATCGATATCAGGCGCTGACCGATCGAGGTCACGCACCGCCTGCCGATGCACCTTCGCGCGTTCGGCTGATGTTTTTGCGCCGCGCTTGTCGAGCGGATGGAACTCGACATCGGGAGAGGCTATGCCGACTTGTTCACCACGCCGGTCAAGCAATAGCAACTCGGCCGGTGTGTGATAGGCCGGCACACGGACCCAAATCTTCTCGTACTGGTAAGCCTGCAATTCCGGGCATGTCCAATGACGGCCACCGACCGATATCGCACCCTGAACAACCGACCGCTCTTCGGTTCGCGCACATGCCGCGCGCACTTCATCGCGGCTCATCGCAGTCGGCGCCCATCCCGCCTCCAGGTGTTTGCGGAACTTGGCTTCAGGGGAGAGGCCTTTTAGCGCGCTCTTCTTGCCCTGCGCAGTGTGATTATAGGTGCGCACGAAGCCTTCTATGGCTGGCACCACGTCTTCGAACGCACCGAACGGAGCGACCGTCCTGCCGATCGCCTCCTGCTTCTTGCTCATTCGGTTGCCGCCGATGTGGCCGCGCGCCGTGCTGAAATAGCGCGTCTCCAGGTCACCGAATAAACGCTCAATCGGCTTTGCGGAGGCGTTGTAGGGCAAAGCATTGATGACGTGGATTGATCGGGAAGGGCCATGGAAGCCCGGCACGGTAAGCTGCATGGCATCGTCCAGAAAGGCGGCGAAGCCGAATTCTTTGCCGTTGTCGATATAGAGCGACTGCGGCATGCCCCAGGCTTCGATCATGGCCGCGAAGACTTCGATCACGTCGCGGTTTTGCACGCCGCCGCGCTTTTCGAAAAAGATCAGCCCCATCCAGAAGCGCTGCGTCGCCCAGTCTAAGAAGCCGATCAGCCTAGCAGTGGCGACAGTGCCGTCAGGACGAGTGAGGTGAATGTCGACAGGGTGAACATCGCCGACCACGAGCTCCATCGGCTGCATGCCGGCGACGGTGCGGCGGATGCGTGGCCGGCGATCATCATAAGCCTTGTGGTCGCGCTTAAACCGGTGGACGTTTCGGAAGTGGAGTTCCGCTGAGACGAAGCCGGTTGGGATAGAACAAGCGCGCTCCAGCACGTCAGGATCGCCGGGACGGAGGCCCCAGGCCCGAGTCGCGTCGATCAGGAACTTTTCGGCTTCTTGCAGGGTGTGGCCCCACGACATGCCGCCTTTGAGCAGGCCGCGGATTTCCTGCTTTAGATCCTCCGCGATTTTTGCCTTGGTGGATGCGTCGAACGGGACCAGTTTGTCCCAGCTCCGGCTTATGACGACACGCTTCTTGCCCCTATCCGATCGACCATGCCGTCCGACCTTCATGCCTTCGTCAAAGCGTGCGGCATGGCGCTGCAGCGTCCGCAGGGAATAGCTGACCGCCGTGCCCTCCCAGTTCCGCGTTGGGTGGTCTGCTAGCTCGGACAGAGCGTCGGTGCGGGCAGTCGATTTGGCTGGATGCTGAAGCACTGGCCTCAGGTAATCGAGCCACCATGTGTGCTCCGCTGTCCTGCCAGTGATTGATTTCGAGTGGTTTTCAACGAGGGTTTGAGAGACCTTTAAGCGGTGCTGGTATTCGAGCGGCAGGGACGCGGAATTCACCTGATATTGCTCCCCAGCGTTCCCACCGCGCCGACCATTGACCTTCCGCACTTCGAGCGGATTCTTTCGCCAGCGACGCTGACGAAGAGCGCGGTGAGCGACTTGTCGCCCAATGCCGACCAGCGCAGCAAACTCAACTGTGGGCAGCCACTCACTCATAGCTAGCAACCTGGCGTCGACGCGGGGCAATTCCTGAGAATTTTTGCGGGGATATGCTACCTCGCGAACGTGTAGGCTATTTGAAGATCGTCCGAGACCACCTCGCGGAGGCAATATCAATGTCAGCCCCCGGCGAGTGCGAACGCCACTCGCTCGATGGGGGTTACCAAACCTATCGCTGGAGGTTACCAATGCGCGTGTTGGTTGGCCTTAGGTTCCCAATCGTGGCCGCAATAAGCTCAATCAAAACACCCCCTTAAGGCCAGTCGGGAATTGATTGTCGTTGGGGCACATTGGTAACCTGTTGTCCAAAGGGCATTGTTAACCTCTTTGGGCGAAAGCGGCAGGATATCATCCACTTAGAAGTCCGGCCGACGACAGATAATTCTGGACTCTTGCCCCTCACGACGACAGATAATTCCCGACGCCATACCACACTGCCATTTATGCGACTTTCGAAGCACAAAAGGCGAACATAGAGAGCCGATTGCTCTTTCGGCGTCAATAGACTGCGCTCCGTTGCTCTTTGGGTTGAAGTCATCGGCCGAGATACCTAGCCGTGTTAGATTCAGAAATGCGCGAACGCCGGGCATGAGAACAGGAGATGGCCAAGGCAAAGCCTGCCTGACGTTCCCGAAGAGAGAGACCCGCTCGAGATGGACTGCGTGCACGTCTCCTTTCTTTAGCCTTGGGTCAGCTTACTTCCTTGCCCGTGTACTCGCGCCAAGCCGAGCCGCTTGATCCGGTTTTCTACCAGCTCGGAGAACGTACCGAACTTTCCGGCTATTTCGAGAGGTTCTGGGTCACGACTTCGACATAACGCCGAAGTGCACCGCTGCGTCGCCGATATGGTAAAGCGCGATGGCGTTTGCCGAAGTAGCAATTGCCGTCTAGGACGCTGATAAAACAACCATATCGGGAGGCACTTTTGTCTGAAGGGCAGTCGCACATCTCGGACTTCTTCAAGACGATGAAAGTCCGTTTCGAGAAATGTCTGGAACCGACACTTTCTTGCGCGGAGGCAGCTATCAGCGCTCATTCCGTCCAGAATGCGACGTCTCTTGGCATCATCGCTGACGACAATCACGTTTACGAGATGCGAATGCGGATCAAGAACGGCGCGCCGCAATGCGCCTTCGAGAAGGTCGGGCGCAACCAGGCATCCACGTTTCCGGGCTTCTGCGGGCATCACGACACCGAAATCTTCAAGCCAATCGACACGAAACCGCTGTCGCTGCAGGACGAAGAGCAGCTTTTCCTTATCGCCTATCGGTCAGTCACACGGGAGCTACACACCGTGATGGAGGCCGCGATGCGCCTGCAGATGACGCTGCAGCGGCAAATAGCTGCCGGAGTTGTCCCCAAGGACGAGCCATCGGCGGCCATGATGGAAGCGACCGCGCACATGATGAAGGCCTGGGGAGTATGGAAGCACCGCCTCGAATTCTACGATCGACCGTTGGTGAGGCGCCGATACGTCGATGTAGGCCATTCGATATTCATGGTCGAGGGCCGCAAGCCGGTATTGGCCTCCTCCTCGTTCTTTTCCGTTGATGACAGGCCATGGGGTAAGCGTTTCGCGGGCGTGACGCTCAATGTCATCCCGACGTCAACGACAGAGGCCGCTGTCATCGTGAGCTATCCGAAGGAGCAATCCGGGCAGGCCCGACGCTATGTCGCGCAGATCTTTCTCAAGAGCGGAGAAGAGCGACTTTGCGCGCTCTCGCACATGCTTGTTGACCGAGCTGAGAACTTCTTCGTGTCGCCGACCCATGTTCAAGGTTGGTCGGCCGAGAAACGCAAGTTGATCGAAGAGGCGTTCGTCGGCACGGTTATCCGAGGCGAAACGGCAAGGCCGTCGCCGGACTTGATGCTGTTTTGAGTAGGGTATTGGCCCTGGGTTGACAAGGCGCGGCCGATTACGGACGGAACAGCCGCTCCTGCCGCCGTCCAAGTGACCGGAACGTGCGGCAGGGAGAGCACCAACTCCAACCGAAAATATTGAGGATTTGAGGGCCGATCAGTTGAGGGCGAGAGAATATAGCCGGCTAATGACAGCATGCTTGGCCACGGCTACTAGCGATCCCGATCTGCAACGGCGGCAGGGCGAGGGACCGGAGGACAGCGCGCGCTCCATCGAAAGCGAGATGGGTACCTTTTTGCGCGCCGTGCTGAACGATCGCGAAGACGTGCACCAAACTGCCGAACGGACGCTTCAGCCGCTGTTACTGATATACGATCTCGCGCTACTACACGTCTGCGACATGTCGCATTTCGGCTTCGAACACGCCGAAGGCCGGGCAAGAATCATTTGGCCGGGCGCGCGTCTTCCGAAGCGACCACGACCGAATGACGTCTTCTACATTCTTGCCTCGAATTTGGCATACGCCATGCAGGCGTTCCGGCTGCTGATCCTGCATGGCTTCGAAAGCCAAGCGCGCGCAGCATTCCGAAGTGTCGTCGAGGTCACCGATCTGATGATCATGGTTCTGGCGGACGAGGCCACCTACCGGGCCTATGTAACGTGGTTTGAGGATGGGAAGTCTAGCTATCAGCACTGGAAAAAGCATCTGTCGCCGGCGGTCATCCGGGCATCGCTCTCGGAGCTCGAAGCTAGCGATCCTATCACCATTCCGATCAATATGACGGCGGAGGAGATAAGGAATGACAACTACGCGTGGCTATCGCGGTTCGTTCACGTTGACTACGCCGCTCACATAGTGGCAGCGCATCCGTCGTATCCGGATGGAAGCTGGCAGCGGCTAGCGATGCTCGGCAATGTCGGCGAGATGTCAAAAGCCACGCTCGCGCATGGGCTCCTGTACCTTTGGATCAGCTTGCTCAGACTCGAAAGCTGTATTTCGAGAAGCACGGCTGGGCGCGAATGCGAGGGGGGCGCAGCCGTTCGTGGTTTCGCTACCGCGGTTGTGCGCTCGACAAGCTTTTTCTTGCCTATCTGCCAACATTCTGGGAGGAAAATCCACCGCTCGGCCTCGACCCATAGGGCGGTCAAAACTTAGAAATGTCTGCCGGCAACAAAATCCGTGTCGCAGTTAAGGCTTTGATGGCGTGGATCAAGACAAAGACCTGATGGCCGGTGGAGAAGGATTCCGCGACACAGTCGCGGAGAACACCATTGGTGTCAGTCAGGCCAAGCGATCGCTTGCCGGAGGAACGGCGCTTGCCGACGGGGATCATCGCGCCAATGTCATCGTCGGGCGTGTAGGTATCCTTCCAGGGATAGTCACCGAACAATTCAGTAAAGCGCTCAGACTGGATCGCCCGCCGCAGCGTCGCGTGAAAACCGTCACCCGGAATGAGCTCTGGCATGTTGAGGACCACAACAGCGCAGGAGCGATCGTTCTTGGACACATATTGGCGAATGGCGGCGTAGTTTGAGGCATTGAACTTTGAAGCAAGCCGAACCGGCGTCCAGATTTCGAAGGCTGAGCTGCTCGCCATTTCATGGAAGGTATCGAGCTGAAACAGCACCTCGGAGGCGAAGACATTCGCCTCGCGGTCGAAGAGTTCCGCAGTCGCGCCATCGAGTGCCTTCTCGCAATCTTCGACGAGCGCATACATGGGGCGCTGCCACGGCAGAAATCCGTGCGCGGCTTCGTGAAAGCCGACGAAGCGCTTCTTCACCGCCATCATGGTCTGGTTGAGAAAAACCAAACCATCAGATGCATGAAAAACTCCGAGCACTTTGGTCACGGCGCGTTTGACGGCATGACCGGCCTTGGCTCGGAGCTTCGCCAGGAAGCCTGGGTTCAGGACGTCCTCTTTGACCTCCTCGATCCCGGCAACCGTCATGATGCGATCTATCGGCGTCGGAAAAACGCCGAGCGCGCCCGCTTCGCGCAGCGCACGCCCGGCTTCCTTGTGGACTCGAAGTAGCTGGCCGGGCGTCAAACTGCAATCGTCCGGCCGGCGCATGGCTATTTCCGTTTCGAGCGAACGTAAGTGAGATAGTCGAGCAACTCGGTCTCCTCATCGGCGGTGAGATTGTCGATCGAGAAGGTGGCGGCGCGACCGTGCTTTTCGCCGTCGCCGCGGTTCGCTGCGGGAACGATATATCCCGCGCGCTCCATCAGCGTTTCATATGCGACGCCCAGCGCTGTAGAAAGGGCGTACAAGACATGAGGCGACGGCTTCATGACCTTGCCGCTCTCTAGTTGGCTCAGATACGCGTTCGAGATCTCTTTTCCCGTAGCGTCTTCGACCTCGCGCAACGACATCCGCATGTCCTGGCGCGCCTTCTTCAGAAATGGTCCGAGTTCAGGTTTGGCTTGCGTCTCCATTGGTTTGTCATCGGGCATCGATGCTCCTCTACGTATGGTTTCCGGACACAGACTCCGGCCCGATACATATGGATCAAAATGCTTGATGTGTCAAGCGCGCTAAGTCAATGCTTGACAAATCTAGCATGCTTGTCTATCTTAGCGACTAATCGGCGCTGGGCCGAGAACCAAGGAGTTACCCCGATGGACATTGTTTCGCAGGCCGCGGTCGACCGCGGCCAGGACCGCCACCAAATTGAAATTGCCGACGCGACGCTCACCTTCCGCTCGGTGCCGATCGCGGATTTGACCCCTACCGGCATGCAGGTTGCGACGGCGGCGGGCTTCAAGCCGACGCAGCAAGTAACCGTGCTGCAGTTCCTGGCGAATGGCGACCTGGAAGACATCCGGCCTGACGAGACGGTCGACCTGCGGCATGCCGAGGGTCGGTTTGTAATCGTTGAGAGCGACCGCAGCTACCGGCTCACGATTGACGGCCAGCGCTTCGACTGGCCTTGTCGTGTTGTGTCAGGCGGGCTTTTGAGCAAGCTGGGCCGGGTACCGACGGATAAGGGCATTTTTCTCGAACAGGGCGAAACGGCCGACCGCTCAATCGATGCTCATGACCTCGTCGATCTCGACGCCACCGGTGTCGAGTCGTTCGTCACGCGGATCAAGTTCTGGAAGCTCAACGTCCAGGGTATCGTCCTCGACGTCGATACGCCGACCATAGGTGTCCGCGATGCCATTGCCCGCGCCGGATTCAACCCCGACCAAGGCTGGCAGATCTTTCTCAAGATTGCGGGTCAGCCGAAGCGGCCCGTCACGCTCAACGATACGATCGATCTGCGCACACCGGGCATCGAGAAGCTCCGGCTGACGCCGAACGAAGTCAACAATGGCGAGGCGCCTTGGGCGCCTCGGCGGGATTTCGAACTGCTCGATGCCGATCACGCCCATCTCGCGCGCCTTGGGCTGCGCTGGGAAACGGTCGAACAGTCGGAGCGGCGCTGGCTCCTGATTCATGACTATCCGCTGCCGCACGGCTATAGCGTCACCCATATTTTGCTGGCCCTGGAAATCCCGCCCACCTATCCGGGCGCGCAGATCTACGGGTTTTACGCATATCCGCCGTTGGCGCTCGCTTCGGGGCGCGCGATCGATAACACGCAAATGCGCGGCACGCTCGACGGGCGGGAGTTTCATGGCTGGTCGCGCAATCGCGGCAGCCTTGCCTGGAATCCGGCGACCGACAACGTCAGCACCCAGCTCATGCTGGTCGAGGCAGCCCTTGCCAAGGAGGTCGGCGAATGAAACCTGCGATCACGCTCGGGCTTTCCGGCCTGATGCATACGGCGCTCAGGCGGCACCTTTTTCCAGGTGACGGGCTTGAGGCCGCGGCTCTGCTCGTCTGTACGCGCGGCGTTGGAAAGCGTGACCGCCTCATTGCACGAGACATGATCCTCGTAGCGCACGATCGGTGCCGACGCGCGAGCGACGCGATAACTTGGCCAGGCGCGTATCTCGAAGAGGCGATCGAGTTGGCTGAGCACGAAGGACTCACGATCGTCTTGATGCACGCGCATCCTGGCGGACTGTTTGCATTTTCCGAGGTCGACGATGAGAGCGACCGGAACGTGGTGCCGTCCCTGTTTGCGGCATGCGGTGACCGGCACGGATCAGCCATCATGACGCCGGACGGTGCCATCCGAGCGCGGCTCTACAACGCCGGTATGGGCATTGTCCCGATCGATCTTGTAACTGTGGCTGGAGACGATCTGAAGTATTTCTGGAGCGCCTGCGCGACGCTCTTGGATGCGGCGCGCCGCCCAGTCGCGTTTACGAGTGACATGAGTCGTGAGCTCGGCGACCTGACCGCCGGCGTGATCGGCGTGTCGGGCACGGGTTCAATCGCCGGCGAGCAAGTCGCCCGACTGGGCTTCGGGAAGATCGTGCCGATCGATTTCGATCATGTCGACCGCCGCAACCTCAATCGGATCGTGAATTCGACGCTGGCCGATGCAGCCGCCCGACGCAAGAAGGTCGAGATGTTCGCAGCCGCCATCGAAGCCTATCGCGGGCCGGGGGTGGTTGACCCGGTGGCCCTCTCGATCGCGACACGAGAGGGCGTGATCGCCGCAGCCGGCTGCGATGTCCTATTTTGCTGTGTCGACACGCTGGAGGCACGTCAAATCGTTGACCTGATCGGCGCTGCGTTCCTCATCCCGATCTTGGATGTCGGCGTGACGATCCCGGCACGCAAGACCGCGGACGGCATAGCGATCGGCGATGTCTGTGGTCGCATCGACTATGTGCAGCCCGGTGGCGCGACGCTCGGCGACCGCGGCGTCTACACGCCCGAAAGCCTTCGGGCTGAATATCTGCGCCGTGTGGCGCCGGACGCTCATCAGCAAGAGCTCGACGCGGGTTATATCAAGGGCGCGATCGAGGAAGCGCCGTCCGTCATCACTCTCAACATGCGGGCGGCCTCGGCCTGCGTGAACGAGTTTATTGCGCGCGCCTTTCCGTTTAGGCTCGATGCCAATCGGCTCTATGCACGGACGACGTTCAGCCTCGCGGCATGCGAGGAGGACTATGTCTGCGAAGACGGCTTCACATCGAGCCCGCAGACCGTGCTTGGCCGAGGTGGGCGCGAGCCGCTGCTCGGACTGCCGATGTTCAGCGCTCGCCGCGAGAAATCACGGTCATGATTTTGCAACGATGGTGGCGAGGATTGCGGGAGCGGCTTGCTCCCGTGCGGCGTCTCCGCGTCGTTGACGGCGATAGCCTTCCGCAGGCGTTACCGTGGCGCGATCTTGTCGTGGCGCGCGACGGGGACGAGGATTGGTGCGTTGGATTTCGTTGCCCTTGCGGATGTCGATCAACGATCGAACTTCTGGTCGTCCCCGAAGCGAAGCCGCGCTGGGATCTTGCCATTGACGCAAAGGGTCGGCCAAGCCTTTCGCCTTCGGTCTGGCGCAAGACCGGATGTCGCTCGCATTTCTGGTTGCGCTCCGGACGCGTCCATTGGTGTGATTGAGCTGGATACAGTCAGGGAGCCTCGATCCCGGTGAGCGTAAAGGTTTCGCGGACGACAGCGTCGTTGCGACGGACGCGCTTTACACGCACGCGGGCGCGAGCGGCGACATTGACCCAGTCGCGATTGTAGCGCGAGAGTTCATCAGCGCTGAGTGCGCGATCGATCCGCCCGCGGATCGTGCCCTGTGGCGGGCCGACGCGGAATTCGAACTGATGTGCATCCGGCAAGACGCCCCCGAGCTGTCCGCGCAATATCTCTACGCTGTCCTGCACTGTTGTCGACGTTGCGCGTTCCGCGGCCCGCTCGACCGCTTCGGTCCCGAAGCTTCTGTCGGTTTCGCCTGAGACGAGACGAAGCGTCGCCCCATTTGAGCGCATAATGTCGAAGAAGTCGCGCGCCGTGGCCAGAAGTCGATCGTCGATGGTCTCGATCGCTGTCCGAAACTCCTCTTCGTCGGGCTCTCCAAAGGCATTGAGGAGCCGGGTCGCTTCGTCAACAGCGGCACGGAGCGGGGTCTCGACCAATTGCTGTTGCGGTCCTGCTTCCTCAAGAAGGAATCCGAACGAGCCACGAACGATATTTGTGATGTGGAGCGTGGAAGCCGCTTTGTTAGCAACGACACCGCGCTGGCCCAGACCGTCGGTCTCATGAGCTAGAACCTTGGCGACAATGTCCTGGAATTTTGAGATCACCGTACCGGCAAATTCGCTCTCGATACCACGCTGACCGAGCACAGGACGACCGCCAAAGAAGAGCGCGGCCGATGCGGTAGGCTCATTGCCTGCGGCGTCGAGACGCGCTATTTCCTGCTGCAAATCCGCAAGCCGTGCCTCGAGGCCAAAACGCGCCATTATGTCTTCGTCACCGAGCTGCGCAAGCAGACCGGTCACTGCGGCGGCGTCGGCATGAGCGAAGTCCCGTTCGAGTTTGCGTAGGCTTGTCATGGCGTTCCTCCATTAACAGCTTCGTCATTGGCGGGATCGAGCAAGGCGAGCGCCGCCGCGTCGTCAGCTTCGTCCTCGAGCCGAACCTGCAGCATGCCTTTCCAAAGGCTGTCCTGGCGTCGATGCGAAAACAAGCTGAGCCAGTAGCGGGTCAGGTTGACCAACGCTTCTGGCGTGCCGTTGAGGTCGACCGGGAAGAAATCAAGGCTGTAAGTGGCCTTGACTTGGGCGCGGCCAAACAAGCCAATATTGCCCTGCATAAGGCGTGCGAGCGTATTGCCGTCACGGATTCCGGGTGGCCGATAGAAAAACGCGACGATGTCGAGATCCTGAGGCTCCTTGTTTTCGACGAAGCTACCGTCGAGCCATTGAAAGCCGCGCTCAAAACCAATCGCCCTGAGAGATGCCCGATGATCGAGCCAGCCCTTCAAAATGGTGCTGCGCCTCGGGGTCGTTGCAAGCGTCGTCACCACTTCGGCTGCGGTGGTTGGGTAAGGCGAAAGATCTTCGGGCGCCCCGCCCGGTCCATTGGGGCCAACGAAGGGTGGTAAAACGCCATCGATAGTGAATGATGGTATTGGCATAGGTCTATGTTACTGCCTTCCGCCCTTGAACATTAGAGGCACACTAAGATCGGATCTGAACGGCGTCGCGAGGTCCAAATGACACAAATCCATTTCGAGAAGATAGGTGGGACGACCGAATTGAAAGGTTGGCGACAGAACGTTAGGCTGATCCTCTGCCGATAATGTGAGAAACACCTTAACCACGCGCGACCTCGCCGACCGTTCTGGCAAAGGGGGGAAGAGCGCAACCAGAGCCGCCTTGCTCGCGTAGATATTTAAGACCGCACGACATGATCATACTGGCCCCCCTCTAGAGGTATCCCGTTTGCAATCCTTTCAAGCTCGTTGGGGACGAATGGAACCTCGATCCGGCCAACCCCTTCGGGTGTCGTCCAAGGCAAGATGGAGAACGTCCATAGAATGCGTTCCGCATGGCGGTTCAATGCTAAGAATTCTGAGTAGGACTCCCATTCTCCGCGACGGTCCCAGAGATAAGCCAAGTCTCTGCGGAAGTCGGCGTACCACGCTCCAAGTTGTCGCCGATCAAGTTCCGCGGCAAGCGCCGTTGTCCTTGCAAGCACGTCGTCGCCGACTCCATCGGCGTGCCCGAGCAGAGCGGCTGCATGTTCGAGGAAGAAAGTCACAAGCGGCAAGATCTCTTCGAGGAAACGGTCCATATCCCCGTGCCACCGGTAGGACACACGGGCCGCGGGTATTTCAGTGAAAAGTTCATCCAGCGCGGTCAGGATGACATATTGTTCATCTTTGAACTGGCGCGAGCCGCCGAATTGTGCGGCTGCCCTTCCGGCAAAGTACGCACTCCAAGCCGGATAGGTGCAGCGCTGTAGCAGCCCGTCGACACCATCCACGGGGGACAGAAGAACTCCGGGGAGCGCCTCATCGAAAATCTCAGTTATGCCGGCATGCGCAAGCTGATTGGCAACGACATACTCTGCGCGCTCGCGATCTTGCTCTGCCTCGCTGAGGAGGTTTCGCCCGACAAAACCGGCCATCACAATATGGCTCTTAAGCGTTCCATCGCGTTTAACGCCAATCGGCTGCGCAACTCCAGAGATCTTATCGGATTGTCGACTTTGCGCGGCACCGATTCCGAGCTCTCCCCGATCCAACGTCGATAACGCTACCACGTAATCATCTGCGATAGTGATCCCGTCTAGGCGCTCCAATGGAATCGTCCAGGCAACATCTCCCAAAAGGTCTGACAGCGCCTGCGAGATCAGGTTGGCGGACTCCTCGTCGAAATCACCTCGGTAAGAAACGGGAATATTGAACGTTGAATACGGCGGGGATACGGGCTTACCGACAATCTTGGGCGCTCCAGGGAGGATTGCTTCCAGCCCGCTCTCAATTGCATTCTCGACCACCAAGACGGAGCGCTGACGGATGAGCGCGGTCAGTTCCACGATCTCGACGGCCTGCGACGAACAAAGAAAATAAGTATGGCTGCATTGCGCCGCAGCTCGATTGAATACAGCTGGGTCGAATTCCTCGCTGGCTTCTCGTCGCCCTACAAGAAGTGTCCTGGAAGTTAAAGGCAGAAGTGCCGTTGCTACCTCCTTAGGTCCCGCCATCATGAGTGGATAGATATCTCCGGCAGCCTCGATCCCCAGGGCCACACAATCCGGCAAGATCAAATCGTTGTCGGATGAGACCACGCGCCACTTGAACTCGCTGAGCATGGCAGCACGGACTGTCGGCACGGCGGATCCGGCTAGCATCTTTCTGTGTCCGTCCCGGGCCTGGTTTGTCGCCTCAGCTGAGAGCAGGCCAAGTACGGCCTCGATACCTGGAAGTTGCTGAGCAAAAAGGGGCGAAAATCCTTCTCGCGCCGCGGTGAAGGCGAACTTCTCGAAGAGCGAAATTGGAATTCCTGACGCGGCGATGCCCGGATTTGCCGCCAAAGCACTGCCGACATGTTGTCGGAAGGTATCGGTCACTGAGGGTTCGGCAAGCCCTAAGAGCCTTCGGACATTTTCCTCATCGGAGAAGGCGCGCATTGCCCCGTCGGCAAGGCTCGTCATTCCGTGCGCAAGCGCTCCACGCAGGTGCGCATTTCTGGTGGTTAGATGGGCAATAACCTCGGCAACGATTTCAGGATCAGCAAGGTCGCCCACAGGTACAGATCGCAGACTCTTAACGAGTGACGACAAACGGTTCTCGTAGTGTGTCAGCTCGTCATCGAGCGTCTTCGAACCATCGGAGCTAAGATCGGAATAGAAATAGCTTTCTGCCCCGCTGCGGTCGATATTGGAGGGATAGTTTTTGCCCCCCTTGCGGAACACAAAAATCCTCTCGGCATCCCCAGTGTTGCGGATGAGGAAGCCGCGTTGGAAGAGTTGCGGGATTTCATGCTGAACTTTACCTGCCATGCTCGAGGCGATTCCTCACTTCCAAACTCACAATCTGTCATCGACTTTCGTCCTGGGCGGTTGTGTAGAAGGCGACAAGCCACTCCCGTTTCAGCTGCGCGACAACAACTCGGCACGGGAATCCAGGCTCCCAGTTAGTTGGGAAAAAGGCGTTGATCTGCTCGCCGGCCTGCCCGCAAGGCGCGCATTTCCGAGACTATCGCGTTGAGCACCGTCGCCTCTATCAATGGGCCAATGACCGCATCCACCTCCTTTTGCGGGCGCATCCATAGTGGCTTCGACAATATTGAGATGCAGTCGAAGCTGTCTGTCGGTAATGATATCAAACGCCTTCTCGCGAAGCTGCTCCTCGCCGTCGTATAGCATTTCAACATTCGTCGGAATGACGTTCCGCGTTTGCCCAGGCACGGCATGAGCCCCTATCTGGCCTCTATCCTCAGCGCAGTCAGCGTCTCCGGCGTGATCGTCCCGGTGACCTTCAGCGAGTAGTCTGCCTGCATGCGCAGTAGCCCGGCCCTCAGCTCCGGATTCATCTCGCCGTCTATCTCGCCGCTATAGTAGCCGAACGCGAGCAAGGCGAACTGGACCTCCTGGACGATCTCCTTGAATTTGTAGGCATTGCCTGGGAGTATCTTCAGCGGTGCCGGCGCTGGCGCGATAGCGGGCGCCTGGTATGTCGGCTCGGGCGTTGACGGCGCGCTATACACCGGGGCCTGTGCGCTTGGTGCCGGCGGGATGTAGGAATAGCCGCCCGTCGACGACCGATGGCTCGAATGTGAACTATGGCTGCTGTGACTGCTATGTCCGGCCAGCGTGTACAGGTGGTCGAGCTTGAAGATATCGAAGAGAGATTTCGTCCTTCCAAGGTCGCCGTCCAACGTTGGCTTGGTCGGCAGCGCTTGTGCGTTGGCGGGCAAGAATCCCGCCGCGAGCAGCGACGGTATCGCGAAAAGCCGCTTTTTCATTGGATGGCCCCCAAATTGCTGTATCCGTGGTTAGCTGGATGCCACTCGAAAAATCCCCCGCACCTAGCCTTCAACGAGCATCCGTCACACTCCTCTCGGTAGGCACGCTTCCAGTCGGAGATCGTCGCCGGGGCCAGATGGCGGTATGGCTTTCTGGGACCGTGCAGAGCGGGAAATTGTAGAGCCAGGCATCAATTCCCCGGCTCCGCACGAGATCGATGGAACGGCCGACGACATCGAAGCCTTCCGAACTGTCGTAGAAGAGAGTCTTCCAGTTCATTCGACCGAAGCCGATGTTCTCCATCTGCATGACTGCCCATGTCCGGATGAACGGCAGGGTGGAGACGATGAACCTTGCCAGTTGAGGCAGCCCATTCGCATTCGGACGCATCAGCACGGTGCGGAGCTCTACCTGGGCACCCAAGCGGCACATGAGCGCCAGGGTCTCCAGCAGTTGCGCGTGCGCGCCGCCCTTCCCGACGATCTCGTCATGAACAGCGGGATCGCAGGAATAGAGAGGGATTCCCCAGACCACCCTTCCCCGATCGATACGACTCATCGCCTTCCAATCATCCAGATCGAAATGCTGGCCATTGGTCAGGACGTGGAAGGAAAGGTCCGGGCGCGCCAAAAGCACCCTCTCTAGGAATCGAAACAGCTGAGTTTTGAAAAGCGTCGGCTCTCCACCGGAGATCCCGATCGTCGCGCCTTCCGGCGCAAGCAACGCGGCGGTTTCGAAATACGGGAATAGGTCGACGTGATGCTTCTTGGGCGGCTGGGAGCACATCAGGCAAACCTGGTCGCACCGCTCCGTGACCAAGAAGGTGTTGTGTTGAGACGTACTACGGATAAGGCGATCCGCGGTTCCGCGCCGCGGGTTTACGAGCAGCACGTCTCCATCGACCTTGGAAGGATCGATGCCAAGAATTCGTATCGGTCTGCCCTCGCCGACATAGTGGGCGCCATCGGGGCCGACGCGCTCCAGCACCGCGTCGAAAGGACTCAGTTGTTCAGTCCTTTGTTCGCGGGCATCGGCCTCAAACGAGCGAAGCCGGACCACGAAAGGCTGGTCAGCGTTTGCTTCCACCTTGATGCGCAGGGGTATCATGGGTGCACCGACGCCATGTCGCCGGTCCAGCCGGCAACGCCGAGCCAGGCGGCCAGCGAGGCGCGCGTCGGCTCGTCGTTGCGGTAGAGGACCTCAAAGACCTTGTCGAAGAGCGACAAGTGCCGGCCGCAAAACCATGTGTCAGGCCGCGGAACGTCGATCCGGCCATACCGGGAGATATCGTCGATCACGTCAGTGCCGCAGAACGGCTGATAGGCGCAATGGATGCAATCTGGATCGAAGTGGTTGAGTGCCCCCGAATTGAGAACGTCTACCTTTGCCCGGTCGATCCCTGTCCCGACATCGCCAATGCTGAGATCGATACGGCCGATCCTGGACAGCATCCGGGCCTCGTCGGTCGGGTAGAAGCGGCCGTCGTGGTCTATCACGGCGTAGTCGGAGGCGAAGAAGTTCGGGTTTCGTATGTCGACGTGGTTGTTGGCATCGAAGTGGAGCACACGCTTCAGGCACTGGCTGAAGTAGTATTCCTCCATAAAGCGCCCAGTGCGATGGTTGCGAGCGATCAGCAGATCGATGAATTCGCCATGAAGGCGATTCCAACGCGCAAGGAGATTGTCGCCCTGCTGAAGCTTTCGCGCGAACCCTTGGTGGTTTATCGGGCGGAGGTAGACGGACCGGACTCCATAGCGTTCGTAGTTGTCCAGCAGCGCCTCGAAGTCCGGTGGGTTGGTGACGTCGACCGTCGGCAATGCCGAGATCTTGCCCTTCGGATAGCGGCAAACGGCCGCCTCGAGATTTCCAAAGAAGGTGTCGGTGACTTCGCTTCCATGCGTGCGCTGGCGCTCATGCGTTGCCCGGTCTCCGTCAAGGGAGGTGCTAATGAAGGTGTCCTCGGCATCGAGGAACGCCCATGCGCGCGGATCCAGTCGCTGCAGGTTCGAGCAGACGACGAACTGTGATTGGGAAAACTTTTCCCGGCAGAAGTCGCGGACGGCTTCCAGCATGTCGACCCGCAGCAGGGGCTCGCCACCCTGGAATTCGATCTTTATGTCGGGACCTTCCAGACTGTCCAGAAACGAGAGGACACCAGAGAGGGTTTCGGGCGACCAGTCGAACCCACGTGCACTTTCGGGAGCGCGGGAAACCTGGCAATAGCCGCAGGCGAGGTTGCAGCGGAGCGTCGGCACCAGGATGACGTAGTTCATTCGCGTCGGCCTCGACTGGCGCCGCGCCCACCTGTAGGCGAACGATGTCCAGTTAAGGTCGAACTCCTTGTCGAAGCCGTGATTTCCTTCCCTGAGGAATGTTCCGTCGACGGGAGTCAGGCTATCGGCGGCGTACCGATCCAGGAAGCCGTGGCTCGACTTGAAGAATCCGCCTGCATCGTCGGCGAACAGTACCGAACCGTCCAACATTTCGCGGAACTTCAATGGCCACAGGTTCATCGGCTTATTACCGCGGCGACGAGCGCCTGGCGCATGATCAGAGTTTCGGCGTAGATCTTCTCACGGTAGACAGCGTGCAAAACATCTTTGCGAAACCGCTCTTCGGTGAGGTCGCTCGAACCGCGTATTGATATCCCGCCGTCGCGCCACGCGAACTGGCACGCGGGGTAAAGTGCCTGAAGGCGAAGCATCGCCGAATCGACGTGCTTCTCAAATTGTGGCGAAACATCCACCACGAAGTCTAGTTCAACAGCGTTAGGCAATCTTTTCGTATCCCGCCCCGCGCGATAATGCGCGGGTCGGAATAAACAATCAACGGCATATTCGACAATGGGCAGTCATAATCGGCCTCACTTGCGACGTATTTTCTTACTCTCGGCTCGAGCCCATACTTGCAAGGTGCGCTAGAATACCTATTTCACTCTAGCGTCCGAAAGGAGGACGCCACAATGAGCTACCTGATGCTCCGCATCTCGATCGCGCTCACCCTGTTTCTGATGGCTGACGGCGTTGCCTTCGCCAGCAAGGTCATCGGCAACGGCTAACAGCATGAGGCAAGGGCGCGGCATGCCAGCCACGTTTCCCGCGCCTTAAGTCTATCCACTCTGTCCACGATAGTGTTCTGGCGGTGGCCGAAGCTTTTCGGCATTTTGATCGGGAGAGCTTCGCCGACAGATCGAGAAGAACAGGAAGATGAGCAGCACCATCATAATGCCGAAGGCGGCGATGGTGCCGACGATGTCGGCTATCATGATCTGCATCACCAGCTTAAGGCCGACGGTGCCGTTGGTCACGGCGGTGCCGCCGTCATGGTCAACAGCATGCCCCCGATCATAACAGGACGATCATCATCGTGATGGGGAGGTTCGACGCGCGGCGTCGCTGCGGCTATTCATCCCCTCGGACCTCCCGCGAGACGGACCTCCGCCTTCAGCGCCCGATTCTTGCCATCACCCGGTAAGCATAAAAGCTCAAAGCCCTGCCGCCTTCTTGCCTAGGCCCTAGGATTCGTGAATATGGCTCTTGGGGTTGTGTAGGGGATTACCATGCGTCGCGTGTGCAGTGTGGGCGTTGCTGCGTTGTTGGCGGCTGTTTGTTTGCCAGCCGTAGGCTCGGCATCGTCGCTTTTCGACCTCATCCAGATAATACAGAACGGGCAGCAAATGACGCGGCCGATGGCTTTCAGGCCTCCGCAGTCGAACGCATTTTGGCTCGTTGTATCGAGCAGGCCGACCGAAGGAGAGGCTATCGCTCTTGCGCAATCTTATGCGCCGACACTGGGGCCGACACTTGTCGTTCACAGCCGGAACGGCGTGTTTGCTGTCGTCGCCGGGACACTCTACCAGGACAAGGCCAAGTCGAACCTGACCACGCTCAAGGAACTTTATATCATCCCTCAAGATTCATTTCTCTCGCGCGGGGACGGTTTGGACGGATTGGTCTGGATGTCCTATCAGAGAGGAGCCTCCTTCGACTTTGCAACCCAGCCCAACTATTTGAGAGTCGTCCAAAGGCTCCAGGCGGCGATGTCCAAGCTTGGCCTCTATTCCGGCCCTGTGGACGGCCTGATCGGGCCGACGACCGTCAAGGCCTTCAGGGCATACCTTGCGCGTTTCGACCTGCAGCCGGGCGAAGTTCTTACCGACTACAGCCTCGCGGAGATCGAACGCAACGCCGGCGATGGCTTCCACAGCGACCAGGAGCGAAACGCCGCCCGGGCGCTCGGCTTTACGGACGCGCAGAGCTTCAACGATGCAAGGTCCGGCGGCTTTACCTCGGCTAGCGCATTCGCGCAGGCGAAGAGCATGGGCTTCATGACGCAGCGCGACTACGAGGCCGCCTTGTCGGCCGGTTTTCGCAGCCGAAATGAATACGAAAGTGCCCAGACAGGCGGATTCGCTGCAGCCGATGAGTATCGAGCGGCCCTCCAGTTTGGCATTCAGACCAGGGCGGAGTTGGTCGGCTATCGCGCGTCAGGTTTTTCCGATCCCGCCGCGTACCGAGACGCCAAGCAGAAGGGCTTTTCCGATAAGGCCTCCTACGACAAGTCGGAGGCCCGGAAGCTGAAAGCCGCGAGAGCCGCCGCAACAGCGCTGCTCTCTGATGCCGAAACCTTCCTGAAGCTGAACCCTCAGACTTCTAACCTCGTCGAGATCGCCGCCCAGGCCGCCGCTCTGAACGCGCAAGTCCAAACAGATTCCACCGATGCTCTGAACAGCTCGGCGCTGCGGCTGAGCAACCTGCTTATGGCCGTACCGGGATATTCCGAGTTTTCGGCATCTAGGGACAAGGAGCGCGCCCGGGAAATTGAAAAGCGGAAGGCCGAAATCTTCGCCGAGCTACAGGCCGAACGTCAGGCGCTCAAGCATTGGATGAGCAGCCATCTGACATCGGCCAAGCTTCCCGAGGTCGTTCAGGAGGTGAAGGCGCTCGACGAGATCACCGACACGAACGATCTGGACACGCTGGCCGATGCACGAGAAGGCGTGCGGGCGATGATCGCCAGGCAGGCGCTGGCGGATGAACTGGATACAGGCAAGGCCGCTGACAGCCAGGAGAGCAAAGGCGCGACTTATGCAGTCACCGAACTGAACAAGGCGCTCCTCCGCGGCCCCTTAGAGGACGTGGTCGTTCTCTACAACGCAGGTCCGAAGGCGCCATCCCTCCTGCGCACGATATCCGGGCAGTTCTCCCTGACGAAGAACCAGGCGTGGATCTGCCTGTTCGGCCCAGAGAGGACGCCTGCCTTGGACAGGGCCCTCCTCGGGGCCATCGACCCGCTGGGAGGCAAGGCAATAAACGTCAAGTCGGAATGCGGGACGAACGATCTCGAAAGCGCCGATCTCTTCCTCGTCCAGCGGAAGGTCTTCCTGGAGGCCCCGCCAACGCTTCAGGCGGCCTATCTCGAAGCGATGGGCGCCAAGACCATCCGCGTGTTCGATCCTATCCACTTCGACGACATTAAGGCCCGAATGGACGCAGACCAGACGCTGGCCGTGAAGATCGCTCAGGACGTCTCGTCAGGAATGCGCGAGGGATATGGTGGCATCCTGCTGACGAGCTCGTCCGACCGGATCTGCAGCGTCATCGATGGTAATGCTGCAGTACACGGAGCGACCATTGGCAAACTAGCTGATTTCGCAGGCATGTCGGGAAGCACCGTCTCATATCCGTCGATCGACAAAGCCTACGAGGACGTACGGCACGAACAGTGCCGGGTGCTCTACGCGTCGGCCGCCAACCTGAAGGCCAGCTCTGAGGCCCTCGCGCGCGACGGCGTACAGTTTGCCTTCGCCCCGGTGTGGCTCGACAACAGCGAAGCCGCCACTGACGCGGCCAAACTAGATGCCGCCAAGCAGGCAGCAATCAAAGCTGCGGAGGCCAAGCGCGTGGCCGCCGACGAGGAAAAGAAGATCGCTGCCAAGCGCGAGGCGGACGAGAAGAACTCCAAATCGGCCCGCCAGTTGGATCTGCGCCAGAAAAACGGACCAGCCGCGACCGCACTGCTGAACCTCTTCTCGGAAGGCCTGAAGAGGACCGTTCTCGGTTCGACAGACAAGTCAAACACCTCCTCCGGGATCAATATGGAGACACTGTTCCCTGATTTTGCGAAATGGAACGCAGGCCTTTCACAAGACAACTGGAAGGCTACGGACGCAACCTCCGAGGTGCAGGACTATGGCACCGTAAACTGGAAGGGTCGTAACCTGGATGGCATCGTCATCAAGGCGACGGTGAAGATGGCGAGCGCTGAGCGTGGTCAGTACAAGGATGAGTGCTTTCTGTTCGGCGCAGTGGTCGACCACGAGTTCGAGATGATTCGTGACCCGTATGAGTCCAAATGCAATGACACCCAGACTTCCACCCGGTGGGCTGCCGGTCACGAGCTCAAGAGCCTTTGGGTTGCCAATTGACTGCCGGCGACGAGGCAACAAACGAGTTCGGAGGCCTGCAAATCTTGCTCAGGCCGTCGAGGATTCACTCCCCTCCATAGCGGGCTGAAATAGCTCCAAGGCGCCGACACCCCAGAAGGTAGTCACCGCCCTTCTTGCCCAACCTGTCCCTCATCGCCATCGGAAAAGTCGGGCGTGATGTCGCCCGCCAGCAGTTTCTCCTTCGACAGCAGCCCAGCGTCCTCGAGCGCCTCGAAATCCGGCAGCTGGCGCAGCGTGTCGAGCCCGAACTGCGACAGAAAGTTCTTCGTCACATAGGTGTAGGGCGCGCCCGGCTGCGGGCTGCGCGGCCCCGAAGCGATCAAATCCTGCGCGCGCAGCACGCCGATCAGGTCGCGCGACACCTCCTTGCCGAAAAAGCTCGACAGTTCCGAGCGCGTGATCGGCTGGAAATAGGCAATGGACATCAAAACGAGCGCCTCCGACTGCGACAGCTCTTTTGCCCCCTGCCCCGCGCCCGTGCCGAATGCGGCGTGAATGATCTCTCCAAAGGCTTTTTTGGTCCGGTGCTGCCAGCCGCCGGCGACCGACATGAGCTCGTAGGGGCGGCCAGCGAGCTCGGCGCGAATGTCGTCGATGATCAGCTCGAGATTGCAGCTTTTGCCGACGACACGCACCAGCACCTCGCGCGGCACCGGTTCATTTGCCGCAAAGATCACCGCTTCGACGCGGCCCATCCATTCGCGCCAGCGCAGTTCTGGCGGCAGGTGCTCGAGCTCGGTGTCAAGCAGCGCCGGCGGATCGTTCGGTTTGCGGCGGGCAGAGGCTTCGCTCATCGCTAGAGCCCAAACAGCCGAAAGCTGGTGCGGCCAGAGAGCTCGCGCACGACCTCGAATTGCTGCAGCCGGTCGAACAAGCGCCGCGCCGCAAAACGCGAGAGGTCTTTGGTCGTCAGCGAGCCGGAGACGGCGTCTTCACTGAGCAGCAGAAGGATCACGTCGGCAGCGCCCTTGGCGCGCAGTTTTGGCGCCACCGCGAGAAGCTTTCCGGCGCGGCGCGACAACTCGCCGGCCAACCGGCAGGCCTCCGCCGCCGCTTGAACCAGCGCAACGCAGACCGCCCGTTCAAAATCCTCCTCCCCGGGTCGGATGCGCTTGCCACTGCCCGCCCCGGCGCGGAAGGATGGGCCAAAGGCCTGCGCCATCAGGAGCGGCAGCGGCCGCGGCCAGCCCAGGCTTTGCGCCAGCACCAGGTCGGCGAGCCACCAGGTCAAAAGCTCGGCATCGGGCCGCATGGCGACGATTTGAGCGGCGGTCGCCGCGGCGGCGAATGGCGCCGGCCGCGCCGAGGACGCGGCTGCCCTGCGCGACGCCTGGTATCTGCGCCAGGCCGGGGCCGACCCCGGCCCCGCCGGCACCATCTTTGGCGTCTGGCGGCAGTTGGCCGTGCAGCCGCCCGTCGCCAGCGCCGACCGGCTCGAAA
>NZ_JBFUCU010000038.1:0-23030 GCF_056405075.1 Mesorhizobium sp. P2_A12
GCAGCAGTCGACGTGAGCGTAGTGGCGGTTGGCCGTCTCGTATTCGACATGCGCCGTCGAGATCGTGATGCCGCGCGCCTTCTCCTCAGGGGCCGCGTCGATCTGGTCGTAGCGCTTGTATTCGCCAAAATACTTCGTGATCGCCGCCGTCAGCGACGTCTTGCCATGGTCAACGTGACCAATCGTGCCGATGTTCACATGAGGCTTGTTACGCTCGAATTTACCTTTTGCCATGTGATGTCTCCAATCCTGCTCGCCCGTGGGGGCCTTGAATTAAGTTACCGCTGCAACCCGTTCGAGTTACGCGTATTTCTTCTGAACTTCCTGGGCGACCGCGGTCGGCACAGGCTCGTAGTGATCGAACTGCATCGTGTAGGCCGCGCGGCCCTGGCTCATCGAGCGCAGGTTGTCGACGTACTTGAACATGTTGGCGAGCGGCACCATGGCGTTGATGACCACTGCCACGCCACGTGCTTCCTGGCCCTGGATTTGGCCGCGACGGCCGTTCAGATCGCCGATGACACTGCCGACGTAATCTTCCGGCGTCACCACTTCGACCTTCATGATCGGCTCGAGCAACTGCACGCCAAGCTTGGGTGCAGCTTCACGGAAGCAGGCGCGGCCGGCGATTTCGAAGGCCAGAACGCTGGAGTCAACATCGTGGTAAGCGCCGTCGATCAGCGTCGCCTTGACGCCGATCATCGGGAAGCCCGCGAACGGACCCGAGGTCATGACGCTGTTGATGCCCTTTTCGACACCGGGGATGTATTCCTTCGGAACCGCACCGCCGACGATCTTGGTTTCGAACTCGAATTCGCTGCTGTCCGGATTCGGCTCGAAGACGATCTTGACGCGGGCGAACTGACCGGTACCGCCGGTCTGCTTCTTGTGCGTGTAGTCCTGCTCGTGCCTGCGGGTGATCGTCTCGCGATAGGCCACCTGCGGCGCACCGACGTTGGCCTCGACCTTGAATTCGCGACGCATGCGATCGACGATGATGTCGAGGTGAAGCTCGCCCATGCCGGAAATGATCGTCTGGCCGCTTTCCTCGTCGGTCTTGACGCGGAAGGACGGATCCTCCGCGGCCAGGCGATGAAGGGCGAGGCCCATCTTTTCCTGGTCGTTCTTGGTCTTCGGCTCGATCGCGATCTGGATGACCGGATCAGGGAATTCCATGCGCTCAAGAATGACCGGATGCAGCGGATCGCTGAGCGTGTCGCCGGTGGTCGTGTCCTTGAGGCCAGCCAGAGCGACGATGTCGCCGGCAAAAGCCTCTTCGACGTCGGCGCGCGAGTTGGCATGCATCTGCAGCATGCGGCCGATGCGCTCTTTCTTGCCCTTCACGGTGTTGTCGACCGAGATGCCCTTGGTGAGCTTGCCCGAGTAGATGCGGGCAAAGGTGAGCGAACCGACGAACGGGTCGTTCATGATCTTGAAGGCGAGCATCGACAGCGGCTCGTTGTCGTCGGCGTGACGCTCGATCTCGGCGTCGGTCTTGGCATCGACGCCCTTGATGGCCGGAACATCGGCCGGCGACGGCAGATACTCGACGACGGCGTCGAGCAGCGGCTGCACGCCCTTGTTCTTGAAGGCCGAGCCGCAGAACATCGGGTAGAACTTCACCGCGATGGTGCCTTTGCGGATCAGCGCGCGGATCTCGTCATTCGAAGGCATCTTACCTTCGAGGTAGTTCTCGAGTGCCGTCTCGTCCATTTCGACGGCGGCTTCGATCATCTTCTCGCGGTATTCCTCGGCACGAGCCTTGAGGTCGGCCGGGATTTCGACGACGTCCCAGGCAGCACCCAGCGTCTCGTCGCGCCAGACCAGCGCGTTCATCTCGACGAGGTCGACAACGCCCTTGAACTCGGTCTCGGCACCAATCGGCAGCTGCATGACGACGGCATGCGCACCGAGGCGCGAACCGATCATCTCGACCGAACGGTAGAAGTCGGCGCCGATCTTATCCATCTTGTTGCAGAAGATCATGCGCGGAACGCGATACTTGTCGGCCTGGCGCCAGACGGTTTCCGTCTGCGGCTCGACACCTGCGTTGGCATCGAGCAAGGCAATGGCGCCGTCGAGCACGCGCAGCGAACGCTCGACTTCGATGGTGAAGTCGACGTGTCCGGGGGTGTCGATGATGTTGAAGCGGTACATCTTGCCGCTGCGACCCTTCCAGAAGGTCGTAGTCGCGGCGGACGTGATGGTGATGCCGCGCTCCTGCTCCTGCTCCATCCAATCCATGGTGGCAGCGCCGTCGTGGACTTCGCCGATCTTGTGCGACTTGCCCGTGTAATAGAGGACGCGCTCGGTGGTCGTCGTCTTGCCGGCGTCAATATGCGCCATGATACCGAAATTGCGGTAGTCTTCGATTTTATATTCGCGGGCCATCGTAGCTGCCTCTCAGTCTCGTACGCGCTTTACCAGCGGTAGTGCGCGAAAGCGCGGTTGGCTTCAGCCATCTTGTGGGTGTCTTCACGCTTCTTGACAGCGGTGCCGCGGTTGTTGGCCGCGTCCATCAGCTCGCCGGAGAGGCGGTCGACCATGGTCGTCTCGTTGCGGTTGCGGGCCGCGGCGATCAGCCAGCGAATGGCCAGCGCCTGGCGGCGCTCGGGGCGCACATCGACCGGAACCTGGTAGGTGGCGCCGCCGACACGACGCGAACGCACTTCCACATGCGGAGCGACATTGTCGAGCGCCTGATGGAAGACGGTGACCGGCTCCTGCTTGGTCTTCGACTGAACCTGGTCGAGCGCGCCGTAGACGATGGTCTCGGCAACCGACTTCTTGCCGTCATACATGACGGCGTTCATGAACTTGGTGACGATCAGATCGCCGAACTTCGGGTCCGGATTGATCTCACGCTTTTCTGCACTGTGACGACGCGACATTTTTTCTCTGCCTCAATTATGCGTGGTGGCCTCGATCCCGGATACTCGCCCGGGATGACCTTCGCTACGCTTCGGTCACTTCGGACGCTTGGCGCCGTACTTCGAACGGCGCTGCTTGCGGTTCTTCACACCCTGCGTGTCGAGCACGCCGCGGATGATGTGATAGCGAACGCCCGGAAGATCCTTGACGCGGCCGCCGCGGATCATGACCACGGAGTGCTCCTGAAGGTTGTGACCTTCGCCGGGGATGTACCCGATCACTTCAAAACCATTGGTCAGGCGGATCTTGGCCACCTTGCGCAGCGCCGAGTTCGGCTTCTTCGGCGTCGTTGTATAGACGCGCGTGCAGACGCCCCGCTTCTGCGGGTTCTGCTGCATGGCCGGGACCTTGTTGCGCTTCACCGGCGCAATGCGCGGCTTGCGGATCAGCTGGTTGACGGTAGGCATTAAACCCTCTTGTCTCTCAATTCCGTGTCTCGCCCGGTCAGGGCCGCTCAAAGCGCCATTTCCATACGCAAATTCGGGCCACAAACCGCGCCTCGCGGTCTTTGCCCGAACAAATGGCAGAGGAAGCGGAACCGCTTCGTGCACGCCGGAAATGTCTTTTCGCTCGTAAAACGAACCCTGTTTGAGGCAAACTCCAAAGCGTGTCGCTTCGGAAGGGAGAGCCTCACATCGGTTCTGACTGGGCGGCTTCTACTCGTAAGACCGCGAACCGTCAAGCCCGGAGCGCCAAATATTGCGCGCCAACCAAGGCTCGGCAGCCATGCGAAAAACGCATGTAATTTTCTTTCTGAATTTTGCAAGGGCGAGGAATAAAGTGACCGGCTTTGCGCTGTTGCGCGGCCCTGCTTCATGCGAAAAGGCCGCATGAGCAGTCAAAATCCCCTCGCCCGCCCGCAATCTGCCAAGAGGAATCGGCCCGTGAACGACAATGAAGAGCGCCCGGTCACCATCATCACCGGCCGGGTGTGGAAGAAAAAGGGCGGCAAGCCGGAAGGCGTGCACGTGATGCTGGTCGCCCCCGACGACGATTCGGCGGTGCGCCGGGCGCTCGAATCGCTTGCGGCGGAAGGTTACGCCGAGGCCGAACTCGACCAGATCGGCGACATGGATGGCGTGCCCGACGATGAGCCGCATCTTTCCGCCTTCCAGGGCGCGCTCGAAGGCGAAGTGTCGATCGTCACGTTCGACGTGCCGATCTGAAACCGGGGCGCGCCGAGGATGGCCGGAGCAAAAGCGGTTGGACCTGCGTCCCGGACCTGGGCCGACCGGGCCGTCGCGGCGATCGAGGCCGACCAGCACCGCTCGGCCGACACGCATCTGTGGAAGCTGGATCTGCCGGCGCTGGCCGGCATCGATTTCTATCTCAAGGATGAATCCACCCATCCGACCGGCAGCCTCAAGCACCGGCTGGCGCGTTCACTGTTTCTCTATGCGCTGTGCAATGGCCTGATCCGCGAAGGTGCGGCGGTGATCGAAGCGTCATCGGGCTCGACGGCGGTGTCGGAAGCGTACTTTGCCCGCATGATCGGTGTGCCGTTCTACGCGGTGATGCCGCGATCGACCTCGCGCGAAAAGATCGCCGCCATCGAGCACTATGGCGGCAACTGCCATTTCATTGACGACGGCAGGCGCATCTATGCCGAGTCGGCCGAACTCGCGGCGAAACTGGGCGGCCATTTCATGGACCAGTTCACCCACGCCGAGCGCGCCACCGACTGGCGCGGCAACAACAACATCGCCGAATCGATCTTCGGGCAGATGCGCGAGGAGCGGCATCCGGTTCCGGCATGGATCGTGATGAGCGCCGGCACCGGCGGCACCACCGCCACGATCGGCCGCTTCCTGCGCTACAAGCAGCATGCGACGCGGTTGTCGGTTGCCGACGTCGAGCGCTCGGCCTTCTTCGACGGTTTTGCCACGCATGATCGCAATTGCCGCTGCGAACAGCCGTCGCGGATCGAGGGGATCGGCCGGCCGCGCATGGAGCCGTCCTTCGTGCCAGGCGTCATCGATCATATGCTGCGGGTGCCGGACGCGGTCTCATTGGCGGCGATGCGGGTGTTATCGCACCGGCTCGGCCGCCGCGTCGGCGGCTCGACCGGCACCAACTTCGTCGCCATGTGCTTTCAGGCGGCACGCATGATCGACGAAGGAAGGGCTGGTTCGCTGGTGACGCTGATCTGCGATTCCGGCGATCGCTATGCCAATACCTATTATTCCGACGAATGGCTGGCTGCGAACAGCCTCGACCCCTCGCCTTTCGAACCGGCGATCGAGGCCTTTTTGGCGGGTGGAAAACTGACCTTGCCGTTCGAGGAAAGCTGGGGCTGACTTTTCCGCGTCTGCTCGCCGGCCTCGGCTCGCCGGGGACAAGTGTTCTGCTAGAGCGGTTCGCCGTTTCACGGAAACGCCGAACCGCTCTATCTCTCTGTTTTATGGCAATTCCGGACGGAAAACCGCTTCACACTTTTCCTGGAATTGCTCTAAGAAGCCACCACCATCATTCAACAGACGGAGCGGCCGTGTCCCAGCCCATCGAGATAGGCATCGTCGGCGTCGGCAAGATCGTCCGCGACCAGCACCTGCCCGCCCTGGCAAAGGACCAGGACTATCGCCTCATCGCGGCCGCCAGTCGGCACGGCAAGGTGGAAAACATCCCGAATTTCCCTGATATCGAAGCCATGCTCGACGCTGTGCCGGAGCTCGAGGCCGTATCGCTCTGCATGCCGCCGCAGTTTCGCTATGACGCCGCGCGCACGGCGCTGGAAGCGAAGAAACACGTCTTCCTGGAGAAGCCACCCGGCGCCACTGTCAGCGAGGTCGAGAACCTCAAGGCATTGGCCGTGAAGAACGGTGTCTCGCTGTTTGCCAGCTGGCATTCGCGCTATGCGCCGGCGGTCGAGGCCGCGCGTGCCTTCCTGGGCTCGGCCAAGATCAAATCCGCCGCCATCAACTGGAAAGAGGACGTGCGCCGCTGGCATCCGAACCAGGAGTGGATCTGGGCGCCCGGCGGCTTCGGCGTCTTCGATCCCGGCATCAACGCACTGTCGATCGTGACCCACATCCTGCCGCCGATGTTCATCACCTCGGCCGTGCTCGATTTTCCCGAAAACCGCGCCGCCCCGGTCGCGGCACACGTCAGCTTCCGCACCTCGCATGGATTGCCGGTGACGATGGAACTCGACTGGCTCCAGACCGGCCCGCAGAGCTGGGACATCGTCGCCGACACCGACAAGGGCGCGATGGTGCTTTCGGGCGGCGGCTCGAAGCTCGCCATCGATGGCCGCGTGGTCCATGACGAGCCGGAAGCGGAATATCCGATGCTCTACAGGCGCTTCGCCGAGATCGTCCGCGCCGGCAGCTCCGACGTCGATCTGGCGCCGCTCCAGCATGTCGCCGACGCCTTCATGCTCGGCAAGCGCAATGTGGTCGAGGCGTTTTTCGACTGAGAACTGTCAATCCACGATAGCGATCGCAAAGCCGTCATAGCCTTTGGCGCCGACAGTCTGGATGGCGGTGCCGTCCAACCGTTTGTCGCTCCCGATGAAGGAAAACGCCGCGCGTGCGCCTTCGACGTTGGCGTCGTGGCCGTCGTCATCGAGTACCGCGCCGTCACGGATGACGTTGTCGCAGACGATGACCGTTCCCGGCCTCGACAGGCGCACGGCAAAGGACAGGTAGTTTGGGTTGTTCGGCTTGTCAGCGTCGATGAAGATGAGATCAAACGGACCGGCGTTCTCGGCGCTCAGCGCGGCAAGCGATTCCAAGGCCGGCCCGACTCGTAGGTCCACCCGTTCCGACACCCCTGCCCGCTCAAAATTCGAGCGCGCGACCCTGGCGTGGTGCGGATCAAGTTCAAGCGTCACGATCTTGCCGTCGGCGGGCAGGCCCCGCGCCAGCCAGATGGTCGAATAACCGCCCAGCGTGCCGATTTCGAGCACCGTCCTGGCTCCCTGCATTCGCGCCAGCAGCGAAAGCAGCTTGCCTTGTGCCGGCGACACGTCGATCGCCGGCAGGCCTTGGTCGTGGTTGGTGGCCAGAACTGCATCGAGCGCCGGATCCGCCTCGAACAGAGCGTCGACGATGTAGTCGTCGACAGAAGCCCAGGTCTTTCTGCTCATCGTTTTCTTCTCCGATCCAATTCAAAGCACAAAAGTCTCGCACAAACAAAAAAGCCGCCGGGTTGCCCCGACGGCCCTGTTGCCTGAGATTCCTAGGGCGGTTCATCGAAACGATGAACCGCCCTATATTCTTTGTCTGGCCGCCGCGCTTACTGCGCGGCGGTTGTCATATCGGCCAGCATCGGCTCGGCGACTTCCACACCGGAGGCCTTGCGGCGCTCGTCGATGATCAGTTCGTCGCGCGAGGTGGCGATGCGCCGGATCTGGCTCATCGTGCCGCCGGTACCGGCCGGGATAAGCCGGCCGACGATGACGTTTTCCTTCAGCCCCTGCAGCATGTCGGTCTTGCCGGCAACCGCGGCTTCCGTCAGCACCCTGGTCGTCTCCTGGAAGGAGGCGGCCGAGATGAAGGACGGCGTCTGCAGCGATGCCTTGGTGATGCCGAGCAGCACCGGCTGACCTTCGGCCGGCTTCTTGCCGTCCTCGATCAGACGCTCGTTGACCTCTTCCAACTCGATCACGTCGACGTGGTCGCCCGGAATGTAGGTCGAGTCGCCCTGCGTGGTGATCTCGACCTTCTGCAGCATCTGGCGAACGATCACCTCGATGTGCTTGTCGTTGATCGACACGCCCTGCAGACGGTAGACTTCCTGGATTTCGTTGACGAGGTAGGAAGCAAGTGCCTCCACGCCCTTGATCGCCAGGATGTCGTGCGGCGCGGGATTGCCGTCGAGGATGTAGTCGCCCTTCTCGATGACGTCGCCGTCCTGGAGATGGAACGGCTTGCCCTTCGGGATCAGGTATTCGACCGGCTCAAGCGTCGAGTCATGCGGCTCGATGATAATACGACGCTTGTTCTTGTAGTCGCGGCCGAAGCGGATCGTGCCGTCGATCTCGGCGATGATGGCGTGATCCTTCGGACGGCGTGCCTCGAACAGTTCGGCAACACGCGGCAGACCGCCGGTGATGTCCTTGGTCTTGGCGCTTTCCATCGGGATACGCGCCAGCACGTCGCCGGGGCGAACCTGCGCACCCGGCTCGACCGAGAGAATGGCCTCGACCGAGAGCAGGAAGCGGGCGTCGCCGCCCTTCGACAACTTGCCGACCTTGCCCTTGGCGTCTTGGATGGCAATCGCCGGCTTGAGGTCGTTGCCGCGTGGCGTCGAGCGCCAGTCGATGACCTCACGCTTGGTGATGCCGGTCGACTCGTCGGCCGTTTCCTGGACGGAAATGCCGTCGACCAGATCCTCGTACGACACCCTGCCCTCGATTTCGGTGAGGACCGGGCGGGTATAGGGATCCCACTCGGCGATACGCTGTCCGCGCTTCACCTTGTCGCCATCGTCCACGAAGATACGCGAACCATAGGTGAGACGGTGCGTGGCGCGCTCCTTGCCGGTTTCGTCGAGGATCAGCACCGCCATGTTGCGGCCCATGACCATCTGCTGGCCGTCCGAGTTGCGCACCACGTTGCGGTTGCGGATCTCGACCTTGCCCTCGTAGGAGGCTTCAAGGAACGAGGAGTCCACCACCTGCGCCGTACCGCCCATGTGGAAGGTACGCATGGTGAGCTGGGTGCCCGGCTCGCCGATCGACTGCGCCGCGATGACGCCGACGGCTTCGCCCTGGTTGACCGGGGTGCCGCGGGCAAGATCGCGTCCGTAGCAGACCGCGCACACGCCAACCCTGACCTCGCAGGTCAGTGCCGAGCGGATGCGGACCGACTGGACGCCGGCCTTTTCGATCTTTTCCACGTCGCGTTCGTCCATCAGCGTGCCGGCCTTGACCAGAACCTCGCCCGACACCGGATGGTTGATGTCGTCGAGCGACGTACGGCCGAGCACGCGCTGGCCGACGGAAGCGACGACCTGGCCGGCATCGACGATCGGCTGCATGGTGAGGCCCTTATCGGTCCCGCAGTCGACGGAGTTGACGATGCAGTCCTGCGCCACGTCGACCAGACGACGGGTGAGGTAGCCCGAGTTCGCCGTCTTCAAGGCGGTGTCGGCCAGACCCTTGCGGGCACCGTGGGTCGAGTTGAAGTACTCGAGCACGGTCAGGCCTTCCTTGAAGTTCGAGATGATCGGCGTCTCGATGATTTCACCCGAGGGCTTGGCCATCAGGCCGCGCATGCCAGCGAGCTGGCGCATCTGGGTGGGCGAGCCACGCGCACCGGAGTGCGACATCATGTAGATCGAGTTCATCGGCTTCTGACGGCCATTGTCCTCGAACTCGACCGCCTTGATGCGGGCCATCATTTCGTCGGCGACCTTTTCCGAGCACTTGGCCCAGGCGTCGACGACCTTGTTGTACTTCTCGCCCTGCGTGATCAGGCCGTCATTGTACTGCTGCTCGTATTCCTTGGCCAAAGCCTCGGTGTCGGAGACCAGCTTGATCTTGGCATCCGGGATCAGCATGTCGTCCTTGCCGAACGAAATGCCGGCACGGCAGGCATGGCTGAAGCCCAGCGCCATGATGCGATCGCAGAAAATGACCGTCTCCTTCTGACCGCAGTGGCGGTAGACGGTGTCGATCATCTTGGAGATGTTCTTCTTGGTCATCTCCTGGTTGGCGGTCTCGTAAGGCACGTTGACGTTCTTCGGCAGAAGCTCGCCGATGATCATGCGGCCAGGAGTGGTGTCGTAGATCTTCGACACGACCTTGCCATCGGCATCGACCGAACGGAAACGACCGCGGATCTTGGAGTGCAGCGTCACCGCCTTGGTCTCGAGCGCATGCTGGAGTTCGCCCATGTCGGCAAACACCATGCCTTCGCCCGGCTCGTTCTGGTTGACGATCGAGAGATAGTAGAGACCCAGAACCATGTCCTGCGACGGCACGATGATCGGCGCACCGGAAGCCGGGTGCAGGATGTTGTTGGTCGACATCATCAGCACGCGGGCTTCAAGCTGCGCTTCCAGCGACAGCGGCACGTGAACGGCCATCTGGTCGCCGTCGAAGTCAGCGTTGAAGGCCGTGCAGACCAGCGGGTGCAGCTGGATCGCCTTGCCTTCGATCAGGATCGGCTCGAACGCCTGGATGCCGAGACGGTGAAGCGTCGGCGCGCGGTTCAAGAGCACCGGATGCTCGCGGATGACCTCGTCGAGGATATCCCAGACTTCCGGACGTTCCTTCTCGACCAGCTTCTTGGCCTGCTTGACGGTCGAGGAGTAACCCTTGGCGTCGAGACGGGCGTAGATGAAGGGCTTGAACAGTTCGAGCGCCATCTTCTTCGGCAGGCCGCACTGATGCAGCTTGAGCTCCGGTCCGGTCACGATGACCGAGCGGCCGGAATAGTCGACGCGCTTGCCGAGCAGGTTCTGACGGAACCGGCCCTGCTTGCCCTTGAGCATGTCGGACAGCGACTTCAGCGGACGCTTGTTGGCGCCGGTGATGACGCGGCCGCGACGGCCGTTGTCGAACAGCGCATCGACGGCTTCCTGCAGCATGCGCTTTTCATTGCGCACGATGATGCCGGGGGCGCGCAGCTCGATCAGCCGCTTCAGACGGTTGTTGCGGTTGATGACGCGGCGATAGAGATCGTTCAGATCCGAGGTGGCGAAACGTCCACCATCCAGAGGAACCAGCGGACGCAGGTCCGGCGGGATCACCGGAACCACTTTCATGATCATCCATTCCGGACGGTTGCCGGATTCCATGAAGTTCTCGACGACCTTGAGCCGCTTCAGATACTTCTTCTGCTTCAGCTCGGAGGTGGTCGAAGCCAGTTCCGAACGCAGGTCGCCGGCGATCTTCTCAAGATCCATTCCGGCCAGAAGGTCATGGATGGCCTCGGCGCCGATCATGGCGGTGAAGCTGTCCTCGCCATACTCGTCGACGGCGATCATGTACTCTTCCTCGCTGAGCAGCTGGTGCTCCTTCAGCGCGGTGAGGCCAGGTTCGGTGACGATGTAGTTCTCGAAGTAGAGGACGCGCTCGATGTCCTTCAGGGTCATGTCGAGCAGCGTGCCGATGCGCGACGGCAGCGACTTCAGGAACCAGATATGGGCGACGGGCGCTGCGAGCTCGATATGGCCCATGCGCTCGCGGCGGACGCGCGACAGCGTGACTTCGACGCCGCACTTCTCGCAGATGACACCCTTGTACTTCATGCGCTTGTACTTGCCGCACAGGCACTCATAGTCCTTGATCGGGCCAAAAATGCGCGCGCAGAACAGACCGTCGCGCTCCGGCTTGAAGGTGCGGTAGTTGATGGTCTCCGGCTTCTTGATCTCGCCGAACGACCAGGACAGAATCTTCTCAGGGCTGGCGAGCGATATCCGGATGGAATCGAACACCTGTGCCGGCGCCTGGGGATTGAAGAGATTCATGACCTCTTGGTTCATGCCGTTCTCCTTTTCGGGGTCCTCGAAAACCCCTTGCATTTAGTCGCGAGCCAAACGCCCGCCGTCTTTGTCGGCCACTGGCCGTCCAATTCTATGGGCGCGCCGCGGCTTTCCGCGGCGCGCCGTTGCCTTACTCGGCCGCGTCGGGCAGCCGGACCGGGTTGTCGTCGAGCTTGGTGTTCTCCAGCTCGACATTCAGACCGAGAGACCGCATTTCCTTGACGAGAACGTTGAAGCTCTCGGGAATGCCGGCCTCGAAGGTGTCGTCGCCACGGACGATCGCCTCGTAGACCTTGGTGCGGCCGGCGACGTCGTCCGACTTCACCGTCAGCATTTCCTGCAGCGTGTAGGCGGCGCCGTAAGCTTCCAGCGCCCAGACCTCCATTTCGCCGAAGCGCTGGCCACCGAACTGCGCCTTGCCGCCCAGCGGCTGCTGGGTGACGAGCGAGTACGGACCGATCGAACGCGCGTGGATCTTGTCGTCCACGAGATGGTGAAGCTTGAGCATGTAGATGTAGCCCATCGTCACCTTGCGATCGAACGGCTCGCCCGTGCGTCCGTCATAGAGCTGCGACTGACCGCTGGTGTGCAGGCCCGCCTGCTCCAGCATGATGTTGATGTCAGCCTCGTGCGCGCCGTCGAACACCGGGGTCGCGATCGAGACGCCGCGGCGCATCTGCTCGCTCAGGCGAACGATACTCTCGTCGTCATATTCGCGGACCGGCTCGTTGCGGTCGTTGGCCGGCATGAAGCTCTCGAGCGTCTTGCGCAGCGGCTTGATGTCGCCGGCTGCCTTGTACGTGTCGATCAGCTCGCCGATCTTCTTGCCCATGCCCGCGCAAGCCCAGCCCAGATGCGTTTCCAGGATCTGGCCGACATTCATGCGGCTCGGCACACCCAGCGGATTGAGCACGATATCGGCATGCGTGCCGTCCTCGAGGAAAGGCATGTCCTCGACCGGAACGATCCGCGACACGACACCCTTGTTGCCGTGACGGCCGGCCATCTTGTCGCCGGGCTGCATCTTGCGCTTCACAGCCACGAAGACCTTGACCATCTTCATGACGCCCGGAGGCATTTCGTCGCCGCGCTGGACCTTCTCGACCTTGTCCATGAAGCGCTGTTCAAGCGCCTTCTTGGAATCGTCGTACTGGCCACGCAGGGCTTCCAGTTCGCTCTGGAGCTTTTCGTTCTCCACCGCAAACTGCCACCACTGCGAACGCGGATACTCGTCGAGCGTGTCCTTGGACAGCGTCGAGCCCTTCTTGAAGCCCTTCGGTCCAGCGATCGCTTCCTTGCCGACGAGCACGTCGGAAAGACGCGCGTAGACGTTACGATCCAGAATGGCCTGCTCGTCGTCGCGATCCTTGGCGAGGCGTTCGATCTCCTCGCGCTCGATCGCCATGGCGCGCTCGTCCTTCTCCACACCGTGGCGATTGAAGACGCGCACCTCGACGACGGTGCCGAAGGTGCCCGGAGGCATGCGCATCGAGGTGTCGCGCACGTCTGATGCCTTTTCGCCGAAGATGGCGCGCAGAAGCTTCTCTTCCGGCGTCATCGGGCTTTCGCCCTTCGGCGTGATCTTGCCGACCAGGATATCGCCCGGCTGAACTTCGGCACCGATATAGACGATGCCGGCTTCGTCGAGGTTCTTCAGCGCTTCTTCCGAGACGTTCGGAATGTCGCGCGTGATTTCCTCCGGACCGAGCTTGGTGTCGCGCGCCATGACCTCGAACTCCTCGATATGGATCGAGGTGAAGACGTCGTCGGCGACGATGCGCTCGGACAGGAGGATCGAGTCCTCGTAGTTGTAGCCGTTCCACGGCATGAACGCGACCAGCACGTTGCGTCCGAGCGCCAGATCGCCGAGCTCGGTCGACGGACCGTCGGCGATGATGTCGCCCTTGTTGACCCGGTCGCCCATGCGGACCAGCGGACGCTGGTTGATGCAGGTGTTCTGGTTCGAACGCTGGAACTTCATCAGCCGGTAGATGTCGACGCCGGACTTGCCCGGATCGAGATCTTCGGTGGCGCGGATAACGATACGCGTCGCGTCCACCTGGTCGACGATGCCACCGCGGCGGGCGCCGATGGCGGCGCCCGAGTCACGGGCGACGATCGGCTCCATGCCGGTGCCGACGAACGGCGCCTCGGCGCGCACCAGCGGCACGGCCTGACGCTGCATGTTCGAGCCCATCAGGGCGCGGTTGGCGTCGTCGTTCTCGAGGAACGGGATCAGGGCCGCGGCCACCGAAACCATCTGCTTGGGCGACACGTCCATCAGGTCGACGTTTTCGCGCGGCGCCATCATCACTTCGCCGGCGCTGCGGCAAATGACGAACTCGTCGACGAATCCACCACTCTTGTCGAGCTCGGCGTTGGCCTGCGCGACGTGGTGCTTGGCTTCTTCCATCGCCGAGAGATAGACGACGTCATTGGTCAGCTTGCCGTCGACGATCTTGCGGTACGGGCTCTCGATGAAGCCGTACTTGTTGACGCGTGCGAAGGTGGCCAGCGAGTTGATCAGACCGATATTCGGGCCTTCCGGCGTCTCGATCGGGCAGATGCGGCCGTAGTGCGTCGGGTGCACGTCGCGCACTTCGAAGCCGGCGCGCTCGCGGGTCAGACCGCCCGGTCCAAGCGCCGAGAGGCGGCGCTTGTGAGTAATCTCCGACAGAGGGTTGGTCTGGTCCATGAACTGCGACAGCTGCGAGGAACCGAAGAACTCGCGCACGGCGGCGGCCGCCGGCTTGGCGTTGATCAGGTCCTGCGGCATCACCGTGTCGATCTCGATCGAGGACATACGCTCCTTGATCGCGCGCTCCATGCGCAGCAGGCCGACGCGGTACTGGTTTTCCATCAGCTCGCCGACCGACCGCACGCGGCGGTTGCCGAGATTGTCGATGTCGTCGATCTCGCCCTTGCCGTCACGCAGTTCGACCAGCGTCTTGACCACGGCCAGGATGTCGTCCTTGCGCAGCACGCGCACGGTGTCCTCGGCCTTGAGCTCGAGGCGCATGTTCATCTTGACGCGGCCAACGGCCGACAGATCGTAGCGCTCGCTGTCGAAGAACAGCGAGTTGAACATGGCTTCGGCGGTCTCGAGTGTCGGCGGCTCGCCGGGGCGCATGACACGATAGATGTCGAACAGCGCGTCCTGGCGGCTCTCGTTCTTGTCGACGTTGAGCGTGTTGCGGATATAGGCGCCGACATTGACGTGGTCGATGTCGAGAACCTTGATCTCGTTTTCACCGGTGCCAAGCAGCACCTTCAGCGTCTTTTCGTCGATCTCGTCGCCGGCTTCGAGGAAGATCTCGCCGGTGGCGTAGTTGACGATGTCCTCGGCCAGGTAATTGCCGAGCAGATCCTCGTCGGTCGACTTGATCGCCTTGAGACCCTTCTCGCCAAGCGCCCGGGCCTGGCGGGCAGTGATCTTCTTGCCGGCTTCGACAACAACTTCGCCCGTATCGGCGTCGACCAGGTCGCCGACGGCCTTGAGGCCGCGGAAACGCTCGACATTGAACGGAATGCGCCAGTGGTCGCCGGCGCGCTTGTAGGTGATCTTGTTGTAGAAGGTCGACAGGATCTCTTCGCCGTCCATGCCGAGCGCCATCAGCAGCGACGTCACCGGAATCTTGCGGCGACGGTCGATGCGGGCGTGCACGACGTCCTTGGAATCGAACTCGATGTCGAGCCACGAGCCGCGATAGGGGATGACGCGCGCGGCAAACAGAAGCTTGCCCGACGAGTGCGACTTGCCCTTGTCATGGTCGAAGAAGACGCCCGGCGAGCGGTGCATCTGCGAGACGATGACGCGCTCGGTGCCGTTGACGATGAAGGTGCCGTTCAAGGTCATGAGCGGCATGTCGCCCATGTAGACGTCCTGCTCCTTGATGTCCTTGATCGACTTGGCGCCGGTATCCTCGTCGATATCGAACACGATGAGGCGCAGCGTCACCTTCAGCGGCGCGGCATAGGTGAGGTCGCGCTGACGGCATTCGTCAACGTCGAATTTCGGTCCTTCGAACTCGTACTTCACGAACTCCAGCATCGAGGAGCCGGAAAAGTCCTGAATCGGGAAGACCGACTTGAAGACGGCCTGCAGTCCCTCGTCCGGACGCCCACCCTTGGGCTCCGCCACCATCAGGAACTGGTCATAGGATGCCTTCTGAACCTCGATCAGGTTCGGCATCTCCGCAACTTCCGGGATCTTTCCGAAGAACTTGCGTACGCGTCTGCGGCCATTGAAAGTCTGGGTCTGGGCCATCGTCGCTCCTTAGCTCTAAACTCGGGACGAACCTCGCCGCGGCTCGCCTTGCATTCTGGGCCACCTGGGCGGCGACCCTTTGTCTGTTTTCCCGGCGCCTGTCGGCGGCCGGCTAAAACGGGAGAAAACCCGTTTCCTGAAGGCCGGATTGCGGCCCTCAGGAAAGAGGTTCTCGTACGTCTCGCGCTACGCGTGCTCCCTTCAGCCCGAAGGGAGTGGCGGACGGCGCGAGGCCGTCCGCCGCTTTTACGCTTACTTCAGGTCGACCTTGGCGCCGGCTGCTTCCAGCTGGGCCTTGAACTTGTCAGCGTCGGCCTTGGAAACGCCTTCCTTGACCGGCTTCGGAGCCGCTTCGACCAGATCCTTGGCTTCCTTGAGGCCAAGACCGGTGATTGCGCGGACTTCCTTGATGACGTTGATCTTCTGAGCGCCTGCCTCGGTGAGGACGACGTCGAATTCCGTCTTTTCCTCGGCCGGAGCAGCAGCAGCTGCACCACCGCCAGCGGCGGCAACAGCCACCGGAGCAGCGGCGGAGACGCCCCACTTTTCTTCCAGAAGCTTCGACAGCTCGGCCGCCTCGAGGACGGTCAGCTTCGAAAGGTCGTCTACGATCTTTGCGAGATCAGCCATTGTTGTATTCCTTCATCAGGTTCGAACGTGTGTTTGTGATAGCGAGGAACGGCCTCATGCCGCCTCGTCCTTCCGGGCGTAAGCGCCGATGACGCGCGCGACCGAAGCCGCTGGCGCATTGACGATCTGGGCGATCCGGGTTGCCGGCGTGGCGATCATGCCAACCAGCCTGGCGCGCAGCTCATCGAGCGACGGAAGTGTGGCGAGTGCCTTCACACCGTCGGCGTTGAGCGAGGTGGTGCCCATTGCGCCGCCGAGAATGACGAGCTTGTCATTTCCCTTGGCGAAATCGGACGCGACCTTCGGCGCCGCAATCGGATCCTCCGAATAAGCAATCAGCGTCTGTCCCTTGAACAGGTCGATGATCGATGCGGAGTCCGTGCCCTGAAGAGCGATTTTGGCGAGACGGTTCTTCGCGACTTTGACGGTGCCACCGGCAGCGCGCATTTTCGACCGAAGGTCGTTCATTTGCGCGACGGTGATACCGGCGTAGTGGGCCACGACCACTGAACCTGCGTTCGAGAACGCACCGTTCAGGCCCGTGACGAGTTCGCGTTTTTCCGCTCTGTCCACTGCCTATCTCCAGTTGACCCCCATCCTGTTAACGGGAACATTCCCATTCACGAGGACAGGCGTCGGGTTGCCTTTTGTCGGCCGGGCCATCCAGTAACGGATCTCCCGAACGACGCTCGAGGATCCTGCCCCCTTTCGCCACATCGACGGCCAGGCCGACGATGCGCAGACAAAAGGCAAACACGGTTCGAACCTTTCATTGGAGCAGTCGCTCCGTTGTCCGGTCTTCACCCGTCTCATGCAGGCCCACATGAATTAAGGCCCCCCTTTTCAACCTAAGGCTCGGGCCGCCTGCAATCTCGGACAGGATGTCCGGAAGCCTTTCGACTTCCGGCACCGGGCCGCCAACCTAAATCGGAGGCCCGGAATTCTTTTGCGGATCAGCCCTTTAACGGCCGATCCCAGATAAACTTATCAGGACGCCGCGAGCGTCGAGACGTCGAGCTTGAGGCCCGGGCCCATCGTCGAGGTGACCGACACCTTCTTGACGTAGTTGCCCTTGGCGCCCGTCGGCTTTGCCTTGGTCACCGCGTCAGCGAAGGCGCGGATGTTCTCTTCCAGGGCCTTGACCTCGAACGAGACCTTGCCGACACCGGCATGAACGATGCCGGCCTTCTCGACGCGGAACTCGACGGCGCCACCCTTCGATGCCTTGACGGCGGCGGCAACGTCGGTGGTGACGGTGCCGACCTTCGGGTTCGGCATCATGCCGCGCGGGCCGAGCACCTTGCCGAGACGGCCGACGAGCGGCATCATGTCCGGCGTGGCGATGCAGCGATCGAAGTCGATCGTGCCCTTCTGGACGATCTCGACCAGATCCTCGGCACCGACGATGTCGGCGCCAGCGGCGCGAGCTTCGTCAGCCTTGTCGCCACGGGCGAACACGGCAACGCGAACCGAGCGGCCGGTGCCGTTCGGCAGGTTGACCACGCCGCGGACCATCTGGTCGGCATGGCGCGGGTCGACGCCCAGGTTCATGGCGACTTCGACGGTCTCGTCGAACTTGACCGAGGAACGGTCCTTGAGCAGCTTCAGCGCTTCACCCAGGGCGTAAGCCTTGTTGGGATCAATGCCTTCGCGGGTCTTCGATACACGCTTTGCAATCTTTGCCATGATCTTAGCCCACCACTTCCAGACCCATCGAGCGGGCGGAGCCCTCGACCATGCGCATGGCCGCCTCGACGTCGTTTGCGTTCAGATCCTTCATCTTCTGCTCGGCGATGGCGCGAACCTTGTCGCGGCCGATCGTGCCGGCCTTGATCTTGCCCGGCTCCTTAGAACCCGACGTCAGGTTCGCCGCCTTCTTCAGAAAGTAGCTCACCGGCGGCGTCTTCATGACGAAGGTGAAGGACTTGTCCTGGTAGTAGGTGATGACGACCGGAATCGGCGATCCCTTTTCCATTTCCTGGGTCTGCGCGTTGAACGCCTTGCAGAACTCCATGATGTTGATGCCACGCTGACCAAGCGCCGGGCCGATCGGGGGAGACGGCGTGGCCGATCCCGCTTTGACCTGGAGCTTGAGCTGGCCTGCAATTTTCTTAGCCATCTCTTTTCCTGCCTTTGTCTATGCCGGTCTTGCCGGCGATTGCAGTCTGGTGGTGCGATCCGTGCCGCCGGCTAAGCCGCACTCGTCTCCCACCGTTCTCAAAGCAGCGCGATCTCCGCGCCGCCCTTCCCTGCCGCGCTTGGCGGCGGGATTTCGGCTCAGCCCTTTTCGACCTGTCCGAATTCCAGATCGACAGGCACAGCGCGCCCGAAGATCGAAACTTCCACCTTGAGCCGCGCCCGCTCCTCGTCCACTTCCTGAACGAAACCGTTGAACGACGCGAAGGGACCATCCGAAACGCGAATTGCCTCGCCGATCTCGAACGTGACCGAGGGCTTCGGCCGCTCGACGCCTTCCTGCACCTGGTTCAGGATGCGCTGCGCTTCCGCCTCAGTGATCGGCACTGGCTTGGAGTCGCCCAGGAAGCCGGTGACCTTGGGCGTGTTCTTGACCAGCGAGAACACCGCGTCGGTCAGATTGGCCTTCAGGAGCACATAGCCCGGGAAGAACTTGCGCTCGGCATCAACCTTGCGGCCGCGACGAACCTCGACGACCTTCTCGGTCGGCACCACGATCTGCTCGATATCGGCGGACAGGCCCTTCTGCTTGGCCTTGTTCTCGATGTCCTCGGCGACCTTTTTTTCAAAGTTCGAATAGGCGTGGACGATGTACCACCGCGCAGTCATTTCAAGACTTCTCCGTAATCGCCGGACTTAGCGTCCGATGCCAAGAATCTGCTCGACCGCGAGGCCCATGAGCTGATCGGCGGTGAAGAAAAAGATCATCGCGATCACAGCGAAAGCGAGGACCATGACCGTCGAGATCATCGTTTCGCGCCGCGACGGCCAAGTCACCTTGGCGGTCTCCGCGCGAACCTGCTGGAGAAAGACGAAAGGATTTGTGGTTTTCGAAGCCATATGCCGCTCTGTCTTCAAGACCCGTTGGCCGGGTCCCCTGGATGATCCCGCTGGCCGGGACGTGCCGCATGAGCCTGTTTTCGCGCCGAATCAGCGCAATCATTTCGCCCATGCAAATCAGACGCGTAAAGCCGGCTTCCCAGCTCCACGCGTCGCGTGTCTGTTTCGTCTACATAAAACCGATTCTTGATCCACGCAAGTGGCAAGTGTCCGCTTTATGACCAAACGCCGCCTCGGAACCATCCAGTCGTTCCGTCCCGGCTATGGCGCCCTTATGCCCCAATCGCTCTAATATGGCAAGCGGGTCGCCGATTTTCAAAGGCCAGCCGCGAAATATCGTTTTGACAGCCATTTCGAGAAATGGCGAAATATCGCGTTGAGTGCCATTTCGAGAAATGGCACGGGCAGCAGGGCTCGAACCTACGACCTGCGGTTTTGGAGACCGCCGCTCTACCAACTGAGCTATGCCCGTATCGTGCGCGCATGTCGGCGCAGCAGGCGCTTCCTAAAAGCTTCCGCACGCTCTGTAAAGAGTGGTTTGCAAGCAAACGCGCCTTAACCCCTGCGCCAGAAATCGGGATAGCTGACGACCAGCCCGTCTCGGTCGATCTCTAGCTCCCGCTTGAAGTCGCTGGCGCGGGATTCGTAGAGATATCGCTTGCCCTCTTCGAGGCATGTGTAGCGCTGCGGGTTGGCGACGACGGTGAGGGCCGGGAAATCGATGAAGGCCGTGGTGATCTCGGCACTTTGTCCTGTCGAAAGCCGCAAGCGCCGGATCGGCAGCGTGTTGGTGAACGGCGTGACGGTGAGATCAGGGTCGACAACGCCGTCGAGCTCGGGCATCGGCAGGCCGTCCCCGGTCCAGCGACCATTGCCGTCGGCGGCAAGGACAAGTGTCTGGCCACTGCCGATCACGTCGACCATGACACTCCTGGCATGCCAGTTCTCGTTGCAGGCGATGCGGTAGCGCACGGCAAAAGGCGTCTGCCCGGAACAGATCACGACGGAGTCAGCCGAAACCACCCCTGCCCGCTCCTGCAGCAGCAGGTGTTCGAGCCCGGGCCCATCCCACTCATGCCAGCGCACGATCTTCATATCTTCCAGCATCGGCCCGGTCCCCTCCCTGCGCGTGGAGGCTACTTTGTTTCCGGCGGTCTGTACGGCCCGCCCGGCACCCCCCAGCCCCAGGCCGGCATCGGCTCCGTCTCGGGATCGCAGGTCTCGCCGAGATTGGAGTTCATCTTCGCCAGCCGCGAACCCCATTCGACGTAGCCCATGAAGGCCGAGCGGAATTCAGGATCGTCGGGCAGGCCGACCGCGTCGGCGGCATCAGCCAGGAGATTGATCCAGCGGCGGCGCTGCTCCTCCGTCAGATGCTTGCCCAGATGGTGCATGACCATCTCGCGGTGGCCGCCGAACTTTTCGCTGTAGGTTTTCGGTCCGCCGAAAACCTCGCCGACGAACGCCGCAACATGGGCGGGATGGTCCGGCGACATGGTCCTGAACACAGGCCCGACGACCGGGTCGCGAAGCACCTTGTCGTAGAAGGTTTCCGTCAGGCGGTTCAGCGCCTCGGCGCCGCCGGCCCATTCGTACAATGTCGGGACGTCCTGGCTCACTTTCCTTTTCCTCCACCAGCCCCTCAAGCAGTGCCAGAGATGGCAATGCCAGATGACGATAGCGGAACTATCGGGCACGGCTCAACCTGCCTCGACAGCCAGTCTGCTCGACCGTGCCGCCGAAAACTATGATTTGGTGGGCGCGTCGGCCTGGAGTTTGGGCGCCGATACCAGGCGGCAATTGCCTGGTTTCGGGGCCGATTTGCAGATGGAAGCGCCCGTCAATTCATCCGCCGATTGAGGCCCTGTCGTCAGCCCGACTTTGAGCATCTTCCTGGGGTCGAGCTGCCGTTGGCTCGAACGGAGCTTTGTCGCAGCAAACAGGTCAGGCCCAACCGCCATCTCTTCGAGGTAGGTCTTGACCTGCTGGTCCAGGTCCAGCGACCGCAGGCTCAAGCGCGCATGGGGGCCGACCAGACGTCTGACACCGCCCGCAAGCATGATCGGACAGGCTGCGTCGCATTCGCCCAACGCATCACTCGTGAGCCCGACATAGACGCCGTCTTGGGCCATGCAGCCCGGCTTCTCCGGCTCGCATTCCATGAACTCCGTGCGTGCGACCGCCACGTCGAGCTTGTGTTCGCGGATCAGCCTCCCGGCGGCAAGAGCACCGGAAAGGTCACCTCCCGGCGAGTTGATCACGACGGGCAGCCGCCGATCCCCCAGGGTGCCAAGCAGTTCGCGCAGCTTCTGTGGCGTCTTGGCGGTAATCCTGCCTTCCGCTGCGATCCACTCCGGACAATCGGGATCGCAGAGTAAACTCTTGCCGCGCACCAGAACGAAGCGCATGTCGGCGACATTGTCCTGCTGGACGGTTTCGGGTTCGGTCGGCGCGGCGGCGGCGGGCTCTACTTTTGCCGCCTCGGCAGCGGCCGGCCGCGTGGCCTTGTCTGCCTGAGCCGGCACTACCCGGCAATTTCCGGGCAATGGAGTGGAGCGGCAGATGGTTCCCGCGGTCAGCATGTCGACGGAATCCAGGCTGGTGACCATCTTCATCCGAAGCATGTTTTGCACTTCCAGTTGGTGGATTGCGCTGGCCGGGGTGTCCTTCATCGTTTCGAGCACGCCCGGCCCGACGCCCATCCCGTCGAGATAGGCCGCCAGCCTTTTCTCCACCGCCTTGCTCATTTCGTAGGTCTTGTAGCTGCCGGCACTCTTTCGGCTGACGATCCTTGTGCTGAGTACCTTCTTCTTGCCGCCCACGATCCGATAGGTGGTGCGATATTGCAGTTTCGTGCGGATATAGGTCGTGGTGATCTGATGGACGCCGAGATAGGCCGATTCACCGACCAACCGCCTGATACCGCCGGCAAACATCAGCGGACAGGCGGAATTGCACATGGCGCCGCTGGCGTAGGCATCGCCGAAATAGCGGGCGCCCCTGCCTTCGTTTTGCGCGCAGTCCTTCGCATCAGGCAGACAGCCGTCGAACCGGGTCTTGCCGACAGCGATATCGAGCTTGTTCTTGCGGATCAGCCGGCCAAGCGTGAGCGCCGCCTCGACATTGCCGCCGGGAGAATCGACGACGATCGGCAGATCTCGGCCGCCAAGCGTTTTGAGCATGCGTTTGAACAGAACCGGCGTCCGGGCTTCTATCGAGCCTTCGGCGGAGATCCATTCCGGGCAGATCGGCTCGCAGCCCGGTGCGTTGCTGCGGACGACGACGAAGCGCATCGTCGGACCGAGATCCGGCGCCGTATCCGCCGCAAAGGCGGCATGCCCCACGACAAGCGACGCCAGCAGGCAGATCAGCCGCAGCGACCACAAAGCCCGACGATGTAAAAGGCGCCCTGGAACCATTTGGAGAAGCCCCGCCATGCAAGCTATCCTAGACGAGGTCCAGAGGCTTGCAACAGGGTTCGGCCGACAACACGCGACCGCCGAGCAAACGAAAAAAGGGCGGCCCAAAGGACCGCCCTTTTTTGTCTCGACCCTGACCCGGCGGATGGCGGGGTCCGTTATTCCTTAATGGTGACGACGATGCCGGCACCGACGGTGCGGCCGCCTTCACGGATGGCGAAGCGCAGCTTCTCTTCCATGGCGATCGGCACGATCAGCTCGACATCGACCGTGATGTTGTCGCCCGGCATCACCATCTCGGTGCCTTCCGGCAG
>NZ_JBFUCU010000039.1:0-21468 GCF_056405075.1 Mesorhizobium sp. P2_A12
CTCGGCAATGATCGAGCGGACCTTGTCCCAGAGATCTTGCGAGATGATTGGCTGATGCTCGCCGGGATAGCTCGTGCCCTTGTGGACGGCCTCGCCGATGTACACCCGGTTGCTCAGCAACTTGTAGAGAAGGCCTTTGTCGAAGGCCTTCCCGTTCTTGCGCCTGAGGCCCTCCGCATTCAGGCTTCGCGCCAAAATGGTCGCGGAGCCTACCTGCAGGAATCGCTCAAAGATTGAGCGGACAATGGCTGCCTCTTCACCTTGGATGAGCAGCTTCCGATTCTCAACCCGGTAGCCGAATGGCACGTTGCCACCCATCCACATGCCCTTCCTGCGCGATGCAGCGAACTTGTCCCTGATGCGCTCACCGATTACCTCGCGCTCGAACTGCGCGAACGAAAGCAAGATATTCAGCGTCAGCCGACCCATGGAGGTGGTCGTATTGAATGACTGGGTAACTGACACGAAGGTGACGTCGTTGGCGTCGAACACATCGACCAGCTTGGAAAAGTCCATCAGCGACCGAGACAACCTGTCGATCTTGTAGACAACAACGACATCGACCAGACCGGCTTCGACATCGCGTAGCAGCCGCTTGAGGCCTGGCCGTTCCAGCGTGGCGCCGGAGATACCGCCATCGTCGTAGCGATCCGGCACCAGCACCCAGCCCTCCGCCCGCTGGCTGACAACGTAGGCTTCGCAGGATTCGCGCTGAGCGTCCAACGAGTTAAATTCCATGTCGAGGCCCTCTTCCGAGGACTTGCGCGTGTAGACCGCGCAGCGCAGTTTTCGAACAATCGGCTTCGAGGTTGGGGCAGCGGCCTTCATCGGTCTGCTCCCTTCTGACAGCGCAGCCCGAAGAACAGCCAGCCGTTCCACCGGGTGCCGGTGATCGCCCGGGCGATTGCCGAGAGCGATTTATACGGCCTGCCATCATATTCGTAGCTGTCGGCCAGCACCGTCGCGGAATGCTCGACACCCTTCCATTCGCGCATCAGCCTGGTGCCGACGACAGGTCGATTTCAGAGCGGGTACCACGTCCGTTCGAGCGGGACCCTAGGTCTTCGGCCAGTGCGGCCAACCGCTTCAGCGTCTCCGGCTTCAGCCCGCCATAGGCGAGTTCCTGCACCCGGTAGGCCAGCCTGCTCTCCAAGAACTTGCGATTGTAGGGCGGTGGCTCCGCGGCGAAGAGCTCCCGCCACATTCCCTTCAGGGCAACGATGTCCATCGTCTTGATGGCTGCCAGCCTGCCGATCACCGCGTCCGTCATGCTCCATTCTCCGCCGGTTCGAGTGCGGCTGCATGACCGCTCTGGTTGGCGGTGAAGTCCACGAAACTATTCTCCCGCTCGCCAGATAGTCTGCTTGACTGTCGTGCTCGCAGACGCATGACGCCGGCCGCCAGGGTTTCCGCCGCCTCGCTGAGACGTTCCGAAGCACTCATCCGAACAGGCAGGAGAGGGTTGGGACTACTCGACATCGTTCGAATCCGGTTGTTCTTGGTGACCAAGATTTAACCGTCAAAACGAACCACTCCAGCACCCAGCGAATTGCGGTGGAATGCGGCGAAAAGAATTGTGATCGTGGGTAATCCAGCGAAGAATAGCGTCGCTCTGCCGGCAGGCCGCCTGGAGCCACAGATGACCTATCAGGCCAATTCCAATGAGTTCCCTGCGACAGCCGTTGCGATGAAGCAGGCCCTTCGGAGCTTCATGCCGTCTGCGCTGTTACAGGCTTGTGAGCGAGCGGCGAAGGCCCGCCGAGAACTCCCAAGGAGGAGCGTTAGATACTCCGAATACGTCCACGGACCACAGGCCGTCGCCGCCAACCGACCGGCCGCTCGGATCAAGGAAGCCGAGGCGGCAATGAGACAGGCTTGGGAGCGGATTTTGGGAGAGCTCAGGTCACAGCTTCAGGCAGGCAAGCTGACGGCCTACGTGCGCGAGACGTTTCCATTTGGCGTGGTGAGGCCGATTCCAACCGACGCGTGGAAGAGCCTTCGAATTACGGATATCAGCTCGGGACGCGCGAAGGGCGGCGGTGTCGAATTGACTGGGATCCGCATAGCGCCAGGGGCGCCCCCGCTAAGCCCCGTCACGGAGGAGGATAGACCCGAAGCTCAGTCGTCATCGGTTCAAGGTGACGGCGAACCTCGGGGAACCATTGTCACCGCGAACGAGGACTACACCGTCGTCTGCATTGGCACGACCGAGTTCCGGTTCGTCGGCCTGCAGGCAGCGGTCGTCCGCCAGCTTCACCAGGCGAGCCTGACTGACAACCCTTGGCGCAACGGGAAAATCCTGTTGCATCGGGCGGGTGCCGCCACTCGCAGCATTGGCGATCTATTCCGGCGGCACACCGAACCGAGCTGGCGGCTTCTCATCGATGACCGTCGCGGCATGTATCGGCTACGTGTCCAAGCCCAACACGATCGGTAGCGTCTCAGTTTGAATTTCAAAAGGTAGTAGGCGACACCGTTTTTCACTGAAGGCCGGCGCATTGGCAGTGGCGACCGCCGTTTGGCAAGAAAATGAGAAGTTTGCTCTCGCTGTATGGTGCGCTCCATTACGGCTTCTCGCGTCAGTGCTGTCAGCCCTCCGTCCGATCTGCGTCAGGGGACACTGACGGGGTGCAAGGTGCACGTTCTCCAGCGAATGACATCGCAATCGGAGAATATCATGTCCCCCCATCTCACACAGATTGAACTGGCCGATCGCTGGCGCATAAGCGAGCGCACATTGGAGAGGTGGAGGTGGCGCAAGACGGGTCCGAACTACATCAAAATTGGCGGCAAGGTTGTCTATGCAGTTACCGATGTGGAAGCCTATGAACGCCGGCGGCGCGCCGAGACCCATTCGTCGATCATCGGCTCGTGGGAGTGACCGCCGATGTCTTACAAACGTAAAGACCCGGCAATGCTGTCAGTCGCTCACCGAGCCGATGTCACCATGCTTCCTGGCAGGATTGACGTCTCGGGCTATACGCCGAGCGTGATCGATCTTCAAGTTCAGCGCATTGTCGCCCACTACGCAGTGTCGATCTCGCTGGCGCTTGTGATCGCCGAACTCGCTTTCTCGTCGGGGAGGCAAGCATGAGCACAATTTATCGTGCAGGCACGATAAAACGCGATCGCCGCACGAAAGCCCGCCTCCGTTCCCCGCACATCATGGAGACGGTCGAGGCGGAGGCGATGCCCGCCGGCATCCTGCGCAGCATCCTCAGAACCGAGATTGAGAATCTGCTGCCGCCCGACGCGCTCGCCGTCGCCAGAGCTGAAGAGCAATCAGCGCAGGATTATTTCACGCGGCTCGCCGAGATTGCGGGAGGCGCATCATGATGACCGCCGCAGTTGCAAAAGCGCTCGGCGGCGACGTCATCGGCCCATGCCGCATCGTCGCGCCGGGCCCGGGCCATTCGCGCGCGGACAGGTCGATGTCGGTGATGCTCGATTCTGACGCCGCCGACGGTTTCCGGGTCAACAGTTTTGCAGACGACGACTGGCGTATTTGCCGTGACCATGTCCGGGATATGCTCGGCATTCCGGGTAGCGGACACCACCGTCTGAACGCACAATTGTCCCGGCCGTCGCCGGCGACCAACCCCTTGTGCGACCGCTCTCGCATCGATATCGCACACAGGCTGTGGCGGGAGGCAGTGCCCATAGACGGCACACTCGCGGCGGTCTACCTGCTCGACCGCGGGCTCGGGCTTGCCCATGAAGTCCTGGACGGCCATGCCCTCCGGTTCCTCGGTGCCTGCCCTTTCCGGCTTCAGGACGGAACCACCGTGCGGCTGCCGTCAATGCTGACTGGGATGGTCGACATCCGCACGAATGAGCTCTGCGGCGTGCACAGGACCGCCCTGAAGCCGGATGGCAGGGGCAAGGCGGAAGTCCCAGGTCTTGGAAACCCCAAGAAGATGCTGGGCCGGGCCGCCGGCGCCTGCGTGAAGCTCTCCGCGGACGAGAACGTGAGCATCGGCCTCCATGTCACCGAGGGGATCGAGACCGCACTGGCCTGCATGGCCATGGGCTTCCGGCCGATGTGGGCGGCTTTGTCGGCAGGCGGAATTGCGAAGTTCCCCGTGCTTGCCGGTATCGAAGCTCTGACCGTCTTCACCGACCACGACGCCACTGGGATATGCGTGAATCACGGCTGTCCCACTGTCCCGCGCCCTAGAGCGTGGGACAGTGGGACAGCAGTCAGGTGCCACGAGCCCACGCTCCATAGCCGGCACTCGCGACACGTCCAAGACCTTCCCATCCCACCAAATAAAGGTCTGCGATGGGTGGTGGAATGTTTCGTCGATCGGAACGGGCATCCCTCAGCACAAGGTACCAAACGTCTCATCTGGGGCCGAAAGGAGAATGGCAGCTTCAGTTTGCCAATCGCGAAGAGCGGACATTGTGGTCCGCATGAGCATCGACCTCGCTAGCGTCACCGCGGAAGTTCGAAGCACCGCTTCTCTACCATACTCAGTCCCTGGCTCTCTCGTAACAAAACAGAAACATACGCTCTGCCGCTTCCGGTATGAGGCTACGTCGCTCTGACCTTTGGGTTTCCGACTTACAGTTGGTGCGGATTTACCCAAGGAACGTCGTACTCCACCCGAAATCGGTTCACCTCCATGCTGGCTTCCCGGCGCATGGCCTGTGAGGACCCGAACGCCATGCAGCTCGCCAAGCGTGGCGAGAGCACGTACGTCCGTGGCTTCTTCGAAGGCGATGACGACGAGCACCTGGTCATGTCGCGCGACTGGTCGGCTATCGAGCTGGCCATCATCGGTGAGCTCAGCCAGGACCCGACGTTCATCAACGCCTATGCACTTGGCCTTCCGCGACGGGAACCGCCGCTCTTTCGACCAGATGCAATCGCCGGGTCGCCTCGAACGCCAGGAAATCGAGCAGTTCTCCAAGGCCGCCACCAGCGGTCAGGGGAACCGCGCCGAACGCCGCCGGATGCAGGCCGAGCTCAAGAAGATGATGAGGAAACGCTGATGGGCTTCCCTGCACCTTTCGTCGGCTCCAAGCCAATCGCAGCCCCGCCTGGTCGGGACGACATCCTTCCCGATCGGTTCCTCAACCCCTGTTCAGTCGAACGGTAGGTGCAGAATGCACGGTGGGAAGGCGATCGGCGCGCGCCAAAAGCCTGCTCGACCGTCTTGAGGCAAGTTTCTGGCAGACATTTGCGCCGAGTTGTAGATTGGTTGGGGGCGATGGGATCGAAGAGGTTGGTCGGCAGTGGTGGGAAACTCTGCGCAGCGCCGTTTGGCTGCCATCCTAGTGGCCGACGTGGTTGGTTACTCCCGCCTCATGGAGGCGGATGAACTCGGCACTCTTGGTGTGCTCAAGGAACGGCGAAGAGAGATCGTGGTGCCCGCCGTTCGAGAGCACGCAGGTCGAATTGTCAAGTTCATGGGTGACGGAATCCTGGCCGAATTTGCAAGCGCGGTAAATGCGGTGAGTTGTGCGCTCGAACTTCAGCTCCGCATGGCCAAGGCAAATGAAATGCTAGCAGATGCTAACCGGATCAGATTGCGGATAGGCATTAACCTAGGAGACATCATAGAGGACGAGTCGGATATCTACGGTGACGGTGTTAACATCGCAGCTCGGCTTGAAACTCTGTCCGAGCCGGGAGGTATTTGCATTTCGGGCCAAATGTACGACGCGATTCAAGGAAAGCTCGAGATTTCAGTCGAGGATATTGGGGAAAGCTCCCTCAAGAATATATCCAGGACAATTCGCGCCTATCGCATCAGGCCCAGGGACGCAGAAGGAGTCCAAGAAGCCCAATCCCTAAGGGGCAACGAGCGTACGACGGTGGCGGTATTGCCGTTCGCAAATATGTCTGGCGACCCAGCACAAGACTATTTCTCGGATGGAATAACCGAGGACATAATCACGGAGCTTTCCCACTATCAACATCTGTCAGTGATTGCACGTAACACGACAGCTCTGTTTAAGGATCGGTCCATAAACGTGGCGGAGATAGGCCGCAAGCTTCGGGCTGATTTTGTGATCGAGGGAAGCATTCGGCAAGCCGGCAACAGGGTCCGTGCTACAGTTCAACTCATTGACGTTCAAACTGGGACTCATGCGTTCGCAGAAAACTTCGATCGGAAAATTGAAGACATATTTCAAGTTCAGGACGAGATCGTTGATGCTATTCTTGGTCGGCTTTTTTACAATCTAGATGAAGCAGCAAGCAAAGCTCGGCAGCGAAATCCGACGACAAGCACCACCGCCTATAGTTTGTGGTTGCGCGGCAGGCAGGCTTCGAGAAATGGCGATGAGGAGGATGCTATAAGCTGCCTGAATCAGGCGATCAAAGTTGATCCTCAATATGCGAGAGCGTTGGCCATGTTGAGTGGCCTGTATGGCTATAGAAGATTCACCGGATCCGCACGTGGCACTCATATGAAAGTCGCCGAACTATCTCGCGGATACGCTGAAAGAGCTATCGCTGCCGACAAGACAGACGCCTACGTGCTTGAACAGGTAGCAGCTGCGTACCTAATGCTCGGTGATGGAGACAATGCAAGACGATACTCTGATAGTGCAAGTTTACTCAATCCGCGTGACATCTCCACGGCCGCCACACGCGCACTAGTTCTCGCCTTCATAGGCGAACACAATCGCGCACGGGAAATAATTGAACGTGTATATCGGGCTGAGCCACGCGTGCCGCCGGGATGGACGGTTATCTTGGCAGACGTACAGTATCTAATGCGTGACTTTGAAGGAGCCCTTAAGACCTACAAAACAGTTAACGGCGCACCTTTCTATGTAAGATTGCTTCAGTCGATGTGCCTTTCCCAACTGGGGAGGATCGATGAGGCAAAAGCAATTCTAGGCGAGGCACCGACAGGTTTCGATATTCCGGCATTCGCCCGCAATTGTGCAGGCATGTGCGCGCTGGCCGAAGACCGTGAACTGTGGCTCGAGGGGTTTCGCAAAGCCGGCGTGGACGTGTGAGCGTCGTGTTCCGTTCTCAGTTGAAGACGCTTCGATGGTTGCGGCTGTACTCAGCCCCCTCACGTCCCCACCCAGATTACAGCAGCACAGACGAAGACGGTCTGGTCGCAATTGACATCGATGTTGGTTGGCCGACCGGGGTTTGAACTCCGGCCAGTGTGAGCTTTGGAAGCAGAGCGTGGCCTAGGCTTTTGGCTTCGCCTTTCTAACCTCCTCAACAGCGATGTTTAACGCCGTTACAAAGGCGTGCCTTAAATCAGCAATCTTGTCTTTCCTTAGCTCAGCGGTCTGTTTTGAAATAGGCGCAAGCTCCCAAATAAGCGCGTTCCCCGCCCCCAGAAGGTGAGCCAGAGCAGCATCCGTGGCCTCCGTCGTTTCCAAAAGATCCCGCGACTTCCCAATGTTCATCTGCAAATGACGCGTGAGCCCTTTTACATTGCCCGCTTCCGCATGGATCGCCTCTCTGCGCAACTTATGCAGGTACTCCACTGCTGCTCCGATTGGCATTTTGTTCCTCCCTTACTATCGAATCGTCACGGATCATCGTACGCCTCATTCAGAAAGATGGCCGCGCGATATCGTGGACTTGGCGACTTAGGCCGCGGCGTCCCAGCGAGCCGGGGTGAGCGTACGATGATCCAACGGCCCCCTCGCCGCGTGTTTCGTGTCTATGACCATCCGGTCGTGCAGTCCGGTATCCATGTCCGGCACATCGCCACCACAAAGACGTCGTCGGCTCGCGGTATTCTCCAAGCGACGGGTTCGCATCACGCGACCATGCCCACACTTACCTCAGCACCCACCAAACGATTGCAGCACACAGCAAAAACACAAGCGTGGCACACGCGCTCAATACACCTCTTCGTGTTTGCCACCTTGGCGCCTTAGCCGGCACAATACTGAACTGCTGGGCATGCTCAGACCGATCTGCTCGGTGTAAACCTCGATCCACGCATCGACGGTATTTGGGTCGAGCAATCCCTTTTCGACCAAAAGACTTTCCAGCGCCTTCACCCGCAGTTCTGGCGCGGACGGAAGATGGCGGTGCAGCTCGCGGTGTATCGCGCCGATCCGCCTGAATGATCCTCAGACACTGTAGCCTCCGACTTGCGACGATCAAATCCAGTGTTCTGTCGAAGTTGACCTGTCGTCAATAGGGATGCCTGCTAGCCATAGAAAGTCCGTCAAAAGCCGGCAATTGGCTGGCAGGCCGCTCGTGCTGACGTTGTGGCTAATTAAACGGCGTGCAGTGGTCGCGGCTCAGAAGGACCGTTAAGCGGAAGCGGTCGTCGCCGCCGGTTTCTCGAATGACCGGAGTTGGGCCGAAAGGAGACGGTCCGGTTTCAGGTGACGTCCATCAGAAAGTCGACGGCACCCGACCCAAGATCATTGTGTGTTTTGATGCGGTTAAATCGCTCAATGGGGCGATGCGAAGTCACCTTGGAACGCATAGGTCCCTTATAACGAGGTAAACTATGTGCCCGAAATGTCTGCCCGCAGTGCCTTTGGTTGCCCGTTGGGGTGGATTCAATATAAACCTTCGATATTCCATGCTTCCTGCTTGGCCCGACCCCTTCTAGCGACCTAGACAATGACGGACGCGCCCCGGATCTTTGTAAGCTATGCACGGTCAGACGGGCACGCCTTTGCCCGGAAATTGCATGACCGTATTCGCGAGGCTGGCTTGGCGGTCTGGCAGGACTTGGCCGATATGGAAGGCGGGAATGACTGGTGGGAGCAAATCGCGGGGTTTCTCCGCCGGCCCGAGGTGGAGCACCTCGTCCTAGTCTTGAGTCCAAAGGCCGTCGATTCGGAGATTGTTCGCCGCGAGTGGCGGCTCGCCCGCCAGGAGGGCGTTAGGGTTACGCCGGTGGTCGACGCGAGCAACAGACCAGATTTCGTGAAGTTGCCGCGCGCGCTTGCCCGAGCTCATGCGCTTGACCCCGACGTCGACGAGCAATGGCGTCAGTTGATCCGCATTCTCGAGGGGGCGAGCGGCCAGCCGCGCGTACCCTTCCTTGCGCCGGAGCCTCCGCCGGGCTTTGTCGACCGCCCCGAGGAGTACGAGCGTGTGAAGCGCGCGCTTATCGACGGCAAGGGTGACGCGGTGGCGATCACCGCGGCGCTGCGGGGTGCCGGCGGCTACGGCAAGACATCGCTCGCCGCCAGGCTCGCTCACGACGACGACATCGGCGAGGCGTTCTTCCACGGCATCCTCTGGACCACGCTCGGCGAGTCGCCGGGTGACGTCACCGGCCGGCTCAACACCCTCACGCGCGCGCTCAACCCCGCCGCGCCTCTCGAGACCGACCCGGATCTGGCGGTTGCTCGCTGGCGAGAGGCGCTCGAGCAACGCCACTGCCTAATCGTTGTCGATGACGTCTGGCGCCAACGCGATCTCGAGCCATTCCTCGTCGGGGGGGAGCTCTGCGCCCGGCTCGTGACCACTCGCGACGCTGCAGTCCTCCCCAGGGGCCGCGGCCGGATGACTATGGTGCCTGTGGATGCGATGAAGTCTGGCGAGGCCATGGCGATGCTGGCTCACGGCCTCGAACCCGCAGCGATCGCAGCATCCATGCGCGACCGGCTGGGTCGCCTCGCCGCTGCACTCGGAGAATGGCCGCTGTTGCTGCGGCTCGCGCAAGGTCGCATCGCCCGCCGGCTCGAGGCGGGGCATCCACTCGACAAGGCTCTGGCCGCAGTTGAGGAGGCGTGGGCGGCAAAGGGGATCGGCGCGTTCGATGCGCGCAATCCTGACGAACGCAATGCGGCCGCTGCGGCGTCCCTGGACTTGAGCATTGAGGCGCTGGAATATCGCGAAGGCACCGAGGCGACCACACGACTCGAGGAGTTCGGCGTGTTTGCAGAGGATCAGGACATCCCGGTGCCGCTGGTGTTTCGCCTGTGGCAGCGGACTGGTGGCCTCGCTGCGCTTGACGCCGAGGACCTCCTCCTACGGCTCCGGGACCTTTCGTTCGTTGAGCGCTACGATTCTGCACGTGGCGTGTTCAGATTGCACGACGTCGTGCGCACCCGTCTGCGCGAGCGACTGGGAGCGCACCGGCTCCGCGTGCTTGATAGAGAAGTCGCTGACGTCATAGGGGACCTGGCCGCTCGAGACTGGCGCGGCCTCAAGGCTGTTCCCTACGCACTGGAGCATCTTCCGATACATCTCGCGGGAGCGGGAGAAGACGCAAGGCTTGAAGCACTCCTCTCCGATGTTAACTGGATAGAAGCCCGGTTGGCGGCCGGTATTGCCGCGGGCGAGGGGGCGACCGGCCTCGTCAGCACTTACGCCGAGTTAGGGCGCGGTGAAGTGTCTCGAGGTGTGGGCCGGTTGCTTGCCGTTGTTGGACAGGATCTCGCGATCGACGGTCCTGATCAGGTCATTCCACAACTTCTGGGTAACGTAGCGAAAACGCCGGGAACCAGTGCAGCTCTTAAGGCGTGGCGCCGGGACCTGCGGGTGCCGGCGCTCGTTCCGATCCCAATAACCGACTCTCCAGCCGACTCTCCAGCCGAGCTCATGCGCCTTCGAACTGAGTCTCGTGTGACCAGTATCGCCTTCTCCCCGGATGGGAAGCACCTAGCCACGGCGTCCGAGGATACAATGGCGTGGCTTTGGGACGTCGCGAGAGGAAGGGAGATCGCTCGGTTCGAGGGGTGTCGCAGCGTCGCCTTTTCCGACGACGGGACGCGCCTCGCCACCGGCTCCAGGGACAACACGGCTCGGATCTGGGACGTGGGAACGGGTGCGGAGATTCTACGACTCGAAGGCCATAAGGGCCCCGTTTGGAGCGTCGCCTTTTCTGGTGACGGGACGCGCCTCGCCACGAGCTCCTGGGACAAGACGGTGCGGATCTGGGACGTGGAAACGGGTGCGGAGGTCCAGCGACTCGACGGTCACGGGGCCTTAGTTTGCTGCGTGGTCTTTTCACCGGACGGGAAGCGGCTCGCTAGCGGGTCCAGTGACGAGACGGCTCGGGTCTGGGACGCGTCGAGTGGTGTAGAGATTACTAGACTTGGCCATGCAGCCGGGGTTATGGGCGTCGCCTTCTCTTTGGACGGAGCTCGCCTTGCGACCGGGTCCTGGGACAAGACCGTTCGGGTCTGGGACGTGGAAACGGGTGCTGAGATCATATGCCTCCAAGGTCATGGCTACGGCGTTTCTAGCGTAGCCTTCTGCCCTGAGAGAACGCTTCTCGCGAGCGGCTCCCATGACGGGACCGCGCGGCTCTGGAACACTGTGACCGGCGCGGAGATGACCCGGCTCGAAGGTCACGGGGGCGGCGTCAGGTGCATCGCCTTCTCCCCAGATGGAAGACGCCTTGCCACCGGTTCGGATGACCGGACGGTGCGGCTGTGGGACTCTGCAGCGACACGGGTCGCCCAGCTCGAAGGCAATCGAGGCTTGCTGACAAGCGTAGCTTTCTCGCCGGATGGGTTAAGTCTCGCTGCAGGGTCATATGACGGGACCGCCCGGCTCTGGAATGTGGCTTCGCTGAAAGAGGTGAGTCGATTCAGAGGCCATGACGATTGGGTGACGGCTGTGACCTTCTCCCCGGACGGAACGCGCCTCGCCACCGGGTCTGACGACCGGACTGCGAGGGTCTGGGACGTGGCGACAGGTTCGGAGATTGCAAGGCTTGAGAAGCAGGGGGGCGATGTCCCGAGCGTGGCCTTTCACCCAGATGGTGCGCGCCTTGCCACAGCGACCTACGGCTACGGGGCGCGGATCTGGAAGGTAGCCACGGGTGCGGAGATAGCCCGGTTCGCCGGTCCTAGCGTCTCACCGCTCAGCGTGGCGTTATCTCCGGACGGGGCTCGCATCGCTACCGGGTTCAGCGACGGAACGACGCAGATGTGGGATTTGGCGAGTGGGTCAGGGTTTAAAGCCTATGACAGCTTCCGGGAGGTATCCCCGAATGGGGCACACGTCGCCAAGTGGTCCGGTGCGACTGTGCGGCTTTGGGACGTTGCAACAGGGGCAGAGAGCTTGCTCGAAGGCCATGGGGCAGGGGTCGCTAGCGTGGCCTTCTCCCCGGACGGGACGCGCCTCGCCACTGGCTCCGATGACCAGACGGCGCGGGTCTGGGATGTGGCTACAGGCGCGGAAATCGCCCTGCTAAGGGGACACCGCAGTTGGGTAAAGACCGTGGCTTTTTCGCCGCGCGGAAACTGTCTCGCCACCGCGTCTCGGGGCGGGACCGCGCGGATTTGGGATCTGGCGTCGGGCGCGGAAACCATCCGGCTCGAAGGCCATATGGGGGAGATCACCAGCGTGGCCTTCTCCTCAGATGGCGCCCGTCTCGCCACCGGGTCCGACGACCAGACGGCACGGGTCTGGGATGTGGCTACAGGCGCGGAAATCGCCCGACTCGAAGGCCATGTGGACGGGGTCAGAAGCGTCGCCTTCTCCTCGGATGGCAGATACCTCACTGTCAGAGATTGGAGCGGGACGGCGCGGGTGTGGAATCTGGCGACCGGCGAAATAATTGCACGAGGCATAGGGACGGTCGCGAACGGGGCGGTCAACCTAAGGCTTGAAGGCCACAAGGGTCCGGTCGCAAGTATCGCCTTCTCCCCGGACGGAATGCGCCTCGCCACCGGGTCCTGGGACAAGACGGCGCGGATTTGGGACACGGCAACAGGAGCCGAGGCTATCTGTCTCGAAGGCCATGGGGGAGAAGTCGCTAGCGTGGCCTTCTCCCCAAATGGGACCCGCCTCGTTACTGGGTCTGATGATCGGACGGTTCGGCTCTGGGATGTGGCCACGGGTGCTGAGATCGCCCGACTGCGGCTGCCATCGGAGGTCAGATCTGTGGCAATTGCCGGAAGCGGTCAGCTTATCGCGGCTGCTGCCGGGGTCGGCAGGCCCCATTTGATAGAACTAATTGCCGCCGGCGCCTGAGCGCCCTGGAATATCCCAATGACAGCGATCCTGCCGACACCCGCACCGTACGCTATCCGCGATCGTCGGCAAGGTTCGAGAATGCGATCCGATTGATACGTAACGTCCGGTTTCGGAGGACGGCAATACCGTTTTCTATAACCGGCTTGAGGCGCAAAGCTGCCGTTCCTTCCGCGCGCGAAACTGAACGGATCCGCGATCAAACGGCGACCCATTGCCGGCGGACGAGATAGTCGAGGTGCAGAAAGGCCGTTGAGGGCCGGATCACGTGTCGTGGCGGCGCGGCTGCTGCGTCGTCACCCTTCAACCCATAATGCCTGCTTTCCTCAGGCCATCTAGCCAGTGCTCCACGTCCTCCTGACGGCGATATGGAGAGCCTCGCTTGTAGTCGACTAGAGTGAAACCAGGCTTGCGCTCGAGGCACCTGCTCCAGGCCAATATTGCCTCCTCGATGCGTCCGAGCTGTCCCAAACACGCAGCCAGATTGGCAAACCCGCGTTGATTGTTGTTGTTGTCCCAACGGCGGAACGAATCCATCGAGGCCCCATATTCACCGAGCAGATAGTAAGCGTATGCGAGTAGCTCGTGGACATCGCGATGTTCGAGTGGACTCAGCCGCCTGAGCCATTCACCGATCTCGCGGGCCTTTGTGAGTTGACCGCTCCAGAGGCAGATGTACCCGACCCAGACGATTACCTCCGGGTTTGTCTGGCCCAACGCGAGCGCGCGTTGTCCATGAGTCTCGGCGGCCTCGAACTCCCCTTTCCGTCCATGCAGAGCGGCGATGACCGCTTCTGCCAGTCCGCTGGCGTCGCCGAGTTCGATGGCCGCAGCGCCGACTGCATGGCCAACTCCTTCATGTCTCCGTCCGCTCTGAAAGCGGAGAGGGTCGCGTAGGCGTCCGCGAGCCATGCATGCGCCCGCGCCGAATCAGGATCCAAGCTAAGCGCAAGCTTTAAGAACTCGACACCAGCGACGGTGTCCTTCTCGGTGAATCGATGCATAGCATCGATGCCGCGCAAGAACGCGTCATATGCGCTGAGGCTCGCTTGCGTTTGCCTTGTCCGAACGATCTCAGCAGCGCCAACCTTGCCGACCAGTGCCCAGGCGATCCTCTCTGTCACCTCGTCTTGAACAGCGAAAAGGTCTTCGAGGTCTCGATCATAGCGCTCGGCCCAGACGTGATTGCCAGTGGCCGCTTCTATCAACTGCGCAGTGATCCTGACGCGAGCAGCAGCCTTTCGAACGCTTCCTCGACGACGTACCGTACACCGAGCTTCCTTCCGACCTCGGTGATGTTTACGGATTGACCCTTGAAAGCGAACGAGGAATTGCGCGCGATCACGAACAGACTCTGGCTGCGACTGAGCTCGGTGATGAGGTCCTCGGCTATTCCATCCGAGAAATAATCCTGCTCGCGGTCTGCAGACATGTTTGTGAACGGAAGAACCGCCACCGATGGCTTGAACGGAAGCGGCAAATCCTCCGCTGAAGCAATTGACGCTGAAGGTTCTGGATCATCACGCTCTTCTGTTTGAACCCGGTAGGCACGCACAGGCCCGGCAATGTTCTTCATCGTATGCTGGCCCAGGTCGACGAACGTATAGGGAATCTTTCCCCTCACTTGATCATAGACGCTGCGTCCAATGACGACGCCTCCGGGCTCACTGACCTTTTCCAGCCTGGCGGCCACGTTTACGCAGTCACCGTAGATCGTCGTCTCATCCAGGATAACCTCGCCGGCGTTGACACCCATTCTGAAGGCCATGCGCCGGTCTTCGGGAAGATCCGTGTTGCGTGCCGAAATGCGTTCTTGCGTCTCGACTGCGAACTGCAACGCATCGACGGCGCTGGGAAACTCGATCAGCAGACTGTCGCCCGCGGTGCCGACCAGCCGACCCCTGAATTGCGCGATCTTCGGATCGATCACTTCGGCGCGCAATGCCTTTAAATGGACGAGAGTCCCGGCCTCATCTGCCGCCATCAAACGCGAGTAGCCAGCTACGTCCGCTGCCAAAACCGCCACAAGCTTTCGTTCCGGGCGCGCCACGATGCCTCCCACTGGGAGCTTAGCACTCGCATCTATGCGCAACTAGCCGTCAGAGAACGTCCGCCCACCGGGCTGAACATCCTCTATCGTTTTTCGGACGCCAGAAGCCCCATTTCGCTGTCGGCTCAAAACCGACTCACTCATAAACGCGCATGGTTAGATCATGCACGATTGCATGATCGGTTGCCGTTGCCTTGTGGCAGAAGGGCCCAAGCCGACTCCGAGCATGGTGGTTCCGTCGAATAAGAAGTTAGTCATTCCGGAAAGCCAGCCTTACGAAGGCCTTCGACGTACATGTCTCGCAAGGCTAGGTCGCGATAGGGCTGGGATTCCACCCAATGGCTAATCTTGAAATGAGGGGTTGTTGCCAGATACAGCGTGGCCTCTTCACGCGCTTCGTCTAACCTGCCGAGCCGCGCCAGGATCGACGCCAAATTAACCCTGGATTCGGTTCGATATGTTGCATCATTCCTCAGCGTCTTCACTGCCTCCTCATACTTACCGGCAGCGGATTGGGCACCTCCGAGTAACCAGAAATACCAGCTCGGCGGGCGCGGATTCAGGCGCAATGCCTTCTCGATGCAGGCGATGGCCTCTACTCCGCGACCTTCATAGGTCTTCAGATCCCCGAAGTTTGCCCAAGCATCGGCATCGTTCGGATTAAGCCGGAGCGAAATCTCGTACTCTTTGGCAGACTCATCCCATTGGCGCTCGAGGAGGAGTATGAACGCGAGCACCCAATGCGTGCCAGAATTTTCGGGATCGAGTTCAATCGCCTTTCTTGCCGACGCCATAGACTGTTGACGAAGGGGATTCATCGGATAGTTCCTAAAGACCCACGCCTCGCACTGACTGATCGCCAACCAGCGGTAGGCATCGGCGTAGTTAGGATCGAGCGCGATGGCCCGCTCGAACAATGGAATGGCCGCAACGCCCGCCTCCGTCGAGTGTGCCCATTCAGCCCGCCCCCTTAGATAGAGATCATAGGCCCCCAGGTTAGTTGGCCGATAGCGCTCCTTCAGGTTTGCCGCGGCCAACTTGCCGGCGAGCCCCTCCACAATCTTGCCGACGACTTCGTCTTGTGCCGCGAAGATATCGGCAAGGTCCCGATCGAAGCGATCCGCCCAGATGTGCCCACCGGCGGGAGCATCGATGAGCTGGGCATTGATCCGCACGCGGTCCGCCACCCGTCGGGCGCTACCCTCCAGTACATATTTAACGCCCAGTTCGCGAGCGATCTGGCGGGTATCTACCGATCTGCCCTTATAGGCAAAGGATGAGTTCCGGGCGATGACGAAGAGCTCGGGCACTTTGGAGAGGTCGGTAATCAGATCCTCCGTCAATCCATCGACGAAATACGCCTGCTCGGCGTCAGCACTCATATTCACAAAGGGGAGGACGACTATTGACGGCTTGACGGGAAGGGAAAGTTCAACAGCGGAGACGACACCCGCGGCACGATCCTTGCCCGCGAGCCGATAGGTTTGGATCGGTCGATCGATGTTTTTGAGAGTCTGCGGACCCAACGAAACGAATGAATGGGGCAGCTTGCCGTTGATCTGCTCGAAGACACTTCCTGAGATGCACAATCCCCCGGGCTCTGACAGACTCTCGAGCCGAGCCGCGACGTTGACTCCGTCGCCGTAGAGATCGCTGCCCTCCACCATCACATCGCCGAGATTAATTCCTGCACGCAATACAATGCGTCGGTCCCCAGCCGCATCTGCATTCGCGATATCCATAGCTTTCTGCAATTCGACAGCGCAGTTTACGGCGTTGACTGCGCTTCCGAACTCTATTAGCGCGCCATCCCCGATCAGTTTGATGATGCGACCGTGATGTTTGGAGATCATTGGCTGAAGGATCTCTCGACGCCGAGATTTGAGTGTAGCCAAGGTACCTACCTCGTCGCGCTCCGTGAGGCGGCTATAGCCAACCACGTCGATGGCCAGAATGGCAGCAAGGCGGCGTTGAACGCGTTCTTCGGACATCGCAGAGGGGTACTCTCACTGCGGCAAATTGTATTTGCATCCCGAGGAGGAGTCGATTCACCCGATTTTCCGCTCTGGGTCCATTCACGTCGGTTTGCCAACTCTCTGATATGTCTGGTTAGGGGGTAATCCTGGACATGGCGGTTTTGCCCTTGAAGGTGTCCCTGATGGCGCGATCGGCACTGTTTCTCGCCTTAATGGAATTGCGAGCGAAGACCTGCGCAAACAAAGGAAGTGGCGCGAAACATGTCATGATTCCAAAGAGTTGGCGTCTCTGCTAGACTCTCATCATTGACAAGAGCGGGTCACACCTGAGGGACGCAACGGGTCCTTCCGGGGCGGTGAAGCCATGCAGGGGGGCGCAGCGCCGAGGGTCGCCAGTGTCAGGCATATTTTTTTGGGAAGCCACCCGGAGTCAAGTTCAGAGCCGGGACCGCGTAAGCCTTTGATCAAGCGTACGGATTTGAAACTGCCGCTGGACCCCTGTTGGACCCGGAGTCCAGTTCGGATCCAGATGGGGGTCCACCGACGGATCCAGCAGCAGGATCTAGAAGCCACATCATCTTCGAGGAGACCGCATGCCTGTCCAGTTCGCACCGGAAGCCATCGAGCACTGGCCGATCGATCGGCTGAGGCCGTATGCCGGGAACGCCAAGACACATGCTCCGGACCAGGTGGCCAAGATCGCCGCCAGCATGGCCGAGTTCGGCTGGACGGTGCCTGTGCTGGTGTCTGCCGAAGGCGAGGTGATCGCAGGTCATGGCCGCATCCTGGCTGCGGGGGAACTGGGCCTGCCAGAGGTGCCGGTGATCATCCTCGATCATCTGAGCGAAGCGCAGCGGCGTGCCTACCGCATTGCCGACAACAAGCTGACGGAGCTGGGCGGCTGGGATGATGCCCTGCTCTCTCAGGAGCTTCATGCGCTGAATGGCGAGGGCTTCGACTTGAGCCTCACCGGGCTCGACGATGCGGAACTCGACCGGCTGATGGGCGAGCTTCACGACGAGACCGAAGGCGCTGCCGGCGAGGACGAGGTTCCAGTGCCGCCGGTCGATCCGGTCACCCGCCCCGGCGACCTCTGGGTGCTCGGAAAGCACCGGCTGCTGTGCGGCGATGCTACGGCCGCGGCAGATGTCGAACGGCTGCTGTCGGGTGCTGTGCCGCACCTCATGATCACCGATCCGCCATTCGGGGTGAACTACGATCCTTCCTGGAGGAGGGAAGCGGGCGTCTCGAACAGCAGCCGCACCGGCAAGGTGACCAATGACGATCGCGCGGACTGGCGCGAGGCGTGGTCGCTGTTTCCCGGTGATGTGGCCTATGTCTGGCATGCAGGTGTCCATGCCTCGACGGTGGCCGACAGCCTGGTTGCTTCCGGCTTCGGCATCCGCTCCCAGATCATCTGGGCCAAGCCCCGCCTGGTCCTCAGCCGTGGCCACTATCACTGGCAGCACGAGCCGTGCTGGTATGCGGTGAGGGAGGGCGCCACCGGGCACTGGCAGGGAGCGCGCGACCAGACCACCATCTGGATGATCGGCAACGGTGACCAGGGTGAGGACGACGCCACGGTCCACGGCACGCAAAAGCCGGTTGAATGCATGCGGCGGCCGATGCTGAACAACAGCGCCAAGGGTTCGTCGGTCTATGAGCCCTTCTCCGGCAGCGGCACTACCATCATTGCCGCCGAGACCACCGGCCGTTCCTGCTTCGCGATGGAGCTCGATCCTCGCTACTGCGATGTCGCGGTAGAGAGATGGCAGAACTTCACGGGCGGCAAGGCGATTCTTGAGGGCAGTGGTCTCGACGTCGCCGACGTTCATTGCGGCCGATCCGCGGCCTGACCTTCGTTTGGCCAGGCATAAGCAAGAGAGGCCACCATGCAGGGGATGAGCGAGCGCCAGTATGCCGCCCATGCCGGGGTCTCCCGCGGCGCCATACAGAAGGCCAGGATTTCCGGGCGGCTGGTGTTGTTTGAGGATCGCTCGATTGATGCGGCAGGGTCCGATGCACGCCGGGCAGCTCTGACCGATCCTTCAAAGCAGAGGCGCTCCCTGCCCCGGACCAAACTGAAGGCCGTGCCCGAGGAGGCGCTATCGGCCGTTGGCGAGACGTTGCGCGAACAGGGGCTTGCGGCGCCCGTCGTGGGAGGCTCGACCACCTTCCTGCACGCAAAGACGGCCAATGAGGTGCTGAAGGCCCAGGAGCGCCGGCTGAAGCTTCAGAAGCTGAAGGGCGAGCTTGTCTCCCTCGATCGCGCCAAGACCCTGCTGTTCCGGCTGGCCCGGGAGGAACGGGACGCCTGGGTGAATTGGCCCGGACGCGTCGCTGCGATCCTGTCGGCTGAACTGGGCGTCGATGCCGCCGTCATGCACCAGCTTCTCGAGAGCCAGGTGAGAGCTCATCTGGGGGAACTGGCCGATGTCCGCACTGACTTCCGATGAGGTTCTGGAACAAGGCCTGTTCCACTTCGAAGGCGTTGATGAACTGAAGTCCTCCTGGCGCGAGGGCCTGCGCCCAGACCCGTTCATGACGGTATCGGGATGGGCCGACCAGCACCGCATGCTGGCGGCAAGAGCTTCCGCCGAGCCCGACCGCTACCGAACCAGCCGCACGCCCTACATGCGCGAGATCATGGACGCCTTGTCGCCCGGCTCTCCTGTGCAGCGGGTCGTGTTCATGAAGGCCGCCCAGGTCGGCGCAACGGAAGCCGGCAACAACTGGATCGGCTTCATCATCCATCAGGCGCCGGGACCGATGCTGGCCGTGCAGCCGACTGTCGAGCTTGCCAAGCGCAACTCGCGTCATCGCATCGATCCCCTGATCGAGGAGAGCCCTGCCTTGCGCGACCGGGTGAAGCCCGCCCGTTCACGCGATGCCGGCAACACGATGCTGTCGAAGGAGTTCAACGGTGGCATCCTGATCATGACCGGTGCGAACTCGGCAGTCGGTCTGCGCTCGACGCCGGCGCGCTACATCTTCCTCGACGAGGTCGATGCCTATCCCGCCTCCGCCGACGACGAGGGCGATCCAGTTACCCTTGCAGAGGCACGCTCTCTGACCTTCTCGCATCGCCGAAAGGTGTTCCTGGCCTCGACGCCCACCATTCGCGGACTGTCACGCATCGAGCGGGAGTATGAGGCGTCCGACCAGCGCCGCTACCATATCCCCTGCCCCGAATGCGGCGTCATGCAGTGGCTGAAGTTCGAGCGGCTGCGCTGGGACAAGGGCAAGCCCGAGACCGTCTGTTATCACTGCGAGGCGTGTGACGTCACGATCGGCGAGCACAGCAAGACTGCCATGCTGCAGGAAGGGGAATGGCGTGCGAGCGCAATCGCCACAGATCCTGCCACGGCAGGCTTCCACCTTTCGGCTCTCTATTCACCGGCCGGCTGGCTCTCATGGCAAGCGATCGCTCGCGCCTTCGAGGCGGCCCAAGGGTCGGACGAGTCGCTTAAAGCCGCAACACCGTTCTCGGCGAGACCTGGGTCGAGACCGGCGAGGCGCCGGATTGGCAGCGCCTGCATGACCGGCGCGAGCGATGGCAAGCGGGCAGCGTTCCTGCCGGCGGCCTGTTCCTCACCGCCGGGGCCGACATCCAGAAGGATCGCATCGAGGTCGACGTCTGGGCATGGGGCCGTGGTCTGGAAAGCTGGCTGGTCGAGCATATCGTGCTGGACGGCGGTCCTGGAGACGAAGCCTGCTGGAAGGCGCTCGACGAGGTGCTCGGCCGCAGCTGGCAAAGCGCGTCCGGCAAGACGATGCGGATCTTGCGGCTAGCGATCGACACGGGCTACGAGGCGCCGGCCGTCTATGCCTGGGCGCGCAGAGCGGGCTCGGCCCATGTCGCTCCGGTCAAGGGCGTCGAAAACTTCAATCGGGCAAGCCCCGTCACTGGCCCCACCTTTGTTGATGCGACCTCGCACGGCAAGCGCCTGCGGCGCGGTGCAAAGCTGTGGACCGTCGCTGGCTCCACCTTCAAGGCCGAGACCTATCGCTTCCTTCGCCTGCCCCGGCCAACAGACGAGGAGCTGGAGGCTGGGGCCAGACACGCGCCAGGAACTGTCCATCTCCCCTCCTGGGTGGACAGCGAGTGGTGCAAGCAGTTCGTCGCTGAGCAGCTGGTCACGGTGTGCGCACCAGGCGCGGCTTCTCACGCCTGGAATGGCAGAAGCTTCGCGAACGCAACGAAGCCCTCGACTGCCGTGTCTATGCCCGCGCCGCAGCCTGGATCATCGGTGCCGACCGTTGGCCGGAATCGACCTGGCGAGACCTGGAGGCGCAGTTCGGCAAAAACACCGCTGCCCTGGAGCCGGCGACGACTGCCGCGACCACGACGCCGCCATTGACCTCAGCATCGCACATTCAGATGACGCGCTCCCAAGGCCGGCAAGCCACGCGGAGGACAAGGCGAATTCGCCTGAGCCGCTGGATGGAGTGACGAAGCGCTTGCTGAGATAAGGCGCCATCTCAAATAAATCAGTCTAGCAGACACAACAAAGTCTTTGTCACCGGCTCGCCGGTTATTCACCTTGTTCCAAGTT
>NZ_JBFUCU010000040.1:0-20442 GCF_056405075.1 Mesorhizobium sp. P2_A12
AACTTGGAACAAGGTGAATAACCGGCGAGCCGGTGACAAAGACTTTGTTGTGTCTGCTAGACTGATTTATTTGAGATGGCGCCTTATCTCAGCAAGCGCTTCGTCACTCCATCCAGCGGCTCAGGCGAATTCGCCTTGTCCTCCGCGTGAGGTGCCGGCTTTGCGAACTCGTTGTTTGAGCGTTCGAGCCTAAGGTCAATGACGGCGGCGTGGGTGCGGTTGGCGTCGTCGGCTCCAGGGCAGCAACATTCCTCCCGTACTGCGCCTCGAGGTCGCGCTAGGTCGATTCCGGCCAACGGTCGGCACCGATGATCCAGGCTGCGGCGCGGGCATAGACACGGCAGTCGAGGGCTTCGTTGCGTTCGCGAAGCTTCTGCCATTCCAGGCGTGAGAAGCCGCTGTCACGGGTTGTCTCATGAAAAGAATTCGTCCTCTTCCTCGTTGCCGGCAAACTCCCAAGGCTTCGGACCCATATCGCGGGTGGTCGAGACCCGGCTTCGTGACACGGGCGAAAGTCCAAGCTCGCTCATAAACTTGTGCATCAGTTCGACATTCTTGTTCGAGATTGCCAGCCAGGGGGAGGGCTGCACGTAACCGGCTGGAGTTCGCAGCAGGATAGGGGTCTCCTTCAGCTTCTTCTCGGCTTCCACCCAGCGGCCGTAGGCCTGGCAGTAAGCGGCAAGAGCAGCACGATCCAATTCACTGATCACACCAAGACGGTGGAGGTAGCGGGCGAGCCGTTTCCACTCAGCCTTCGCCGTCGGCATCAGATGCGCAGGGCAGGTTGGCATTGCGGTAACCGGCTTCGGCTCGAGCTTGTTGAGCGGTCGCTTACCGGGATTACCCATCACGATCTTGAGTGCCGTCGGAGTTGGCTTGCGTCCACGCATTGTGTTGCTCTTTCAGTCCGTCGCAATGACGTGGTGGGCTCTGGAGTTTGTCTACCGTTTCGAGGCTGCGATCATGCCTTCGAGAGGTGGAAAGCCCGGTGTTTAGCCATCTCAGTTCGAGCCATACCGCGACACCCCCCTTGCTAATTTCGCGGTTATTCAAAGAAAGGGGGGACACCGGTCGCATTCCAAAAAGGATGTGGTTATTTGACCGCCCCCCCGGGGGCCCTCCATGTCATTGCCCACTGGCCAAGCGTTGGGCAGGAAGGTCGGCGAAGCTCTGGCCACTGCCTTCCAGAATTGCCCTCTCGCCAGTGAAGTCCTGCCAGCGGGTGATGGCCAGATCGACATAGGCGGGGTTGAGCTCGACGGCATGGCAGCAACGGCCGGTCATCTCGGCGGCAATGATCGTGGTGCCGGATCCGCAGAACGGCTCGTAGACGGCATGACCGGGCGAGGAGTTGTTCTCAATCGGGCGGCGCATGCATTCGACGGGCTTCTCCGTGCCGTGCCCCGTAGGCGATTTCCTGTGCGGGACGGCCCAGACGGTGGTCTGCTTGCGATCGCCCGCCCAGTGGCCCTTCTTGCCCTTCCTGACGGCGTACCAAGCCGGTTCGTGCTGCCAGTGATAGTCGCCGCGGCCGATGACGAGCCGGGTCTTGTCCCAGATGATCTGGGAACGAACGGCAAAGCCGCTGGCTTCGAGGCTTGAGGCCACCGTAGCAGCATGAAGAGCGCCGTGCCAGACATAGGCAACGTCTCCCGGAAACAGCGCCCAGGCCTCACGCCAATCGGCACGGTCGTCGTTCAGCACCGTTCCCTTGGCCAGGTTGGCTCCGGCACCGAACCGCTCGCGCCAGGCCGGATCATAGCCGACGCCGTAGGGCGGATCTGTCACCAGCAAGTGGGGCTTGACCCCCGCGAGGATCCGCTCGACGTCATTGGCATCGGTGCTGTCGCCACAGATCAGCCGGTGATTGCCGAGCAACCAGACGTCGCCGATCATGCTTTTAGGTTTCTCGGGCAGATCAGGGATGTCGTCGGGATGGGTCAGCCCCGGTGTGCCGCGGCTGGTCAGCGCCAAGACCTCCAGTTCGCTGAAGCCGGTCAGCGACAGATCGAAGCCGAGGCTCTCCAACTCGCCCAGCTCAAGTCCGAGCAGTTGCTCGTCCCAGCCGGCGTTCAGTGCCAGCTTGTTGTCGGCGATCACAAGCGCGCGTTTCTGCGCCTCAGTCAGGCCTGTGAGTTCGATCACCGGGACTTCGCTCATTCCGAGTTTCCGGGCCGCAAGCAACCGCCCGTGACCGGCGATGATGCCGTTGTCGCCATCGACCAAGATGGGGTTCGTCCAGCCGAACTCGCGGATCGACGCCGCGATCTGCGCCACCTGAGCGTCGCTGTGGGTTCGGGCATTCTTCGCGAACGGGATCAAAGCCGAGGCAGGACGATACTCCACCTCGAGGGGGCGGGTTTCTGCTGCGGGGCAGGACGGCTCGACTTCATGATGGTTGGTTCCCGTCTGCATCAAGTTTCCTCTACCTGTAGATGGCACCGGTTAGAGGTGCCAGCGTCTCTAGATGATATCACGTGAGGTATGCTTATGTAATCGCTGCACTTTTTCGCGCGAGCGCGAATGATTGCGCAGGTCTGCGACGCTGGCGGGCGGCCGATCAAGCGGCATACATGCAAGCCACAGCACATTGATCACGGAGTGTCCGGATGATATTCTTTCACCTCTCCTGATAGCCGGTACGAGAATGGGCAAATATCGAGATCATCGCGAGCCGCGTCGCCCCCGGTTCGACAGCGACCATCCCGATGATTCCGGTCGGGAGCCTAGCTATTTCCAGCGCCCAACCGAAACAGCCGCGCCTGCCGTTGATGCCGAGGTGCTATGGTTCAACGCGCAGAAGGGCTTTGGATTTGTCAAGCTGGCGGATGGCTCGGACGCTTACCTGCACGTTAGGACGCTGGAAGCTGCCGGACTTGAGAATGTCGCCGAGGGGATGCGGCTTAAGATTAGAACTGAGGTTGGCCCAAAAGGGCCGCAAGTTGGGCAAGTGCTGACGGTCAGCCGCGGTGCTGAGCGCCCGCCCAGCGCCGAACTCGCAACTCGGCCGGACCTGAAGGTTACGACCGGACCGAATGCAGGAGATCAGGAGAGCGCCGGCGCCGTCAAGTGGTACAACCCGGACAAAGGGTTCGGTTTCATCGGCCTTGAGGGCGGCGGCAAGGATGTATTCGTTCACGCCTCGACTTTGACCCGCTCTGGCATGACAAAGCTGGACGAGGGACAAAAGGTGATTGTCCGATACGCCCAGGGCCAGAAGGGGCTCGAGGCTCGAACCGTCCATCCTGTCTAGAGTTCTGTGGTCGAGCTACTTGACGGTGTTCTTCCGTCCTTACGGCAGGCCCCGTGTCCTGCTCTCAGGCCATGGCGCTATGCTGCTGTAATCGCTGCGCTTCTTCGCGCCAGCGCGAATAATTGCGCAGGTTTGCGACCAATCGACACCGTGAGCGCGAGCAAACTGCCAACTCCTCCATGAACCATGAGCAGAAACCATGAGGTGAGCAGCGGGTTTGCTTGGATGCCGATGCGTTCGGCCTACTCATTCACAATCCAAAGGAGAACACGATGTTATGCAAAACCGGAGCAGTTGCCGCTGTGTTGATCATGTTGGGCTCGCCCGCGCTGGCCGAGTCGGCGGAACACCTGTGCCCGCTGTAAAGGCACAGGACCAGGACCCCGAACAGTCGCCCGAAGCGACCGAACAAACCCAAGACTCAATGCGTGAAATGATGCGCCAGATGATGGGTGAGATGCTGCATGAAAGAATGCAAAACCATCACGGTCCCCGAGCAGAGCGGCGCGGTGGCGACCGGTGGCATCGGGACTACAAAATGGGCCCGCCTGAAGGGCGGCGGATGACGGGAGGCCACGGCGGCGTGGGAGCCAAGATGATGCATGGCGCAAAGATGCAAATAATGTTTGCCATTGTCGACGCCGATGGCCATGGCGCGCTTTCGCATACTGAGGTTCAGGATTTCATCGGACGGATCTTCAACGCCGTCGACGAGAACGGAGATGGCAGCGTCGACATGGAGGAAATCCAATCCTTCTTCCATGGAGCCGGCAACGAGGAGGCGGAGTAGACTACGGGAGGGCTCACGCCAGCCGTCACGATCGTCATTAAGCACAGTTCCTCGTGTCCCGGATCGGCATCGTCATCGTTGCGAGGTCGCTGAAGACGTCCCTCCTTCGTAGCCCGTAGCATCGATGCGCGGCTGTCCCACTGTCCCATCTCTAGGGGGTGGGACAGTGGGACAGTTTGCCGTCGTGACGGAATCAGCTGCTGGTGCTGGTCTTCCTTCGGGTGTGTTCTTCAGCCGGAAAGCGAGCGCGATACAACTCGCCCCGGCAAAGATTGCGAACGTTCCGATCAGCCAGACCACCGCCAGCAAGCGTTCCGTGAGCGCGTCGCAGTCGCCTCAGCCATGGACCTCATAGAAGGATCCCAAGAGGTCACGGGCCACCTTGGGCGGCATTGGCGCCGTGGCGGTAGCGGACCAATATCTGATTGGCCGGCCTTCAGCGGCCATATCTTTAGATATGGTTGGAACACACAGCCGTTGGAACCGCGGATTTGCTGGGGTTGGAACCCGTTGGAAAGCGTTGGAGCACACCAGTTGGAAGGACCGTTGGAAGCGGTTGGAACATTGAGGCGATGACGGCTGAGTTTCGCGTCTGCCTGTCTGCGCCCATGCCATCACAAGCAAGCACTGCATGAGCCCCGCGTATATGGTGCGGTGCGCCCACCTCCGGACCATTGTCAGTGACGCCGCGCAGGTCGCGTCTCAAACCCATTGCGCTCGTTCAGTTGCGAGCGTCGCATGACGCGATCTGACCCAAATCGGACACATGGATCGCTCTGGTTGGCGCGAATGCTGGCACAAATTGGAATTCGGAGGCCGCTTTGCGCGCAGGTGGTCGTCGAACTCTGTGCCTGCCTCCGAAATTTCGAAAATAATGCATTCCCGAGACATGCGGACTTGCCTTCGGGACTTAGGACGGCCTCGTGAAAGCCTGTCGCGCCGAAGGCTTCAAACCTCTATGATGCACGTCTTGGCGCGCGCCGTGGGAGGGCCGCGATGCAGGAACGTCGGGAAGCGAGGCGACTGGCGGCCATTATGGCCACGGACATCGTCGGCTACTCGCGCCTGATCGAGGCGGACGAGAAAGCGACACTCGCCGCGATCCGATCGCTCCGCTCCAACGTCATTGATCCCGCAATCGCCGAGCATAACGGCCGCATCGTCAAGCTGATGGGCGACGGTGCGATCGTCGAATTCGGCTCGGTGGTCGATGCCGTCGCTTGTGCCGTGACCATCCAGCGCCACGCGCGCGCACAACAACGCGACATGCTTCCGGAGCGCCGGATCGCCTACCGCATCGGTGTCAATCTGGGCGACGTCGTCGTCGAAGGCGACGATCTGATGGGCGACGGGGTCAATATCGCGGCGCGGCTGGAACAGATTTGCCCGTCCGGCGGCCTGCTGGTTTCAGCTGCGGCCTACGATCAGCTGCAAGGCAAGATCGATATAGCATTCGACGACGCCGGCGAGCAGCAAGTAAAAAACATCACGCGGCCCGTGCACGTCTACAGCGCACGGATCGATGGCATGGCGCACGCCTTGCCGCGCAAATCGACCCGGCCCCGCTGGCTCATGCCGGCTGGCGCGGTCGCAGTCCTGGCTGTGCTCGTGGTGGGCGGTGGCGCGTGGTGGTTTTGGCCGGCGACGCCCGCAGACGCCAAACCATCGATGATGGTGCTGCCCTTCGACAATCTGAGCGACGACAAGGAACAGGGATACCTCGCCGACGGCATGAGCGAGGACCTGACCACCGAACTGGCGCGCGTGCCCGGCCTTCTCGTCATGTCGCGCACGGCCGCGGTCACCTACAAGGACAAGAAGGTCCGGCCGGATCAGATCGCGAAGGAGATGCACGTCCGCTACATCCTGGAAGGCAGCGTTCGCCGTACGGGCGACGACGTGCGCATCAATGCGCAGCTGATCGATGCGACCACCGGGACGCATTTGTGGGCCGAGCGCTTCGACGGTGCCTGGAGCGATGTGCTCACCCTGCAGAACAAGGTTGTCGAGAACGTCGCGCTGGCGCTGGAGCTTCGCCTCGTTCGGGCTGTGGGCGATACAAGTCCCGGCAGCACGAGCAATCCGGAGGCCTATGACGCGTATCTTCAGGGACTGGAGTTGGAATTTCGCGGCGCCCCTAAGGACTTCGCTGGTGCAGTTACCCAATTCAAGCGGGCGATTGCGCTCGATCCGGGATACGGCAAGGCCTTGGCTGAGCTTGCCTGGACATATAATGAAGCAGCCGGCAACGAAGAGAGACAGCGGGCGCTTGGCACCGGTCAAATCGAGACGATGCACCTTGCCTGGGACACGCTTCAGGAAGCATTGAAGCATCCTTCCTCGACGGCCTATCAATTGATCGCCCGCAGGCACACGCACCACTGGCAGCCCGAGCAGGCTGTCGCGGAGCTGCAACATGCCATTTCGCTCGACCCGAGCGACGTTTGGAACTACCGCGAGATGGCGATGGCACAGGTCTTCGCCGGACATCCGGAGGAGGGTCTTGCTTATGTGGCGGCGTCGCTTCGCGTCGATCCGCGCGAGGAAGGATGGCCGACCTGGCTGCGCGGGATGGCCGCGTTCTCGCTTGGACATTACTCGGAGGCGGCGACCTCTCTGGAAAAGGACCTCTGGCAGGCCGCAAACCCCGACTACGGCGACCTGCTTCCGCTCATGTCTGCCTACGGGCATCTCGGTGCAACTGACAAGGCCGCTTCGCTCCTGCCAAAGATCCAGGCTTACTCGCAAGCCTATGGCGATGGGGGTGGAATGACCGTTCTGCTTGCCGCGCAGAATCTCCCCTTCGCAAAGCTTGAAGACGTGATGCGCTTTCAGGAAGGACTGCTCAAGGCCGGTATTCCGGAGCTGCCGTTCGACTTCGATCCGAAATCGCCGGACAGGCTGAGCGGCGACGAGATGCACAGACTGATGTTCGGCCACACGATCGCCGGGCGAGTGCTGGACCGCACGACGAACGCCGGCACCCTGCAGGCGAAGGATTTCAAAAGCGGGGTCCCGTGGAGCGTCACAGCGTCGGCAGATGGATCGACCTATGCCTACACGTGGGGCGATGTTGCCGACAGCGGCGGGCATGCGCATTTCGAGGGGAACCGGGATTGCTTCTATTTCAGGGACACCAAGGCCTGCGCCGCGATCTTCCGGAATCCGAACGGCACGCGCGCGGAACAGAACGAATATTACTGGCTGCACCACTGGAATCTAATTGCGTTCTCCGTGGCGAACTAGGGCGTGAACTCACAAACGCGCTGCCATAGGTATTTACGCCTTCTAGATGTCCGCATCTGGCGCTACTTGCTCGTTCCCATCGACGAGCGAATGGCAACTTCGTTGCATCAACCGACGACCCTCAGAAGCCAGTTCACGCATGAGCGCCAGACTGGCCGCCGCCGCGAATAAGAGCAGGAGTCGGACCCGAAGTGGATGTTCCGCGCGGTTTCCCTGTGTTGCATGCGCGAACAGCCGGGCTCATAGTCGTATTGCGCGATACGCGCGATCAGTGGCGACAAACCTCGTCATGAACCGGAAGCTTGTAGCGATCCTGGCTGCGGATGTGGTCGGCTACTCGGCGCTGATGGAGCGCGACGAGAACGGCACATATGCGCGGCTCAAGGCGCATCACATCGAACTCTTCGAGCCCAAAATCAAGAAGCACCATGGTCGCGTGTTCAAACTCATGGGCGACGGGCTCCTGGCCGAGTTTGCAAGCGTCGTCGACGCGGTCGAGTGTGCAGTCGTGGTCCAGCAAGAGATGGCGACGCGCAATGCAGGCGTGATGCAGGACGAGCGGATCGACCTGCGAATCGGTGTCAATCTCGGCGACGTCATCATCGACGGGAAGGATCGCCACGGCGACGGGGTCAACATCGCCAACCGCCTGCAAAGTCTCGCTGAGCCGGGCGGCATTGTCATCTCGGGCACCGTCTACGATCACGTCCGGAACAAGCTTGATGCCGGGCTTGAATTCCTGGGTGAGCAGCGGGTGAAGAATATTGTCGAGCCGGTTCGAGTCTATGCAGTCGGCAGCACGCCAGCCGTTGCGAAGACGGCGCCGATGGCAGCCATAGCCAAGCCCTCAGTTGCCGTTCTGCCATTCACGAACATAGGTGACGATCCCGAGCAGGAATACTTCAGCGACGGCATCACTGAGGACATCATCACCGACCTCTCGAAGGTTTCGGCGCTATTCGTCATCGCTCGGAATACAGCATTCACCTTGAAGGGCAAGGCCGTGGACATCGTTCAAGTGGCCCGCAAGCTAAACGTCGAATTCCTAGTTGAGGGGGCCGTCCGGAGGGTAGGAAATCGAATTCGGATCACCGCTCAGCTAATCGATGGAAAAACGGGCGGACACGTGTGGGCAGAGCGCTATGAGCGAGATTTTGGGGATATTTTCGCGCTTCAGGACGATATCGCGCGGAATGTCGTCACTGCTCTCAGGGTGCGGCTCCTTCCGGAAGAACTGACAACGATTACGACACGCTCGACCACGAATCCCGATGCTTACAAGCTCTATCTGCTCGGACGGCACTACGCACAGCAACATAGCACGAGGAGCTCGGAGATCGCTCTGCGCTTCGGCCAGCGTGCGTTGGAGATTGACCCTAATTATGCTCGAGCCTGGGCGCTGGTCGCGCTTTGCCAAGCGTCTTTGAACCACGCAGGAAGTTTAGAAGAATCGGGTCTGTTCGCCGCTGAGACGGCGCTCTCCCTTGATCCCACTTTGGCTGAGGCCCACGCTGTAAAGGGTGGGGTCTTATCCCGGCTTGGCCGTTCCGATGAGGCTATTGCGGCGCATGAGGAATCGGTACGTCTGGAGCCGGATTCCTTCGATACTCGGCAGTATTTTGGCTTTACCCTTTTCTTCCTCGGCCGCGACGAGGGAGCAATCCAGAATTTCGAGCGTGCAGCTCAACTTGTGGAATCGGATTATGTCAGCCTGAGCTTCGCAGCCCAATCTTATGAAAAGCTCGGTCGTCACCAAGAGGCCAATGCGGCTGCACGCCGAGCCCTGGAGCGCATCGAAAAGCAGATCGCACTGCGGCCCGACCACGCGCATGCGGTCGGGCATGGTGCCGCACTCCTAGCTTACCTGGGCGAGAAAGAACGCGCCAAGGAATGGGCTTCGCGGGTGCTTACCATGGAGTCAGAAGATCCGAAGAGCCATTACACTGTCGCCTGCGCGTTGGCCCGATTGAACGAGCCAGCCCAGGCACTCGATCTGCTAGAATCCTGCATACCCAAAATGTCTCCTGAATTCGTCAACTGGGTGAAGCAGGATACCGACCTCATTTCGCTACACAGCCACCCGCGCTTCGAAGCTTTGATTGAACGTGGAAAAGCAAGGCAATTGGCAGGCCAAGCAGCCAAATCCTGCTGAGTTCGGATGGCCGTATTGCAGCTGCCGAGAGGCTCGCCGCCGAAATGAACTCAAATCTGCGGCTTCCGTCGCAATTTTCCGCTTCGGCGAAAAAATAGATGCCATCCCCTCGGGAGACGGAAGGCCGGATCAAGACCCTCCGGACATTCGTTCGGAAGGGCAACAATGTCCCGAATGGGTCAGAAGCCGACCCTGACTGAAAGTCAGGAAGCAGCCAACACCGCGTGTGACCTTAGCAGCTTGCGTCTGAGGCTATGCTGCGCGATGCTCTTGTCGGGGGACAAAATGCAACTGCCAAACCGTCTGCTTTTCGTTGACGTCGAAACGACGGGCTTTTTTAGCTCCGATCGCGTGGTGAGCCTTGGCCTGATCGCTGTTGACTCCCAGGATATTGTTACCGAGACCTATCCCATCCAAGCGGCCCATCTGATCTTTGATCCGGGTAAGAAGAGCCATCCGCGCGCCGAAGCAGTTCACGGCTATGACGATTGGACACTTCGCCATCAGGATACTTTCAACGTCCACGCACACGCATTGAGCAAGCTTTTTTCGGACTCTCCTTGCGTCATCGCTCACAATGTCGAATTTGATCGGCGTTTCATCGAGCAGGAATTCGACCTCGCTGGAATGCCGCTTCCGGAACTCGAGTACTTCTGCACAATGCGGACGTACCGTGAGCAAGTTGGTGGCCGGTCCGGCTTAAACGCAATTCTTTTTGCTCGGGCTGGCCGAATCCACGGCGCGTTTGAAGACGCCTGGATGGCGATGCAGGTCTACTGTTGGCTCAATGGGTTGCCTCGCGCGATTATCGGTACCCCGGCAATGCCGCTGTCAAACTTAAAAGTGCCTCCACCCCGGCCAGAAGGCCCTCTCCCTCGAAGATCCAAAAGATCAAAGGGAACCGCGAAACCTGCGCTCACCCCCCTGCTCGCTGGACTGGTCAAAGATTTATCCCCTCTTGGAACCTTGATGCTCTATCTCGCCAAGTCGGACGGCTTAGTCGATAGCGAAATCTCGGTGCTGATGGAGGTCGTGGAGGCCGAGGCACTCGCGCGCGAGATTCTGTTGTCCGAAAATGAAAAAATCGACGTGATTGCCGACCTGATGACACTTCTGACCGACGACTCTTCCATCGACGCTGCTGCACAGATCATTGCTGCCGATGAGATTTCCCGTGCGTCCTTCATGCCACGGCTTCGGGCCACCGCACAGGCAGATGGAACGATCAGCGAAGCCGAGCGGACTGCGATCGCCAGGATTACGGATGCGTTCAGGAACACAGTGAGATCCACCAGCTAGGCCGGGGGGCGTCGTTAGCCGCCAAACTATCCACGAATCGAGTACCACCATGTCCTATGTTGTGGAACCGGCCGCTGGCTGGACATCTGACCTCGGACGACCGACTCACGTGTTCAAAACGAGGAAGTGGCGTCGTTTCGAAGGAGTCCCAACTTCTTGAATTCTGATGCGCTCCTGATCCAGGAGCGCAGTCATCGTTTCGAGGCTGTTCTTCATGTTTGCGCGAATAAATTAGCATATTTGCGCTCCATCGAGACCGTCAGCCAGGATCATCCGCGAAACCGGCCGGAACCAGGAGGTAAGCTGCGGGTTTGCTCGGATGCCGACATGATTGGCGTAGCCATTCATCCACAGGAGAACACAATGACCCTTCCAAGCAAAACCGCGGCAGTTGCCGCTGTGTTGATCATGTTGGGCTCGCCCGCGCTGGCCGAGTCGAGCGGAACACCTGTGCCCGCAGTGAAGGCACAGGATCAGGACTCCGATCAGTCGCCCGAAGGGACCGGACAAACCCAAGACTCTATGCGTGAAATGATGCGCCAGATGATGGGAGAGATGATGATGGAAAGAATGCAGGAGGATCGCGGTCCCAGAGCAGAGCGGCGCGGTGGCGACCGGTGGCATCGGGACTACAGAATGGGCTCGCCAGAAGGGCGGCGGATGACGAGGGGCCACGGCGGTATGGGAGCCAAGATGATGCATGGCGCAAAGATGCGAATAATGTTTGCCATAGTCGACGCCGACGGCGATGGCGCGCTTTCGCATACCGAGGTTCAGGATTTCATCGGACGAATATTCAACGCCGTCGACGAGAACGGCGATGACAGCGTTGACATGCAGGAAATCCGATCCTTCTTCCACGGAGCCGGCGAGGAGGGCCGAGACTAAATCCGAATGCCGGTCCATCCAGGCCAACGCTAAGAGCTCTCCTCGACAGAAACTTCGCTCAGGCGGACTTCCGCACGCAGGCGAGGGGCCGCCTATCCTTCGCTTCGTGTTTCGGTTGTTACGCTTGTTACGTCTCCTAAGGGAAGTGGAGCTAACAGCAGTAGGAATCTAACATTTGGTACCCGGCTCAGCGCGACAAGACGCAGGAATATGCCCGCGATATGATGTGTTGACGGTTGATCACGGCCGTGAGCGGAGGAGAAGGCAATGAGCGGCAGGTTCACGCTACATGGTAGCCCGCATTCCCTACCGACCTACCGAATCGCGCTGATGCTGCGTCTAGCCGCACCGGCTTCACGTTTCGCTACATCAGTTTCCAGCGCGGCATGCACCTGACGCCCGAATTCCGTGGTCTGTCTCGCTGGGGGTCAGGTGCCGGTGATCGAACATGACGGCCGGGTCTTCGTACAGTCGGGGGCCATCCTCGAATACCTGGCGGACACGCTCGGCTGCTTTGGCGCGGCCAATATCGAAGCGGGCCAACACGTTCGGGAGTGGCTGTTTTGGGACGCGGACCGGCTGATGCCGCCGCTCTATGCCTGGTATAGCGTCGAACTGGGCCGTCGCAATTTATTGCCACTCTCATTCGATCCGGTGCTCGTGGCAGAGTTTGACCGCAAAGGTAGTGCTGCTCTGGACATCCTTGACGCCCATCTCTCGGGTTGTCGCTTCCTCGTCGGCGACACGGCGACGATTGCCGATATCTGCTGCTACGGGGAGATCGCTTTCGCGCGCCTCAGCAACAGGGATCTCGCGGCGTGGCCGAGCGTCGTTGCATGGGCTGGTCGCATTGAGGCATTGTCCGGCTTCGCTGAGCCATTCGACCTTCTGGGGATGCAGGATGCCGAGATCGCATCGTAGCGCATCGACTCTGACGCTTGGTGCCCTCGGTTGACGGCGGCGATTATGTTCTCGTGCTGCGCGGTCCGGATCTTATCATGGTTTCGGCGAAACAGCGGTTGATGGCAGTCTGGAGGTCGACGATGGATCGGAAGACGCCACGCTCGGGACGCCGCTTGGTGAGAGTACCGAAGAAGGTTTCGAACGCATTGAAGCCAGGAGCATGAGGTCGGCGTGCAGTGAAGGTGAAGCGCGGGTGGCGGGCGAGCCAGGCAATGATACCAGGGGCATGCTCCAGACTCGCACCCACAAAAGCAACGGGAATCCCTACCCGGATCAATGTCAGATTGGATCCACTAGATACCGGTTCCAGGCGTCGATGAAATCTGAGCGTTCATAGCCGCGGACAGTGGCAGCGCCGATCCTTAACACTTTCGGCCTGATCGCAAACCGTCGCAGCTTGCTGGCTAAAGTACGATCATTGAGTTCCTTGCCCTTGATGTCTGCCCATGGCGACTCATCCATCATATGGAGCTCCTGAAGGATAGTTTCGGTGGGGAGGACGTCTTGCCTCTCGAACACATGGCGAAGATCTGCCAGCAGGCGAACACCGAGGCTGGGTGTGCTCTCCTTGGCAAGCGTAACAAGCGTAACAGCCGAAACACGAGCCCGCTCCGGCCAATTGCCACCGGCCTCGTCGGCTAGGGCAATAAGCGGCTCCCAAACGTCCGCATCACGATCTGTGATGCCGTCCGGCATCTCCGGCCAAGCATCTGCGAGAAGGTCCTCCACCTCGGCTGCCCAGTCGGCGATCCGATTACGCAGCGCCTCGCCCTCCAAGGCATGAACGCGCCTCCGGTAGGCCTCCACCCGTTCTTCTGGCGCGCGTCGACGCATCCGGATGATGACCGACCGCGTCAGGATGGTGTCCGGCAAATCACCCAGCCCGGCGAGTGCGACTGCGCAATAGGCCGGGATCTCTTCTGTCTGGACAATCTTTCCGCGCATGACACAGCGACCGGCCACGGCACCTTGCCTGTGACCGGCGTTGAGCAAGCCCCGGATCTCTTCATTGTCCTTTGCCTTCGGCCCGAACACCGTGTCGATCTCGTCGAACAGAATCGTCGGGCGGCCAGCGGCATCTGCGACCTTACGAAACAGGTAGGCTGGGGTTACGTTCACCGCTTCGACCGGGCGAGGGACAAGCAGCTCGGTAATTTCGAGTGCCCGCGTTTTTCCAGATCCTGGCTCTGGAGAAAGGAAGGCGATGCGGGGTGTCGATACCCACGCATCCATAAGATGAGTATGCGCGATCCAGAGCACGTTGGCGACGTGCGTGGCTTCTGACGGATAAGCGACGAACCGCCCCAGGAAGGCGAAGACCTCGTCAAGGACAGCAGCACCATCGTTGGCGCTCACCCCGGCATAGCCATCGGGCACGTTGCGGGTATCCATCAGGCAGCTCTCCGCGGCTCGAGGGGGGCGACTACCTTGTTGTCGATATCAGCGGCCGCGCGCAGCAAGCCGGCGATCTCGCGCCCATGCGCCCTGTCCTCGGCTGCTATCCGGCCGGGTACATCAAGCAACTGGCGCCCGGCGACAGTGCGATCGACCACCGCTGCACCGTCACAGAGCGCCTGCAGCCACAGAAGCGGCGAGCGGTGGAGACGGAGGCTGCCACCCATGAAGTACGTTCCGGGCGCATTGGCCTGCCAAAGGCCTAGCAGACCACAGCGTCCATGCATGGTGAGCGGGTGCTGGGGGATGGTCAGATGCCAGGCCACCAGGTCCGTGACCGTCTCGCCGTCGGCTGCATAGGATTCGCAGACGAAGCCGAGCGAGCCGGTGTCTACGAACTCGAAGCGGCTCCCGGGATGCTCTTCAATCGGGAGCACGGCCGTGACGCCGACATACCAACCTATCGCCAGAACATCGAGATCGTTATCCCGGACGTAGGTCAGGAACGCGTCGCTACAGGCCGCTGTTTCTGCCCGGCCATAAAATTCCGCCCTGGCGGAACGAAGAGCGAGCTGGAGCATCACGCCGCCCTCCTAGCGAAGGCTTTGAGCAGTTGCCGCTCGCTCTCCTCGGCAATCTGAGCAGCCCGCAGATAGTCGTCAGGCATATGATGCCGGATCGCTTCCCGAACCAGCATGCGCAGCCGGTCGGGTTCGATTGCATCAAGTTCGCATGCGAAGTCATATGGCCAACGCCGATCGGCAGCGCTCTCCCGCTTCGGCGCCCGGGTCGGCAGCGACCAGGCCGCGATCTGTTCCGATGTCACCGCCAGACGCGTGAAATGGGCCGCAACGCCGGCCTCTGCGGCAAAGCCAGTCAGCTTCCGGCGCAGGTCCTCGGCCGCGGCAATGCCGGAGCGGTCGAAGTCGCCAAGGTGGTACACGTGGACCGGTCGTCCGTCGGCGGCGTAGCTTTGCGCGGCCTCGAAAGCGAAGGTCTCCGAGGAGAAGCCACGGCTGACCATCAGCGGCACGCCATACTCACTGGTGACCGGATAGATCACGCCTGCCAGCGCATCCTTCTCCACCCAGATCTCTACATGCTCGAGGTGGTCGTTCCAGATGTTGCGGCGATAGAGAGCTGCCGTCTCACGCAATGCATCGGCGAAGCTGTCATAGGTGGCGGGCTTGCGCATCCAGCGGGTCGAGTCGGCAATCGCCGAATACGGCATCCGCTTCTCGCGGCGCAGCTTCAGGACCTGCCGCTGCACCTTATCGTAGTCGCCGTCGGCCTTTGTGATGCCGGGCACCTGGTGGACCCCGGCGACGTAGTAGGGCTGACGGACCGTTACCGGGCCGTGCTCGGCGGCGTAGGCCAAGAGGAAGGTGGCCCGCGCCTCCATCTCTTCCCTGGTGGCGCGAGCCTTCTTTGAGCGGCTAGCCTGATAAGTGCTCATGATTGCCTCCCCGGCGAGAAGGCGAGTTCGGCGATCAGCACCGCTACCGGGATAGGCAGGGCGTAGCGTGTCAGCAGCCAGTGGACCCTGAGATCCGCTGCAGCAGCTTCGACATAGAGCTGGGCTTCGGCGCTGTCGGCGATCACTCTGTCTGTCGATGCAACTGTATGGCTCGGAGTGATGAAGTCGATCGTCATCGCCGGTCACTCCCACGAGCCGATGATCGACGAATGGGTCTCGGCGCGGCGCCGGCGCTCATAGGCTTCGATATCATCGAGCGAATAGACGATCCGGCCGCCAAGCTTGTGATAATTGGGTCCAGTCTTCTTCCAGCGCCAGCGTTCGAGCGTTCGCGGGCTTACTCGAAAGCGACGGGCGAGTTCTTCCTGGCAGAAGTAAACGGGGGAAGCATCTGGCATTGCAAGCTCCTGAGCGGGCTTCGCATCATTGCGCTGGAGCGCTAGCGGAAGCGGTTTCGATCCCAGGAGTTGGCAGCAGTTCGTCGATTTGAGATATGTTCAGCTGCTAAGAATGTCGTGACGTCTCAGGCGGTTCCGGCTCCCGAATTTGCCGGGTTTTGCGCTAGAGTCGTGACGCCGGCATTAGAATGTCGTGACATCTTTGCCTGGCTAAGCTGCCGCCGATCGACCAGCAGTAGGAATGGGTTGAGGCGATATCCACCCCACTTCCTGCTCTGGATGACGTCCTCTACGTCGAGCGTGTAACCAGCTTTGGCCTCGAATTCCTTTCCGAGCCTTTTGCGAGTGCGGTTGACTATCTGCCGAAGGGTTTCCTCTTCACAATGCAGATGGCTGCAAAGCGTTTCTGTGGATACATAGCTATGTCCCGAATGCTCAAGATCAGCCTCAAACGGCTCGGCCAGCCGCGATATTAGCTCAGCCAGTCTGCCGTTCAGAGTGATTGCGTTGTCGAACAGGATTTTCGACCCACCTTCATCCAGAGCGAAAACTATCCTGCGCGATAGGACCGGCTTGGGGTCTGCCGCAGCTTGTGATTCAGCCGGCGGTTCTTGCCGAACGGAATCGTAGAACGACCCGTTGGTCTGCGGACTACGGAGCAATCCCAACAGCGACGTCTCAGGGAGGTCGAGCACCGCGTCGAGCGTGGCATGCTGTCGAAGCTTTTCGTCGACGACGCCAACTATCTCGCTGCCGTAGCGCTGATGCAATGAGAAGATGCTGCTTGCCGCGGCATCCGGGCTTTCCCCGCTATCGGCCAACGCCCTGTAAACTTGGCCATTGTTCGACATGAAGTCTTGCTGCGACATGGCGGCCAGCTTGTGTGCCCGGCACAGATGGGCCTCGACCATCGTCAGATCCCGGCCGTCCTGGTGGGCGCCGAGAAAAAGTTCTCGCTCGTAAGTCCCTATGGGCTCAACGAGTCCCGCTGCTGCGATAGCATATTGCCGCTCAACACATTGGGAACAGTAACCACATTGCCGGCCGGACATCGACATTTCGCGAATGTTTGCACAGCTTGTGGCCAGCCCGATCAGATCCGAAAGATGGTTCCGATCGATGCTCCTGACCACGTCCGCCTTGGTCTTCCATAGGAAAGGATTCTCGAAGCTGACCGGTGTATCCAACAGCACGGAAAAGAGGCGACTGAAGTGGGAGAGGGTCCGCGGATGCGTTGTCCGGCTCGCCCGCGTGCCGACTACGTGCTGGGCCATCGGCAGGTTGAAGCTGGTGATGCCGTTCTCGCAGAACTGGACGCTGCTGCATCCGAACATCCGGGCATAGGCCATACCGAGCGATGCAAACAGAAACGACCGTAGCCGCTGGGAATGCTCGACAGGCTCCGCCTGGTGTCCTCTGCGAACCCAGACCGGGGCGTAGAAGGTCTGGCCCTTGCGGGTGCGTTGTCCGATTTCATGAGCAAGTTGGTTCTGCTTGCCGGCGACCAGGGTGGCGCTTGAATGTGTCACCAGCACCGCACTGCAGTTCCTGCCGATGACGCTCTCAGCCACCCCCGCAAGCGAGTCCAGCCCGCCGGAGAAAAGGATGACCTGGTCGGGCCGGATGGTCTGAGCCACGGCATCGTTGAAGCCGAGATAAAGCTGGGCTCCCTCAGGCTTATCAGCATGGGTGAATTCGAATGCGAATTCATCTCCAGAGAGGAAGGACAGGCCCTCCAAAAGAGCATCTTTGACTTCCCTGCTGTTCCAGAGCGCTTCGTTGCGAACCGGAATGCGAAAGCGGAGCCGTCGTTGCCACTCTGCGCCAATCTGGCGGCTGTCATCCTTCACGCGGGGGACTAACCTGTCCGCCGAGAAGATATAGGCCGCGATCTCCAGAGCATCAGCCAGGGGTTCGGGGATCTCATCGAGGAGTGGGGCGCTGATCGATCCGGCATCAAATCGGACCCTCTTCTTCTCATCGGCGGCTGGCGAGATATCGAGTTCGAGAACGCTTGCTGCCTTGCCTACAGGCGCACCACCGCAGGCAATGAAAGTGTCATGCATTTCCGCTCTCGCGGCGGCGCAGCTCATCACGGATCTTGCCGGCGGCGACATGGACGAAACGCCCCGCCTTGTCGCGGTCGATGCCACCTTCGAAGTTATGCTTGGAGAACCATTCGGCGGCGAAATTCTTGATGATCCCGGACGCCTCGCGGCAGTGTTGGTCGAGGGCAGTTTCGAACTTCCTGTGTTCAGCCACGCTGGAGAAGCGCCGGCTGGCGCCCACATGGTTCGAGAGCTCCCGGTGGAGGTAAAAATTGAGGTGGCTCTGCGTAAGGCGAGCGAAGAACTCCCGCGCGAGAACGGCAAATTGTTTTGCGTTGGCAAGGCCAGCGGTGACCGTCTTCACCCGGTCGCGATCCATGCCAAAAAGATCCTGCACGTCACGACCGACAACTGCATGTAGGCTTTCCACCGCACAGACCTGCGCGATTTCCCCATAGTCGCTGCGCGCACCCTTCTTCGAAGTGAACCGGTCGATTGCGTCCATCATGGCTGCCCCGATCTCGACGAGAGATGGATGGTCACTTACGGCCAGCCCCAAGCCTCTTAGTGCGCCCGCGAAGCTTCTGCTGGCGGCGGCAAGCGGTATCTGCGTCAAGAGGTAGAATGTCTGGCGTACTGTTGCGTCGTCGGCCGCATCGATCATGCTGCGCTCGGCGGCGCGGGCGGATGCGGCAGCTATATCTTCCATCAAGGCCCCGCCACTAAGAAGGGTCACGACGTGGCGCCACTCCTTCGTGCGTGGAAGATGAGGCAGGAGCTGGTGGCCCAAGGCAGTCCTCGCGACGGGCTCGCAACAGGCCCGGCCCCAAATTCTCGCCTCAACTGTTAGCGCTCCGTGAAGGCGCTCTAGCCAATTTTATGGACTAGCTGATTCGGTGGTCGAGGCCATCGGTAGGTGGTTCTCAGGCCACTATTTGCTTTTGTCTTCGCAGCGCTGCGCACCATCCCCCACACCGCTGGGTCAAAGTTGGAGGGCGGCTAACTTCGCTCTCCATGAGCAGGCACAACACCGGCAATAATACGTGGTCTGACAGGAGCGGAGCGGGCCATAATGCCCTCTCGCCAGATCGCATGACCGCCGCAGAGCGCCTGGCTGAAATTGCTACCATCTTGGCGGTCGGCGTGAGGCGTCTGCGGGTACGACAGTCAACGAGAATATCTGGCGACCGGGAGAATAGTTTCGTGGACTTCACCGCTAACCAGAGCGGTCATGCAGCCGAACTCGAACTGGCGGAGAATGGAGCATGACGGACGCGGTGATCGGCAGGCTGGCAGATATCAAGATGATGGATATCGTTGCCCTGAAGGGGATGTGGCGCGACCTGTTTGCCGCGGAGCCGCCGCCCTACAATCGCAAATTCCTGGAGAGCAGGCTGGCCTACCGGGTGCAGGAACTCGCCTATGGCGGGCTGAAGCCGGAGACACTCAAGCGGCTGGCTGCACTGGCCGCGGATCTGGAGCCTCGCTCGGGCGGGTGCGGTACCCGCCATGATAACCGACCCATCGCCGGCACCAGGCTGATGCGCGAATGGCAGGGCGTCGAGCATTGCGCGGCGGTGCTGGCCGATGGTTACGAATATGGTGGCCGGCCCTACAAATCGCTCTCGGCCATTGCCCGGGCGATCACCGGCACCCGGTGGAATGGCTGGCTGTTTTTCGGGCTGCGTAATCAGAAGGGAGCAGGCCGATGAAAGCCGCCCCAACGTCGAAGCCGATCGTTCGAAAACTTCGCTGCGCGGTCTACACACGCAAGTCCTCGGAAGAGGGCCTCGATATGGAATTTAGCTCGTTGCATGCCCAGCGCGAGTCCTGCGAGGCCTATGTGGTCAGCCAGCGGGCGGAGGGCTGGGTGCTGGTGCCCGACCACTATGACGATGGTGGTATCTCCGGTGCCACGCTGGAGCGGCCCGGCCTGAAGCGACTGCTGCGTGATGTAGAAGCCGGTTTGGTCGATGTCGTTGTCGTCTACAAGATCGATCGCCTGTCACGCTCGCTCATGGACTTCTCGCGGCTGGTCGAGGTCTTCGATGCCAACGACGTCACCTTCGTCTCCATCACCCAGAGTTTCAACACGACGACCTCAATGGGCCGGCTGACGCTGAACATCCTGCTGTCTTTCGCCCAGTTCGAACGCGAGGTGATCGGTGAACGTATCCGGGACAAATTCGCAGCGTCTCGTCGCAAGGGCATGTGGATGGGCGGCAACGTCCCCCTCGGATATCGGGTCGAGAACCGGAAGCTTCTCGTCCATGATGAAGAGGCAGCCATTGTGCGCATGATCTTCGGCCGGTTCCTGACCATCGGCTCGGCGACCATTTTGGCACGAACCCTGAATGCGGAGGGCCTCAGGCGCAAGAACGGACAGGCCTTCGACAAAGGCCTTCTCTACAAGTTGCTGAGCAACCGGGTGTACATCGGCGAGGCCGTCCACAAGGGCACGAGCTATCCCGGCGAGCATCAGCCAATCATCTCGCAAGATCTCTGGGACAAGGTCCGCTCGATCATTGCCGAG
>NZ_JBFUCU010000041.1:0-18773 GCF_056405075.1 Mesorhizobium sp. P2_A12
CACAACGCGGTTGGCGCCGGCCTGTCGTCGTCGATCTTCACCCGCGACCTGCAGGAATCCGAGCGCTTCCTCGGCGTCGACGGATCGGACTGCGGCATCGCCAACGTCAATATCGGCACATCGGGTGCAGAGATCGGCGGCGCCTTCGGTGGCGAGAAGGAAACCGGCGGCGGCCGCGAGAGCGGCTCTGATGCCTGGAAGGCCTATATGCGGCGCGCCACCAACACGGTGAACTATTCCAAGGCGCTGCCGCTGGCGCAGGGCGTGTCCTTCGACATCGACTGAGGATCGGCCCATGACCGTCAACACAAGTATCGAAGAGGCTGGCTTCGTGCCGGCATCGCGCATAGCAGCGATCGGGGTTTCGCAGATCCTGAAGATCGGCGCCCGTGCGCAAGCGATGAAGCGCGAGGGAGCGCCGGTGATCATCCTGGGAGCTGGCGAGCCGGATTTCGACACGCCCGACACTGTGAAACAGGCGGCCTGGAAAGCCATCCAACGCGGCGACACCAAATACACCGCGCTGGACGGCACGCCGGAACTCAAGCAGGCGATCCGCGACAAATTCCGCCGGGAGAACGGCCTCGACTATGCCGCCGACGAAATCACGGTCGCGACCGGCGCTAAGCAGGTTCTGTTCAACGCCATGATGGCGACGTTGAATGCCGGCGACGAGGTTATCATTCCAACGCCGGCATGGACGTCCTATTTGGATATCGTCACTATTGCCGAAGGCAAACCGGTCTGTGTCCCGTGCAGTGCGCAAGCCGGTTTCAAGTTGACGGCGAACCAGCTCGAGGCAGCGATAACGCCAAGGACGAAATGGCTGATCCTCAATTCTCCCTCAAACCCGTCCGGTGCTGCGTATGGCGCAAACGATTATCAGTCGCTGATCGACGTCCTCCTAGGGTATCCGCATGTCCGCTTGCTGGTCGACGACATGTACGAGCACATCGTCTATGACGATTTCCGCTTCGTCACGCCGGTTGCGCTGGAACCGCGCCTGAAGGGGCGGACGCTCACTGTCAACGGCGTTTCGAAGGCCTACGCGATGACCGGCTGGCGGATCGGCTACGCCGGTGGCTCGCGCGAATTGATCAAGGCAATGGCGGTGGTGCAGAGCCAGTCGACGTCTCGTCCGTCCTCGGTCAGCCAGGCTGCCGCGGTCGAGGCGCTGTCCGGTTCTCAACGCTTCCTGAAGGAGCGGACCGAGAGCTTCCGGCGCCGTCGCGATCTTGTCGTTGCCGGGTTGAATGCCATCGAAGGCATCGATTGCCGCGTGCCGGAAGGCGCCTTCTACACGTTCGCGGGTTGTACTGGTCTGCTCGGCAAGACAACGCCTGCCGGCAGGCTGATCGAAACCGACACCGACTTCTGCGATTACCTGCTTCACGAAGCCCATGTCGCGGTTGTCACGGGCGCAGCTTTCGGTCTGTCGCCGTTCTTTCGTATTTCCTACGCGACATCCGAAACAGAGTTGAAGGAAGCGATCCTGCGCATCGCTGCGGCCTGTGCACGGCTCGGGAGTGACGGCGACCAATGCTGAATGATCCCCGCTCGCACGGTCTATGGCAAGCGACCGCGCCCCGCCCGCCGGCAACAGCCTCACTGGACGCAGAAGTATCGGCCGATGTTGTTGTCGTCGGTGGTGGTTACACGGGCATGTCCTGCGCCCTTCATCTCGCCGAAGCAGGCCGCAGGGTGGTCTTGCTGGAAAGCCGTGAGATCGGCTTTGGCGGCGCGGGCCGCAATGTCGGGCTGATCAATGCCGGCTTATGGCTGATGCCTAACGACATGATCGCCGCGCTCGGCCCAGTCCATGGCGAGCGTTTGCTGCGTTTGCTCGGCGACGGCCCTGCACTGGTGATGGATATCATCGACAGGCATGGCATCGACTGCGAGCTGGAGCGAAATGGTACGCTTCACTGCGCCGTCGGTCCCGCAGGACTGAAGGAGATTAAGGAGCGCGAGGCGCAGTGGCAAAGGCGCGGGGCGCCCGTGCGTGTTCTCGATGCCAAGCAAACGAAAGCAAGGCTGGGCACGCCGGCCTATTTTGGCGCCTTGCTCGACGAGCGCGCCGGCACGCTGCAGCCGCTCGCCTATGCGCGCGGCCTTGCCCAGGCCTGTCTCCGAGCCGGCGTGACGATACATACGTCCAGTCCTGTCGTTGCCGCCGACCGGAAAGGTGATGGCTGGACTGTCCGCACCGCCGGCGGCGCCGTCGATGCCGAGTGGATCGTGGTCGCCACGGACGCGTATGGCACTGGGCCGTGGCGAAGCACGCGTGCCGAGCAGGTGCATCTGCCATACTTCAACCTGGCAACGCAGCCGCTCGGCGCCGATCTGCTGCGAAGCGTCCTGCCCGGACGCGAAGGCGCCTGGGACACCAGGTCCTGTCTTCCTTCAGGCTGGACAGGTCGGGACGGCTGGTCTTCGGCAGTGTCGGTGCGTTGCGTAACACCGGGACGGCCATCCACAAGGCCTGGGCCAGACGGGCACTGGCGAAGCTCTATCCGCAGCTTGGCAATATTGCCTTCGACCATGAGTGGTACGGACAGATCGGTATGACGTCGGATGCGCTGCCGCGCTTCCACAGATTTGGCAGGAATGTTGTCGGCTTTAGCGGCTACAATGGTCGCGGCATCTCGCCAGGCACGGTCTTCGGCCGTGAGCTCGCCTTGCTGATCCTTGGCGAACAAAACGAGGCGCAGCTGCCGTTGCCGCTATCGGCCCTGGTCGAAATCCCATTCATGCCCGCTCGGGAAGCTTGGTATGAGATAGGCGCACAGATCGCGCACCTGGCGTCGGCGCGTATGTAAAGAGCGGACAGCCGGTTTTCCGATCACCTATCTGAGTAGGGGCGTCACGAAATCATGGTAGATCGATTGGTTGCGTCGCGGTCAAATGTCGGCCAGAGGAGGTCTCGTGGCGCATGAGAAAGCGCTCTGTGGAGCGGATGATTGCGATCAACATCAGATTGATCACCAGATAGAGCACACCGGCAATAGCAAAGATCTCGAAGATGGCGAAGGTCTGGCTCATGAGCCGTTTGGCATAACCGGTTATTTCGAGCACTGTGATCGTCGAAGCAAGGCTGGTCCCTTTGACGACGAGGATGAGCTCATTGCCATAGGCCGGCAGCGCCTGGCGGATGGCGAGCGGAAACTCGATGCGCCGGAACCGCAGCATGCGCGACATGCCGCACGCCTGGGCCGCTTCGACGAGACCAACCGGAACCGACATCAATCCGCCGCGCAGTATTTCGGACGTGTAGGCAGCCGTGTTCAACGCAAGCGCCAGGACGGCGCAGCGCGCGCCGTCGCTGATCACCCACCACAAAGCCGCGTTATCCTTGATCAGGGAAAGCTGGCCAAGCCCGTAATAGAACAGGAAAATCTGCACCAGCAGTGGCGTGCCGCGAAAGACATTGGAATAATATTTGGCGAAGCCTGACAGGAAGCGGTTCGATGACAGCCGCATCAGCGCCAGGCCGAGGCCCAGATTGAAGCCGATCAGCACCGAAACGAACGTCAGTGCCGCCGTCACCCACAGGCCCTTGAGCAGGACGGGAACCGCTAGCTGGATGAGATCCATCATACTACTTTCTCGTCCTCACTCTGAGGAGGCGTTCGATGCCGTCGAACCCGGCCTGGCTGACGAGCGTAATGGCCAGATAAACCACAGCCGCGATCAGGTAGAAGATGAACGGGTGGCGGGTGGAATTGGCGCCAATGAATGAAATGCGCATCAACTCCTGAAGGCCGACCACCGAGACCAGGGCCGTGTCCTTGATCGTGGTCTGCCAGACATTGTTGATACCGGGAACCGCGATGCGCAGCATCTGCGGCGCGATGATGCGGCGAAAGATCCGCCCGCCCGATAGCCCGAGCGCGCGAGCGGCCTCGATATGCCCATCGGGGATCGACCCCAAGGCTCCGCGCACGACCTCGGTCGAATATGCACCGGAGATCGCGCCGATGGCGATGACCGCGATGACGAACGCATAGCCGCTTTCCGCGACACCGGCATAGCCGAAAGCGGTCACGACCTTGGTCACGAATTCAACCGAACTGAAAAACAGGAGGTAGATGATGAGCAGTTCGGGCACACCGCGCACCAGCGAGGTATAGGCATCAACGAGCAGCGAGAGCGGAAATATCCGGGCCCATTTGATCAGGCCGCAGACTATGCCGATCACCAGCCCCGCCGCCATGCTGACGAGGCCCACAAGGATCGTTATCGACGCGCCACGCAGGATGGCGGTCACCCAACCCCCTTCCCAAACCTGCCAGAGACCGAATTCCATCTGCGTTGCCCTAGTCTGTCGTGCCAATGAAGTGCATGCGCCCGGCGGTCCGGGCGCATGCGAGGGTTCCAAGGCGTTATTTGCAGGGCCGGGAAATGTCCGTCTTGAACCATTTCTGGCTTGCCTTGCCGATCGAGCCATCCGCGATCAGCGCGCAAAGCGCCGTGTCGATCTTGGCCTTGAGCTCGGTGTTGTCCTGCGCAATGCCAACGCCGATACCCTCACCAAGCGTCGCGTCGAACGTGCTCTTGATGGTCACGCCAACCAGCTGGAAGTTCTTTCCATCCGGCTTGTCCAGGAAGTCCTGCAATGCGGATTGATCCGCGAAAGCAGTGTCGATACGCCCGCTCGCAAGGTCGATCTGCATTTGGTCGAGCGTGTCGTATGTCTTCAGGTCGGCATTCGGCGCCCGCTTCTCAAGAAAATGCGCATGGGTCGTGCCGGCCTGCACGCCGACCTTCTTGCCATCGAGCGATTTCAGCAGCGTGTCGACGTCAGTGATGGCGGCCAGATCGGAACCCTTGGCTGCGACGAACATGTTGGCCAGTTCGGCATAGCCGACGCTGAAATTGATCTCCTTCTTGCGATCGGCGGTGATCGACATGCCCGAGATGATGACGTCGAAGCGCTTGGCCTTCAGCGCAGGGATCAACCCATCGAACGCCTGCACGACGAAATGGCATGTCACTGCGAGTTTGGTGCACAGCAACGCGCCGACGTCGGCGTCGAAACCGGTGACGTTGCCATTGGCGTCGGACATGCTCCATGGCGGGTAGGCGCCTTCCGTTCCGATGGACAACTCGCCTTCAGCCGCCAATGCGCTTCCCATGCTTCCCGCGAGACATGCGAGCAGCGTCAAAACTTTCAATTTCATATCAGTTCCCCTTGTTGTTGATCTTCATTGACGTTGTCCGGTGCGAACCGGACGCTTCGAGAATGCGGGCTTCCCTCACAGTGTCCGTGCCAGGAATTGGCGCAGACGCTCCGAGCGCGGGCTGCCGAACAGCTCCGCTGGCGCACCCTCTTCCTCCACCTTTCCCTGGTGGAGAAACAGAACCTTGTGGGAGACCTCGCGCGCGAACTGCATCTCGTGTGTCACGAGGATCATGGTGTTGCCTTCCTCCGCCAGTTGACGGATCACCCGCAGCACCTCGCCGACCAGCTCGGGATCGAGCGCCGATGTCGGTTCGTCGAAGAGGATGACTTTGGGGCGCATCGCGAGCGTCCGGGCGATGGCGGCGCGTTGCTGCTGGCCGCCGGACAACTGGCCCGGATAGTGAGCGTGCTTGTCGGCGAGCCCGACCTTCTTCAACAGGGCGTGCGCATGTTCGACGGCCTTGTCGCGAGGCTCCTTCAACACATGCCGGGGCGCCTCGATGATGTTTTCCACCACCGTCATGTGCGGCCATAGATTGAAGTTCTGGAAAACCATGCCGACGCGAGCACGGATGCGTTCGACCTGCGCCATGTCGGCCGGCCCAAGACGGCCGTTCGACAGCGGCTTCATCTTGATGACCTCACCGTCGATGGCGACCTTGCCGCCATCCGGCTGTTCCAGAAGATTGATGCAGCGCAGGAACGTGCTCTTGCCCGAGCCCGACGAGCCGATCATGGAAATGACCTCGCCGGCATGGGCGGTGAGGTTGACGCCCTTCAACACCAGAAGCGAGCCGAATCTCTTGTGAAGCTCGTCGATCTGCACGGCAGGGGTGGCGATCTTCGCCTCGTCAACCTGCGCCGGATCCGCCACCACGACGGAAACGGTCGGCCGCGTCTGTTCGCCGCTGATGGCCGCGTCCTGGGTTACCTCGACAGTGCGTAAATCCGCCAGCGCACGGTCAAAATAGCGCAGGCTGCTGGACAGGCAGGTGCGTTGCCAGTCCGGGTCATCCGGGAGGAAGGCAGCGCGCAGCGTGCCCTGGATCCGCTTGCCCAGAGGCGATTCGATCTTGCCGAAAAGGTGCAGCCAGTTGTCTGCCTGCACCGCCTCCATGACGGCAGGCCCGTCCAGCGTTCCGCATTCGACGACAAGCGGCAGCACGCGCGCGCTCGGCATTGCCTTGCGGACGGCGTCGGAGACGTAGCCGGTCGCCGTCGCCGCGATGCCGGTGCCGGTCTTGGCGCCTGGGCCGGTCAGCACTGTCACCAGCGCCGGCCCGAAGATGGATTTGCCCCAGGCAAGGCCGGCATGCTCGGAGCTCGCAACCGAAAGCAGAGCCGGGTAACCATAAGGCCCTGCACCGGTATGCAGGTCGAAGACGATGACCTGGCGTGCCGCGCCGGCAAAGGTCTTCAGGATTTCGTTCAACGTGCGGTTCGACCAGACCGGGCCACCACCGCCATAGAACATGCCGTCGGCGAACTCATACTGGCCGGCCTCGACGATCGCCGCCAGCCCGGCATGCCCAAGCCTCTTGCGCGCAGCCGCGAGCTTCTCGTCGGCCGCTACGCGGTCCGGCCCTTCCCATTCTCGATAGGCCACGGCGTCGTGTAGGCCCGCATAGTTATTGTTGACCGGAGTGTTCGAAGACCAGTCGATGAAGTTGCGGTTGAGGTCGACATTGTCCTCGTTGACGCGCCGCGACCATGCCGTGCCCCAGGGATTGATAAGGTGAATGGCAAGGATCGCGGTGTCGCCGGGCAGGCGCCGCAGGTTCTTCTGGCCGAGCCAGGCGGTCTGGCAGGTCGAGCCGAACGGGCCCTCGACACCATGCGTGCCGGAGATGAGCACGATGAGCTTGCGCGCATCGCGGCGGCCAAGCAGCGCCACATCGGTCGCCAGCGTCTCGCCATCCGGGCCGTTCAGCGGATGGACATATTCAAACAGTTCCGCGCCCGCCCGCTCAGCGGCGTCGCGAAATCCCTCGCGCAGGGTGGCGAAATCGCGGGCATAGGCTGGTGCTGGCTCGTCATGGCGCATGGTCGATCCCACTGGACCGCTGGCCGTTGCGGTCAATCCGTTCATTCCCTGTCGTTCCACCGTAGGGCTATTCATCGTTGTGATCGCTCGCGTTCTGAGGTGGCAATCGGCGCTCGTTACCGGAAAGGATCTGATTTGAGGACCGGACGAACCAGGCGTCGGAGGCAAGCACCTTGTCGGGGTTCATGATCGACTGATCGTCCAGCGCAAGTTTCACCCGCTCCATCATGGCGAGCTTCGTCGGGTCAGCCGTCGCCAGCAGCGAATGGATGCGCTTGGACCCAACACCGTGCTCGGCGGAAAAGGAACCGCCGATCTCCCGCAGTTGATGATACAGGACGCTCTCGACAGCCTCCGCCATGTCAGGCGCCAGCGGACCCTGGCGGTTGAGGATGATATGCAGGTTCCCATCGGCCAGGTGCCCGAAGACATAGGGCGCCAGACCCGATTCGATCGCGGCGAGTCCGGGCAGGATTCTGTCGAGATAGGCCGGAATTTCCGACAGAGGCACCGAGACGTCGAAGGAAGGCGCATTGGGATGGGCGCGGTAGAGCACACCGGTGTCCTCGCGCAACCGCCACAGGTCGTCTTCTTGCCGCCGCGAGCCGGCGATGATGCCGGTGGCTTCGAGATGGCGCTCCATCACTTGCGAATAGATCCGCTCGAAATCCTCGCGCAGCGCCTCCTCGCGCGCGCCGCCAAGCGACAGCAGCAGGAACAGCGGCTGGTCGAGCGGCACGCCGGGTTCGGACCATTCATGCGCGGCGGCGGCCAGGCGGAAATACGAGGTCCACATCGCCTCCGCCGCGCGCAGATGCCCGGCATCCGATTCAAGTGCCAGGCGAATGGTTTGTAGAGCCGCTCCGACAGACGGCAGCCCGAAAAGCGCGGTGGCCGTGGCTCGCGGCGAAGGGTCGAGCTTGACGACCACGCGGGTGACGATGCCAAGCGTACCCTCGGCGCCGATGAAGAGATGCTTCAGATCGTAGCCGGCGGAATTCTTCACCACCCGGGTCAGATCGGAATAGACCGATCCGTCGGCCAGCACGGCCTCGAGGCCAAGCACGCGGTGGCGCATGACGCCGTGGCGAAAGGCCATCACCCCCCCGGCGTTGGTGGAAACCATGCCGCCGATCGTCGCCGAGCCGCGCGCGGCAAGGTCGATGCCCGGTTCCAGCCGGTGTTCGAGCGCGGCCATCCGCAGGGCTTCGAGGGTAACGCCGGCTCCGACCACGGCCACGCGTTCGAGCGGATCGAGCCGCTCGATGCGATTCATGCGTACCAGGGAAAGCACGATCTCGCCGGGTCGCGAAACGCTGCCGCCGACCAGCCCGGTCTTCCCGCCTTGCGGCACGATGGGAATCCCGTTCTGGCGGCAGATGCGCACCACCACCGCGACCTCGTCGGTCGATGAAGGCGCAACGACGATGCCGGCGCCGCGGTCCGTCCCTTTCGAACTGAGGTCCCCGGCATCATCACCGGTGCGGACATTCGGGGCGCCAACGACATCGCGGATCGCGTCGACGACCGGCAACGGCACCGCTTGCTCGATCGAGTTCGTTTGCCTGGAAGACGCGCGGCTGCTCATCGGCCCGTCAATCCGCGAAGCGCTGCAATCAGCCGATCGTTGTCAGCCGGCAAGCCTATCGTGGCGCGCAGATAGTGCTCGTAGCCGGCTTCGCGCCACGCCTTGACGATGATCCCCTGCTTCAGGAGACCGGCGGCAAGGCTAGAGCTGTCGCTCTTGCAGTCGAAGAACAGAAAGTTTGTTTGCGACTCGGCAACCCCGAAGCCGAGGCCGGCAAGTGCGGCGGCCGTGCGCGCGCGCTCGGCCATGACGCGGCCCGCCGACGCCCTCATCCAGCCTTCGTCAGCAAGTGCCGCGATGGCGGCGGTCTGCGCCGCCGCATTGACGTTGAAGGGCGTCTTGGCGGCCGCGATCACTCTTGCCAGCTCGAGGCCGGAACAGACAGCATAGCCAACGCGCAGTCCCGCCAGGCCATAGGCCTTCGAGAATGTCCGCAGCACCACATGGTCGATGCCGCTGTCGCGCAGGACTTCGATGCCGTCGGGCGCGCCGGGATCGGCGAATTCGAAATAGGCCTCGTCCAGGACAAGAAGCGTGCCGGGCCGCACGGCGCCGATCAGCCGTTGCAGGCTGGAATGGTCGAGACCCGGCCCGACCGGGTTCCACGGCGAGGATATGAAAACGACTCGTGGCCGGGCGCCGATCGCCGTCTCGAGCGCGGCAAGATCGAACCCCATTTCGGGGGTCATCGGAATCTTGACGACATCGGCACCGACCGCCAGCGGCTCTATCTCATGCAGGCCGAAGCTCGGCACCGTCGTGACGACCGATGCCCCCGGCACCAGGACGGCGCGCGAGATGGCGGCGATCATCTCCTCGGAACCATTGCCGGCAACGATCAGGCCGGGATGGACCGCCAGTTTTTCGCCAAGCGCTGCCCGCAGTGCGGTGCAGGCCGGATCGGCATAGCGCCATGGCTCGAAGGATGATGAGGCCAATGCGGCCATGACCGCGGGAGAACACCCGTCTGGGTTCTCGTTGCTGGCCAGCCGGGCGATGTCGTGGCGGCCACTCAGCGCCCGCGCCATCGCGATGTTCATGCCGGCATTGTAGGGCGGCAAGGCGGCGATATGCGGATTGAGCGGTAGGCTCGTCGCTGGTTTGACCGACTGTTTCAAATCTCGACTTCCGTTTCCCCGCGCCCACGCGCGGCATCTCAATCTTGTCAAATATCCAGGACGACTGATCCGCGCGGCTTGGAGCAGCACAGCAACACTTCACCTGCCCCAAGCTCATCCAGCGGTTCTTCGAAATAGGTGACGTCGCCCAAGATCAGTCGCGACTTGCATGTGCCGCAGATGCCGGCCCGACAGCTGAACTCCGGCAACAGACCCTGGTTCTCGGCGAAGTCGAGCAAAGATGCCGCCGAGCCATCCCAGACAGCCGTCAGGCCCGACTTCCGGAATTCCACGGTTGTTGCCTCCCCGGCCGGCTCGATCCTTGCCGGCTGCGCCGGAACTGCGGGAATTCGCATGGCATCGGGCTCAAGCACCGTCGCCGGGCCGAAGAATTCGTAGGCAATGCGATGCTTCGGCACGCCAAGCTCGCGCAGCATGGCGTAGATCGCCTGCATGAACGGCGGTGGGCCACAGAGGTAGAAGTCATAGTCATCGATCGGCAGCAGGCCCTGCAGCACGTCGCGCGAAATCATGCCTTCGCTGTGGAAGCGCTGCTCGGCTTTGTCGCGCTCGGACGGGAACCGGTAGCAGTAGTGCGCAGTCAAGCCGGGCCGGGTCGTGACCAGGCCGGTCACCTCGTCGCGCAACGCGTGCACGTCGCCGTTCTCGCAAGCGTGGATGAAGACGGCTCGGCGATCCGGCATCGAAGCCAGCGCATGCAGCATCGACACCATCGGCGTCAGCCCGACGCCGCCGCTGAGCAGCACGACTGGACGGTTGCTGCCCTTGTCAAGCACGAAATCGCCGCGCGGTCCTTCCGCCTGAAGCACATCGCCTACCTCGATCCGGTCATGCAGGAAGCACGAGCTTACCCCGTCGGGCAGCCCCAGCGCGGGTGCTGCTTCACGCTTCACGCTGATCCGATAGCGAGTGCTGTCGGGGGAACAGGAGACGGTGTAGTTGCGCAGCACATATTCCCTTTCGCCGGCTGCCTCCCGCGCTACCGGAATCCGCAACACCAGGAACTGGCCCGGCTGGAAGTCGCGCCAGTCCTGTGGATTGACCGGCTCGACATGGAACGACGTGATGATGGCGGTTTCGCGCACCTTCGCGACTACTTTCAGGTCGCGAAACCCGCTTCTTGCTATGGTGTCGCGAGCGGTGAATGCGTTCATTCGGCAGCCGCCAATTGCTGGCTCTCGCTGGCGATCAGCTTGGCCAGGTTGCGGCGAAAGCGCAGCGGTCCGACATCGATCTTGAGATCGAGATTGGGGGTGCGCTTGTTGGCCATGCCTTTGTGCACGGCATTGAGCACGGTGCGGTCCTCGTCAAAGGCGCCGCGCACGGAAGTGGCAAACTGACGCGAAACCTCCAAGTCGTCCGGGGCGAAATTGCGCATCTGGAACCAGTAATATTTCGTCTGGTTCTCATCGACCGGCGTCATGAAGTTGTAGCTGTCCATGAGGAACACGTCCTCGTGCAGAGGCCTGCCCTCGCCGCCGGTGCGGGCCGGCACGAAGATCGCCTTGATGATGGCGTTGGAGGGGTAGCGCACCTCGTAGTGCTGTTTGCGGTCGCAATTGCCGGAGAATTTGAGGAAAGGCGCATAGAAGGGCGCTGGCGCGGCATCGACCACCCAACGCCACACGGTCACGCCGTCCGCACCCACGGTGGTTTCGAGCGGCGCGTCCTCCATCGCCTGAACGCCACCGAAGGAGGACTGGTGGACCCACGACACATGCGAAGGGTCGAGCAGGTTGTCGGTCATGTAGAGGTAGTTGCAATCGAGGGACATGGACTCGCCGCGATTGACGCCCCATGCCGGATCGCCCCAGTGGTCGACCGCGAAAATCAGTGCGGGGTCGGCCTTTGCCGCCTCGCCCATCCAGACCCAGAGCAGGCCGTAGCGCTCGGCGATCGGATACGAACGGACGCAGGCGACATGCGGTATCTTTTCCGCGCCCGGCACCCGTGTGCAGGTCCCCGTGCTGTCGAAGGTCAGCCCATGATAGCCGCATTCGACAGTGTCGCCCTTGATGCGGCCCATGGACAGCGGCAACTTGCGGTGCGGACATGCATCCTCGAGTGCCGCTACCACGCCATCGGTCCGGCGATAGAGGACAACATCCTCGCCGAGAATCCGCGTCGGCACCAGCCTGTCGGCGACCTCATGGTCCCATGCGGCAACGTACCAGCAGTTTCGAAGAAACATGGCATCCTCCCGAGCTTGTGAACGCCTAAACGAATATCTTGCGAGCTCGGGACGACATAGGGCTTGCGTCTGCGTTCTATTTTAGAAAAACTAAATCAAGATGACCCCAGGATCGTTGCCCAGGTGAACAAGACGCCTCCGCTACGTGCGATACAGGCCTTCGAGGCTTTCGGCAGGCGTGGGAGCGTCACGGCGGCGGCCAACGAGCTCGGCGTCTCCGTCGGCGCGGTCAGTCAGCAGATCCGCAAGGCCGAAGACGCCCTGGACGCGAGGCTTTTGGAACGGCGCGGCAGAAGTGTCGCCCTTACCGCGCTGGGCCGGGTTTACCACGCAGCGGTTTCCGTCGGCTTCGAACACATTCGCGAGGCCCAGGATCTCATCGAACGGGCCCGATCCGCGGACACTTTGACCATCTCGTGCCTGCCGTCGCTGGCCAGCAAATGGATCGGCCCGCAGCTCCTGGATTGGCAGATCGACCACCCGGGCGCGACTGTGCGGCTGGTGGGGGCCGAGACAGAGCCCCGGCTGAGCGCAGAACAAGTCGACTTTCGTATTTCCTACGGCACCAAATATCGTGAGTTCGAGGACTACACCGAACTGTTCACCGATTGGGTGGTGCCGGCCTGCTCGCCGACGCTGCTGGCGAAACATCCGGTCGGCAAGCCCGCCGATATTCTCGATCTGCCGCTTCTCAGCATCGAGTGGGCTCGCGACCACCGCTCGCCGCCGACATGGGCGGAATGGGCCGCAAGCATCGGCGCGGTGCACCGCAGAACATCCGGCGAAGTAGCCTTTTCCCTATCGAGCGCAGCGATCGATGCGGCGGCCAACGGAAGGGGCTTTGTGCTGGCGCAATTGTCGATGGCTGCCGACGATATTGCGTCGGGCAGGCTCGTCGCTCCGTTCAACAAGCGGATCAGGCTGCCGGAACCTTATTTTTTGGCTTGGGATCGGGCCATTCTGGAGAAGCCTTTTGGTCCCGAGTTGCGAGCCTGGATTGTTTCGATTTCCAAGCGACTGGGCGCAACCTTAGCAGGATAGTCGAACACTGATCTGACGACGTATATAGGGGGCTGGGCACGGATGGTTCGGCAGCCGAGTTTCGCGCGCATCAGCGTCTTCCCAGACATTTGTGGTCGGCTGACTGACATGCAGTAAACGACCGTTGTCCGAACGTTGGTGAAAGACAGCCGACTGGCTGTAAATATACCGTCTTTCGTATCCGAAAACGATGTTCGGAATCAGACGTCCGGACAACGTTATGCGCGAATGGCATAGAAAGCGAGCGCGAGCGCGATACAACTCGCCCCGGTAAAGCTTATGAACGTGCCGATAAGCCAGACCACCGCCAGCAAGCGTTGCGTGAGCGCTTCGCAGTGGCCTCAGCCATGGACCTCATAGAAGGATCCCAAGAAGGCCACGGGCCACCTCGAGCGGCATTGGCGCCGTGGCGGCACCGGGTATCTGTTGGAACCCGTTTGAAAGCGTTGGCGCACACCAGTTGGAAGGACCGTTGGAAGCGGTTGGAACGACCGCCAAGTTTCGCGCCTTGGCCTGCCGGCGCTCGTCCCACTACAAGCGGATGTGGTCAGAGTGTGCGCCACCTTCAGGACCTTTGCGTGGCCGTCACAAAGGTCGCGGACTGACTCAAGGCGTCTACAGACAGGAGGTCAGGAAAGCGAGCAGTAGCCGCTCGGACACCGGGACTGGGGCCGGTTCCGGTCAGGCAGCTTTCAAGAACCGCCCTGCAAAAGCAGCCCTATAGGTCGGCTGGTGTGATGTCTGGGTCTGACCCGATGCAGACCTTTGAGTCGATCACGCGGAACGACCGCAAGTTGACTCAGAGCCGCCACTCGCGGTAGGTTTCGTCCTCGCTGCGACCGCATATTAGGCGTATGCGTACATACATTGCTGGCTGGGACCTGACGGGCCAGCGACTGAGAGCGCAAAACTCCCGCATCAAGACTGGGCGCTCTCCGATCCGCAACAGCACGACGCGCTCACGATACTATCTACCTCTTTTGCTGTTCGGGGTTCCGGCCAGGCTGCCTTTTGGCATTTGGGGAGAGGAGCGTCCGATGCAGATCATCCAGAATCGCCGCACTTTCGTGGCGGGCGCCGCGGCGGCCGGCGCGGCGAGCTTTTTCGGAACGGCGACAACGGCGTCGGCCGAGCCACCGCCTGAGACGACGCGGATCCGGCTCGTCCGGATTCCCAGCATCTGTCAGGCCCCCCAGTATGTAGCCGAAGAACTGCTGCGCAGCGAAGGGTTCACCGAGGTCACTTACCTCCAAAAGGAGGGGACCGCAGATATCGAGACGGCCCTCGCCTCCGGTGAAGCCGACCTCAATAGCCATTTCGCCGCCCCGCTCCTTCTCCGCCTGGAGGCCGGGGATCCCATCGTCATCCTGGCAGGACTCCACGTCGGCTGCTTTGAGTTGTTCGGGACCGATCGCATCCAGTCGATCCGCGACCTCAAGGGGAAGACCGTGGCGGTGCCGGCGCTAGATTCCAGCCGATACGTCTTTCTCGCCACTATGACGGCGTATGTGGGCTTGGACCTCCGTCAGGACATACACGTCGTCACGCATCCGGGACCAGAGTCGATCCGGCTCCTAAGTGAGGGAAAGATCGATGCCTACTTGGGCTTTCCCCCCGAACCGCAGGAGATGCGGGAGAAGCAGATCGGCCATGTGGTGATTGACAGCACCGTGGACGGGCCCTGGTCGCAATATTTCTGCTGCATGATGGCTGGGAACCGGGAGTTCGTCCGCAAGTACCCGGTGGCCACCAAACGCGCCCTGCGCGCCATCTTGAAGGCGGTGGATTTCTGCGCCAGCGAGCCCGAGAAATCCGCGCAGTTCCTGGTAGATCAAGGCTATACCAAGCGCAATGACTATGCCCTCCAGGTCATGAAGAAGCTCCCCTACGGTCAGTGGCGTGAGTATAGCGCTGAGGACACCCTACGCTTCTACGCCCTGCGCCTCCACGAGCTCGGGATGCTCAAGAGCACCCCACAGAAGCTCCTTGCCCAGGGCACCGACTGGCGTTTCTTCAACGAACTGAAGAAGGAGTTGAAGGGATAGCAGAGGGAGCTAAGCCCAAGCCCGCATCGAGATGCTGTTCGAAGAAGCCGCCGCATCCGCCCACACTGTCATAAGAAAGCAGAGTTCCGCTTTGAGAGCCGATTGCAGCCCTTCCTCGCCGCGGTCGAGAAGTTCCAGATATGGCGCAACCGCGACCTCAAAAATGGTCGCCAACAATGTCTGCTTTCGGGCAGTGGCAACAGTCACTTCAATGGCCGATATGCGGCGCAGAGCTGCCATACACTAAACAGCAAGGTCGCAGAAGCCCGTCCCTCCTTTATAGCCCGCAGCATCGACGCGCGGCTGTCCCACTGTCCCACTGTCTAGGGAACGGGACAGTGGGACAGCTACAATTCAAGGCTTGCTGGTCGACGGCTCAATTGCTTTCAACCGTGCCTTCGCCCTGCGGAACCGGCTGCTCGGCACGAATGGCCGTCCTGCATGCGAAAGGGTGCTTGGCTGTCGGGCAGCGGTTTGTCGGACAGTCCATAATCGGTTCGAGATTCGACTGCCATATCGATTCAGAGGTTTCTGTCGGGGGCAGGGCCGGTATCATCCGAGTTATTTCGGGAAGCGCCTGGATAACGGGAATTCACCAACACATGCTCGATCCAACGGACCCGTTTCCCACTGGCTATAAGGTTTCTGACACTTGGCCGGCCGAGAATATTAACTCAAGATGACATTGCTCGGGAGAGTGTCCCTATTCGAGCATCTGGGCGATCCACTTTAGGCATTGATTTCGGCGTGCCTGCGAACGGCTACAAGGTTTTGCTGCCGCTCCGCCGCAATTGGCCTGTCCTCATCGAACGATCCCAACCTGAGCTCACGCCCGGCATGTGCCTTTTGTCGGCTATGCCGGCAAGCTGTCCGCGTCGGTGACGTCGTCGATGAGCTCACACGTCCGGATAGGGCAAATGTCGCAACTACGCCCGCTCCCAAACAGTCGCACCAATTTGTTTTGAGATCCGGGATGGGGTTTAGGTCAGACGTTCGTCCTCGGCAAGGTTGGCACAATGTGGCCACTCGCTGCCAAATTGTTGAAGGTCCACTATCAGCCGGACTCGGCGCCATGCGAACTGTCCGCCTGGGAGGCCTTTTTTTCCTGAAGCTTCCGGTTCGCATCCGGCCAAAGAGAGGGGCACTTCCTATCGTTCGTTTATCGGATGTCCGGGTTTGACCCAGAGGCGGACATTCGACCAAGGTTCGGGCTATCATGCGTCGACTTGACCGCTCTATAGCGAGACGGGGCGGCTCTGATCGGACTATGGTGCTCGGCTGGATAGGGAAGGGCGGATGAGCGAGTCCCGAAAGCTTGCTGCAATCCTGGTCGCCGACGTCGTTGGGTACAGCCGGCTCGCCGGCGCGGACGAGGATCGCATCTTGGCGCGGCTGCGGGCACTTCGAAGCGACCTGATCGATCCCACGATCGCCGTGCATCATGGTCGCGTGGTCAAGCGAACCGGGGACGGAGCCCTCGTCGAGTTCCGCAGTGTGGTCGACGCGGTGCGGTGCGCCATCGAGGTGCAGACCGCCATGCTCGAACGCAATGCAGGTGTTGCGCTCGAGCGCCGTATTGAGTTCCGCATCGGAATCCACATAGGAGACGTCGTTGAGGAGAGCGACGGCGACCTCATGGGTGACGGAGTCAACATCGCGGCACGCCTGGAAGGCGTCGCTGCCCCCGGCGCCATCTGCCTTTCGGAGGATGCCTATCGGCAGGTCAGGTCGAGGCTCGACCTCTTGGTCAGCGATCTCGGCCAAACCCACCTCAAGAACATCGCCGAGCCGATGCGGATCTATTCACTCGAGGTCGGCGCTTCGGCGAAGGCGGGCGCTATCCCGCCCCTGGCCGCGCCGGTGCGACCTACCGCCACCAGTCCGGCTGCCCCGATAGAGCTTCCAGAAAAGCCTTCGATTGCCGTTCTGCCATTCACGAACATGAGTGGCGATCCCGAGCAGGAGTACTTTGCCGATGGGGTCACCGAGGACCTGATCACCGCGTTGTCGCGAGTTCGATGGTTCTTCGTGATCGCCCGCAACTCCTGCTTCGCCTACAAGGGGAAGTCCCCGGACATCCGCGCTGTGGCCCGCGAGCTTGGGGTGGCATATGTGCTCGAAGGCAGTGTGCGCAAGGCAGGCAACCGCGTTCGTGTCACTGCGCAATTGATCGAGGGCGCATCGGGCAATCATGTCTGGGCGCAACGCTACGACCGAGACCTGGAAGACATCTTCGCCGTCCAGGACGAGATCACAACCACATTGGTCGGCGCGATTGAGCCGGAACTTGGCCGGGCCGACCGGGAGCGGGCACGGGCCAAACGCCCGGACGACCTGCGAGCATGGGATTTTTGCCAGCGCGGCTTCTGGCACATCTACAGACGTACCGAAGCGGACCTTGCTCAGGCGCAGCATTTTTTCCGCCAAGCGATAGAAGTCGATTCCGGTCTAGCTCGTGCCTACGCCGGTGCCGAGGAAGCCTGTTTCTTTCAGATCATAGGCGGCTACGTCGACACGGTGGATGCGAAAGCCAATGCACTTCGGTTCGCAGGGAGGGCGGTCGAACTCGACGGCCAAGACGCGTTCAACCGCTACGCTCTGGGACGAGCACTAACAATGGTGCGTCGCCACGACGCGGCCATATTTGAGCTTCGCAAGGCGACAGAACTGGACCCAAGCTTTGCACAGGCCCACTACGCGCTTGGCATGGCGCTTTCCACCAGCGGACACCCGGAGCAAGCGTTGCCGCATATAGACATCGCGATGCGACTCAGCCCGCAAGACGCATATTATGGCCAGTTCTTGCTGCGAAAGGCGGAAGCCTGCCTCTTTCTGGGAAGGCTGGATGACGCGGTTGAATGGGCCGAACGGTCACTCCGCGAGCCCAATGTCCAATGGTCGCGTTGGGCCATTTTGTCTGCCGCTCAAGCACACCTTGGGCGAATGGACGAGGCGCAGCGTAGCGTCGATGGGCTGAGGGCTCTGCGCCCCGATATAGATCTGGCTTTCGTCCGCGACTATTGGCCGATCGCGGACGTCGGAGCGCTTGATTGCCTGGTCGAGGGTCTACGAAAAGCTGGATTGCCGGACTGAACACATGATCACCGATATTTGGCGCAAAGCCGCCCGGGATATGCTGGACGCGAAGGTCGGCTTTTCAGCCCAATCACCCCGAAAGCAGCCATTCCGCTTTCGGCCATAGGCTGCCGGGTGGCAGTGCGCCTCATGCTTCGGCGAGTCCATACTGAGCCTGTTCTTGCGCACCGTTCCCCCTCGGCACGACCAACAGCTGGGTGCGATAGAATGCAGTCGAATTTTATTGCTTCAAATCCGACCGTAGCGCGGATGCGATGTACAGCCCGCTGCACACCTCGGCGCGCCTTGGCCGCTGTATTAGAGTCCTTCACGTTTTGACGGAAGCGTATCCGGCATTTACGAAGTAGTTCTTGCATTCGGCTGCCTCGATCGTTTCGACGAGGTGGCCGATGTGGCGCCAAGTTTCCTCGACGGTGCGTTTCTGAGCCTGGCGCATCCAGTGTTTGA
>NZ_JBFUCU010000042.1:0-18032 GCF_056405075.1 Mesorhizobium sp. P2_A12
GCAGTCGACGTGAGCGTAGTGGCGGTTGGCCGTCTCGTATTCGACATGCGCCGTCGAGATCGTGATGCCGCGCGCCTTCTCCTCAGGGGCCGCGTCGATCTGGTCGTAGCGCTTGTATTCGCCAAAATACTTCGTGATCGCCGCCGTCAACGACGTCTTGCCATGGTCAACGTGACCAATCGTGCCGATGTTCACATGAGGCTTGTTACGCTCGAATTTACCTTTTGCCATAGTCTCTTTCCTTGGACGGCCTGGACCTTCAGTTCAGTCGAATGCGGGGCGATTAGCGACAAAGGCCAAAAAACACAAGCGTCTTTTGGCCGGGTGCAGTCTCACTCAGTCCGAACCATTGATCCGATTGCGGGATATGGCGCTGACATAGGAAAGGGCGAGACGAAATGAAATGGGTGGCAGGCGGATCGATCGAAGCCGCCACGGCGCTGTTTTGCCTGCCCATCCGTGTCTGATTCACCGCCAGGTCATGGCCCATTGCGGTCGTCATCGAGGTCTGATTTCCTCGCCGGATGCATTTCATTCCGACCGCTATCCGCGGCCCCCTGTTCATGATCGTCTCGACCGGATCGTATCTCGTCAACGATACGATGATGAAACTCGCGACATCGGGCCTGCCGTCCTACGAAGTGCTGTTTCTGCGCGGTGCGGCGGCAACGCTCTGGGGTTTCCCGCTGTTGTTCGCGCTGGGCTACGGCAAGCAGATTCCGCTGATCTTCGACAGGCACGTGCTGCGCAGGAACCTGCTCGAGCTGGCGGCGATCCTCTGCTACGTGGTGGCGCTCGCCAACATGCAGATCGCGGATTCGACAGCACTCGGTCAGATCACGCCGCTGTTGATGCTGGTCGGCTCCTCGATCCTTTTCGGCGAGCGGATCGGCGGCCAGAGGATGGCGCTGATCGGACTCGGCTTCATCGGCGCGCTGATGGTGGCGCAACCGACCATGCAAGGCATTTCGGTCTACGCCTTGCTGGCGCTCGGCAACGCGACGCTGTCGGCGGCACGCGACCTTGCCGGCAGGCGGGTTACGGCAGAGGTGCCGGGGATGATCGTGGCGATCTCCGCCGTCGTGGTGGTGCTGATCGGTGCCGGAGCCGCGCATCTGGTTTCCGAACGCTGGGTTATGCCGGAGGCGCGCCATCTGCTGCTGATGGCAGGCGCCGGATTTTTCCTGATCTTCGGCCACTTCTTCATCTTCATGGCCTATCGCGTCGGGCCGACCAGTGCGGTGGCGCCGTTCTACTATTGCTTCACCGTCTGGGCGGTCATTTCGGGCCTGCTGGTGTTCGGACAATTCCCGAATGCGCTGGCGGTCTGCGGCATCCTGCTGGTGGTGGGCAGCGGACTTGCCATCGTCTCGCTGGACCAGCGCAAGCGCCGACTGACCGTCGTCGCCTAGCAGCGCCCAAGCAGGCCAAGCGGGCGCTCACCCGCGTCTTTCCGCGCGCTGTTGCCGAGCCGAAAAAGATCGTCTAATCGGCGAAGACCGTCCAATCCAAGACGCCATGATCAATCAGCCAAGGGAGTTTCCCCATGACGGATTTTGACCAGAACAAGAACTCCGACGCCGAACACGAGGCCGCCATCCGCAAGTCGCTTGTCGGCTGGGCGGTGTTCATCGCGGGAACGCTGATCTTTTTCGCCGCAGCCGACGCAGTGCTGATGCCATAGGCAGATATCGCGTACCGGCCCGAAGCTGGTCCTCGGCAGAAATTCGTATTTCAGACGATCCGGCCGGCACCTGGAGCGGTTCATCGTTTCACGGAAACGCAGAACCGCCCTACCTCTTTGTCTTACGCCCGTCTTCCGCTGAACTGGTGGTAGGCCCACAGCACGACCACCGCGCCGATCACGGCGACGATCAGGCTGTAGATGTTGAGGCCGGTGACGCCCGACGCACCGAAGGCGCTGAAGATCAGCCCGCCGACAATGGCGCCGACGATGCCGAGCACGATGTCCATCAAAATGCCCTGGCCGCTCTTGTTGACGATCTTGCTGCCCAAGAAGCCGGCGATGACGCCGAGTATGATCCAGCTGATGATTGACATTTTTTCCTCTCCATCCACCCGCCAGCCGAACATTTTCATAGGATTGTCAAAAGCTCAAGCCAGCTTGAAATTCCGCCCGCATGCCCCATTGTTGAGGTGGGGTTGGGCTGGTCGTTATGGAGGATCCACTATGGGACTTTTTGACAACGCCGTTCCCGGCGGCAACATCACCAAACCGCTGATGATCGCGCTCGGCGCGCTGCTGGTCGGAAAAATGCTGAGCGGCAGAAGTGCCGAACAACCGGACCAGACCGGGACCCCGGCCCCGACCGGACCCGCTTCCACCGGAACGACCTCCGCCGACGGCGGCCTGCTCGGCGGATTGGGCGGCCTGCTCGACAAGCTCAGGGATGCCGGCCACGGCAATGTCGCCGACTCGTGGGTCGGCACCGGGCAGAACCAGTCGATCAACGCCAATGATCTCGGCGCCGCACTCGGGCCGCAGGTCATTCACGAGATCGCGCAACGGACGGGGATGGACGAGCAGGAACTGCTCAAGCAGCTGTCCACGGCACTGCCCGGCGTCATCGACAAGCTGACGCCGAACGGCCAGGTGCCGCAGCAGCACCAGGTTGCGTCCGCGTTCAACAGCTAGCGCCACGCAGACGTCTGCACAGGGGAGCGCTGCGCGGCTTGCCGCGCGGTGTTTCGACCTGGAGATCGTGTGGACGCAAGTCTGGACCGATTTTCGACCCGGAGCAGACTCTCGCAGGCGAAGATGCGCATGATGGCTTTGCGCCGCATCTCGGGCACTACGACGGTCCCGTCCATTCACCAAAATCGGACATCGATGGAGCAGAGGCAACAGACAGCTTTGCGCCAAGTCCGGTCGTTCGTGGCGCAATCCCAGGCGGACATTTCATTTTTCCCGGCAACGTCAAACTGCCACAATGCGGAGCACTGTCGTCCCGAACTTGTACGCTATCCTCGCGCGTGATATCGATACTGATGCGTGGACTGCTGATACTTGTCGTATTGGCGCTTGCCGCGACCAATGCAGCGGCGGGCGACTTGTTGTTCGACGCCATAGCTGCCGGCGACAAAGTGGGTGTCGAGCAAGCTCTCGCGAGTGGTGCCGGCGTTGACACCCGGGCACGCGACCAAGCAACCCTTCTCATAGCTGCAGCGCTCGACAACCAGCCGGACATCGCCGAATTCCTGCTGGGCAAGGGTGCCGACGTCATGGCGCGTAACTCGGGCGGCTTCACCCCACTTCATGCGGCGGCCTTCTCGGGCAGCCTGCCGATCGCCAAGCTGTTGCTGGAAAGAGGAGCTGTGCTCGACGATGCCGCCAACAAGGCGGGTGCTACCCCGTTGTTGGTGGCCGGCGAGGAAAACCACGTTGAACTGGCCGAATTCCTTATTGCGAAAGGTGCCGATGTGAACCATCCCGAGGGCCATGGCTACATGCCGACAACGCGCGCATTCTGGAAGGGCAACACGGATATCATACGACTGTTCAAACGCCATGGTGCTACCTGCCAAGCCAAAATCCTTGGCGAGGCAAACGCGGCGAAGTGCGCCGAAATCCACGATTAACGGAGGATGCAGATGAGCACGATGATCAAATCACGACCGGTTCGGAATTTGGGGGCGGCTGCCCTGGTCGCGATAGCTGCGGTCGCCAGCGCGGGATCGGCCTGTGCCGACGATTCGGTAAACACCGGCTATTTCGGCGGTGTGGCGATCATGGGCTACGACGCGGTCGCTTACTTCACTGACGGCAAGGCCGTGAAGGGCTCGGAAGAGTTCACTTATGACTGGCTGGGGACACCCTGGCATTTCGCCAGCAAGAAACACCTGGAAATGTTCATGAGCGAACCGGTCAAGTACGCTCCTCAGTATGGCGGCTACTGTGCTGCCGAAGTCGTGGGCGGAGGGGTCACGATCAACGTCGATCCGGAAGCATTCAAGATTATCGACGGCAAGCTCTACCTGATCTACGACGTCGGCAATGCGGACCATTTCGCCGCGCATGCAGCTGAAAATATACCGAAAGCTGATGCCAACTGGCCGAAGGTCGCGGCCAATTTGGAGCTCGACAAATATCACTGAGACGCGCGCATCTACTGAACCACCGCGAAGTGGAATACCTTGCTTGAGTTGACGAAGGAATAGCCGCCGCCGCTATCGTCGCGGCGTCTGTAGACTGGTCCGCAATCGGGGCGCCCGAACATATTCTCGCTCAGCTCGCACAAGAGGTCGCCATCGACGTAGACGGTCTCGGTGACCAGCCGCGTCGTCGAGCGGAAAGCCGCCTTGCCGTCGCTCCCGATCTGAAGGAAGGCTGGTTGGAGACCGGGTTCGATCTGGCCCTGCAGCGTATGGCCCAGCACCAGCGAGGCGATCTCCCCGCCCTTCAAGCGGTTGTGCTCGTCGCCGGCGAAGCCGAACGGCCATTCGGGCAAGCCCGCCTGCTGCAACGCGTCGATGATGAGAGCCAAATCCTGCCGGTTACGGTATTGGGTACCGCTGAGCCGGTATGCGGACAATGAATCGAACCCCGGTGTCGACATGGAACCTAGTCCCTCGGCGACCGCCGCCCTCGCATCCTGCAGGCGGCCGGCGCGGGCGTAAGCGGCAGCGAGGGTAATTCTGAAATCTCCAACTGACGGCGCATCGTCGCGCGTGCGTTCGAGCGCCTCGATCGCCTTGTCGTTGCTACCTTGAATGAGAAAGACCAGACCGGCAATTTGCCGGTTGATGGGTGAAAGGTTGGGATCGAGCCTGAGCGCCGTCTCGACCGCGGTGGCTGCGTCGGCATGATTGCCGGCGAACAGTTGCACGTATCCTAGAGCTATTTGCGTCTCCGCATCGCCGGGGCCGAGTGCGACGGCTCGCTCGGCCGAAGCGATAGCTTCCTCGTAGCGGCGATCCACGACCTGCATGATGCCAAGAATCGCATAAGGCGACGAAAGGTCCGGGTCGAGTTGCAGCGCACGGCTTGCCTTCTCATAGGCGCGCTTGCGCGCGGGCGCGCTCTGCATGATGTCGTTGAACGATTCGCGCCAGATATAGACTGTCGTGCTTGCATCCGCCGTGAAGGCTTCGGCAAAAGCGGGGTCGAGCTCCTCCGCCTTGTCGTAGAGCGTGAGCGCCTCCCGCAGTCCTTCGCGCCGGCCGGTCCGTGCTGTCTGCTCGGCCCGAAGGTAGAAGTCGTAGGCTTCGAGGTTTTCGGTCGGCGGGCGCGCCATGCGCTCGCTCTCCGCTGCCGAAGGTTGCATGCCAAGCGCCTTGGCGATCTCCCGGCTCATCTCGTCCTGGACGGCAAACACGCCGGCCATGCCACGGTCGAACCGGTTGGCCCACAGATTGTCGCCCGTTGCCGTATCGATGAGCTGGGCATTGAGGCGGATTTGCTCGCCGGTGCGGCGGACGCTCCCCTCGACGACGAAGCGCACGCCAAGGTCGCGCGCGACGTCCGCCAGCGCTGCAGGCTTGTCCTTGTAGGCGAACACAGAGTTGCGCGCGATGACGTCCAGACCGGAAAGCTTGGTGAGGTCGGTGATCAGATCTTCGGTGATGCCGTCAGCGAAATAGTCCTGGCCTGGATCGCCGCCGAGGTCTGCAAACGGCAGCACGGCAACCGATGGCCGCGATGGCACCGAGAACTTCTGCCACGCAAAAATGCCGGCAATCGCGGCAATCGCCAGGACGGCGGCGGCTGCCAGGATCATGACGCGCGGACCCGGCCGGTGGGGCGCGGCCGTGACCTTTCCCGATGCCGCGGGATCGAGCAAGAGTCGATACGCGCGAACCGGATCGGCGATGTTCTTGAGGCGCTGCTCTCCCAGACTGGCAAAGCCGACATCCACCTTGTGCACCGCGTGGTCGAACGCCGTGCCCGAGATGCAAATACCCCCGGGCTCCGCCATTGCCTCCAGGCGCGCTGCAATGTTCACGCCATCGCCATAGATGTCATCGCCCTCGACGAGGACGTCGCCGAGATTGACGCCGATGCGAAACCGGATCTGCCGGGCATCAGTGGTGCCCCGATCGCGCTCCGCCATTCGGCGCTGGATCACGGCAGCGCACTGGACGGCATCGACGACGCTGGCGAACTCGACGAGCGCGCCGTCGCCCATGAGCTTGATAATGCGGCCGTGGAATTCCTTGATCGCGGGGTCGACCAGTTCGCGACGGCAACCCTTCAATCGTTCGAGCGTGCCTACCTCGTCCTCGCCCATGAGGCGGCTGTAGCCAACCACATCGGCAGCAAGTATCGCGGTAAGCCTTCGCTCCATACCTGCCAGCGCCCTCCCCGGTCGATCAAGCGGCTTCGCTGCAGCCTATTCTAGTCCCGCGTCGGACGCGAGCGTGCGCGACCGCTATCCCGAGGATGTCGGGGTTACTCAGTATGCGCAACGCTCCGATCCTTCCAACCGCGAGTTCTGAATGGAATGCTCTTCGACAAGATGTCCGCTTAGGTCAACAGCGCCGACTTGGCTGAATGTCCGCTTTGGAGGCCGAAATGCGGTGGGAATGACCAGATCGGGTCAGCTCACGACATCAGACCTTGAAGGTAGAACGTCCGCCATTGCTCTTCCCCACACAATAAGCGGACCTACTGTTTCTGGCCCACTGCGGTCATCTGAGAACTAGAGGCGGATGGCCGCTTCTGTTTGCTCGGTCTGACAGATGAGCCGAAAGGCGGCTTTCCACCTATTTCGCGCACGTCCTTTCAGTGCCGCTCTCTGTCGAGGGTAAGCTTAGCAAGCTGAATATCTGCAGTGGACTTTTAGGAATACCGGCGCAGTACTGACAGGCGCAGTGACACGGCCCAATCGATCTCAGGGAAAATTCTTATAAATATCAAATAGTTATATGGAGCGGGTAGCGGGAATCGAACCCGCATATTCAGCTTGGAAGGCTGCTGCTCTACCACTGAGCTATACCCGCGCCTTGCACTGAAGTACCGGATTCCCCCGAAAAGCGCCATGCACTTTTCGGTCCGATGCTTTCGCGTTTCAGGGCTTCCGGGCCGGCAGTGGTGGAGAGGGTTGGATTCGAACCAACGTAGGCTAAGCCAACGGATTTACAGTCCGTCCCCTTTAACCACTCGGGCACCTCTCCAGTCTGCCGCCGGAGCCATGCAACGAGGCATTCACGCCAATCCGGACCCGAGTTAAGTCTTCTCCGAAACCAGCGAAGCGCCTTATGGCGGCAAGGCCATTGGGTGTCAACCGCGCAACCGGCGTTTTTCGATGTTGTTCGCCGGCTGCGGCGACGAGCCATATCCCTGGCCTGAGGAGACGGCTATAGAAGCCTGCCATGAGCGACAAAACCAACACCCCCAAAGACACCCATTACGCCAAGCTGCGCCGCGCCTATCGCGACGAGAAAAGCGGCGGCGCGCCAGCATTCAGGCCCCGCCAGCCGGTTCCGCCGGGCGAACATGCCGCGGACGGCCTGGTGCGGCTCTATGGCCTGCACACGGTGCGCGCGGCGCTCGACAATCCGCGCCGCAAGATCAGAAAGATGCTGGTCACGCGCAATGCGGCCGAACGCCTGGAAATCGCCGATCTCGCCGCCCTGCCCTTCAAGGCGGAGCTGGTCGAACCCAGGGATATCGACAAGATCACCGGCTCGGACGCCGTGCACCAGGGCGTGCTGATCGAGGCCGAGCCGCTGAAGCCGAAGCGGCTTGACGCACTTGGCGATGCAAGGCTGGTGCTGGTGCTCGACCAGGTCACCGATCCGCACAATGTGGGCGCCATCCTGCGCTCGGCTGTCGCCTTCGGCGCCGGCGCGCTGATCACCACGGCACGCCACAGCCCGCAGGAATCGGGCGTGCTGGCGAAATCGGCCTCCGGCGCACTGGAGCATATCGACCAGATCGAGGTGAAGAACCTGGCCGACGCGCTCGGCCAGTTGCACGAGGCCGGGTTCCAGACCATCGGGCTCGATTCGGACGGGCCGGCGGAACTCGAAACGAGTTTTGCCGGTGACAGAATAGCGCTGGTGCTCGGCGCCGAGGGCAAGGGCCTGCGCCAGAAGACGCGCGAGACGGTGACGACGCTGGCGCGGCTCGACATGCCCGGCGCCATCCGTTCGCTCAATGTGTCGAACGCCGCGGCGATCAGCCTCTATGCGGCGCGGGCTTTCTTGAAGCGCGGCTGAGCCTCACGCCAAACATCTCGAAATGCGAAACGGGCTCCGGCGATGGACGCAGGAGCCCGTTCTTCGACAGGCACGAGTTGGCGGCTTGGGAACGTTGCGCCGCCCTCTCCTGACCTATGCAGCTTTGCCTTTGATTTCGCCTGCGTTGCCGCCCACCTCGAAATTGGCCATCCGCTCCAGCGCCCTGACCAGCGCCGAGTGATCCTCCTTGGCGCCGCCATTGGCGGCGCAGGAATTGAACAGCTGCTGCGTGGTCGAGGTGTTGGGCAGCGACACGCCGAGTGCTTTTGCCCCTTCCAGCGCCAGGTTGAGGTCCTTCTGGTGCAGTTCGATGCGAAAGCCCGGCGCGAAGGTGCGCTTGACCATGCGTTCGCCATGCACTTCGAGAATGCGCGAGGCCGCCAGCCCGCCCATCAGCGCTTGCCTGACCTTGGCTGGATCGGCACCGGCTTTCGATGCAAAAACAAGCGCTTCGGCGACAGCTTCAATGGTCAGCGCGACAACGATCTGGTTGGCCACCTTGGTGGTCTGGCCGACGCCGTTCGGCCCGACCAGGGTGATGTTCTTGCCCATCTTCTCGAACACCGGCCTGGCGCGCTCGAACGCCTTGTCCTCGCCGCCGACCATGATGGCCAGCGACGCCGCCTTGGCGCCGACTTCGCCGCCCGAAACCGGCGCGTCGAGATAGTCGCAGCCGAGCTCATTGATCTTCTTGGCGAGCACCTTGGTCTCGATCGGCGAGATCGAGCTCATGTCGATCACCAGCTTGCCCTTGGTCAGGCCGGACGCAACGCCGTTGTCGCCGAACAGCACTTCGGCGACCTGTGGTGTGTCAGGCACCATCGTGATGATGATGTCGGCTGCCTTGGCCACCGCGGCATGGCCCGAGACTGACTTCAGCCCCTTGGCGACGAGGTCGGCCGGCGGCTTCGCGCGATGGTCGCTGGCGATGACCGTATAGCCAGCATCCAGCAGATGCCCCGCCATCGGCGCGCCCATGATGCCGAGGCCGATGAAACCAATGGTTTCCATTGTTTTTCTCCGAAAGTGTTGTCCGAACTCATCGAAGGCTGGCGCTGCCCCTCATCCGCCTGCCGGCACCTTCTCCCCGTATAGTGACGGGGAGAAGGAAGTGCTCCAGCGCTGGCGACCCGTCTCCCCGTCCCTATACGGGGAGAGGGCAAGGGTGAGGGGCGGCGCAAGCGTTGCACAATTTCTGGCGCTCAAGCCGCCGCGCTTCCCTGCCCGGCCAGTTCCCTGAACCAATCCAGCCCAGCCTCCGTACCGGCCTTCGGCTTGTATTCCGCGCCGACCCAGCCGGAATAGCCGATGCGGTCGATATGCTCGTAGAGGAAGGGATAGTTGATCTCGCCCGTCCCCGGCTCGTGACGACCGGGATTGTCCGCAAGCTGGATATGCGCGATGCGGCCGAGGTTTGCCTCGATGGTACGGGCGAGATCCCCCTCCATGATCTGCATGTGATAGATGTCATATTGCAGGAACAGGTTCTTCGAACCGATACGGTCGATCAGCGCCAGCGCCTGGTCGGAGTAGTTGAGGAAGAAGCCGGGGATATCGCGGGTGTTGATCGCCTCGATCAGCAGCCGGATGCCGGCCTGCTCCAGCTTTTCCGCCGCAAAGGCGAGGTTTTCGGCAAAGACGTCCTCCAGCACCTTTCGGTCGACGCCTGCGGGAGCGATGCCGGCAAGGCAATTGACCTGCTGGCAGCCGAGCGCCTGCGCATAGGTGATCGCCTTGGCGATGCCCTGACGGAATTCCGGCACGCGATCCGGCAGCACGGCAATGCCGCGCTCGCCCTTGCCCCAGTCGCCCAGCGGCAGATTGAACAGCACCTGTGTCAGGCCGTTTTTCTTAAGCCGGGCGGCGACCACCTCGGGGGCGTGATCGTAGGGGCCGATATATTCGACGCCCTTGAAGCCCGCGCGGGCAGCTGCGTCAAAACGGTCGAGGAACTCATGCTCGCCAAAGAGCATGGAAAGATTGGCTGAGAAACGCGGCATTTCTTTTTCTCCTTTTCCGCTGATCTAATCCAGCATCACGATCGCCGTCGGCGCGTCTTCCTGATGTTCGGCAAGGTCCTCGAATTCGGTGATCTTGTCGATCTCGGTGCCCATGGAGATGTTGGTGACACGCTCGAGGATGAATTCGAGCACGACCGGAACCTGGTGCTCCTTCATCAGCCGCTGCGCTTCCTTGAAAGCGGCGGCGAATTCCTCGGGCTTGCGTACCCTGACCGCCTTGCAGCCCATCGCCTCGGCAACGGCAACATGGTCGACGCCATAGCCGGCCTCGGGATCGCCCGAGCGGTTGATGTTCTCGAAGGCGAGATTGACCTCGAAATCCATCGAAAAGCCGCGCTGCGCCTGGCGAATCAGCCCGAGATAGGCGTTGTTCACCACGACATGGAGATAGGGCAGCTTGTGCTGCGCACCGACCGCCAGTTCCTCGATCATGAATTGGAAATCATAGTCGCCCGACAGCGCCACGATGGTGCGGTCGGGGTCGGCGGCGCGAACGCCAAGGGCTGCCGGCAAGGTCCAGCCGAGCGGGCCGGCCTGGCCGCAATTGATCCAGTTGCGCGGCTTGTAGACATGCAGGAATTGCGCCCCGGCGATCTGCGACAGGCCGATCGTGGTGACATAGGTGACATCGCGGCCGAACGCCTTGTTCATCTCCTCGTAGACACGCTGCGGCTTCAGCGGCACCTGGTCGAAATGCGTCTTGCGCTTCATGGTCTTCTTGCGGCCCTGGCATTCCTTGGCCCAACCGGACCAGTCGCGCAGCTTGCCAGCCGTCTTCCACTCGGTGGCGACGTCGAGCAGTACCTTCAGTGCCGCGCCCGCATCCGAGACGACGCCGAGGTCCGGCGCGAAGACACGGCCGATCTGAGTGGGTTCGATGTCGACATGGATGAATTTCTTGCCCTTGGTGTAGACGTCGACCGACCCGGTGTGGCGATTGGCCCAGCGGTTGCCGATGCCGAAGACGAAATCGGCCTCCAGCATCGTCGCATTGCCGTAGCGATGCGAGGTCTGCAGCCCGCACATGCCGGCCATCAGCCGGTGGTCGTCGGGGATGGCGCCCCAGCCCATCAAGGTCGGGATGACCGGCACGCCTGAAATCTCGGCGAATTCGATGAGCAGATCCGATGCATCGGCATTGATGATGCCGCCGCCGGCGACGATCAGCGGCTTTTCGGCCGTGTTGAGCATCGCCAGCGCCTTTTCGGCCTGCGCGCGCGTCATTGCCGGCTTGAACGGCGTCAACGGCTCATAGGCATCGATGTCGAACTCGATCTCAGCCAGTTGCACATCGACCGGCAGGTCGATCAGCACCGGGCCCGGCCGCGACGAGCGCATCAGGTGGAACGCCTTCTGCAGTGTCATCGGCACCAGATAGGGCTCCATGACGGTGACCGCCCATTTGGCGACCGGTGCGGCGATGGCGGCGATGTCGACCGCCTGGAAATCCTCCTTGTTCAGCCGTGCACGCGGCGCCTGGCCGGTGATGCACAGGATCGGGATGGAATCCGCCGCGGCCGAATAAAGCCCGGTGATCATATCGGTACCCGCCGGACCCGAGGTGCCGATGCACAGCCCAATATTGCCAGCCTTGGCGCGGGTAAAACCTTCCGCCATGTGCGAGGCGCCCTCGACGTGGCGGGCAAGGACATGGCGGATCGTTCCCCTCGCCTTCAGGGCCGAGTAGAACGGGTTGATCGCCGCGCCCGGCACGCCGAAAGCGCAGGAAATGCCTTCCTTTTCGAGAACGAGAACCGCAGCATCGACAGCGCGCATCCTGGCCATTTTCCGGCCCTCCACAGGGGTTTTGTCATTGTTGGATGGCTGAGAATGCCATCAAGCCAGCCATTTTTCAATTTTTTCAGAATATTTTTTCATTTCCAGGAAACGGCGATTAGCCAATGAATTTGAACGGCTTTTCGTTTTCCACCGATTTCATGCCCCCACACAATGAAAAACTTTTTCATTGCCTCTCGCGCCAAATTGCCGACAATGCGGCCATGGAAACCACCGAGAAACGCCAGCGCGGTCGGCCGCGCGCCTTCAACGGGCCCTCCGAGCCGACTTCGGTCCAGTCGCTCGACCGGGCACTACGCATCCTGGCCATTGTCGCCGAAGGCAGCGGCCTGTCCCTAAGCGAGATATCAGCGCAAAGCGGCCTTGCCGCCTCTACCGCCTACCGCATGCTGACGACGCTCGAAAACCACGGCATGGTCGAATTCGACACCAGCGATCAGCTGTGGTCGATCGGCGTCGAGACCTACCGCATGGGCGCGGCGTTCCTGCGCCGCCGCAAGCTGGTCGACCGTGCCCGTATCGTCATGCAGGAGTTGATGGAAAGGACCGGCGAGACCGCCAATCTCGGCGTTGCCGAGGATGATTGCGTGGTCTTTGTCAGCCAGGTCGAGACGCACCAGGCGATCCGCGCCTTCTTCCGGCCGGGGACGCGCAGCCCGTTCCATGCGTCCGGCATCGGCAAGGCAGTGCTGGCGCATCTTGAGCCGGAGCGTGTCGGCACCATCCTGCGCAAGGCTGGACTGCAGCGCTTCACCGACAGGACGCTTTCCGACATTTCCGCCCTTGCCCATGACCTGGCAACGATCAAACGGCGTGGCTGGTCGGTGGACGACGAGGAGCGGCACCCCGGCATGCGTTGCGTGGCAGCCGCCATCTTCAATGAATTCGGCGAGCCGATCGGTGGTGTCTCGGTGTCGGGGCCGACCGTGCGGGTGACGCCGGAACGGCTGGCCGAGATCGGCCCTTTGGTGCGCGATGCCGCAGCCGAGGTGACGAGGTTGATTGGCGGCGCTCTCTCAGCCTGATGCGGCGCGAGGAGACTCACCGCCGCGAGTAGGCCAATCGGGCAAAGAACAGGCAAGCAAGCAGACAGCCGATGGCGAACATGCCCCCCACCAGCCCGGCCTGTTCAAGAAAAACCTCGCTGCTTTCGGAATTGGAGCACCAGCCAAGTTCGTTGAAGCAATCCCGCCACAACCAGTAGCGGTCATGCCAGGCCAGCGCGAACAGCAGAGCACCGGCTCCCGTGGCGATGGCCAGAACGGCCTAAATTGCTTTCCTCATAGGATCGTTGTCCCGCCGCAATATCTCGAAATCATGGCCTCGGTACCCGGCCGGGATCCGATCCCATCCCCTCCCCCCGAACATCTTGCGAACAGCAAAAAGAGGGGCTGCGGGGCGCCCCTCCTGCAGTTGCTTGAGACGCCACCTCCTCTCAGAGCCGGCAGTAGTGACGGTAGCCGTCGTAGCCGACATAGGTGTCTGAGTCCGGATCGTAGCTTGCGTAGCGGTCGAAGCAGCGGCGGACGTGCCACGAGCCGCCGTCTTCGTCGACATAGACGGTGCGGGGCTGCTGGGCGAGCAGGGTGCCCAGGACAAAGCCGCCAACGCCGGCGGCGATGCCGATGCCGAGGTCGTGGTGATGATGCGAATGCGCGGCCGAAGGCTGGACGGTGCCGACCAGCATGGTGGCAGCGACGGTGGTGGCGATGAGGCCGGAAACGAGTGTGCGCGTGAACATGATGATCTCCTTGCTTCGTTGAACGAGGCGATCCATCCGCCTCTTGATCATCTGTCGTTGCGGCAAGGAAAAAGGTTCGAATCTTTTTTCGATTTTCCTGGAACCGCAGAAATCAAACAGTGTGGAGGCCTGCCGGCGCGATGCCTGCACGTATCGACGGAAGTCTGGACCTTAGCGTCGAGGCCGGGGCTCAGCGACCTGGCGCATAACGCAAAAAGGGCGGCCGAAGCCGCCCTTTGGGGAATTGGGTCCCTCCATCAAAGGAAAATGATCACCCGGCCATGATGGTGGTGATGATGATGGTTGTGGTGCCACCACCAATGCTCGAAATGCCTGTAGTGATGATGATGATGGTGATGATGATGCATGCCATGGGCTGACGACGTGCCGACAGTGCCGGCGAGCGCGCCGGTGGCGACGAAAATGGCAACGAGGCCTGACGTAAGAGTGCGCTTGAACATGATGATCTCCTGGATCCTTGATCGAGGCGACCCATTCGCCTCTGACCATCAGTCGGCGCGGTACGGCAAATGGTTCGAAAGGTTTCGGAGATTTTTCGGCGGCGCCGGAAGGCGAGTGAATAGCGAATAGGGAGCAGCGAGTAGCGAAAGAGCAGCACTCGCCACCTGAACTATTCGCAATTCCCTATTCGCTTACCGCTCACCCCATGCCGGTGACATGGCGAAGCCAGAAGGCGAGTGCGATGAAGCCGATGATGGTGGTGACGCCGGTCCAGTCGACATTGGCCTTCTTCACATCGCTGATGATTTTCACCAGCAGCATCCAGACCACGAAGATGATGGGGAGAATGATGACAAACCTGATCATGCGACACCCCTGCTCGAAGCGATTGCACCTTCCAGATATGTAGGAAGCGATTTGGCGGTTTGCAGGATGCCCTCCCCGGCGGTCCACTCGATGCCGGGTAACCGAAAATGGAGTTTTGTCTTTACTGGCGCAACAAATATGCTAACCGGAGCGCCGTGCCCTTGTAGCTCAGCTGGTAGAGCAGCGGTTTTGTAAACCGAAGGTCGGCGGTTCGATTCCGTCCGGGGGCACCAGCAAAATTGCAATATAATCAATATCTTATCTGTCATTAAATTCGCCTAGGCGCGCGAAATTGCGTTGCAACACATTACATTGAGAACTGCAAATTACCGGGCTTTGTCATCAATTCCTACGGAGTCCGTGCAACACGGATGCAACACAGAGAAGCGTCACTTTCCCCTCAACGCCAACCTATATCGGTAAGGGTTCGCCGGATCGATTTCAGCTTGTGGAATTGGGGCAATGGTCATGATTGGAGGGAGGCGACTTTGATAGCCCTCCAAGATTACCCTCTCGCAAAAGTCCAGAAGGAAATTCTCCCACCCAACCAGCTTGTCCTCTACGCCCACAAAAGCCTCGGTGACGACGATTGTGCGGCGCCAACGGGGTGCCACAACCCTGCCATGCTCGATTGTGAAATTCTTGATCTCAAGATTGCCTGATTTGGAATTGGGGTCATTGGAGTGCTCAGCGGCATTTCGCCACTTAATGACTTCGCCCACGTGAGCGTCGGCAAATGTGAGGAGCTTTGTGATTCCCGCATCCTTGCCCAAGGTGGTCTCCGCCCACACCACTGCTTGGGCAACCTTTGTCTTGCCGCCTTCAATCTTTGTCCACAATGAGCCAGCGTCAGGCTTGAAGGCCGTCGTCTTGAACAGTCGGAGGATTAGGCCGGCGACGGAATGGAGGTATTGTTTTGCAGATAGCAGAAACGCCTGTGCATCAGTTTCGAGGCCAATGGCATAAGGGATCGCGTTTATCCCCTTCCCTCGGTCGGCAATCGCCTTTTCTTGTCCAGTCGTGACACTGGTCTGAACCCTCAAGCGGGCCTGATGACAATCCATCAAAGCCTGCTGGCACCGCCAAATCTCGCCGGACACGTCCTCTTCGTCGTCTGTAGCGCTGAACCTCAAGGCCGACGCCTGTGATGTCAGGCGCGCAACTATTGGTTCGCTGGTCCCGTAATTCGCAACTTGCTGGAACGTGAAGGGGTTCATGGTTGGCTAGAGACCTTCGATCCTCTTGCGATCATAGACGAAGCATTGACAACAAAAACCCCGCGCGAAACGGGCTAAATCTTTGCGTACACCCGCGCCACCTTCGCTTAGGGCGGTAACACCTTCGCACAATTGCGGCGCGGCATTGCGGCGCGTACTTTTGTAGCCGTCGGCGGTTTTTTCCTCCCATCCTTGTCGCTGACCCCACGCTCACCACCGCCCCTCCCCCACGGCGGTGAGCTATTAATAACCCGCTGCCTTTCTCTCCCTCCTGGCAGCGGGTTTTTTACCGTCTGCCCGCCATACAAACAAAAAGCCCGCGCGTAGCGGGGTTAGGCGTCGTTCAGCCCACACGCAGGACAGCCCCGTCTCATGCAGCAAGCAATCCTGACACGGTAAGCTACCCGGTACAACGTCGACCAGGCTGTCCGCAGGATCATTCGATCCCTGTTCGGATCCACGTACATGAACGACCGCACGACGTACACTTGATGGCCATTGCTGGTCTCAACCGTCCCATGACTAGCGACGGTAAACTCTGGTCTTTATGTGGATGTGAAATGCACTACGCCGCGAAGCGATCTGCGCTGGCAAAGGCAAGAGGGTTTAGGTCGCAACAAGGCTGCGCCTGAAACAAGGCGCCAGCCAAGCGGAAGGCGAAGGCGTAGTTCGCGTCAAGCGCGCCATTGCGGAGGCGAAACTCGTCAGCTCCTTGGGCAGGTTGGCATAGGCTCATCGAGTCTGGGAACTATTTCGCATCGACGACGTTTCTGGATAGCCAGAAATAGTGCCCAATTCAGCGAGGACTTGATCATGAAGTTCCTGTCCGGCATGGCGGTCGCCTTAATATCAACGTTGGCGCTGACGAGCACTGGTCCAGTTGATGCCGCACCAATTTTCGTGCCTCAGACGCAAAACGCACAGTCCGACGTCATCCAAATTCGGGGCGGCGCCAGATGGCGCAACAATTATTGGGGAGGCGGCCATTACGGGCGACACGGGGGTGGTTACTATGGCCACCGCTATCATGGGGGTGGATACGGTGGCTATGACGATTTTCCAGGAGGGCTTATCGCCGGAGCACTGATCGGAAGCATGTTCACCAACGGCTACTATGGTGGCGGCTACTACGGTGGCTATGCTGACCCCTACTACGGTGGTGGGTATTATGCCGACCCCTATTACGGCGGTGGCTATTACCGTCCTGTGTACTATCACAGGCACTACTATCACAGGCACTACTATCATAGGCACTACTATCATTATAGACACTACTACCACCACCGGCACTACTACCACCACTACAGGTATCACCACCGTAGGCACTACTACCGTTACTGAAATACGACATTGCTTTCGCGTTTAGCCCGCTGCCTCACGGTGGCGTGCCTTTTCGTCAAAGAGCGCCCTTGCGGGGGCGATTCTTGCGCGCGATGCTGCGTAGTCGGGCACGTGCCTCAGATGTTCCTCTCGATATGAGCCTCAATCGGATTTGGGCGCCGTAGCTCAAATCTTTTAGCTGCCATAAAGGTCAGCACGATAGCGGCAGCTATCGATGCAATGACGGTGGTGGTAAGGGCTAGACTTCTCACCATCTTCACTACCGCCGTTTCACCTTCGGCGTGATCTCTTCAACCCTCACCTTGTCGCCGATCTCCCTTGCCAACGCGAAGGCCTTGGCTGCATCCTTTGTGGTCCGCACGGTGCGCCAATGCGGCCTCTCGAACACGCTCACGACGTAGGTTGTCGGCGGCTTACCGGTCATCGGATGTGTGGCCCTTCATGGTTTGTTGACCATATTAGCTGATGATAATAAGCGGACATGCTAGGTATTTCGTACATGCCACAAAGGCCCCGGCGCATTCACCCTGGCGCCGGGGCCTTAAGCTTTTTATACGGTACAGGCCCTAGCGCCGCTTTTCTGGGCGTCACGACATGGTTCGCAGGAGCTAGCCATGCTTAGCCTTGCCGTAGGAGTTCGGCCTTGTGATGCCGCGCCGGCGCGTGTTTTGATTTAGCGCAAGGACGGTGGGGGTCAGCCGGGAGCAGGGATAGTGGCTGGGATGTTAGAGCGCTTCTGCTGCCGTCCTGAGGAGATTGTCATGAAATCCATATCGAGGAGAGCAGTGCTCGGGCTTGCTGCCGCAATGCTCATGGCCGGCAGTGCCGGCGCCGTCAAGGCTGCTGCGATTGTCCAGGTCTCCCTGTGGGACAAGGGCGCGAGTA
>NZ_JBFUCU010000043.1:0-15439 GCF_056405075.1 Mesorhizobium sp. P2_A12
TATGCCGAGGTCTATGCCGAGGTCACCACCGCAACCGGCTCCGACGCTGCGCTGATCGAAGGCTCCGCGCCTCCGCCGGTTGCTCAACCCGCGCCAAGAGGCGTAACAGAAACGGCCAAGGCTCTAATCGCCGCTGGATGAATGTTCAGTGGCAGGTCAGAGGTTAACTAGAATTGGGATACTAGGGGTCTGTTATCGACTGGTGTAAACCATAATGGGCGCGGGATGGATTCTCTCGCACTCCTATCTCACCCGATGCCTACGAATGCGGCTGACTCACCAATCGTGGCTCGCCTGAAGAACGTACTGAATGACGAAAAGACGCCGGATTTCGGCAATATTAGGCAAAAAATTAGCGACCTTTGCCGCCTAAGTCCAATTGCGTGCCCCCACGCCAAAGTGAGAGATAATGAGCAGCATAACCAAAATTATCCTGTTTACAGATGCCGACGGTCGTGCGCGCTTTCGCGAAGAAGCGATAGAGTTCACCGAAGGGACGCCAGACATGGAGCTTTCGCGAGAATTTCCATGTGAAAGTTATCAACTGCGCCATAGTCCGGTCGGGTTTGACTTTACCTTTCATTGCGTCACTAGGCCGGCCTGGGTGCTCATCCTCCAAGGGCAGATGGAGATTATTCTGCGGGATGGAAGTTCTCGTCTTTTCAAGCCTGGCGATTGTCTTTACGCGGCCGACGTGCTGCCCGACGGCGCAACTTTCGATGAAAAAGTGCATGGGCATTGGTCACATCAGGTCGGTCCCGATCCGCTGGTCACGCTCTTTGTGCGCTGAACAGGCCAGTCGAGCATTGAGGGCGGCCTTCGATGAGCATGCGCCACCAGTTCCACATGGACAAAGACAAAGCCGGCGCGCTCATCCGCAGGCAATATTTGCCTCGTCAGCCATTTGCGCCCGCTGATCCCGACGAGGTTCCCATGCGGACACGGCGGGATCAGGTGGGCGTGGAGGATTGACTGGATCAGGTTCTTCAGCCGCGAACGCTGGCGAACCAGCTGTATCCGCCTGTGACCTGTCTGCCCTTCCGGAGAGATGGGTGACGGTTCATTCTAGAGGCATGGTAATATTACACTTTCGGCCCCTTGCTAGGAGAGCAAGCAGCGCCCCGGAACCCAGCCGGCAGAAAGCCCGAGGCGTAAAGCTTCGCAAGGACAGTGGCGTCGATCGAGTCAGTCGTCACCTTCGCGGGCGCGATCATGTGCACCTGCTTGGATTGGCGATCACTATCCGATCCACGTATGGCTACAGCAGTTCAGCGACGGCCAAAGCATTGACGGTCGCCTCGATCACCACATGGTCATAGTGGGTGAGTCCCCTCCTGGCGAACTCCTCGATATTATTGCGCAGCATTTGAACGCGGCCGAACCAGGAGGCAATCTTCAGTGCCGAAAACTGGCCGGCTCTTGATTGGAATGCTGGCCGGCTTCGAATCGGAATGGTGGCCAGTCTTCGATCGGAAAGGCGGCCGGCTTGACGTCGGAAGCCGCAAGCTGCGATCGTGGAGCGTTATCGAGCGGCGTGTCGCGATGGTAAGCGGCACATTCTGGATGAGTTCGTGGCGGTAACCGGCTATCATTGCAAGCACGCGATCCGTGTTATGAACCGTCGTGAGCAGAGGCCGTCTGCGGGCAAGAGCACAGCCGGTGTTAGGGCAGCGATGCCCGCGAGGCGCTCATCGTGTTATGGGAGTTTCGGAGCGGCTGTGTTCCAAACGTCTTAAGCCGTTGATCCCTGTCTTATTGCCTGCGCTTGAGCGACATGGCCGGTTAGCACTCGATGAGTGCGCTCCCGCGGCAAACTGCTGACAGCAAGCCCGGCGACGATAGATCGGCTTTTGACCGTGGTCGGCATCGTCGCTCGCGGCAGCCAGCGCCGCCGGGCAGGAACGAGTTCGGCAGTTCGCCGCTCGGTGCCAGTTCGCACCTTCGGCGATTGGAATGATCCGCCGCCCGGCGTTGTTGAGGCCGATTTGTGGCGCATTCGGGCACGTCTTCGTCGGGGAGCTTCGTGCAGACTATAGTGCTGACCGCCATTGCCACGGGACGGACCGATGCATTCCGGTCCGCACACGCGAGAGCGGCAATATCATCATGGCGATCAAGCAGGCCCGCTCGCGGTTTCCCTTTCCACTGCTGGGTGCCGACTTTGACAACAACAGCGCGTTCTTGAATGCGCTGGTCGTTTCCCCGCCGCAGCGAGTATCTGCACGAGATACGCTCTGGCGCTTATCGAAAGAACCAAGCGCATGTGGAGCAGAATAACTGCGCCAATCATGCGCCGCCCGGTGGGCTATGACCGGGTAGTCGGCATGGATTCGACGGCTGCCCGTGAACGCCTCTACGCTGTGGTGCGACTCCACGCCAATCTGTTCCAACCGTCATTCAAGTTGCAGGAGAATACACGGATCTGCGCCCCGTGATCAAGCGCTCTCATCCGCCAGTTCCACCCGCGGCCCGTATTCTTGCGCATCCGAAAGCGGCCGAGAACGACAAGGAGCGGCTATGGGCAATAATGGAGACAGCTGACCCTGTGCGGCTGTTGCCGGCATCCGCGCCGAACAGGAAGAGTTTGGAAACCGGATCGATCGTCGTGGGCTCAATGCGAAATTCGAGGAGCCGTTGGTCATCGATCTCCAGAGCTTCGCCGCGAACTTGAAAACAGCCTGGAAAAACGGCGAGACACGGACAACGCATCGGCGACCTATGGGCGGGCGAAGCCTGGCCGAAAAAACCCAGCATGTACGAGGCCTTTGAGGCGCGGCTCAAGGAATGGCTGAAGGAAGATCCCGCCCTTCCGGCAGTCGCCGTGCTACAACGGCTGAAGGATATCGATCCAGCTCGCTTCGCTAACATCAGAATGGTGGAACGGCTGGTGAAGGTCTGGCGCATGGAGATCGCTGGGCTGGTCATCTTCGACGGGGCTGGATTACGAGCTTGCCCGTACCACCTGCCGGCGCGACGGCAGGTGAAATGAGCACTGTCGCCTCCGCAGCCCTCGGTAATTGATGGGCGAGGCAATAGGAGGGGGGCAGTTGCGGATGGCGTTAGATAGTGGATCGAGCGAGGCCGAGCCGGCGGTTCGGTGTCTGTGTGGGTGTGACCGACTTTTATGCGCCTGCGCTTGCTCTATGATGCTGGGCGCAAGCCGGCCCCCGAACACGCCTGCACTCTGTTGGGCACTTGCAAACAATAGTTCTTCGAACGGGGAACATGCGAAGAATGCACGGCGCATGAATCCGGCGGTGATCTCGCCGATCGCGCTGGAACCGTCAAACGACATCGATCCGATCTTCATCCTTAAGCGCGATACGAATGGACTTTCCGCCGATGAGCGCTTGGCGAGCCGCCGTGAGAAGTGCGTGCCGGTTCTGAACGAGCTGAAGCGGGCCAAGCCCGCAGGGCACCGCCTAAGCGCCCGCACATGTTACTTCACGCGCCCCCGACGAATCATCTCATTTAATTCACTAAATCACCTCCCGGTCCGAACCGTGAGGTAGGATTTCTTCTTCGATCCTGCGGGGATTTTGGGCTGGCCGGCGGCCAAAACTGTCTCAACCAGGTTCACCCAGTAGCCGATGCCGTAGGCCAGCGCATCGTCATTAAAATCATACGCTGGGTTGTGCACAGATGCGGTTGGACCATTACCCAGGCGAACATAGGCCCCCGGCCGCGCCTCGAGCATAAACGCGAAATCCTCGGATCCCATCGAGGGTCTGGCCTGATCATTCACACGCTCGTCGCCCACGAGATCGCGTGCTGCCTTGATTGCTAATTTGGTCGCGTCCATGTGGTTCATAGTGACCGGCTCTAGTCGCCGGTACTTGAACTCGACATCGGCACCAAATCCACGTGCGATGCCTCGCGCGGACTCGAAAATCCGTCGTTCGGCGAAGTCCCGTAAACCAAGGGAGAGAGTCCTAACGGTACCACCTATGTAAGCCTGCTCTGGAATGATATTATAGGCCTGCCCAGCGGCCATCTTGGTGACAGACATGACAAGCGAGTCGAGCGGATCTGTGGAGCGCGAGACCAGACTTTGCAGGCCAACAATAATTTGTGCTGCAATAACGATGGGATCGACGGTTTTGTGTGGATGAGCCGCATGCCCCCCCTTTCCCGTCACGACAATGTCGAACTCATCAAGCGCGGCGCCCATGGGACCTTGGCAAATGCTGAACTTGCCGATATCCAAGCCCGGCGCGTTGTGCATGCCAAAAACCTGCGCGATTCCGAACCGGTCCATAATGCCTTCCTGAACCATCCTCTGGCCGCCCTGACCATCTTCCTCTGCCGGCTGGAAGATCAGGGCTACGGACCCTTTGAAATTGCGCGTCTTCGCGAGGTACTTGGCTGCGCCGAGCAGCATGGCCGTATGACCGTCGTGGCCACAGGCATGCATCTTCCCAGGTATCGTCGACGACCAAGGCTTGTTCGACGCTTCAAGGATAGGCAGAGCGTCCATATCTGCCCTTAGTCCGATCGTCGGGCCTTCTCCACCTTTGCCTTGTATCATGGCGACGATGCCGGTTTCAGCTATGCCCGTTTCAATGTGATTGATACCGAACGAAGCCAGCTTCTCGGCCACGAACCCGGCGGTGTTGTGCACCGCATAATCGAGCTCGGGATGCTGGTGGAGGTAGCGACGCCATTCGGTCGCCTCGGCCTGTAGAGCGAAGAAGGGCTCTGTATCGCGCATGTTTATATCCCACATCGAAGTTTGCTATCTCATGAGAGTTTCGTTGGTTGGCAACATTCGTCAAATTCAGTTTGTATATTCCGCACATCTGGTAACAAGATGGCCGAAACCGGCTGGGTTGCAGCGCGGCGATCAGGATGAGATTCGGCTCTCCCAGTTCGCCGCAGTATGCTGGGTAGTGCCTGCAGAGTGCCCCCACCTCATGACAATCACCTCCTGCGTGACTCTGATCTCATCAGCACGCTGTGCGATCGTCTGGGGCGGTCCGGCCGGCCCGTGCGGTTATGGCGTTCGCCAACTCACTAGCCTGGGCCCTCGCTGCGACGTGGGTGGCGCCATCGCTAATTCCGCGGAAGCCGTGCGATCGATGAAGACGAACCTTCGCGACGCCATCATGCTCGCCCGCCTCAATCGGGCCGGAGAGTTGACTCCCCGCGTGGGTGCCCGACGCCGATCACGAAGCCATGCGCGACCTATTCCGGCTGCGCAGCGTCGTGCGATAGGTGGTGACGCGAGCGCGTCAACATCTTAAGGGATTTCTGTTGCGTCACGGGCGCAAGCATGAGCGTGGGACGGCCTGGCGAATGGCTTACCGGCGATCGTCTTCAACTTTGGCCTTCGATCATCCCGGTCAGCAGATCGCATTTCAGGACTACGTCGTTGCCGTCATAACGCGAAACGGCGCCTGCAGCAGGTCGAGGAACAGCTACTCAGCCGCTCCCGGAATGGAACCAGCGCCGGTGGTTGACGCCTTGCAGGCAATGCGCGGTATCGCGCTGATGAATGCGGTGGTTCTGGTCGCGGACGTCGGCGACTTCGTATGCGATGTTCTGAGGGCACCTTTCGGGCGGCGGGGTGATTTCGGAGCCATGGAGGGCTTCGACATATGGCGATTTCAGAGCTTACGCTTAAGTCGGGTGAGGCGGAGCCGGTGCGCTGGTTGGAGGTGTTCACCGGCACTGGTCGGCGACGAGATTGGGCCGGCTTAAGAGGAAGGCTCGGCTCGTGGCGGAGAGCTATGGGCCGGGCGAAAGCGTGAGCCGGTGGCGCGCCGCTACGCGTTGTCCCCGCAAGAATTGTTTGCCTTGTGTAGGACGGCACGGCGCCGGACTGTCACGGATGCGGCATCACCGGGGTCCATGTTTGTGCCGGCAGTCGCAGATACGCCGACGCCGGTGCCTACGGTTAAGCGGCGGCAAGGCAGGAAGTGGCCCTCGACGCTGGTGTAATAGAACTTGAGATAGACGGCATCGCCATGCGGGTTGGCCGCGGCGCCTACGCAAAGACGGTTGCAGCCGTCATTCGTGCCTTGAAGGCGACGGCGTGATCGGGCCGACCGGGGCGGTCAAGGTGATGGTGGCGACGAAGCCCGGTCGACTTCGCAATTGGCTCGCAGCCGCTCAATGACAGGCTAGTTTTGCTGGGGAATGCGTGGACACCGATCAGCCCGATCATTGAGACTCCCAGGACACCCATCGAGAGCCGTACAACGCCGTCACGTACGCCATGAATTGGGAAACATGCGAACAATTGACCGATCTCTTCGTGCACTGGCAACTCGGTCTGATCGGCACGTTTGCCTGATGGGAGCCGTGTGAGCTGAGAGGTTCCGAGGTCGAGTCCGCCAATCGCAACCCAGCCGGTCCCAGTGCTACAAGCTGCCGCTACGAACGAGATTGTCCCTATGAACGCGTGAGCCTCGGGAACTGTTCAACGATGGACCTCCTCCGAGGCTCGTAGCGGTCGATCAGCACCTCTACCGCAACATTGACTACGGCTACGCCACCATCCACAAGGGCCAGGGTGCCACAGTCGACCGGGTGCACCCGGTCGCGCCTCCGCCGTATGGGCGGCGTCTAAAGCACATTGTCTTTACCAGCCACGTCCTTCGCCGCCGTGATCGCAAGCTCGGTCTGCATGGCATGATGGAAAACGACGGCATCGCTGCTCTGGAAATAAGATCGATCTCTTGGCGCCGGTTGCTTGGGCGATGCCCGCGACCGCCTTGCCCAGGCGCTTGTTCACAAGCTGACGCACCTCCGGCCTCAGCGTGCGCGCCGTGCAAGGCGGAAGGCAATTGCGGCTGTTCAATGCCCATTAAGACGAATAATATAAGGCTTCCAGCCGATTATAGGGTTCGATGGCGATGGCCGCTTTGTCGATGCCATCCTGCGAACGGGCAAACGGCCGAGTGGGGCTGAGATCCGCCCCCACCTGCGACGCCTGGTGCGTGGGCGATCCGGAGCAATTAGCCGAACACCCGGATCCTGATGCGAGCCGACAGCTATTCTTGCAGTCCGCAGGTATCGACTAGTGTAGCGCCAACGGCATCGACTTCATCCTCTGCCTGGCGCTCACCAGGACCTTGCGCAAGCGCGCGGCGGGCCCTACCATTTTTTTGAAAGAAGCTCGCGCAGTGCCGACGCTTCGAGCATCTGGTCGGCGAGCAGCTTCTTCAGCTTCGCGTTCTCGTCTTCCAAGGCTTTCAGCCGTTTGGCATCGGAGACGTCCATCCCGCCATACTTCGCCTTCCAGTCATACAGCGTCGACGAAACAAGCCTCGGATGACCTGCTCGTTGGCAGTGACCGTCCTGACGGCAGCCTTGCGCGCGGCGGTGAGCGTGCGCAGCCTCTGGTCGGCAGCGGACTTCAGATCAACTGCCTTAAACCAACCTCTGCGCACAGTCTGCGCAATCCCCTGTGCGTCATTCCGGTCCGTCTTCACCGACACCGCCCCGAGCCGCTTTGACAGGTCGACTCCCGAGACACACGACAGGGAGGCCCTCGTCGACCAGGTATCCGCCGATCCACTCCCATGTCGCACCCGCTTCAAAGCCAACGCGAACTAGATCGTCCCGCCATCGCTGAAGTGCAGCCGTCACAGCATCCGGGCCACCGGGCACCTTCCCCTGCCCAGCATCTCGCCGCTCGGCGATAACGCAAATAGCTACCGCCTAGAGTGAAGTATCTAGTCCTGCATAAACGCTCATGCCGATCTCCTTCCAGGTCGCCTCTGACCATCAGACAAACGTCATGATCCGAAAAGGGGCCAGGCGTTCAGCGAGCTGAACCGAATACCCCATCTTCTTCCGTAAACCGCGTTCTCTTCATCAATCCGTCCTTCAATCGAGGCCGGACTCTAATTCTCAGATGGAGGAAATTACCCGTGGCAGGTCACCTGCATAGCAGCGACGGCCATCCGGTTCCGGTCCGTTCCTGCACGCCCGCGCCTACTGGCTTATGTGAGGCTCGCGCGCCGCGATCCCGAAACGGTCCAGCTTTGCCCTCGCCAATTCGACACGCCGCGTTTGCGCCTCATCAAGATTGCCGCGCGGGTGGTCGAGACGAAAACCCAGATCCGCCCGCAACCGAAAGGGCGACCAGATCACCGCCTCAGCCCACCAAACGTTCAGCGCCGTGCATCAAGCGGACTAACTGTCGGTTGCGGGCGGCGTGTTTAAGCGCATTGGTTCTTCAGTCTTGCGAACGCGCGGAAACTTGGAGGCTTGGCGCAGAGACTACAATGAGCAACGGCCCACGGTGTTATCTGGAAACGTGCCGGCAGCGGAGGCTGCCAGTTCGGAGTAGATCATCCATTGATTCATCGAGTTCCACGTTGATTTGTTGATGGCTATCATGAACCTGCGGACCCTCGAGCAATTTATCACGATCGCTGAATTGGGAAGCCTCTCAAAAGCCGCAGCACGCCTTTCAGAGTCGCAACCTTCCCTCAGCCGGAGTTTGCGACATCTGGAAGCGCAGCTTGGTATGCCACTATTCTTTCGGCACGGACGGGGTCTCACTCTGACGCAAGCCGGAGATGTGTTCCTTCAACGTGCGAGGGCTGCTCTGAAGGAGATGGAAACAGCTTATGAAATTATTTCAGATTTGAATCAAAATCCTGGTGGCACCGTTTGCGTTGGCTTGCCGCCCGGCGTTACTAAGCTCGTGATGGTTGAAATGGTACAACGTTTCAGCTCCGAGTTTCCATCAGCCTCACTCAAAATGATAGAAATGTATACAGGTGATGTGCTGGAGCAGCTCGCCATGGGGCGCATAGACATCGGAGTTTTCTACGAGTGCCAAGCTGCCGCTGCGGTATCATATGAAGCTATTTTTTTAGAGAACCTCTATGTCATCGGCAGCCCAACATCTCCTATCGTGCGAAAGTCGACATGCCCATTTGAAGTCTTGACAGAGATACCACTGATTTTGCCCACGCGTCTGCAAGGCGTCAGAAGTGTGCTGATCGGGAAGCCGCCCGTGCAAGCCGTCCACTCCGACCCATTATGGAGATGGATGCCATGTCTCCATTGCTCGAACTCACCAAGCAAGGACTCGGATACACCGTGCTGCCTTTTGCGTCCGTTTATGATCTGGTGGCCAGGGATGACCTAAAAGCCTCGATGATTATCAAACCGGTTCTTACGCGGAAAGCGCGGCAACGGCCCTTCAGCAGTGCTTCGCGGGCGGCGCTCGGTTTGCTGCGTCGAGCTCTCGATGCCTCTGCCCCAAAAGCACGTTGGCGCTCAACGAAAGAGGGGACGTCTGTGGCTTTGGAGACCTGATGTGGTGCAAAAACCTTAGGCGGTTCGATCAAGGCAAACTCTAAATAGTCGCCCGTGAAGAAAGCCATTTCGGCACCGGCGTTGAAGGCGACCCCCGTTTCAGAGGCTATTCCGGTTGAGCTGCGGAGGTCAGGCTGATCGTGGCTGGACCGGTGACGCTGGAGCGGTTGCAAGCAGCGCCAGGAAATAGGCAAACAAAAGCCTCAGCCAGTTGAGCAAGAGGCTGAAGTTGTAGCCGACGGCGGCGAGCATGGCGTTGTTGGCGTCGCCTTCGGTGAAGGCCAGGAAGTTGCGGCCCATGCGGTGGTCCTGCTTGAGATGGCCGATGACCGGTTCGACGGCGGCCCGGCGTCGCAGTGCCCGCTTGACGGCCTTGGTGCGGCCGCGCCTGTAGCCGGCGACATGGACCTTGAACATCTTATCCTTCGGCGCGTTGTGGCCGCGATAGCCGGCGTCGGCGACGATCCTGCCGAGATTGGCGCCGATCGCGGTCTCGATGGCGGGAATGACGGTGGCCAGCGTGTGGCCGTCATAGGGATTGCCGGGCAGCGCCTTGACATGGGCGACGAACTGGCCGCCGCGGCTGCGCTGCAGCGTGGTGGCGACCGAGACCTTGACGCCGAACTCATAGGGCTTGTGGCCTTACCCTTGCCGATGCATTCCACCTCGGGAGCGTGCAGGGAATAGACCTTGCGGCCGCGCTCGCGCTGGTCCCTGACGCGCCGGGCAAGCGACAGCGGCAGGGCGAAGACCTGGGTCAGTTCGGGCTGCCCGGCGAGCTTGCGGGTAATGTCGCGGATCACCGCGCCGAGCATGGTGCGCAGCCGCTTGAGCGCCCGGTTGGCGCGCTTGAACTGCTTGGCATGGGCATAACGCTGATGCTTGATCAGCGCGAACTTGCCGACCCGCGCATAGGACTGGCGCAGGCCGATGCCGTGTCTTTTGGCCAGCGTCACCAGCCGCTCGCGGGCCCGCGATGCATCAGCTTGGCGTCGGTCGGGAAGGTGATGGCCTTCTCCTGCACGGTGGTGTCGACGATCACCGCACGGAAGTCGGCCGGTTTGGCCGCCCCCAGCCGCGTCGCTGCCGCGAGGCTCTCCTGCAGCAAGGCCATCAGCCGCTCCTCGCCCATGCGCAGACGCCAGCGCGTCAGCGAGCTGCGGTCGAAGGGCAGGCGGTGCTGGAAGAACTCCTCGCCGCAGAACAGCTGGTAATAGGGGTTCTCAAGCCAGCGCTCGCACAGCACCTCGTCGGACAGGTTGTGCATCGACTTGAGGATGGCCAGGCCCGCCATCAACCGGGTCGGCAGCGGCGGCCGGCCGGGATCGTCGTCATAGACCGCGCCAAGCCGTTGTTCGAGGAAACGCCAGTCGATCGACCGGGCCAGTTTCACCAGCGCATGATCCATGTTGAGGATCTGGTCGAGCCGGGATCGCAACAGGTCGGTCTGTCCGCTTTCGCGCCGTTCCTTCGGCCGCATCGCTCGCTCCCTCGCAGCTTCGCCACAACAGTCGAATCACGCGTACGGGCACGCTTTCAATTTGCCGGAAATCGCCGCTCAAAGCCACGATTTTCGGCAAAATCAAACGCAAAACTGGAGCCGAATCCTAAATTGAATCAAAGCCTTCCGAGTTCTTCACGGACGACTAAATAGACAAGGTTTGGCTCAGGTCACGAGCGGCCCAATTCTCTATATCACGGATGATTTCAAGAGCGTGAACAGCTTTGTGGTGGCCCAAGACTGACGAGACTATGTTGAGAAACTTCCTATCAAGTTTCTGATCCGGAAAGCCGCCCGCCTCCGAACTCCCGGAAGGCCATTCTGCGTTAGCCGACAAGATTGCACCGCTCTCACAAGTGATCACCACGCGCACTGGCAACCTGCCTTTCTCGAAATAGGCTTCATCGGCGGCCGCCTCCTGGTGAAGATTTACCCGTTCCGCCAAGGTTATGACCTCAGGATCGGTCAGGTCCGCCTCGAACATCCCAGACATCGGTGAACGACCGGTGAGTTCAAGAGCAGCAACATAGCGGGCGTTGAACTGAGCATCGATAATCGAGGTCGGCAGCGGCTTGTTCAGAGTTTGAGTCAACTCGCGAAAGCCATAAACATCAATCTTAGTAATGACCTGGCCCGCCAAACGAGCGGCGAGAAGGCGCAAGGAGTCGAGAAGAGTATGCGTCCAACGGCAGCAGGCATAGGGCTTGAAGCCCACATCAAGGGTAAGCCACTGGTCCCCAAGTTCATTGACGGCGAGTTCTTGGTTGTAGCAATCCGAACCAGACATCGTCCAGAACCCAGTGTCGCCATCAAAGATCTCTCGATGTCCTAGAAAATCTTGCTCAGCTAACATCGCTGAAAGAACTCCCACCTCGCTTGCTATGCCATAGCAATTTTTGATCCAAGAAAATGGAGGATCCCCTTCCAGAAATTTTCGGATGCTGGGAAGCGGCGCCTGAGCACCGGCCAATCCAAACGCGTTAAGAATGCGCGTATGCGTCAGCCCGATCAAACTAGCCGCAGCGGCGACGGCACCAAATGTCTGCCACGGTGAGAGGCCAAGGACCGCGCGCTTGCGTTCCGGCGTAGCCTGCACAGCCTGGCCAATACGCAAAGACACCTCATATCCTGCGACAATGGCGGTCACAAGATCTGCTCCCGAAGCGTCGCGCTCTTCCGCTAAAGCCAAAGCTGGCGGTATAACGGTTGCACCTGGATGGCCAACGTAATCGTCGTCAAAATCCAGCAGATTCGCAGCCTGAGCGCCTAGATAGCTCGCAGTCAGTACGCCCATTCGTAGGTTGGTGCCTGGGAAGGACACAGCATCGCTCGCGCCATGCCCCTGCTTCAGAACATCGCGAATGATTGTACAGGGTTGACTGCTCATGCCACCTATCATGCAAGCCACGCTGTCCAAACAGCAGGCCTTCGCATGGCTCAGGACGTCCGGAGGGATGTCCTCGTACCGAAGCCTTGTTATCCAGCTCGCCAACGTCGACGCGGTTCCTGCCCGGGAGCCTAAACTGCTTGCACTGGTGTGGTTCATATTGCTCTCCAATTAATAGAAGTGAGCGGGGTAGTTCTTCTCTGTCCTCTGACTGATTTATGATTCACAAAAGACACCGTGCTATGGTCGACGTCCCCTTAGGGCGCTGCCTCGCGATTGTCTTTCGAGGGATCCCACCAGCGGCCGTTCAAGACCACTCCCCGCGCAACAAGCCTTTGGTCGCCGCGCATGACCTCATTCCTGCAATCGACGTAGTCGAAGGAACCGTTCTCTAAGGTGAGGATCGTGGCGTCCCCTGCGGACCCCGACTTGAGCGATCCAAGCTCCGACCGGCGGAGCGCCGATGCGGCGTTAATGGTCGAAGCGGTGATAACCTCGTTCAGCGTCATCCCCAGACACAGAAACTTCGACAGGGTTGTCGTTTGATCAAACACCGGTCCGTCAATGCAGTCGGCATGAATATCGGACGAGATCGTATCGGGCTGGAATCCATCGGCCAGCATGGCACGCGCCGTCTTGAAGGCAAACGAGCCCTGGCCGTGGCCGATATCAAAAAGAACCCCGCGTTCACGTGCTTCCCGCACGGCTGCTCTAATTGCGCCCCGCGAATTGACAGGTGCGTTCGGGAAGGGTCGAAAGGCATGGGTGAGGATATCGCCACGTCTGAGACGGGAGACGACCTCCTCATAAGAGGGCGGCGGGAAATCGATATGGGCCATTAACGGCAAGCAGGTTTCATCGGCAACATGCAAGGCCATGTCGAGCGGGGCGAGACCGGAATTGCCTGACGCATACTTTCCGACCCGAACCTTTACTCCCGCGATCACATCCCGATTTGCTTCGATTACCTCGACGCTGTGCACCGGACACAGCAACCTTATCTCTTCACTTTCACCGACCTGAGATCCATAACCATAAATCCCCGCAAAGGATACATTGAGCAACGCCAAGATCCGGACTTGAGACTTCTCAATGATGTGCTTTCGAAAGCCGGCAAAGTTTCCTGGGCCGGCACTCCCGGTATCGACAACGGTCGTTACCCCGCTGGCGCGGCCGAACGCTTCCGCATCGATACCCAACGACGTTCCGCCCCAGTAGACATGCGTATGGAGGTCTATAAGGCCCGGGGTTACAATAAGGCCTGAGACATCCCGCTCAACTGTCCCCGCCTCCGATTCGAGTCGCGAACCAATAGCGGCCACTTTCCCGTTGAGGAAGGCCACGTCCATAGTCGCGTCCAGCGTTTGAGAGGGGTCAATGACGCGGCCGCCCCTGAGGATCAAATCATACAGCATTTTTGTTAAGCCCGAGTCTCAGCAATTTCCGGCTTCACGCCGTCAGATTTGCAAATTCGTTTCGATATGTTGATCGCTGGCGGTGGGGTTGTCATACCTTGCACCTTCGCAATTATGCTGCGCCACCTGCGCTGGTGGAGGCAGGTGATGAGATCGACCAACTGATCAAGTCGACGGCACGTTGAAGTATTGCCTTGGCCTCAGCATGGCTGGGTGAAGCGGCGATGACATATCCGATACGGTCACGGAAGTCGCCTTTCCTGACGATCGCCGTCTCGGGTTTTAGGTACAATTTCACCTCGGCCACACCTGTTAGAGCAGCTGCCTGGCTGTCGCCATCGATCCAATCGAGGGTGCCATCGCGATCAGCAATAAGAGATCGCACAACCGCAATCTGCGATTCTCTTTTGTGCAAACTCGGTTCATCGCCAATGACAAGCTTAATGTGCTCGGTAATGAGATCGACACCGTAAGCCAGCTTAATCAGTTGAGGAGTGGGCGCACCACCAAGACGCGGATTGACTTCAATGACGACTGGGCCACGTTTGGTCCACCGGAGTTCAATGCTTTTTGGCCCCCAGCTAAGGCCGAGAGCTCGCAAACTGCTCAGCGAAATATCGGCGATACGCTCATGGTCCTCATCGTTCAGCAGGGCCGGAAGAGTGCACTCCCGAAAGACGAAATGCGGTGACGGATCGTAGTCAGCGGCCCCAATCCCAACGACCTCATGTCCCATTACCGCCGCGAAATACAGGGGGCCTTGTGCGAATTCTTCGACCAATACCCTCGGCGGAAACCGGCCGACGTGCTTCCCGCCCAACAGAGAGGTCGTATGTTCGGCTAACTCCTCGATGTCACGGCACAATCGGACACCGACGCTGCCCGTGCCTACGACTGGCTTGACAACTACTGGTAAGCCGATTTCCGCCGTGGCGCTTTCCACTTCCTTTGCATTCGCTGCCACGCGATAAGCAGGAACTGGAACGCCAGCCTCCGCGAGGAGCTGGCGTTGAGCGAATTTGTCGTAGCATCGTTCAACAGATGCGGGGTTCGGTCCCGGTAGATTGAAATACCGGCAGAGCTTGCCAACTGTCGCATAGACCTCCTCCTCGGCGCCCGTAATGCCAGCAATGTCATAGGTTGTACGCAGCCGTGAGCATTCGCGGATCAGCGCATTCACATTGTCGGTATCGACCTGGATTACCTCCAAATTTTGATCCGCAAGATAGTCGTAGCGAGCTGGATCAGCCGACAAGGTGACTGGATGAAGACCAAGGCGTCGGGTCGCTTGGACGAACGGCAGACCTAAACCCCGATGCCCTTCAAGCATGATGAGTGCTCTCCTTGCCATTGTCTGTCTCCTACGTTGCGTGCCCTGTGCCTGCGACCTGCAGGACCATAAATCCGCATCAGCCTGTTCGGCCGTTCCTGGCCTCAGAACTTGTGGTGAACGTACCATCGTCAGCGATTTGCGGTTGCAAAGATTGTGTATATTTATGCGAAGGATCCGCAACGGCTAGCTCTCATGTTCCCTGTCAAGCCCAAGCCTGAAGGCGAGAGAGAACAACTGCTTGGCGCGAATGTGCAAAGCAGTCGGATTGGCTGGAACTGCGCTGGGTCGGGGGTGGAGCTCAGAGACGACGGGTTAATCAGACTCCCTCCGCGGGTTGGTTACCGCCTTCCGTGTCTTCGTCTCGGGGCTTTCCTTTTTCTAGAGGACGTGACCTGCCACTGAGAATTTCCTCCATCTGAGATTAGAGTCCGGGCCTTGATTGAAGGACGGACTGATGAAGAGAAAGCGGTTCACGGAAGAGCAGATCATCGCAGTTCTGCGCGAGCACGAGGCAGGTGCAAAGG
>NZ_JBFUCU010000044.1:0-15405 GCF_056405075.1 Mesorhizobium sp. P2_A12
CCAGATCGCCCGCCTTTGCACCTGCCTCGTGCTCGCGCAGAACTGCGATGATCTGCTCTTCCGTGAACCGCTTTCTCTTCATCAGTCCGTCCTTCAATCAAGGCCCGGACTCTAATCTCAGATGGAGGAAATTCTCAGTGGCAGGTCACCTCTCGCATAATTGGCTTTCCCGTTTCAAACTCCACCAAGTTTTGGGTGCCCCACTCGATATACCGTTCCAGAACGCCATCTGCATCGTGGCTTTGATCTCTGGAGCATACGACGTTCGGAAGCCTTTGAATGTCGAGGCGTGAAACGTAGCTCGTCGGAAAGGTTCGCGCATGTTCATACTTAGGCCAGACATCCGCTGCGTAGCCGCGCAAACGGCCGGACGTGAGTGCCTCATGGAGCGCTTGTTCTTCAACCAGAGGTCCACGGGCGATGTTGACTAGGAAGGCGGTTGGCTTCATGGCACCTATTTCTGCCTTTCCGAAGAATTGGAACGTTCGCCCGTATTAGGAGTTGCCAGCACGACGTAATCACATTTCTCAAGCACCTGATGTAACTCGTCCATTCCGTGCATGAAATCCACCCACTCGACCTGCCGCTCTTTGTTGCGACGCACTCCAAGAATGTGCATGCCGAATCCCTTGGCACATCTTGCAATGTGGCCTCCTATGCTTCCAACACCGATAATTCCGATAGTGCGACCATGTAGCATAGCCGACCGATGCTCATCTCCGAAGAGAGGAAAGAAAAGGCGGCTGTCTCGCGCTTTTTCATGTTTCTGCAGAGTCTTCTTCGCGAGAGCGAGCACAAACATCATCGCCTGCTCGGCAACCGCGAGCGCATTCGCGCCGCGTACGTTCGCAATCTTGAAGCCGCGCTGCTGCGCCAGCGACAGCACCCCGATTTGGCGAAGGTCGTCGATGCCGGAATGCATCCACGAGAACATCTTGAGCCTGACCGCGAGTTCAATAACACCCTGTGGAAGAGCCCACCCGATGAACGCGTCCGCATCGACGGCGTGGTTTTTTAGTTGCTGGTAGGTCGGCTCGAAACGAGAAAAATATCCACCGTCCGGCGCCGCGACTTCCACACCATGTGGCATCGCGTCCTTTATGTACTTAATCTCATCGTCCGTCGCATGCCATAAGCATAGAACTTTCACTATACCATACCTCTTGCTGGATTTTCGGGGTTCGCGTCGCTCACTCAAGAGTTCGACCGCCATATTGCATAAGCAAGCACAGCTTCGGTGTCCAATTCAGTTGGAGATTGTTGTGATTGCGCCAAGATGGCTCTATGCGGCCGGCGCGCGCCGCCGCCTCATGGGATTTGGAGAGGATGAGGCGGATCAGACTGATGTCACGCGGTCAAGATGCCACGTAGTGCACCCCCGGTCTCCTCATGTGATCCCGCTGGAAGGAAGGTGATCCAATCGGTGCGCGAGAAGATACCCAGCCGCGGGCACCCCTCCGCGTCACGCCACGCAAATTTGCCGGCCGCTCTCTTGGCCATGATCATGCGCCTATCGAAGCGCATGTTCTGGCCGCTGCATGGCCACGACACCCAAGATGCCGATCCTGGCCAAGGGCAAGGCGGCCACTGCCCCATATCTGCAGCCAATGCAAGACGACCGGCCGCTTGGCGAGATCGCTCATCGGCGGGACCCTATTACAATCTGGAGCACGATGCTGGTGCCCCTGCGGGCCGACCCTACAGCGGCTACAATGCTTTACGATCTGTCGCGCGCCGAGCGATCAATCGCACCGACACTGTGTTGGGCCTCTACAACACGCGAGTCTTCGAGCCGTTCGACGTCGCGGCCAGTCCGCGGCGTGGAAAGAGCCGCCGGCGATCTCGCCAATTGCTTCGAGACCGTCAAACGCGCATCGACGCGCCGTTCGACATGGAGCGGTTGACCCGGCCCAGCCGATCAAATAACAGTCTTGGTGATCCCTCAGGAGGACCTCCCACTCGTCGAGCCGCTTGGGGGTCGTTGTAGCTCGTTCGGGCGCGTCCATCGGCGATGGTACAAGTTCGAATGGCAGAGTTTATGGTTCGTGCGGTGTCTCCGCTTTGGCTATTGCCTTGCCCGCTGAGAGCTATTTTGAGCCAATGCAGCGGCTGAGCTCCAAGGTCAACTTGGAAACCATCTCGGCGCCAGATGATGATGATATAGAAGGTGTATTTGACCCATCGTGGTAGGTGATTGATCATACTACGATTACGACTTCGCTCAACCACGCCATCGACCTTCCGGGCCATCTGAAACTGTGGCGGAGTTCGGGTCGAGAACGACAACTGCGATCAACAAGGTGATTTGTTGCCATGGCATCTTCCGCGATTCCTCAGTCCGGTTTCCCATTCCCGAAGTCAGAATATGAGAGGCGGCAACTCAACGTGCTTGAGGCCGTTGCGCGCGCCAAGCTTGACGCGCTCGTAGTCACCGCCAGCGCACACCTGCAATACCTAACCGGCTATGATCCTCAAGGGGGTAATTACTTCGCGCCGTTTCCCCTGATTCTTGTACCTGGGCTGGCGCCAATCTTTGTTGTTCGGGCATACGACGAGGTTTCGGTACGCGCAAACAGCTGCATCGAGGAAATCGTTTGTTATGTGCAGCGGCCCGACTTTCCTAAATTGACTGCCGATGTCCTGCGGCGCTACGGGCTGCAGGCAAAGAACGTAGGCTTTGAACTTGACGCATGGGGACTGGCGCCTGCAGATGTGATCGCGATTCAGGCGCAACTGCCGGAAATGAGAATCACCGACGCAACAGATGTGGTCCGGTTGGTCAAGGCCGTCAAAGGGCAGTTGGAACTAGAGGTTATGCGCAGCGCCATGGCTCTGACCGACCTGGCCATAGAAACGTTTCAACACTCCCTTCGCGACGGAGTAACTGAAGCGGAAATGGCTGCTCTCCTGAATGAGAAGGTCAGCGAGGCTGGCGGTGGCCAGCTCCAGATGGCAATTCTCGCGTTTGGCGAGCGTAACAAGCTAGCACACAGTGCGCCAGCGCAGCATCCGATCAAAAACAATGAACCCGCATTAATCGAATGTGGTGCCACAAAGAGCGGCTATGCCGCAGGGCTGAGCCGGGGCGCGGTTCTAGGTCGGCATCGCGAGACCGAAGCTTTGTACGCGCTCTCCGAGGAGGTCATCGAGGCCGCTATTTCCGCGATCGAGCCGGGTGTCACGGCCGGTGCGGTGGACGCGGCCGGCCGCAAAGTTCTCGAGCGAGCTGGACGCCCGCAGGCCTCTCGTTCGCGAATCGGATATTCAACTGGCCCCCAGTGGTCGGGACACCGCGGTAACGTGAGCTTGGAACCAGGTGCAACGTACGTTCTTCATGCCGGTATGACCCTTCACATGCCAATTCATCTCTGGGGAGAAAGCGGCTACGTATTCGGGTGCAGCGAGCACGTCGTGGTTACGGAAACTGGCGCGGAGGTCCTCAGCCGTACACCCCGCACGCTTTATCGTGCATAGTTCGTAAGGCCAGGCGCTGGAATGCCCAGCTATATCCTCTCGCCGCTCCCCGCCGCCAGCGATTTGAGCCACCTCAGTTCATCGGAACGAAGATTGCATCAAGATTAGTATGCCGGTCGCGGGTCTTTCGGTGCGGGGCTTAGATAATTCCCGAACACGCATTCCGTCACTGTTCCCGTTAAATCCGCAACAGGGAAAATAGCCAATTCCTGGACACCGGTTTCGGTAAATCCCGAGCAGTGTATTCGGCGTTGAAAGGGATCAGCTTTCGCACGCGTCGTCTCTGCCATTCTGGGACCTCGATTTCAAAGGGGTGCGGTGAATGAGCGATACGCAAGCGGGCGAGGCTTACGAGTTGAAGGACCTTCGATGATCTCGAGTCTGAGACACGAACCGCAGCGACTGCCACAATACCGATGCTGCAGTACCTGTGGCTTCTCGCCGCTGGGGATCCTGTCGGAGGTATAGCGCATCCGTTATGGCTGATTTTCATTCTCGCTCAGTATCCTCCCCTGAACATACACACTGGGCCTAGACAACGGCGTGAGAGCGCGGCCACGAGTGTAAGAATAGGCGTGGAGATCGGTAGAGCCTTTCACTGATCCGCGTATGGGACAATGCAACGAGGGATTGGCAACATGGAAACCACTTTGATGGCCACCAAAGCCGAACCCGAAGATCGCCGCGTTCTGGACCAGACGGGTTCTTCCCTACTGCTGGGGCCAGTGCTTGTGGCGGGCGAGTGGATCGACGCCCCGAACGGCAAAATCATTCCCGTCACCGATCCTTATGACGACGCCTCGTCCTGGAGGTACTCAATCTCGGCTCCGAAGCGGCTAAGCAGGCCATCGACAAGGCATACATTGTGCAGAAGGACTGGGCCCGGCGCACCGCCAAGGAGCGCAGCCAAGTTCTGCGCCGATGGTACAACCTGATCATCGCCAGCGCCGACGATCTCGCCCTCATCCTTACCGCCGAGCAGGAAAAGCCTCTGGCCGAGGCAAAGGCCGAGGTGATCTCCAATGCAGCTAACATCGAGTGGTTCGCCAAAGAAGCCAAACGCATCGACGGCGACGTCATTCCCGGCGCTAGCCCGAGGCACATGCGCGAACTTGCGGCGACCGTGAACGTGTGGCGCGGACGGGACGGGCCGTCGCCACTGCATCGCAGCGACGCGGCGGTCGAGATCGACGCGCTCACCTTCGCCGACATGGACGGCCGCACCCGCCGGTTCGATGAGGCTCTGTTCGACACCTACGACGGCATCGCGGTGCTGCATCGTGGGCACATCGCTTTTGAGCGCTACTTTGGCGCGCTCTCGGCCGAGCTGCCGCATAGCCGTAGGTCGATCACGAAGTCGTACGCGGGCACACTCGCCGCGTCGTTGGTACACGAAGGCGTCCTAGATGACGGCAAAGCGAATCCCGTACTACCTGCCCGAGCTGCGCGAAAGTGGCTGGGAGGACGCCACGCTACCCAGGTGATGGACATGCGGACGGGCCTAGCCCACACGGAAGACTACGCCGACGACCGCGCACTTCATCGAGCACGAGGCCTACAAAGACATCGCCCTCGTCATCCCGCCCTGCGCGAACTCCACTACGTTAACCACTACGATGCCCGAGTGATCGCCGCCGGCGCGCCGACTAACGGCTGACCTTCCATAGACGCATCACAAGACGGTATTGGGAGGTGCCTTGGCGCACCGCTTACACATTACGACGCTTTCCCAAATGCCTAACATGGGCTGCATCTTTTCCGCTGGGCGACTGGGGCAATGTCATTATAGTTAAAATGTCTCCCGCGAACTCGGCTCATGATACAAGCAACGACGCGCTCCGAAATGAGGCGGGAGCGTCACACCCATGAGACTGCGGGCAATGTTGCCGCTGCCGTCTCTCAGAGCCACTGGCAAGCTCGCATGGTAACTGTAAGAGCGCACCCGATGTTCACATTTTCCAGTCGCGTCGGCCTGGGGAAAATGCAATATTTTCTCTTTGCGTTTTGAGGCCCAGTACGATGAATCTCGCATCGTGTTTGTATCTTATTAAAATAGCTGAGCAAGGCAATATGTCCAACGCGGCAGTTACACTCGGCGTTACTCAATCTGCGCTTAGCCGAGCCATTCGCGATTTAGAGGCCGAGTTCGGAGTGTCGGTCTTTCATCGTGACGGTAGAGGAGTCAGTCTCACAGAAGATGGCAAAGCCGTTTTAGAGGCCGCGCGTGCACTCTCCTCAACTGTAACTGAGTTACGCTCGAAATTGAATACGAATCGCGGGACACATTCCAAACTAATATCCGTGGGCCTTTTGCCCTCCACCGCGAAGCTTCTAACCGTGCCTTTGATGTCAGTCCTTCGCCAAGACTTTCCAGGCACGCAGATGCAGATCGTGGAGGGCTCGACTGGACACCTTGTCGAATGGCTAAATGACGGCAGACTGGACCTTTTGGTTACAAACAACAGTCAAGCGATTAAGCGCTTCAATCCGGAGCCGGTACTTACTCACTGTCTGCATCTCGCAGCATCACTAAGTAGTCCTCGTTTGCCGGATAAAGTCCCTTTTGTCAATCTCGTATCGTACCCATTAGTTATACAGAGTCGAATCCATTCTACGCGGCGCGAAATCGATAGTATTTCTACCGATCAAGGCGTCGCGCTCACTATCGCCGTCGAAGCGGACAGCATGACAGCAATTTTGCAGCTCGTAAGCGCCGGCCTTGCATATAGTCTAATCCCGCATTTCGCCGTTGACCCATTAACGATGCAAAGCGCCGTTGTGGTGAAGCCGGGCATAGAGCGGACGATTTGTCTCGTCACTCCGTTAACTGGCGCGCGCGGGCAGGGGCTGACTCAGATAATAAGGAGTTTCAGAACAGAGATTCGAAGTGTTTATCGGCGCTTTTCAGAGGCGAGCAATTTTATCACTGGCCCGTCTATATAACCATTGCGTAATTCACGGGGAATATCTGTTATGAGGAGCCGTGCGGCGTCAGATGTAATATCTTCGGATGGAATTGTTCATCCGGAGATTATTGATGGGTCAACGCATAGGGGTAGACATCGGCGGATCGTTTACCGATTTCGCTATCCTCGATGAGGATACCAAGACGCTGAGGGCTCTGAAGGTCTTTTCCAGACCCGACAAGCCCGGCGCCGAGATTGAAGCAGGTATTGATCTCGCGAGAACAAGATATGGCATTACGCCCGATCAGGTGACCTACTTCACCCATGGAACAACAGTCGGTGTCAATACGGTCATTCAGCGCAAGGGCATTAATTTGGCCTTGTTCACCACCGAAAACTTCTGCGATGTTCTAGAACTTGGCCGTCTAAAGCCGCCGCATATGTTCGATCTTCTTTCGCGCCGCCCAGCGCCGCTGGTAACGAGAGACATGGTTTGGGGGCTTTCCGAGCGAATGCAGGCCGATGGTAATTCGATGCGTTCGCTCGATCCTGAAGGCGTAGAGGTCGCGACCCGGGCGGCCGTTGACGCCGGCGCCCAAGGCATCGTCATAGCCTTGCTACACTCCTACCGCAATCCGGTTCATGAACTGGAGGCGAAGCGGCTTGTCCAAGGTTTTGCGCCGGGCATTCCTGTTTTCACGAGCGCGGAGGTTTGGCCAATCATTCGTGAATTCGAGCGCACGACGACCGCCGTAATCGGCGGCTACGTGCAGCCGCGTATTGCACATTATCTCACCTCACTGCAACGCGCACTGAAGGATATGGGCGTGCCGGCGGAGGCGCGGCTCACTAAGTCGAACGGCGGCGTGATGAGCGCGGAGCAGGGTAAATCCGATTGCATTCAGATGATCCTTTCAGGCACCGCATCAGGGGTCATCGGTGCTAGTTTCGTCGCCAAGATCTGCGGTCTTCGCGAATGCATGAGCCTAGACATCGGCGGCACCTCTGCTGACGTCGCTTTGATCATCGACGGCGAACCGCAATACGGCATGGGCGAACACATTGGAGAACATCAGATCCATGTGCCGTCGATTTCGGTGACGTCTATCGGAGAGGGCGGCGGATCAATTGCCTGGGCTGATGAGCATGGCGTGCTGAAGATCGGGCCGGAAAGTGCGGGATCGACACCCGGTCCAGCCTGTTATGGGCGCGGCGGAACAAGACCGACCATCACAGATGCCTTCGCTGTCTGCGGCATCATCGGACAGGCTGATCTCGGGTATAGTGCGGTCAAGGTCGATGTCGAGGCATCACGGCGCGCCGTGGCCACGCTTACCGGAAAAAGCGGGCAGAGCATTGAGGAAACCGCGGAGGCGATAATCAATGTAGCGGTCTCGGGCATGTATGCCAAGATCACTGGTCTGGTGACACGTTTTGGCGTCGATCCCAGTACCACGGCGATGATGCCGTTCGGCGGCGCTGGCCCGATGATGGGTTGTTTGGTTGCCGAGGAATTGAGCATGCCGGAGACGGTTATCCCAACCACGCCTGGTGTTCTTGCTGCGCTTGGGGGGCTAGTGGCCGATCTGAAGAACGACTTCATCCGCACCCTCTATGTGGATCTCACCAAAGTTGAGATCGCTAAAATTCAGGCCGGCTTCGATGAGCTTCGAGGCTCCGGAGAACGGTGGCTGCGTCTGGACCAGGGTTATTCCGGGGAAAGCAGCGTAACTTATTCAGCGGATATGCGATATCGCGGCCAATCTTACGAGATTGAGGTCGTGTTGCCAACTGAAGCCGTATCTTCCGGTGATATTACCGCCATAGAAGAGGCGTTTCATCGTGCTCACGCGAAGGTTTACGGCCACGCACAGCATGACGCGCAGGTCCAGATTGTCAACCTTCGTCTCGTAGTAGCCGGACGACAGCCCCTTCCGCAGCTGCCAGAAATTGAAACCGGCGAAGGTAACCCCTCTCCGCTACGCATGATTAGCTGTTGGATTGCCGGACGCTGGAGGCCGGTTTCCCTCTACGCACGCAGCGACCTTATGGCCGGGCACACGTTCAATGGGCCCGCCGTTGTTTCTCAGGATGACACCACTACTTTCGTGCCCGACCACCATAGTGTCCGGGTGGACTCGTATGGCCATCTTCGTATCACCAAGGGAAGCACCAATGGCTCAGACCAGAAAAATTAATCGCACTACCTTACAGGTTTTGGCGGATTACTGTGCAGCCACAACCGAGGCGATGGCCCACACCCTGATGCGTACCGCGCATTCGAGCTTTGTGAAGGAAACCGAGGATTTTACGACCCAGCTCTTGACGTTGGCAGGTGAAACCTTCGCTTCGCCTAAGGGCCTGGGGGCTACCTGGTTCACGGGCCTGGATTACGGGCCTGCTATTCGCCTCATCGACACGTATGAAGAAGGGGCTATCTATCTGACGTCCGATCCTTACTCGGGTCATGTAGCGACCCATGCGCCGGACGTCCATGCCTGGAAACCGGTCTTTCACGAGGGTGAAATGATATGTTTCGTCGCCTGTCACGTTCATAATACCGATGTCGGTGGAGCGGTACCTGCGTCACTTTCAAGGTCCTTGATCGAGGTCCAGCAGGAAGGCCTTCGCATCCCTCCTATGAAGGTCTGGCATAATGGGAAATTCGACACAAACTTGATTCAGATAATCAAGACAAATGTCCGTATGCCGGAGCAGAACTGGGGCGATCTCAACGCACAGATCGCATGCCTAAACACGGGCGAGGCAAAAGTGCGCGAGATGATCCGGCGCTTCGGCGTGGACGTGATCAAGGCGTGCCAGTCCGAACTTCTCGACTATGCCGAAGCTCAGGCGCGCAGCATTGTCGCCGATATCCCGGACGGCGAATACTTCTTTGCCGACTATTCGGATGAGGACAGCGATCGTGGCGTTCCCTGCCGTGTCGCCGTAACCTTGAAAGTTCACGGCGACAGCCTAACGCTCGATTTCACCGGTTCCGATCCGCAGCTTGGTTCGTCGCTTAACATGCCGACTGGCGGAAATCCGCGCCACGCTCTGGTGACAATCGCCGTCGTGCTCGTACTGTCGACGTTGAATCGCCACCTTATCCTGAATTCCGGGACATGCCGTCTGGTGAACGCGATCTTGCCGGAAGGTACCGTTATGAACGCCATTGCCCCAGCGGCAGTCGGCATGCGAAGCATTATTGTGGCGGTCTCGCAGCTTTCGATCCTTGGTGCCTTTCAGCAGGCACTTCCAGATAAGTTGGCGGCTTCGCCGGGCGGCTCCGCATCCCTGTTGAACGTCAAGACGAGTGACCGTTTCGGGCGTCAGATAATGGCCTCGATCGGGCCGGTCAGTGGCGGTGCGGGAGGCGGCCCTTTGATGGACGGCGTAGAAGGGAGTGGCGGAAATAGATCCTTCCTCCGTAACACACCGGTCGAGATTAACGAGGTGGAAGTTCCGATCCATATCGCTAAATACGGTCTGGTTCCCGACTCCGGGGGCGCAGGACGCTATCGCGGCGGTACGGCCATGATAATGGAATTTCAGGTGTTCTCACCAAATTCGGTGGTGACCGCGCGTAATCGTAACCGCACGCGTTTTGCTTCTTGGGGTGTTCTGGGCGGCAGCGCCGGCAAGTCATCGTCGTTTTACCGCAATCCGGAGGCCGTCAACGGCGGACAGAATTTGGGAAATATCGATGTCATAAGCTGCATGCCGGGCGATACGATCCGGATTACCGGCCCAGGTGGTGGAGGCTATGGCAATCCTGCCGAGCGTCCCGTGGCCGATGTGCAGGCGGATCTTAAGGCCGGCTTTATCACGATCGGCGGAGCCAAAGCTGACTACGGCGTGATAGTTGGAGCGAATGGCGTGATTGATGAACGGGCAACTGCGAAGGCGCGCAAAGCGTTCAAGGGACGCGACGAACGTTTCGATTTTGGCCCAGGGCGCGTGGCCTACGAGGCCGTCTGGAGTCTGGAACGCTACGAGGCATTGACCGAAATCCTTGCCTCATTACCGATCCCGTGGCGCTTCTACGTCAAGCATCAGATCTTTGCGGCCGTGAAGGAAGCGGGTGTCAAGGGCGGCGCGGACGACGTTCGCCATGCCTACTCAATTATCGCAGCCCGTCATCCCGAACTTCCGCGACAAATTGGAAAGAGGTTGGCATCTTGAGTCAACGCTTTTAAGAGCCTTGTCCCGACGGCAGAATTTTTTCGCTGCGTCGATTTTCTCTAGGGCTGGTGATGTCCAATATCAACGAGATCGGAACCACATCGATCCTGTCAAACTGGATTACGCAGTTTAGATATGACGATATTCCAACGGACATCCTTCGCCAGGCAAAGGCCTGCTGTTTGGATAGCGTCGCATGTGTGGTGGGTGGCATCAACAGTCACCCCTCAGCCATAATTCGCGATGTCCTGGTGCAAGGTCACGGGTCTGGTGGTGCTGTCTCGCTGCCAGGTACCGACATTCGGATGGGCGTGTTAGGCGCGAGCTACCTTGGCGCGCAGGCAGCAAACTTCCTGGATTTTGACGATTCCTTTCGCAGCGGAGCGGCGAGCCATCCGGGTGCCACCGTTGTACCTCCGGCTCTCGCCGTGGCTGAAGAACGCGGCCGCTCAGGAGCAGAGTTTCTAACGGCTGTGGTTGCCGGTTACGAGATATCGCTGCGGATCGGGCGGGCCATACAGGCATCGCCATCGCGCAAAAAGATGGTCATGGGATTTTCACCTTGGCAAACCTTTGGAGCCACAACGGCCGCTGCACACCTGATGAAGCTGGATCATAGACGCATCGTCCACGCCTTCGGGCTTTCGGGATCGCAGGCGCCAGTTCCGAGCATTCGCAAATTTCTGGAGGGCGAACCGCCTTTTTCCTGGGCCAAGAATTGCTATGGCATTGCCAGCGAAGTTGGCGTGCTGTCCGCCATGTTGGCTGAGCGAAACTTTTTGGGAAGCCGAGAGATTTTTGACGGTGAATCCGGCTTTTGGGTGATGTCTGGTTCAGACAGCTACCTAAAGGAACTAGCGGTGGCCGACTTGGGAAGCAAGTGGCTCATCCTCGATGTCGGCTTTAAACCCTATGCCTGCTGCCGTTGGACACACACACTTCTGGATTCACTGCGCGTTCTGATGCCCCGGCTGAAGAACGAAATCGTCAGTAAAATCGATGTATATGGTTTTCGAGAACTGACCCACACGCTTAATAAACCGCTTCCAACGTCAATCATTGATGCACAATTCAACGCCCGCTATCTCGCTGCGCTCGAGTTGAGCGGGCACTCGCCCGAAGCCGGATTATTCCAAGAAGACCTCACCGATAAAAGGATAATAGAACTCGCTGAGAATACTTTCCTTCATCACGATCCAGTTGCTGATGGAGAGTTTTTCGCAAAAGGTGCACTGCCGGTTCGTGTTGTCGTGAGTTGTGAGAGCGGTGCGACCTTTTCAGCAGACGCTAAATGGCCAGCCGGGAGTGTGGAGGCGGGTGGTTTCAAGGACACAACGATGTCATCCAAATTTCTGTCCGTCACGTCGCCAGTCATTGGGAATGACAAAGCTTCTGAAGCCCTTGCGATCATAAATCAACTTGAAAAACACGACATTCGCGATCTTACGCGGTGCTTGTCTTTAGCAACCACTGGATAGAACTGCGGCTTTTGCCCGGCTTCATCAGTGAAAAGACGTCTGATGTGGGCGTCGAAATATTACGAGCAGCTTTGCCTAACGTCGAAGCGAATGCATCGAATATGACAGGAGAACCAGAGAAATGGTCAAAGATTTCCTTCCCGGTGTTTTCACGCGCGTGGAGCCCAGCGAGACGCTTTCTCCAGTTTTATTTGAAACACCTCGAAGTGGTGCGAAATATCCTCATGACTTCCGCAGCATCGCTCTCTTGTCAGACCTGCAGCGCTCGATTTCGATGTATGTTGAAGAGTGCTACATGGGAGTTGTGACTTCTGGAGCCACTTGGCTTTTCGCGGAATTCCCAAACATTTACATTGACCTCAATCGGCATGACTTGGACATTGACCCCGATCAGTTGGATGGCGAATGGCCAGTGCCCTTGATGCCCGGGACAAAAACGAAGTCCGGTATTGGGCTTATCCCCACGGTCTGTGCCGGAACGAAACCGGTATACAACGCCCCACTTGGAATTTCAGATGTAGCCAATCGAATCGATTCTTACTATTGGCCATACCACAACGAAGTGGCGCGCATTCTCAAAAAGTTTAAGGCGGAACACGGCGTCGCCTATCATCTTAGTTGCCATTCCATGCCTGCTGTGCCCACGGCGAACGCAGTTGACGCAGGGCGGCGGCGATCCGATTTCGACCTCGGCGATCGCCATGGTCAAACCTGCGGGACCGATCTGCTCGAACTAACAACTGAAGTTTTGCGCGGCTTTGGCTATCACGTCACGCATAACGCGCACTTTGTTGGGGCAGAAGCCGTTCGTAAACATGGCAATCCGGCCAACAATGTTCACAGCCTCCAGATTGAAATCAACCGCAGCGTCTATATGGACGAAGCGACGTGCTTGCGGGGCCCAAGGTTTGCAGAGGTCCAAGAGCATCTAAAGACGCTAGCGGCCCGGATCGCCGACCATACGCGCTCAAAGAGTTAGTTTAATGAGCGATTTATCGAAGGATATTCCCTTCAACCTTGTTCCAGTCGAAAGCAGCACCATACTCCCCGAGCAAGCTGATGTTGTGGTAGTCGGTGGTGGGATCATTGGCATTGCGGCCGCCTACTATTTGGCAAAGCGCGGCTGCAGTGTGGCGGTCATTGAAAAAGGCGTCGTGGCTGCAGAGCAATCCAGCCGAAACTGGGGCTGGGTGCGTCAGCAAAACCGTGATGAACGTGAGCTTCCGCTGGCGAGGTGGTCGCTTGCGGCTTGGGAAGAACTTTCGAAAGAAATCGGCCCTGAACTCAGCTTTGTACGCAAGGGTTTGACGTATGTGACCAGTAGCGAGCACGAGCTCGCCGACTGGCAGAAATGGGTAACAATGGCTGGTGGCTATGATGTTCATAGTCGGATGCTATCGCGTGCGGAAATCGAAGCCGCGACGGGCGGGTCGCCGGCTCAATGGATTGGCGGCGTTCATTCGCCTAGTGACGGGTTTGCTGAGCCGACAATGGCTTGTTCAGCTATCGCGAAGGCCGCTCAAACTTATGGAGCGACGATCCATCAATATTGTGCAGCTCGGGGCATCGAGAGGCAAGCCGGTCAAATTTACAGCGTTGTCACCGAGAAAGGCAGCATCCGTACATCACGGGTGTTATGTGCAGCAGGCGCCTGGACTTCAATGTTCCTCAGATGGCATGGCATCAGTTTTCCGCAGGTCGGGGTGAGAGCGACGGCTTTCGCCACGAACCCGGGACCGAAGGTAATCACGGGCGGATTTTCAACGCCGACATTCACGTTTAGACCTCGCGCAGATGGCGGATTCACGGTTTCGATCCGCGGTCGAGCCAAGATTGAATTAACGCCTCAGGCACTTAGATATGCTCACCAATTCATGCCTATGTTTCAAGCGCGGTGGTCGACGAACCTTTCAATTGGTATCAGCCGTTACGCTGTGACCGGGCCGGAGTCCTTGTCCCACTGGACGCTGAATAATACTTCCCCATTCGAAAGAGTGCGTATTCTCAATCCCGCTCCGGACGAAAAGACCGTAAGTCTCGCGATGGAGGCTTTGAAAGAAAGCTTCCCTGCTCTAGCCGGAATTGGGGTTGCGCAAAAATGGGGCAGCTGGATCGATTCAACCCCTGATGCGGTCGCTGCTATCGGTTCGGTTCCTCAGTTGCCAGGCTTATATGTGGCTTCCGGTTTCAGTGGTCACGGGTTCGGGGTAGGCCCGGGCGCAGGCCGTCTCGCTGCTGACCTGATTCTAAACAGCGACCCTATCGTCGATCCAAGTCCGCTCCGCTTCACTCGTTTCTCCGAAAAGAAGGTGGGCGCACCTGCAGCCATGTGAGAATTCGCCCCGCCGTTTTTCCATAAGAACTACCGGCGATCACTGTCCGGCACGAAACAATTGTCCCTCTTCGGACTCGCGGCTAGGGGCGATGCAGTCTTTCTTGGCGAATGAAGGAACCTCTGACACGGTTAGTTATACACCAGTTCAGATCCATTGCAGTGGCGAAGACCTACACATCGAAGATCCCACAATCGTCGGCCGTGGATTTCGAGAGCCGCCGCGTGGAGTATATTGGTGGTTGCAACGTTGGTCGTGATACAACGATCGTCCGTTCCGGCTATTTGCTTGACGGCAATACTCAGTTTTACGATTTTTTTGCTGAAGTTATGGGAGGACTGATCGCAGCCGCTCAACTACAGTGATGTTTTCGCAGCGCGGTCAGATGGTCAGTAAGCGGTGCGCCAAGGCACCTCCCAATACCGTCTTGTGATGCGTCTATGGAAGGTCAGCCGTTAGTCGGCGCGCCGGCGGCGATCACTCGGGGTCGTAGTGGTTAACGTAGTGGAGTTCGCGCAGGGCGGGGATGACGAGGGCGATGTCTTTGTAGGCCTCGTGCTCGATGAAGTGCGCGGTCTCGGGCCCGGCTTGGGTTTGCCGAAGACAGGCCGCCCCTTTTTTTCGACGCAGTAGATCAGGATCGGCAGCAGCAGGCCGTGGTTGGGGTTCTTGAGGTCGAGTAGCCGTTTCCAGCGTTTGGATCCGGTTGTGGATCCTGGCAACGCTGGCAAACACGGCGTGATCCGTTGCAGAGCCTTTGGCCGGGACGTCGCGCGGCAAACCCATGAGCGGGCACATCCAGTCTTGCGGGTCCGCGAACCGCGGCCCGGTGAAGCCATCCAGCGCCGAGACGGTCCGCACCAGCGGGCGGGGGTTGGTCTTGACGGACATCCAGGCCTCGAGCGCCTCGTCCGACAACGCCATGTCAGCTCGGCCGCGGCGAAGCTGCCCGAGAAAAGCCAGTTGCGCCTGCCGACCGTAAATCCACGAATGGCGCGCTCCGCGATAGGTTGTCGGGCTCGAGCTGGC
>NZ_JBFUCU010000045.1:0-12179 GCF_056405075.1 Mesorhizobium sp. P2_A12
GCCGCCGGGCTTCAGCGCTTTCGCGACAATGCCAACTTCACCGACAGTCGGGTGACCGGCACGATCGCGGCCCTCGATCTGCACGCCGGCTCAGCCGGCTATCTGGCCGAGATCGGGCCAAAACTGCGCGCTTTTTTCCTCGAGCGCGGACTGCTGGTGCGTCCGCTCGGCAATGTGCTCTATCTTCTGCCGCCCTATTGCATCACCGGCGACGAGCTCGACGGGCTCTACGACGCCATCGCGGAGGCCGGCGAACGCTTCGGCTCAAAACCATGAGCCGATCATCGCGCATTCTCGGGTTTGGTCATCATGCGCCTGGGCGCAAGGTCGAGAATCAGGAGATCGAAGATCGTCTCGGGCTCGAGCCAGGCTGGATCGAGCGGCGCACCGGAATTCGTTCGCGCTTCTGGGCGACAGATGAAGACACGCTGTCCGGCCTTGCCACGCAGGCCGGCGAGATGGCGCTGGCGAACGCCGCTATTGACCGAAGCGACATCGGCCTGCTGTTGCTCGCCACCTCGACGCCTGATCACCTCCTGCCGCCGAGCGCACCTCTGGTCGCCCATCGGCTGGGACTGACACGCGCGGGTGCGATCGATCTGACCGGCGCCTGCGCCGGCTTCATCTATGCCCTGATGTTCGCGGACGGATTCACTCGCCTGCATGGCAAATCAGCGCTGGTCATCGCCGCCAACATCCTCAGCCGTCGCATCAATCCGGCCGAGCGCGCAAGCTCGGTCCTTTTCGCCGATGCCGCCGGCGCCCTGGTGATCGGTCCGTGCGAGGACCCTGATCGGGGCATTCTCGGTGCCTCGGTGGATTCGGACGGCTCGCGCTACGGGCTGATCCAGATCCCGGCGGGCGGAAGCAACGTCCCGTTCCAAAGTGGCCTGGATCTCGGGCAAACCCGAATGACGATGACCGACGGCCGCGAAGTGTTCGCCAGGGCCGTGGACATGATGACTGCATGTTCAAAGGACGCGCTCGCGGCAGCCCGAACGCAGCCACAGAATGTCGACCGATTTGTGCCGCATCAGGCGAATGCTCGTATTTTTGATGCCGTCGGGCGAAACCTCGGCATTGCAGATCAAGCCATCGTCAAGACGATCGCCGAATACGGCAACTCTTCCGCCGCGACGATCCCGCTCTCCCTGTCGCTCGCCCATCGCACGGAACCGTTCCGGCCGGGCGAGAAAATTCTTCTGGCGGCGGCCGGTGCGGGTCTCAGCGGCGGTGCACTGGTAGTCGGAATCTAGCCGAGCCACCGACAGCGTGAACCGACTGATCATGAATGGTGGATAGGACAAAGGCCAATGCGAAAAATAGTCGCCGGCAAGCTGCACGGCATTCACGTCACCGAAGCGAACCTTTGGGCCGGCGGCTGGACATGCGGCAGACGTCGCGTGATTGCAAGTGCCCAACACGAGTTTGGCGCTTTGTATGGTAAGCCACCGAAGCACAATCGGACACGGTCCTCAGTGCCAGTGACCCCCCACTCGGTCGGCGCTGACATATCTAGATGATCTAGATATGTCAGCGTGGCCCATATGGCCTCCGGATAGGGGCGCGGCCCTTAGCGAGGCGCCAGCGACGAAGGAAATGCCGGGCCTATCCTCCTCGCACATTCTTGCGAGATAGCAGTGCGGACGTGATGGAGGCATTGCCAACCATGGAAGCGAAGCGCGCGCCTTTCCGGCTAATTCGGCAGACCTGCCAGCCGCAAGGCATCGGTAACCTCACCTAGAATACCCGGGGCAATTCCGACAGCCGCTGACCAGCGGCCGATGGAGAAATGCGGGTCAAGCGACATAAGCCGAGTGCCCGCCGCCTTTGCCTCGTCGAGCCGTCCGAGACTGGCAAGCGGTGCCGCCAGCCATCCGTGCAGGATGCTGAACCCAGGATTCAGTTCCACGGCCCGCCGTCCAGCCGAGACAGCTTGCTCGTGCCGGCCGGACAGGAAGTTGCCGAAGCCGATAATGCCTTGCGGCACACAGTTCATGGCGTCGAGCGGGCTGAGCCGCATCGCCTGCTCGCACCAGTCGATCGCCCGCGCCGCGTCGCCGCCATAGGCCACCGGCACGCAGCCGAAGGTGTAGACGAAGGCGCAGGAGGCGCTGAGAGCCAAAGCCTGCGCAAAGGCCTCGTCGGCCTGCCTGCGGTCGTGCTCCACCAGGCCAATGGTGAACCCGGCCAAGGCGAGCGCCATCGCGTCGCCCGAGCCATGTTCGATCGCCGCATGGGCATGGCGGATCGACTTCTGGTGGTTCTCCGGCCGCATGCCGCCGCGCACAAACAGCGTCTGGTGCGCCCAGGCGGCAAAGCCATGGGCAAGCGCATAGCCCGGATCTTCTCGATGCTCGTCGACGACCAGCCCAACGCGCCAATCCACATTTCGCCCTTGCCATCGCCGTCGGTGTCGAACAGGGCCGCCTTTTTCGGATCGGCCATATCTGAAATGTCCTTGACGCCAAATTTGTCAGCCGTCTCGCGCGTCACACAGAGGCCTTGGGTGGCCGGCACACCCTTGGGGCTGAGGTCAACGGTCTTGCGCCCGTCGACGTACTTCTTGACGAGTGCATCGAGATTGTGGAGCCAGACTTCCGGATAGATGTCGACATCACCGGAATCCATTCCGGCGAATGCCGTCATGGAGCCCATCTCGCGCACATCGGCGTCGAGGTTGAGTTTCTGCTTGATGCTGTACTTGATGATATTGGCGGCCGCCTGGCCAGAGGGCCAATTGGGCATTGCGACAAGCAGGTCGGCTGAAATGGCGGGGTTGCAAGACGTCGCCACGAAAATCACCGTGACTGCAATCTGCCAAATCCGGTCTACTGGGAGCGTGGTCAGTCCTCGTTCGGTACGATCGAGTTCCCGTGGGGATCCCTCGGGAACGGATGACAAGGCCGAGCCCGCGCGCATTGTCGAAGCCCATCTGCAGCAACAACCCTCAGCGGGTTTTGCCGCTGAGGGTTAGTCCGTCGTCTTTAACGCGGCACGCAGTAGTCCCAGTACCCTTTGGTTTTTGAGCTGCTCGACCAGAACCAGCAAAGGTCCGGAGACGGTGCGGGGGGTGAGACGGATGCGGCCGCTACGGCGACGATTGTGCCCAGCGCCACGCCGGCCACGATTGTTCCAAAGTAAGGCCTGCGGACCCAACGGCGAACCGGCCGCACCACGACGTTTCTCCTGATGACCACATTGGGCCTGGGGCGTACCACCCTCGGTCTGACCACCGCCCTCCTGCGGACCAATACCGGCTCTGCAAAGGGGCGCGTCCACTGCTCGCCGGACGGTCGAAGTTCTGTCGGGAAGGAAAAGGCGGGCTGTGCCGCTGCCAGGGCCGAAACAATGGCAATCGTTTTAAGAACGGTGTTCATTTTTGCTTCCTCCTGATTAAGCTCCGTGTCCTCGCGCGCCCCCGATGTGCCGCCGTCTGCTCAGTTGCCGCGATCGCGGTTGCTCATCGAGGGGTGAATTTCCGCTTCGCGCCGCACGATGCAGCGAAAGCCGAGATGCGAGACCGAAGTATCGACGGGTTGCGCCATGCGCGCGGCGGGCCGATAGCGCCGGCAGTAGTTGGGCGCGCACAGATGCGAGCCCCCTTTGGTCACCTTGCGCGGTATCTTCACGTCAGGCAGCCGGGGATCGTAGCTCGCTTCGCGCGGGCCGCCACGCGGATTGACCGCCGTGCAGCACGGGCTGTCGATAGAACCGTGGCCCTGATACCAGTCGGTCGTCCATTGCCAGACATTTCCGGCCATGTCGTAGAGACCGTAGCCGTTGGCGGGGAACGAGCCCACGGGGGCGGTAAATTCGAAACCGTCATCGCAGCTGTTCCGGTAGGGAAATTCGCCCTGCCAGGTGTTGGCCATGTGTCTGCCGCCAGGCGTGAACTCGCTGCCCCAGACATATTCGGCACCATCAAGGCCGCCGCGCGCTGCGAATTCCCATTCGGCTTCGGTCGGAAGTTCCTTGCCCGCCCATTCGGCAAATGCCGCTGCATCCTCATAGGCGACATGCACAACGGGATGTTCTGCAAGCCTCCTGATCGTGCTGGCCGGACCACGGGGATGGCGCCAGTTGGCGCCATGGACATAAACCCACCAATTGTAGTGATTGCTGAGGTCGACCGGCCCGTCCGGCTTCCTGAACATCATCGAGGATGGAGCCAGAAGATGCGGCAAGGCGCCGGGATAATCATCGGGATTGGCTGGTTTCTCGGCCAGGGTGACATAGCCTGTTGCCGCGACGAAGCGTTCGAAGTCGCGATTGGTGACGGTGAATTTGTCCATCCAGAAGCCGTCGACACTGACCCGGTGTGACGGCGCCTCCTCCGGATAGTGGCTGTCCGAGCCCATCACGAAGGTGCCGCCGGGGATCCAGACCATGCCCGGAAATGGCGGCTCGGCCGCGGCGCCTTCCAAGATTTCGGCAAAGGAATCGGTGTTCATCGAAACGATCCTGAAGCGACAGGCCGTCCAGCCGCTATCGATCAAAACTTTCCGGCAATGTCGAAGAAGACCGCGTCGCCTTTCATGCGGTTTTCGACCTCGACCTCGTGGGCCCATCTCAAAGTAAACTCGACCTCGGTCTTCTCTCCGAACTTGGCCTTGTATTTGACCAGAGGCCCGACAGCGATCGAACGGCCCCTGAAGCCGTCATGGGTGTCGGCGAACGCGCTGCGATCGTCTTCAATCTGGTCCAGAAAGCCCGCAATCGCCCCCACGGACAGGCTCTCGGTTACAGCCTTTGTGACCGAAAGATCGAGATGGGCCATCGTACCGCTGTAGTAATCAGTGTCCTGGTTCTTGGTATTGATGTCCACGCCGAATTTGGCGGAAAGGTCCAGCCCATGTTCCGGGATAAGATAGGTGAGCCCAATCGCTGGCGAGAACGTCCAATAATTGAGGCCGATGAAGGCGAGGTCACCCTCCTTCCATTCGCCGGTGGGCGCCGTGATCGTCAGGGATGCCGACACCCAGGTGTTCATGGCATCGTTGTGCCAGCCAAGCACAAGCGGCGCGAAGGCGATGTCGCCGAGCCCGGCGACCTGCTGATCCACCCCGAATTGGCCGACCTGGGCCGTAGCCCCGGTCCAGCCCAGCGGCACCGCGGCCTGCACGGCATAGGTCCAGTTGCCGGGCAGGTGCAGTTCGGGCACGTAGATCCCAGCCAGAGCCGTGGCCCAGATATCGCCGGTCATGCCGACCGCCACCGAGCCATTGCCGAACGGAATCTGGCCGTTTGCTTCGCCATGGTAGTAGATGTTGGAGACCGCCCAATAGCCGACCCCCGGCGTCGGCGGCACGATGCCCGCGCCGGGGCCTGCGAAGGCGCCGGGCACATAGCGCCCGGCAACCGCCTCTGTGGCCTTTGCCCGTTCGACCGAGGCAAAGCCAAAAGCGATGGCCGCCGCGGCAAGCAGGCACGCAGTTGATCTGGATCTTATCATCTCGTCCCTCCCCAGAACGGCCGGCGCTCCCGATGGCAAAAGTACCACGGTTCGCCGAATCAGGTCATCATTTCAAGTCCACTGTCACCCGACCGAGCTTGCCGGCAAACTTGAACGGCGGCATGTAGCTGAAGTCGATGGGTGAGCCGCTGTCCTCGCCAATATCCTGCCCTTCGTAGAGAGAATATTTGAACGGCGTCGTCTTATCGACGCGACCCTCGCCGATCTTCTTGCCGTTGGCGAGGAGCGAGATCTCACCTCCCTTACCCATGCCGCCACCATCGGATTTGAAGTTCATCTGGAGCGTGACCTTGCCGGTTGGCACCGGCTCCGTGGAGACGACGCGGTAGCGTTCGAGAGCCACATAGTTGTGCAGGCCGACGAGCTTGCCTTGCTCGATGTAGAAGCCCCAGCCGCCGGTGAAGCCGCCTTGCGTGAAGATCATGCCGTCGGCGCCGGCTGCCGGGATTTCCGCCTCCGCGGTGATGGTGAAGGATTTGTTCTTCAGGTCGGGCGCCGAGGCTTCAGGCAGCGCTACCAACGGGGTCTCATAGACGAACGTCTTGCGGCCGTGGGCAAGGCTCGGTTTTCCGGTCAGTTCGGCCGACATGCGCTCCGGACCACGCCAATCGAGCGGCAGGATGTTGTTGCGTGCAGCTTCCGCCCACCACAAATCCTCCATTGCCCGCAGCTTGTCGGGATTTTTGGCGGCGAGGTCGTCGGCCTGCGAAAAATCCTCGTCGATGTTGTACAATTCCCACTTGGCCTTATCGATATCGAAGCCGGTGCGATTGGGCTGCCAAGGGACGAAGGATAAAGAGGAAGCGAACCAACCGTTCTGGTAGATGCCGCGGTTGACGCCCATCTCGAACACCTGGACCTTGCGGCGGTCGGCTGCCTTGGCGTCGCCGAACGTGTAAGTCATGCTGATGCCGTCGATCGGCTTTTGCGGCACGCCGTTGAGAACGTCCGGCGCCTGCACGCCGGCAACGTCCAGAAGAGTAGGCATGATGTCGACGACGTCGAGGAACTGCGAGCGCAGTCCGCCCTTGTCGGTGATCATTGCCGGCCAGCAGACAATCATCGGATTACGCGTGCCGCCGAAGTGCGAGGCGACCTGCTTGGTCCACTGGAACGGCGTGTCCATCGCCCACGCCCAGGCCGACGGAAAGTGATTGAAGTGTTTCGGGCCGCCGAGCTCGTCGATGACCTTGAGGTTGTCCTGACACGTCTCAAGCACATTGTTGAAAAAGGCATTCTCGTTGGTCGAGCCTTCGATGCCGCCTTCCGCCGATGCGCCGTTGTCGCCGACGATGTAGAGGATCAATGTGTTGTCGGCATCGGGCAGCTTTGCCACCGCGTCGAGGACGCGCCCCATCTCGTGCTCGACGTGTGCGCCATATCCGGCAAACACTTCCATCATCCGGGCGTAGAGATGTTTCTGCTCGGCATTGAGCGAATCCCACGCCGGCAGACCTTCGGGTCGCGGCGTAAGCTTGGTGTTTGGCGGAATGACGCCGAGCTTTTTCTGTCGCTCGAACGTCACCTCACGGTATCGGTCCCAGCCCATGTCGAACTGGCCCTTGAACTTGTCGATCCACTCCTTCGGCGCCTGATGCGGCGAGTGGGTCGCACCGGGAGCGACATAGAGGAAGAATGGCCGATCCGGGTCGATTGCCTTCACTTTTTCCATCCAGGCGATCGACTTGTCGGCGATGTCGGTGGAGAGGTGATAATTGGGATCGGTCGAGCGCGGAACGCGGTTGTGGTTTTCGTAGAGGATCGGCTCGTACTGGCTCGTGTCTCCAGAATTGAAACCGTAGAAATAGTCGAAACCCATCCCATTGGGCCAGCGGTCGAACGGACCGATTTCGCTGGTCTCCCACACTGGCGTGTTGTGGTTCTTGCCGACCCAGGCGGTCGCATAGCCGTTCTGCCGAAGGATTTCCGCCACGGTGCCGGCGCTCTTGGGGATGATGCCTGTATAGCCATCATACCCTGTTGCCGCTTCGGTGATGCTGCCATTGCCTGTCACGTGGTGTTCGCGCCCGGTAATCAGGGCGGCCCGCGTCGGCGAGCACAACGCCGTCGTGTGGAAGCGATTGTAGCGCAGGCCGTCGGCCGCCAGTTTCTCCATGCTTGGCGACGGTACACCACCGCCGAACACGCTGAACTGCCCGAAGCCCACGTCGTCGAGAAGGATCAGCACGATGTTGGGCGCGCCCTTTGGAGGACGCACGATCTGCGGGAAGGTTGCTGGATCGGAGTCCAGATAGGTGCGGCCAACCTGCCCCTTGAAGTGGAAATCCGGCCTTGGCAACGAGAATGAGGCAGCGGGAGGCGATGCATCCTGGCTCTGGGCGAATGCCGTCTGGGCGACCGTCGCGATGCCCGCAGTCGCAAAGACGGTTGCCAGGTTGCGAAGGCGATTTACAACAGTCGCGAACATCGGATTTCCTCCCTGTCTTGGCGCCTCTTCCAGCGCCGGCGGTAGTTGTTCTCCCTCAGTCTTCAGTCCTTTCGCGGTGCCGCCCATCGAAGGCCGGGCCAAGTTGCACGCTGCTCATTTCTGTACCGCGATTGTCACGCCGCGGATCGAGCCGCCGACCACGAACGGCGACCTATAGTCCGGATTGTCCCAAAGTAAGGCCTCCGGACCCAGCATCCGCGCCGCAAGACCGCAATCCCCAATTCGGCAATTGTCAATCGATCCAACTACGGGTTCCTCTATCCATCTTCCCACCTATTGCTGCGATTTACGCAAAACGTCCTCGACAATGTTCGACATGTCGAACGATGTTCCGCCCTGCACGGGCGGATACTTGACCAGCGTCTTCAAATGTTCGCCGACCAGCTCATTCATCGGCTGGAACAGCCACGACACCCTCTGTTCGAGATGACCAAAGGAGTCGATGCTGTCATAGCTTTCAAACGGATCGCTTCGGATGTTGAAGAAAATGAGCTGTGGCCTGATGATGTCGTAATAATTCTCGCGGGTCTGGAAGTGCACCTTCCACGGACCCATCCGAACAGCCATCAGCTTGCTTTCATAATAATAGAAAAACTCCTTGCGCGCACTGTCCGGTGCTTTTCCGAGCCAGTAGTCCAGATTGTTGACACCATCGATGAATTGCTTTTTTTCAGCCTTGATCCTTTCGGCGACATCAGGAACGCCGGCAGCAGCGGCGAGGCTGGTGAACATATCCATGTGAGCCTGAATACCGTTCAGTATTTGACCGGGCTTGATCATTCCCGGCCAGCGCAGCAGCGAGATCACGCGAACGCCACCCTCGTAGGTGGTCATTTTCTCGCCCCGAAACGGCGTCGTACCGCCCCAAGGCCAAGACGAATGTTCGGGGCCGTTGTCGGTCGAGTACCAGACGATGGTGTCTTCCTCGAGCCCGTTCTCCTTTAGCCAGTCCAGCACGAGACCAACGTCGTGGTCATGCTGCAACATTCCACTGCCATGGATGTCCTCGTCGAACGTGTACTTGTCGGCGGCATAGCGCCACTTCTCGTTCAGGTGGGTGTAGAGGTGCATGCGGCTGGTGTTGAGCCAGACGAAAAACGGTTTGCCGTCCCCATTTGCCTTCTTCATGAAGTCGAACGCCTTTGGGATCACCTCGGCGGCGTCGAAGTCCTCCATCCGCTTCATCGTGAGCGGACCCGTGTCTTCAATCTTCTGCCTGCCGATTCGGCCGAACCGCGGATCCTCGGTGGGATCGTCCTCGGCACTGGCATGGCAATGCAGCACGCCGCGCGTGCCGAACTTATTGGCAAAAGCCTCTGGCCCGCCGGGATAGGTCTTGGCGAACTCCTGGTAGTCGCGATACTCGGGCTGCTCCTGGGTATTTAAGTGGTAGAGATTGCCGAAGAATTCGTCGAACCCATGCACCGTCGGCAGATGTTCATTGCGGTCGCCCAAGTGGTTTTTGCCGAAGTGTCCAGTCGCGTAGCCCGCCTTCTTCAATACCTCGGCCAGGCAGGGAGAAGATGCCTGAAGGCCGAGCTTGTCTCCCGGCACCCCGACAGTCACCATTCCCGAGCGGATGGGGTATTGTCCCGTAATGAACGAGGCACGGCCTGCCGTGCAGGAGTTCTGGGCGTATTGGTCGGTAAAACGGATGCCTTCCAGCCCCACCCGGTCGATGTTCGGAGTGGTGTAACCCATTGTCCCCATGCCGTAAGCGCTGACATTCTGCCAACCGATATCGTCTCCCCAAATGACCAGGATGTTCGGTTGTTTGCCGGAGGAAGGCTTTGCTGGCTCGTTTTGGGCTTTCGCGGCCTGGGTCGATGCAGCGGCTGCGATTGCGACAGCCGCTGTCAGCGCGGTGCCGCCGAGCAGCAAATTCCTCCGGTTCACCGCGTTAAGCCCTTTCATCGAATTCGCATTCCGCTGATCGGCCATGGTGGTTCTTCCTTGTTTCGCCAGCCACGTCCCAATTCGACGTCTTCTCATTGCGGAACGGTGTCATGGCTACGCCCATCTCTGCTCCGGACTAACAGCGGCAATGCGATTCCTAGTTCTTTGGCTGCGACAGCTTCTCCATGACATCGTCGAGGTTGAAGCTGGCGGGTTTCTGTCGGATTGGGAACTCCTTGAAGCTGTCAAGCCATTTGGCCACGACCGCTTGCGACGGAACCACCACGAAGCTGCGATCAAAGAACCATTTCTCGTATTCGATCGAAGTGTCGCCGCGTTCGAACGGGTCGGCACGCAAGTTGAAGAGCTTAGGAGCGCGAAGCGCAGTGAACTCCTTCCGCCAAACGTCGACCCCCTCGTGTTCCTGCGCCTTGAACACGACCTTCCAGTCGACAACGCGGACCGCGACCAGTTCTCCGTCGTCATTCCAATAGAGAAAGTCTCTGCGAGGTGCCTCCGCCGAACTGCCGGTGAAGAAGGGCATCAGGTTGTAGCCGTCGAGATGCACCTTGAAGGTCTTGGCGCCGACCTGATAGCCCGTTAGGCACTTGGCAACCACGTCCGGATCACCGCCCGCTGCACAGAATGTCGGGATCAAATCGTAGTGTGCGAACGCCTCGTTGTAGATCGTGTTAGGCTTGATCACGCCGGGCCAGCGGATCAACATGGGTACACGATAGCCGCCTTCCCAGTTGGTCGCCTTCTCACCACGGAATGGCGTATTGCCGCCATCAGGCCAGGTCATGACCTCGGCACCATTGTCACTCGTGTAGACGACAATCGTGTCGTTCGCGATGCCGAGATCGTCCAGCTTCTTCAGCAACAGGCCGACATGCCCGTCGTGCTCGACCATCCCATCGGCGTAGACCCCCTTGCCGGTCTTGCCTTCAGCCCCGGGCTTGAGGTGTGTGTGGACGTGCATCCGGGTCGAGTTGAAGTAGCAGAAGAACGGCTTGTCCGCCTTGTGCTGGCGTTCGATAAAGTCCAGGGCCGCCGCCGCAGTCTCGTCATCGACGGTCTCCATGCGCTTCCGGGTCAGCGGCCCGGTATCTTCGATCTTACCGTCGGCGAAGCTGTGGATTACGCCACGCGGGCCGAAGCGCTTGGCGAACTCAGGGTTCTTCGGGTAGTCGGGGTTCTCCGGCTCCTCTTCGGCGTTGAGGTGGTAGAGATTGCCGAAGAACTCGTCAAAGCCGTGGTTCGTCGGCAGGAACTCGTCCTTGTCACCGAGGTGGTTCTTGCCGAACTGGCCCGTGGCGTATCCAAGCGGCTTCAGCAGTTCAGCGACGCTGGGGTCCTCCGCCTGAAGGCCGATGTCGGCACCCGGCAGGCCGACCTTGGTCAGGCCAGTGCGGATGGGTGACTGCCCTGTTATGAAGGCTGCACGCCCGGCGGTGCAGCTCTGCTCCCCGTACCAATCGGTAAACATCGCGCCCTCGTTGCCGATGCGGTCGATGTTTGGGGTACGGTAGCCCATCATGCCACGATGGTAGATGCTCGGGTTGAACCACCCAATGTCGTCGCCCATGATCATCAGGATGTTGGGCTGCTTTCCGCTCGGCTGTTGGGCCTTTGCTGTCTTCACAGAGGTAGCCGAAATAATTGCCGATGCCGCAGCAAGTGCGGTGCCGCCAAGCAAGATGCTGCGCCTGCTGAGCGTGCCAGGTACGGTTTCTTGCAAAGTGTCGATTTGTTCGTTCTTAGTATTCATGGCCTGCTCCTTTCCGACCGGCTTCTTGCCGGCAAACTTGAGCGTCGGCGCGTAGCCGAAGTCGTTGGGTGAGCCGCAACGGATTGAGCGCTTGCCGCCATGATGGCGAGCAGGGCGAGCGCGAACGTCGACATTCCAGATCGTCTTTCCGGACCACCCATAGCCTCAACTCCATTGCACCAATGCCATCGTCCCTTGTCGGCCTACACTCGTTCGAAATCCGGCAACGGCCAGGATCGATCGAAGTACGGCTCGGTCGGCTGGTAGAAGCGGAAATACGCGAACCAGTTCCTGCCCGGCACCGTCGGGATCCAGTTCTTTTCAAAGCCGGAAGGCGCCTTCGGCCCGGTATGGATGTCGACCGACCCATCGGCGTTCATGTGCAGGTCCATGCGCGAGGAGCGATCGGCGATGTTCTGATCGTTCAGGATCAGGGCGCGCGTGCCGACGTCGTAGACCGTCACTGACCAAAAAAGTTTGATCGGCGGATTGGGCGGAACGCGCAGGCGATACGACCTGCCGCCATCGAGCCATTCGCCGGCCTTGTCCTTGTAGGCACTGAGATAGGCTGACGACGGGCCTGGGTG
>NZ_JBFUCU010000046.1:0-11573 GCF_056405075.1 Mesorhizobium sp. P2_A12
GGGACGACGGCGTTCTCGCTGGCGGTGTCCGCCGCAGGGGTGGATTCCGGCCTCGACACGACCGACGGCACAAGCATCCTCCTGTTCAAGGAAGGCAACCTGGTGGTCGGCCGCATCGGCTCAGCCGCCGGGGCGGCGGCGTTCGCCGTCGCGATCAACAGCACCACCGGCGTCGTCAGCGTGGCGCAGTATGCCTCGATCCTTCATCCGACCCCGGGGGCCAGCCACGACGAGTCGGTCAACATCACCGACAGCGCGTTGCTGGCGGTGGTGACGGTCACCGACGGTGACGGCGACACAGCGACCAGTTCGACCGGTATCGGCGATGCCGTGCAGTTCCAGGACGACGGCCCGACGATCACGGTGCCGTTCGACGGTGACCCCGGTACCCCAGCTATCGAGCACGAGACCCTGCACAACGTGCTGAACGCAACGGCTAGCGGAGCCTTCGGGTACGACATCGGCAAAGACAGTCACAACGCTGCATTCTACACGGGCGGTGGTTCCGACTTTGTCGACACCAACGCAGCCCTCGCCGGTGTCCAGATCAGCTTGACCGGCACGGTCGATAATCCCGGCACCCCCGGCATTACCCAAGCCGTGGCGACACTGACGTCGGAGGACGCCGCCAGTGCAACGTTCACCTTCTCGTTCCACTATGACAAGGACCCGATCACGGCTGGCGTGCAGGATGCCACGGCGGGCGGCACCCTGACCTTCGACAAGGCCGCCGATACCTACAGCATCACGCTGACGGACCCGATCGACGGGTTCAGCTTCAACGTGCTGCATACCTCCGAACTGTTGCGCAAGGCACCTCCCGGTAACACCGGACACCCGGAACTCGTGGTGACGGAACTTGACCTCAACAACGGTACGACCGACACCAACGGGTTCTATGTGCAGTTCACAGCGAACACGAACCCTGCCGGCTCTCCTTTCGGTTTCAACGGCACGGGTGACGGTGCATCGGACGGACCACCTCTCGACACGGCCTATAACAATGGCCAGTTCGTCACCAGCAGCTTCGAGGACTGGGTGTCGGCAACTCAATCCACGAACGGTGTCGCGGGTGACACGATCCAAAAGAACGAACTGCTGACGCTGCGGTTCTTCAACGAAAACATTCTCGGGGACGTGAACCCCGGTGCCCCCGGTGGTGGTACAGAGAAAACCACCCCGACAGACTTTGTGTCCGGCGTCGCCGTCAAGTTCGACGGTATCGGGAACTCCGAGGACCTTATCGTGGTCCTCGACCTGATCGATGACAAAGGCACAGCATCCACCGCCGACGACGTCAAAACCACGAGGTCGATCTTCGTCGAGAACCAAGACTTCTTCAAGCTTTCGACCGGTGGTGTGCCGTCCCCGTACAACAGCGAGTTCACGCTCGACAACAACGACGCCCTCCTCATTATCGAGAGCAACGACTACAACCTCGCCGCCGGCGAGAACTTCAAAATTCAGGGGATGCAGATCATGCAATCCGGCAACGGGCTGGCAGGATCTGCGATTAACCTGAACGGGATCACCGACAACCCCAACACCATCCCGGTCGAAGGCGCAAGCAGTGGTACGCAAGCTTGGGAGGCGCAGGACAACGATGTCCTCAAGATCGTGGACATCGGCTTCGTACAGACGACCTCCGGGACGTTGAATGCCAACCTCGACTTCGCGTTCCAGATCGCGGACGCGGACGCCGATACGACGGGGACGCAGCACATACCCGTTGACGTCGTCGCCTGATCACTGAGCGACGGGAGGCAGCGAAGGTTGCCTCCCGCCATCTGCGCACGAAGCACGCAGAGATATAAATGATGAAAGCCAACCAACAGCCCCCTGCCCTGCAAGTGGTGATGAAAGAGGCCAGACGTGCCATCCGGCCGCTTATCTGGTTCAGTGCCGGCATCAACGTGCTGATGCTGACCGGGGCGCTTTACATGCTCCAAGTCTACCACCGGGTGTTGTCCAGCCACAGCCTGGAGACGCTGGTGATGCTATCGCTGATGGCGGCAGCGGCACTCGCCGCAATGGCGGGGCTGGAAGTGGTGCGCGGGCGCCTTCTGGCCAAGGTCGGATCGTGGATGAACGCGCGGTTGGCACCAGTTCTGCTGACCGCATCGGTGGAATATGCCGCCTCGGCGCCCGGGCATGCCAACGCCCGTCCGCTGCGCGACCTGGATCAAGTGCGGAATTTCTTCACGAGCCCGAGCATCTTCCCTATCCTCGACGCGCCCTGGGCACCTTTGTTTTTCGCCGCCATATTCCTCATGCACCCTTGGCTGGGTTGGTTGGCGCTGGTCGGCGGGGTCGTACTCTTCGCCTTGGCGGTGCTCAACGAATACCTCACGCGCAAGCCGTTGACCGAGGCCGCAAGCGCACAGTCGCGGGCATACACGCAGGCTGAAGCTGCGATCCGAAACGCCGAGGTCGTGCAGGCGATGGGCATGTTAAAGCCACTGCTGGAGGGCTGGAAGGCGCAGCAGGACGAGGCGAACAAGGGACAAGTCCTTGCCGCCAACCGTGGCGGCGTCATCGCGGCCATAGCGCGCTGTCACCGGCTGGCCCTGCAAATGGCCATACTGGGCCTTGGTGCCTATCTGGTGGTTCGCAACGAGGCCTCGGCCGGCATCATGATCTCCGCCTCGATCCTCATGGGTCGCGCCTTGTCCCCGGTCGAGCAAGCGATCGCCACATGGAAGGCCACGGTCGGAGCGCGTGCCGCTTACCGGCGTCTCACCGCAGTCGCCGGACAGCACCCGGAGGCCACACCGGTTCTGCCACTGCCACGACCGAAGGGGCGGTTTGAGGCCGACGACCTCGTGCTTGCCCGACAGGGTGGTGACCCGATTCTGAAAGGGATCAGCTTCCGGCTCAATCCGGGTGAAGCAATGGCGTTGATCGGCCCGAGCGCGGCCGGCAAGACGAGCCTGGCGCGAATATTGGCCGGTGCCTGGCGTCCATCCGGGGGGCGTGCGTTGCTGGACGGCATGGACGTTGCCCAATGGGCCGCGGAGGACCGTGGTCATCATGTCGGTTACCTGCCGCAGGACATCGAGCTCTTCGCCGGTACCGTCGCCGAAAACATCTGCCGCTTCGCGCAGCTCAACCCACCGGTCTTCAACAACGTGGTCAAGGCCGCGCAGTTGGCGGGAGTTCACGAACTGATCAAGCGGCTGCCTAAGGGTTATGCCACCGAGATCGGCGAATCCGGCGCGGTGCTGTCAGGCGGGCAGCGCCAACGCATCGGCCTGGCGCGGGCACTCTACGGCGACCCGCCACTCCTTATACTGGACGAGCCCAATTCCAACCTCGACCGCGATGGCGAGGACGCATTGATCGCAGCCCTCAGCGCGGTCAAGGTGGCGGGCACGACCATCGTCCTGATCGCGCACCGACCGAACATCCTGGAGAAGGTCGACAAGGTGCTGGTCCTCAACCGCGGCCAGCAAGACCTCTTCGGCCCGCGCGACTATGTCTTCAACGAACTCGCCAACCGCGCCCGCAAGGTGACCCAGCTGCCAATGGCAGTCCAGCCAACCCTCGAAGTGGTCAAGGAAGTCAAAGAAGCATGAGCCGTTCCCCGGAATTGAACGTCGTGCCGCTACCCGTCCCGCCACCGTCCCTGCTGGAACCGTTACCCCTGCGTCTCGCGGGCGTGACGTGCACCGGGTTCGCGATCATGTTCCTGTTCTTCGGCGTCGCCGGCGGCTGGGCGGCGCTGGCGCCTTTGGACAGCGCCGCGGTGGCACCGGGCGTTATCAAGGTCGCCGGCGACCGCAAGCTCATCCAGCACCTCGAGGGCGGCATCATCGCGGAGCTGAACGCCGCCAACGGTGATATCGTCAAGGCGGGCAAGGTTCTCATCCGACTCGACAACACACAGGCGAAGGCACAGCTCGACCTGATCCAGAACCGGATAGCAACGCGTGATGCGCTGGCCGCGCGTCTCAGGGCCGAGCGCGACGACAAAGCCGAGATCGAGTTCGATCCCGCGTTGCTCGCAAACCCCGACACCGCCGCAAGGGACGCGGTGGCCGCACAGCGTGACGTGTTCGCGGCAAAGCACCACAACTTGAAGGACGAGCGGGAAATTCTCGGCCAGCGCCGTCACCAGACCGAGGACGAGATAAAGGGACTGGAGGAGCTTGTCGTCACCGAGGACAAACAGATCGAGGCGATCGAGGGTGAAAGCAAAGACCTTGAGGGCCTGCTCAAGAAGGGGCTGACCACCCGCGAGCGGAACCTGTTGCTCAGACGACAACAGCGGGTGATCGAGGGGGAGCGCGCCACCAACACCGCAGCAATCGCTCGTGCCAGAAGCGCCATGGCCGAGATTGACATGCAAATCTTGAACCTCGGCACAGTGCGGCTGAACGAAGCCGTCGAGGAGTTGAGCAAGGTCGAGACGGAGTTGTTTGACCTCAGACAGCAGGAGCGTTCCGCCAAGGACGTGCTTACCCGTACTAATGTCGTCGCACCGGTTGACGGCATCGTCATGGACCTGAAGGTCCACACGGCGGGTGGTGTCGTGAAACCCGGTGAGACATTGATGACCGTCGTGCCGCTCGGACAGCAACTCGTGGTCGAGGCTATGGTCAAACCAGAGGATGTCGAGACGATCGCCCCCGGACAGCTCGCGCGCGTCAGCTTCCCGGCCTTCGCCCGCTACAACCTGCCGCCACTCGACGGCGTCGTGGAGATCGTGTCGGCCGACCGCATGGTGGAGGAACGCAGCGGGGCACCGTACTTCGCCGCGACCGTGTTGATCGACAAGAGCGAACTCGCCAAGCTGGAGGGCCGTAAGCTGCTGCCCGGCATGTCGAGCGAGGCGATGATCCGGACGGGTGCTCGCACCGTGCTCTCTTACCTTGCCGAGCCGATCACGCAGAACTTCCGCCGCGCGATGCGGGAAAAATAGCCTTAGGCTGCCCGGAGGGTGTCAGCTGTTGAGATGCTTCAATTCAAACCCGGCGTCATCCTGGGTGTCTGACACCCCCTGTTCGGCGAACTGAAACATGTCCGCGAACTCCATCTCTTGCTCAAACATCACACCACCGACCTTGATGGTCAGGGCATCCTCGGTTCCCTTTGGTGCGAAATAGACTTGCGCGACACGCGTGCGGATACGCTCGCCGATTTCCTTGGCTTCTGCTTCGGTCGCGCCTGAGAGGAAGACCCCGAACATGGAAGTCCCTATGCGTCCAACCAGATCATCCGCGCGCACTGATGATTGTATGGTTGTGGCTATGAGCCGCAAAGCCTCGTCGCCCCATTCAAGGCCAAAGCGCAGGTTGATGGACCGTAGATGTTCCGAATGAATGACCAGGAAGGCGCCCGAGCGTGGTCCCGGCGCCGATGGCCTTGTTGCTCTTCTTTCGACCATCGACGTGAAAACCGGCCCGTTCAGACAGCCTGTCAACCTGTCATAGGTTCCGGACCTGTTGAGTTCCTGACGGCAGCTGCGGATTTGGATCTGCTGCCAGCCGATCAGTACGAAAAGCGGCAGACCAATGACCACGGGCAGCAGCACGGCTGTCATCATGCTGCGCCCGAACGGCGTGAACGCGTCGCTGAACAAGAGCAGATAGTTGAAGCCCAGGGAAAGACCGAGGCTCCCGGCTGTTCCTAGAAAGGTCAGCCATGCGGCGCTTCTCCATGCCTGCGCGGAGGCGGTCGCGGTGGTTTGTGCCATTGGCTAATCTCCTGTCAGATCAGCCAGCATAGAGCCGGCGTACAGCATTTTCAGTTTCCGAGAAGCATACAATTTGAACTATGAGACCCGATACTGTTCAAGCAACCGGCTTGCCCCGGAAATTTGCGCGCTAAAGGTTAATCAATGGAATGCCGACCGCCGCTGAACAATCAACGGCGGCCTCGGCGAACGCTGCTCCGGTTCTTTGAGTCTCGCAGCCTATTGTGGCGGACCGAAAATGCCCATCCCCGCGCCCTGGGCAGTCACTTGCGCTTTGCCATAGATGCCACTCGGCAACGCCGTGGCCCAGCCGTTGGACACAAGCCAGGCGCCGACGTCCTGCTTGCCCAGCCTGCACGGGGCTGCGATGGCAAAACGCTCGACGTCCGGCGGCACGAAGCATTTCAGCGCGCGTCCCCTAACCCAGGAATTGAAGGCGGCACGCGCGCGCGCGCCGCAAGGCCAGGTGACATCGTGAAACGAACAGGTTCTGTCGAGGTCGATGCCCTGCACCCCGCTGATGATTACTGTCCGGCCCATGGATTCGAAGATCGCGGACGTTGCGGCAGCCGGGCGAAAGAGCAGCACCTCCCGCCAATCGTCCGGCATCGGTGTCTTTGGGGGCACAGCCAGACCAAGATCGGTGAGCGGCGGACGGGGCTCGACCCGTTCGAGTTGCACGGGATCAAGCTGTGGTGGAGCGATGAGGTCTTGAGCAATCTTGCACGCGGGTTCTCGTCGGTATTCTTCGACGATGGATGCATCCACTCGGGTCGGCTGCGTACCGCTATTTTGCGAAGGAGCAAGGACCGGCCGATCGACCGAAAGCAAAGCCCCGGCCTGAATGATCAGCAGAACCCCGGCCAGAAGCAGGAGGCTTCCCAGCGCGATCGCCAAGCGGCTGCGGCCCAATCTAACCATCAGCCCGTCTACCCATCAGCCAGTCTGTCCATCAGATTGACCGGGTTCCCTAAGCCGATCAGAAACCCGACGTTGATTTTGCAACCAGTTTGAGCGCGCCCTTTTGAATCTGGTAAAACGGCATCGATCGTTCACTGGATCCGTCAGCCCGAAACCGAAACAGACCTGTCGACCCACGAAACCCGTTTGGACTTTCGAGAACCTGCTTGCTGAAGCCGTCGGGCCCGACCGCACTGGCAACCCCTGCTGTCAGCGCAACCATATCATAAGCATAGGCCACATTGACGTCGGCCGGGTAGTTGTATGTCGCCCTGAAGCGGTCGGCGATCGGTCCGGTTTCGCGCTGATCGAGCGTGGCGATATATGCCCCCTCAAACAGCGGATCCATGGGGTGCTCCAGCCACCGGTTGGTTCCGACGACGGAAATTGCCTTTCCCGGAATGCCCTTCGATCTAAGGGCGGCAAGGATAGGCGATGGGCTGCCGTCGCCATTGGCGACGATCACGGCGTCGGGAGTGTCCACGAGCGAGCCCATTTCGTCGACAGCCTTCGCGCCACCGTCGCTGGCCGAATACGGGACAGTGACCGCGAGCGTCGCACCATAGATGCTGAGGCCGTTGGCGACCCGCTTCTCCACGGCGCTGGCGTTCGAGCCTTCCGCGACAAGCAACACGAACTTCTTGCCGCCTTTGGCAGCGAGCCCCGCAGCGCCCGCCGCGGCACTGTCGGCTTCGCTGAGGCGCACGGCATAAACACCGGCGCCGCCTGCGAAATTGTCGGCAAGCGCAAGCACCGGTGGACGCTTCGACCCCGACAGCGTGGCAATATGCTGGGCTGCCGGCAGTTCAGCTGGGCCGATGACCACTTTCGACCCCGTCGTTATCGCACTTATCGCCAATTTGCCGGCCTGTGCGCTGTCGCCTTTCGTGTCCTCTACCGTCAGCGTAAGCAATCCATTGCCAACATCCGTCATCGCCAGCTTGGCGGCATCGAGCATCTTCCTGCCGTTTTCCCCTGCCGTTCCGGGAGCCGACAATGGCAGCAACATCGTGATTTTTGTCGACCCGGTGCCCAGCGACTGGGTCGCCTGGGCAGGACCGGCACCCGTGTCGGCAGTCTGCCCGCCAGGCGCGGCAATCGCCGCCGGATCGAGCACTTCGGAAACACCGCCTTTCGACTGGCAGCCTGACAATGTCGTGGCGAGCGCAAACGCGATTGCCCATGTCCGCGGACAGCGGCCTTGTCGGCCAGATTCCATGATTGCTCCACCCAATGTGCCGCCGGGTATTCTTCCCGGTCTGGTCTTCAACGCATGTTACGGCGGACTTGCCGTGCCGTCTGTATTTTCTTTAGCCTTCGAAAAGCCTGGCTCTAAGCGCCTTGATCTGCCTTGCTTGTCCGGCAGTCCGATAGTCGGCGCATTTCATGTATCGTGGCCCGGGCACGAACACGCGGCGCACGCAAACGCCTTTTCCCTGGGCTGGAGTCCCACCCTCTCCTCCCGACGAAAATGCGGAGAAGCCGAATGTCGCCACCGGCAATGGCCCGGTCACTTCAATCCCTTGCCTTGCCAGGATTGCCCGCGCGCGTTGGCAGTAGCGGACCGAAAGTGCCGAGAACCGGCTTTCATTGTGCCCGGCGCGATATTTCATGACGGTGGTGCACAGGTCGCCCGCGGCCAGCTTGTTGGCCTGGGCAAGATATTTGACCCCAAGCGCGATGTTGGTCGCCGGCGCGCTCAGCTCGTCGAGGGAGCCTCGAAAGCCGAGCATTCGCGCCGTCGCGGGCATCACCTGCATCAGGCCGACTTCGCCGTCGGCGCCCTGCACGTCAGGATCGAACCCGCTTTCGATCTCTATCACCGCATGAGCCAGCACCGGCTCCAGTCCATAGATCGATGCCTGACAGCTCGCAAACGCCTTGAAGGTCTGCCGGGTCCACTGCGTAGCCGCGTCACAGTGCGTCGGCCGCGTCAACTCGGACGGCTGCCGTTGTTCCACGGAAGGTCGCTCCAGCCAGTTGGCACGGGCCGGCGTGACAGTCTGGCCAAAACCGACCAATGCGATCGCTGCGGCGATCGCCCCTAAAGAGGATCCGTCGGCTATCATGATGGCCAACAGGCGTCGGTTCGCTTATCCGGTCAGTGCATGTACTCGACCATGCGATCGTGAAAACACTCGCATTTGTTGAGGGTATCTTCGTCGCGATAGTTGGTTTTCAGGTAGCCGTAGGCCATACCGCAAGCGACCTTGGCCTCCGACGCCCAGACGAAGACCGGCCGGGACGAGTTGATCCATTCCGAGCTGTTGGCGACCGCGACCGACTCGTCCATCAGCTTGACCACCTGGTCCTTGAGGTCGACGATGTTGTCGGTCAGGACCAGGTTGGACGTCCCGGCGACGCGACAATAGTCGACCGAGGGACCTTCGATGATGTCGGCGGCATAACCCGTCGACCCGACTGCCAGCAACAGCGTCGCAGCGGAAACCAGCAGTCTTGCAGAACGATTCATGGATGAGCTCCCCTCGATATTAGCAATGTATAACATAGTCGCGCGACCGAGCGCCATGCCGTTAAACCTGGTTTGCCGTCGTCGTGTGCTGGGTTACGCCGTCGTCGTAGAGCAGCGTGATCGTGCTGGCGACGGGGTGGTTTGTCAGCTGGGCCACTTCGACAAAATTGGCCGGATTTCCCGAACCACTGGTGTCGACACTGAGCGTGCCCGTGCCCGCATCGTAGTTCACGAAGTTGCCGACATTCGCAGGAGTCGAGTCGAACAGGGCCGTAAGGTCGATCTTGTCACCCTGACCGCCATTGTAGTCGGTGATCAGGTCCTTGATGTCCAGACTGTCGAGCTTGAACGTGTCGGCTCCGGCGCCGCCGGTCATTGTATCCTGGCCTGCACCGCCGATCAGGACGTCGTTGCCCGCGCCGCCGATCAGCGTGTCATTGCCTGCGCCACCATTGAGAGTGTCGTTGCCACCGCCGCCCGCAAGATAGTTGGCTGCCAGGTTTCCGAACAGATAGTCATCGCCAGAACCACCGATAAGGCCCTCGATGCCGGTAAGGGTATCGCCGGTGGCATCGCCGCCGCCGATGGTGCCAAGTCCCGGGTTGATGAATGTTACCGGTGCCCCGGCTGCATGTCCGTCGTCAGCCAAATGGATCGAAACGGCTGCTACGCTGCCGGTATAGTCGACGATGTCGGTTCCGGCCCCGCCAGAGATCGTGTCGGTGTGCGTGCTTCCAGCGATCACGTCGTTACCAGCTGTTCCGGTAAGGGCGAAGTTGTTGGACCCATCTCCCGCGACCACGTGAATGGCGAGTGACTGCGTGCCAGTGGTATCGCCATCCTTGTCGGTCGCGGAGACTGTAAAGGCCAAGTTCTGATCCTGAGGCAAAACGTTATGCGTGAGGGAGATGTTCGAGAACTGAGCGCCTTGCCCTGAAACGTTGACCGCGCTGACCTGCAATTGGTTGAAGCTGATAGACGGATCAATCACGAATGTTCCGGTTGCCGTGATGGATATGTCACCGGACGTGGTTACATTGGTGAGAGTGTTGGTCGCAACCCAGTGGTAGGTTCCCCCACCACCGTTCAGCGAATTGACCACCAGACTCACGGAGTCGTTCAACTCGGCACTGGTGCTGGCCGGATTATCCACGCCGACTCCAGTTCCGGAAGTATGGAACTCCATTGTGAAGCTTTCATTCCCGCCTACGAAGGTGTTTGCGACGCCAAATCCGTTATTGTTGGAGTTGATCCCGCCTGGGCTTGAAAACTCAATATGGCCATCGGTGGTTTCGCGCCAGTTCGGCCCACCAGCGGGAAGGTTCTGTAGCGAATAGGTTATTGTCGTGCCCGCATTGGGCTGGAGGAGGTCGAACTCGTACGTACCGTCCGGCCTTACCGCGAGAGAAAACACCTCGGTTGCACCGGCATTCGCGTGGAGCGTCGTGGCGCCATCCGCAGCGGTCGTTGTGCTGTAGACGATGCCCGTGATCGCCGGTCCCGTGATGCTGAAATGGTCGATGCCATCGGCACCCGGCACCAGCGAGAACAAGCCGGCGACAGATCCCACCTCGTTCGGGATCGTGCCCGAGGTAAAGGAGCCTAGCGAGGGCCCGTCGTCATGGAAGGAGGACTTGGAACCGAGGTCGATAGACTGCGAGGCCGTGTCACCGTCGCTGTCCGTCACCGTTGCCGTCAGCGTTACCAGGCCCGAGGTCAGGTTGATGCCTTCGGAACTGTCGGTCGGGTTGTCGACAGTGTTCTGGTGCACCGCACGGTCCTGTGTCAACGTTACTGCGCCGGTCGCCGTGTTGGTGCTCAGCGTGAACACCAGGAAGGCCACATCACCGCTGTGCCCGGATACATAGCCGGACACGGTGTTGCCGCTCTGGGTCAGCACCACCGCCGTGTTGGTGGCACTGTCGATCAGATTGGTGGTCACGCCCGGAGCCGAGATGCTCAGGCCATAGCTGGTGGTGGCACCGTCGGCGCCCTGCACAACTGTGAACACACCGGCAAAATTCTGCGTGTCCGTGGCCGATCCTGCCGGGCCAACGCCCGAACCGGCAATGCCGTTGGTCGCCGCGGTCAGATAGCTCTCGTCGACGTTTAGCGCCGGCGCTACGCCGGTGATGGTGATCGACGGGCCGTCATCCAGGAAGGTCACCGCGCCGCCGACGTTGATCACGCCGGTGCTTGCCGTATCGCCATCCGCATCCGTCACCGTCGCCGTCACGCCGATCTTGCCGGCCAGCGTCAGCGCGTCGTTGTAGGCCGCCGCCGTCGAACCATCGACCAGGTGCTCCAGCGCGACGTTCTGCACCACCGTCAGCTTGCCGTCCGAGCCGATCGACACCGTGAACGCCGTGTGCGTCCCGCCGGCATCCGTGAAGTGGCCCTCGATCGCCGATCCGACCTGGACCAGCGTGATCGCATGGTCGCCCT
>NZ_JBFUCU010000047.1:0-9980 GCF_056405075.1 Mesorhizobium sp. P2_A12
TGGCCGTTTCCGCCCAGCCTGCGATTGGTCCATATGTGCGGCGCCAGGACTCGCCAAGCAGCTTCGATACGGCAGGGACGTCCTGTTCGGTCATGGCTCTAATTCGCATCGCGTCAACTCGTCGTCGCTGGGTTTGCTGAGCCTCACGCTTTCTCGGGGCAAGGTCAAACGATCCCTCCTCCGGGCCACAGGCGGGCGCCAATAAGCGCGGGACGCTTCGAAGGTTAGGTGTAGGACAGTGACCAGTGGAACCGCGCGCTGGCGGGAAGCTGTCTCCGATCTCCTTACAGCGGGTTATTCCTGGGTTGACGCGGCAAAGCGCGGGGTCCCCCTGTTCACTACCTACTGGTCCAGCATCTGGTAGGCCTAGCCGGATGGTTGATCGAGTTCTTTAAGAGGCCAAAGTTAGCCGCTTGGCTCCAAGGTACATTAATGCCGAAGCTACACGAGTTCGGTTCCAACCGGCTGCTTCGGCGCGGTTTATCAGCTCGTCTACATGGGACGCCAATGCTTCCTGGCAATCGGCGTCATACGGAGCAGCGTTTACCTCATGAACGGGTGATCTAACTGCGGCTTCCTTCGCCATCAACGTGCTCGTTTCAATGTGTAACAAGGGAAAGGCGGCCACCTTCTGCGGCAGCCGCCTTGGGGCTCCTAGACATGATTTGGCATCGGATTTCTGAGGAACGAGGGCGCAGCCCCTTCATCCATGAGGATGTCTTTCTTGCGAGCGAAGGCGACAAAAACGCCTCGTGCAGTCTCAGGATCCACATCTTCGACCAAAGCAGCTTTACAAGCGCATATTGCCGCTTTTTGCTCAGGGCTGTTGCCACACCACTCCACGGCAAACTGATAGGCGTCGGCAACAGTGTTAAGTTGACGAGGGAAGCCTAGTCCGACCCAGACGCGGACTGGCTTTTCGAAAGGTTTGGACAGCATCGCAGACTCCCTTCGCAATGCTTCTAAGCGACCACTCCGCCGCCTCGGCTCCGGTTGCCGGAGATCGTCCAAGGCAAGGCAGTGGTCACGTCTTCATAAATCTTGGCCGACTTAGCGAAGCCGCAAAAAGCTTGGCGGGCGGCCGAAAGCGGGTAACCGCTGTCAAATGCCCTCTGACAGGCGCGAAGAGCGGTCTCATAAATTACCCCCCGTCGGTCTCTCGGCCACTCGTAGAGAAACTCCAGAGCGTCGTCGAGGCCCGCGATTTCCTGAATGAGGCCATTCCCGCTTTGCACGAAGACAGGGCTGTCAAACATCCGATCGTTCATAGGATCCTCCAAGTCGAACGAACAATTGCGTTTCATGTGGGCGGTGCCGTCAACGGGCAACGCCCGACGGCGATATGGGTCTGGGAATTTCGACCGTCAAGATGTGCCCGATGTCAGAAGATTGTCGATGGTTTGCGCCGTGGTCTATCCCCAACTCTGCGGCACCCAATCATTTTCCAACAAGAGGCGCGAGCACAACTCCCGTATGCAACTGGTGATCCAGTCCGCAACCAATCCCTCCGCCGCTCGTTGCCGTATGCTGGTTGATCCCAGTACTGCTTGGTCCCTCAACCAGGCAGACAGAAGAAAGGCCCGTCACGGCTTCGTCCGTGGCGGGCTTCTCTTTTGGGGCTGGGTTTGTCAAGCAATAAAAGACGCTCGCCGAGAGGTGCTCTGCCCGATTCACTTCGCCTTATCCGAGTTCCTTGAGTGGATCAGCCCTCAAAGCGAGAAGGCCGATGCCGACCTCAACGGCGTCCATCCCGCCTGTATAGCCATGATCGATCCGCAGCCCACATGAGGCGCCAAAGCCTTCTTACTAACTTCGCCCGATGAGCTTTCTTCAGCAGGTCCAGTCATTCTATAGTCGCTCCCAGACGCAGCAATTTGTCTGAATCAGACAGGCAGTCCGAAGTTCCGGGTTGTGTGCATATAACATTTGAAATTGAGGGCAAGAACGACCGGTGGGATTCTTCCATTTTGACAAAGGAGGCCCGCCATGCCAGTTTTCGCTGATCCGGAACAACTCACCCTGATCGCTCAGGTTCTCGAAACATATTGCCTGCCGAGAAACATCGGCCGTGGCAGCGAGGTGTACGAGCATCTCGCTCGACGAGCCATCTGGCTCTATGAGAGTGGTGTGCGAAATCCTGAGACAATGGAGCGTGCTTTGCACGACGCGTCGGTGACTGGGTCAAATTCCGTTGTCCAACGTCGACGGCGGGTAGACAAGGAGAAGATCGAACGGGCAACGCGTGAAGCGAGAGTTCTCATCGACGCCGAATGTGCTGCGCGAAAGGAAAAGACAGAAAGGCTTAGGGCGCTCCGGCTTAAAGCTTTATGAATGGAGGTCACGCTTTGGAAGGCAGTTGTGTCCCCTTGACACCACTGACTAACGGGACTCTCGCACCAGGCTGAGATAAGTCGGATCGAATTCGGCAATCTCTTGTAGTCGTTCCCAGTCGACAATCGTCAACGATTGATCCGCCCAGGTTATCACCCCAAGCTTGCGCAGTTCCCCAATGATGCGGTTCATGTGAACGACCGAGAGGCCTAACACATCCGCGAGCTCCGCCTGCTTAAGCGGAAGGCGAAAACTCATGCCACTGGTTCGCTTCACGACCTTCAATCGAACGTAAAGTTCGCAGACAAGATGGGCCAGATGGGATGTCTTGGACCTTCGACCCATCGCAACGATCCATTCGCGATGGATCGCGCCGTCGACGAGCGTGTCCAACCAGAGAAGCCGTGTGAGATGGGGTGCCGTCTCGGTGATCTTGCGAAGCCGATTATGATCGGCAATCAGTACACGACAGGGCGACAAGGCAACAATGCCGTGGTCCATGGTCTTGAGAAGAAAGGCGTGGAGGTCGACAAAATCTCCTGGCACCTGCAGAGACGTGAATTGGCGGCCGCCATCCTCAAGCACTTTGTAGCGCGCTGCCAATCCGTCGACCAGCAACGTACTGTAGGTTGGCCGAGATCCTGCTGAAACCAAATCTTGGCCGACGGCGAAATCCCGTGGGGCCGAAATCGTTGCGGCGAGCAGGGCCTGTTCGGCTTCGGAAACAACATCGTGTTGCTCAAGCTGCAAAAATAGAGGTTCTAGCATCGTCTCGAGCCTCAAGGGAAGGGAGCGCCAATTGCGGTTGACGTCTCAAGCAGGGGCGGCACGCTAGTCATTTGTAAATGACGTTGCACCGACAAAGTGCGGCATTTTTCGTCAAAACGCCAGCGTGACGGAACCGGGAATTGGTGCGGAGATTTAGCAACTTGAAGAGCTGCGGTGATTTCGCGATGAACCGATATTTCTTTGATGTCTACAACAGTGATGGGCAGGTTCTGGATCAGGAGGGTCAGCTTTTAGAGACGCGAGACCGGGCGCGGTCCGAGGCCGTACGAATCCTGCATGATATAGCGCGCGATGAGATGCCGGACAGCGATCTCGTCAAGATTACGGTGAAGGTCCGGAGCGACAACGGCGCGCAGTTGTTTGAAGCATCGCTGATACTGACATCGGGCTGGAGTGCTTGAAGGTCGGCCTTTCGAGTGTGTGTGGAGAGCATCAGACGTAAGCCAGATATTGCAGGGGGATGCTCCGCGCAGAGGAACCAAGAGCGGAAGCTAAATTGATTGGATCGTCGTAGCGAAATGGCATTGGCGGATCTTGAACAATTGGACATGTGCTCGGGACCGGCTCGTATTTGCGGCGATCGTTAGCTCCCTACTTCCGATCGCTTAAAAACAATGGTGATCTTGGTTCCTTCGCCGGGCCTTGAGTTAACATCGAATTGTGCTTTTGCATTCTCGGTCAATGAACGCGCAATGAGCGATCCCAGTTTCCCCGGCTTGGGCCATGTCTCGTCTTTTGGCAGCCCGATTCCATCGTCCGCAATGATGATGCGGCAACCGTCGCCATCGACAACGCTATGCAGTGTGATTGTACCGCCTTCTCGCCCCTTAAAGGCATGTTTGAGCGCGTTAGTCAGCAGTTCGTTCACGACCAATCCCGTCGGCATGGCAACATTGATCGACACCGGATAGGTATCCACCTTCATGTCAAGGCGTATGCCTTCGACCGCATGCGAGGCCATTACTGCGGATGCGATCTGGCTCAGATAGATACCCAGATCGACCTCATCCTTCTGCTCGTCGAGTGACAGTGTTTGATAGAGGATCGCCAGGGCATCGACGCGACCCGCCAACCTTTCGAACCGCTTTTGATCAGGCTCGGCCGCATTGCGTGTCTCGAGCCGGATTAATGCCGTGATCATCTGGAGATTGTTTTTCACCCGATGCTGCAACTCACGCAACAGCGTGTCTTTCTCGCGGATATCATCCTCGATCGAGGGCGCGACATCGCCGTGGAGAGACACATTCACCAGTGCCACGAGCCGAAAGCAAATCTTTCCATCGTCGTCCACTATCACGTTTGAATAGGCGTCAACGACTGCCGGCTCTTCGACGTCGCGCTGGAGACGAAATGTTCCTACGAAATCAGTGTCATTCACAACGCTCTCAGCTAGGGCCTTGTCCTTCTGGTAAACCCCAGTTCCTGAAAGTGCTTTCCAGTTTTCACGAGACAATCTGGAGGCCTTCAGGCCAGAGAGTTTTTCGAACTCCGGATTTGCATAGACGACGCGCTCGCTCGCGTTCAGGTCCGAAACCGCAATAGCGATAGGCACTTGGTCGAGGAATTTTTTGAACTGTTCGCTTTCCAACGCGGTCGCGAGATCAGGCGAATCGAGCAATTGCTCAACGGCTTCGCCCTTCTCTGAATCCGGTATCATTTTGGACCCTTGTACTGTCTGTGAGCATCATCAATATAGTCGGGCTCCCGGTCCGGCATCACCAAGACCCGAAGCGGCATAGCAACTGCCAATCAATAGGTCGGCACAAGCCTCGTATCCCGGAGCGGCAAAGCCATGGCGAATTGTAAGCCTTCTCGATGGTAGTTCAATTCGACCTTCGCGTCACATTGCACAGCAACAACCTTTTCAAGCAGCGTCGTGCCAAAACCGCGGCGTTGGGGTTGGCTTACCTCAGGTCCGCCGCGCTCCCGCCAATCGAGATTGACGATTTGTGCGGCACCGGAGCGGCTGATTGACCACCGAACTTCAAGGCGACCGCGCGGCCGAGACAAGGCTCCAAACTTCGACGAGTTTGATGCCAGCTCGTGGAATGCCATTCCAATCGGAATTGCGATGTCGGCGACCAGCCCCACATTCGGCCCATCAAGCAATATGCGCGACCTATCGCTCGTATCGTAATGGCGAAGTTCCGATTCCAGCAGTTTGTGCAAAGATGCCATTTGCCAGTAGTCGTCGGTGAGCATTGAATGTGTATCTGCCAGGGACACGATTCTCGCCGAGAAATCGCGTACGAAATCGTTTACACTACCGCTCGATTTCGCCGTTGCGTTCATCATCGCTCGGACATTGGCTAGAGTATTCTTGACGCGGTGATGGAGTTCTCTGATCAGCAACTTCTGCCGGTCGGCAACTTCCTGTTTCTGTTCGATATACGACTTGACCTCAAGTTGGCGGGCGCGGGCACGCAAGGCTGACCGCACGGAGTTGGCGAGGCTCGATGCGAGGAAAGGTCGCTCGAGCACGATCACATAACGATCGAGGAAGGCTAGCCGCTTGTCGATTTCTGTTCCCCGCATCGTCAACAGCACGATCGGAAAATCGGACCACGCTGGCTGATGCTCGAGCCAAGATGCAAACTGATTTCGATTGGAGCTGATCAAAGCTTCTTCTGCAACGACTAGGCACTTAGCTTGATCCAAAAGCGGAAGCGCTTCTTCTAAGCTCGCGCAGATATCCGCCTCGATCTCGCTGGCCGCAAGGATCGATGCGGCGATCTTGGCATCTCGCCCGACGGGAGCAAGCACGAGCACACCACGGTTTGATGGCATCATGAAGCCTTATCTTTAAGGAGGTCGCCCTGCTTGCCCTCAAAAGAAGGTGCGCCGCTCAGGATCCCCCGGAACTGCTCCAGTGGCTCACCCACGGTCAAGCCCGCTACGCCGATCCTAAACTCGCGAATGGTGTCTTCGTGCGGCCCCATGCGCTTCTTGACAACGGAAATAGCTCGCCTCAATCGGCCTCCACTTTCGAAGAAGCGCAACAGCATGACGGAATCACAGAGGTACGTCATGTCGACTGGAGTTGCCATCTGGCCGACTAATCCATGGTTGGCCAATAGCAGAATGGTCACCACGCCCTTTTGATTGAGGTAGGTTAGAATCTCATGCATCTGAAGCACAAGATGCTGCTCTTCCGACATGGCGTTGAGATAACCGGTTAGGCTATCGACGACGACAATTCTGGTACCAGAGCGCTCGACAGCAGACTGGATGCGCGACGACAATTCGCCTGGCGACAATTCCGCCGGGTCGATCCGTTCCAGCAATAATCTCCGATTCTCGGTGAATGGCTTCAGATCCATGCCAAGCCCTGAAGCGCGCGACAGGAAAATGTACTTAGTTTCGTCGAACAGAAGAACCAGGACACCCTCGCCACGCGTGAGGGCTGCATGGCAATATGTACAGGCAATGGTCGACTTGCCAACACCGGACGGCCCCATCAACAATGTACCTGGTGCCGCGTTCCAGGCCTCCGCCGACCAACGTGTCGACCGAGCTGCCGCTGACGGCTGGTCTACCAAGCTCAGCCATTTCATGTTCGGCGGCAACCAACCGCGGAAAGACAATGACGCCGCCTGGTCGGATAACAAAATCGTGGAAGCCACCGCGGATCTGAACTCCGCGCATTTTGATAACACGCAACCGTCGGCGCTCGCCTCCGTAAACAGGCGACGCTTGTTCCATCCGGATGACCGCGTGACTGATCGAATGCAAATTCAGATCGTCAGGTTCTGCAGTGAGGTCGTCGAGCAGCAGCACAGTCGCATTGCTGAGCAGAAAGAAGCTCTTCAACGCCAGAACCTGCCGTCGATAGCGCAATGACCCCTGTGACAGCAACCGGATTTCGGACAGCGAGTCAAACACTACGCGGTCTGGTTTAATGCGCTCGATTTCAGCAAGAGCTGACTGTACAGTTTCGCCAAGCTCCAGATCGGAAGAATGGACCAATGTCTGCAGCTGCGACGGGTCGAGGCTAAGCTCTGGCGGCACCAGCTCCAAGATTTCTATACGTTCGAGATTGAAGCCATGCCTCCCAGCAACGGAGAGCAATTCACGCTTGCTTTCGGAAAGCGTTATGTAAAGGCACTTCTCTCCGGACTCTGCGCCTTTGATTAGAAACTGCAGGCCGAGAGTTGTCTTCCCCGAACCGGGTCTGCCTTCCACTAGGTGAGAGCGGAATTTGGCGTACCCGCCTCGTAGAACATAGTCGAGCCCTTCAACGCCAGAGGCGATTGGTGAAGCGTCATCGTTTTCCACGTTGCCTCCTCGTCCTTTTGTGAACAGCGTAACGACCGGTATTTTTAATGGTTCCACTCTGCCGGCTCGGAACCGGTCGCGTTGGCCATATCGTGGGCGCGGTAATCTGGTTAGCAACATGCAGTGGGTCTCAGCCGCGTTTAGCGGCGACGACCGTCAGTTCGCCGCCTGCGTGTTGGATGGGGCATCTTCCCGTGCCGGATGGCACATTTCGCCGACGCTCTCCCTACTAATCGATAGCCGCCACCCGGCTCAGGCCGGACGCATACGACAACCCTCACCACCGAACAGATCAGCGAGAAGGTTGGCAGCGTGTCGACGTATTCTCCGACGTCATTCCAAAGTCCATCACGAGGGTCTTGGTGCCCTCAAACCTCTTGATGTGGGTGACTGGCTCGTAGGAGAGGCAAGCGACATCGGCGCCGGGATCGGAAACACCAGCTGCCTTTAGGCCACGCCGCCGTCCTCCATCATCGCTTCGACGCACTTGCAATGCTTCGAGCACCCCCGGCACGGCATGTCGTAGCACTCGATCCAATCGCCTCGACCGGCTGATATGGCTCGCGCTTCAGGCAGGCAACCGAATAGGTACAACGATGTAACCATTTTGGTTACAAGCGAGCCGCGCGAAAATTGTCGGTTTAAGAGAAGCGCTGACGCTGTCACCGAAAGCTAGCGGCAGGCGCAATCATGGAAGGAATTCTATCGCTGCGGACAACCTTCAGCGTGCGAATGACAACAATGAGGCCTATACCTCGCCGAATTCCTCTTCATTCGCTGCAGTCGGGCGCCGTTCATAGTCGACCGGCGGCAACAGTATCACTTCGATTTCCTTTCGGCCGAATTCCCGACCAAGTTGGAACGCCGCATAGAGCGCGCCGAGGCGGATTAGAAATTTCAGCATGACCGTCCTCCTTCCACCGAGAAACCTAAGCGGCCGGCAGATAGTTCCAATGCTGCCGGAACAATGATCACTAGCGCTCGTTGCCCCTGATCGATAGGCGAGGAGCGCAGACATGGCTGTGAAGAAAAAGAGCGACCAAAGCCGTGTTGTGAAGGGTGCAGAACTTGAGGTTGAGCACCTGACGGAGGTGACAGATGTAACGCCCAAACAGGCGCGGGTTCTGCTCCGCAAGCACGGCGCAGACTGGCAAAAGCTAAAGGACGAGGCCGAAGATATGAAGGACAAGGACTAACACACGCACCGCACGGCCGCCCCCGTGCATTAGCCCATCATCATAAGTTTGGAAAGCCGAGACGGGCAAACCCAAGGCAGAGGGGGGCTCACCGCTCACTCGTAACTCAGTTACGACCCACGTACCGCACCTTTTTGCTAGCGCGGCTGGGGCAATTGTCAAACGTTCCGGGGTTAAGACTCCGGCGCTGACAAAACCAAAGCCATCAGCGACCAGATTGACTAAAGCCCCGATTACAGAATTGAGGACTGCTGTAACAAGGGTTTTATGCCAAGACTCGCTATCTCAGTACCGCATCCCTACCATGTTTATGTCGCTGGCCACGAACGGGCGCTGGAGCTTGAGAGTGTCGATCATGCTCCCGCCCATGGGAGCCTTTACCGGTGCCTGTCAGGTAGCATTGATCCGACCCGCGTCGCCCTGCTACGTGCGGCAGTTCGCGAGAATGCATTGAAGAACTTTTGTCACGCCGCTCGCGATTGCGCGCGCATCCTGACGGATCCCGCGCCGGCAGAAAATCCGCTGAGCTTTCCGTCGAATTCCTCTGTCGCATCCGCCAATCGGAACATCGGAAGTTCTGGCGCATTGCTTGTAGACGCCATTGCAACTCACCACCACGGACGAAAAAGTGCGAAGCGCGATAACACATGTATGGGGCTTGGTGAGAGAAAGCGTAGTAGGCTTCATCAACGACAATGCTCTCAGTCATGGGGCGGCGATGGCTTTTTACGCCGCCACCTCCCTGGCTCCAATTTTGCTGATCGTCGTCGCTATTGCAGGTCTCGTTTTCGGCCAGGACGCTGCTCAATTGGCATTGTCTGCTCAGATTTCGGGGCTGATGGGACCAGCAAGCGCAGATCTCCTTCAGACCGCGCTGGAGAGCGCCTCGAGCAAATTATCCGGAACCTGGGCCGCGGTGATCGGGATAGTCACCTTGTTGGTGGCCGCGTCGGGCGTCTTTGGCGAAATGCAGCAATCGCTGAACACAATATGGAAGGTCGAACCTCGGGGGAGTTCCTTGTCGCGTCTGGTCCGCGCCCGTGCAGCAAGTTTGGGTTTGGTTGCTGCGCTAGGTTTCATGTTGCTCGTGTCTCTCGTTGCGAGCGCAGCGATTGCCGCGCTGGGAAACATCATCAATGCTCACCTGCCGTTTGGCACAATCGTCCTCGGCATGATGATTGGTGCTGTGGTGACCGCTGCCCTGTTCACCCTCGGAAAATCACTTATCGGCTGGTATATCGGCACCAGTGCGATCGCATCCTCGTATGGGGCCGCCGGCGGACTGCTCGTCATACTCCTGTGGGTTTACTACTCATCGGAAATCTTTCTTCTCGGCGCCGAATTCACTCGCGCCTATTCCGTTCGACATGGCAGCAGGTCCGATCTGAA
>NZ_JBFUCU010000048.1:0-9286 GCF_056405075.1 Mesorhizobium sp. P2_A12
CGCGTGACCCTGCATATCCTGACAGCCAACTATCCCTACTCGATCATCGACGCGAAGGCCAAGCCCGGCGACAGGATGAGATTCGAGGGCGACGTTGTGCATGTCGACGAGGATTTAGGTCGGGTGACGGTGCAGGTGCTCGGCCGTGTCACGGTCGAAGCCAGTACGGTCGAACTGGTCAGAAAGTACCAACGGCCGAAAGACACGGGGGTCGCTGATCGACCAGCCGACCTGACCCAGAGTCCGAGAACTACGTCACCGGGCCACGTGTGATGCCCGCGCGTCTATTCGGAAGGACAAGCGGGTTTTGATGGACCACTACACCCACGGCGATAGCGGCAAAGGCGTCATCGACAAGGTGTTCGGGAAGAAGAAGCCGCGCAAGGCCGCGAACGCCGATGACAAAGCAACCAAACCGGTTACAAGACCTTACACCAGTCGAAAGCGAGAGGTCGGTTAAGCGATTGATTTTGTGGGGGGGAAAAGCGTGGTGCCAGATTTGATACACACCCTTACCAAGAGAGTGCTCTACCACTGAGCCGCAGCAACGGACGCCTCAATAGCCGCAGACGCCTTGGATTGCAAGGCGTTGAACCGGCTGTCGACATGATGCGCGGTTTTGGCTCGCTGTAACCATTGCGGCACCACACGAGCATGAAACGCCAACCAATCGACACCATTCGAGTGAGAGCTACACCGTTTTTGCAACCAGGTGCCAATCTGGATGCGAATTGAAATAGAGGCTCGTACAAGCGTTTTCTGTACCCCCGGCCTTCACTCTCACTACCAGCGAAGCCCTCCGCGCGCGTCCTCGCCCCCGCCACGCCTCGAATTGATAGGGTTACGAGGTTTCCCCTAGCCTCGATTCCGAGAAACCATCGAAACCGCTTCTGCTTGGCAATGCAGAACCCGTTAAGCTGCGTTAGATAAGTGCCCGGTAATTACGAGCGGGTAACAGCCGGCGCGGTTGCCTTAGCCCGTTGAAACATGCCAGGCGGGCTGGGTCGGAACTTCTTTAATCGGCCTTGCACTGACCTCCCCGGTAGCTCGCCCTCAACGAGCGCAAATCCTACTTCGGCAGGCTGGTCAACTGCTGTATTATTGCTGGCGCCCCTGAACTTGCGAACGCTGGTTTTTGGAAGGAAATCGTAAAATGACAAGATTTCTGGTTGCTGATGCCGCAGACAACTTCCAATTTTGGCCCAATCTGCTGCTCATGAAAGCATTCGGCTTCACCTGCGCACTTCTCGGCGTTCTGTTGCTCACAACAGGTTCCACCTTCGCGGCGGATTCCTCCGTCGTCGCGCCTGGTGCGAAGTTGGAAAAATTGGGCGAAGGTTATGGATACACCGAAGGTCCGGCAGCGGATGTTGATGGCAACGTATTCTTCACCGACGACCCGAACGATCGTATCGTTAAGTGGAGCGCGGTAGACGGGAAATTCTCCGACTGGCTCAAGCCAGCGGGACGCGCGAATGGAACTTACTTCGACAAAGTCGGCAATCTCATCGCCGTCGCCCCCGATAAGGGCGAACTATGGTCCATTGCGCCCGACAAGAAGGTTACGGTGCTGGTCACGAACTTCGACGGCAAGGTGTTCAACGGCCCGAATGACTTGTGGATTCGTCCGGACGGCGGCATCTATTTTACCGACCCTGATTTCGATTCATATCACGACCGGAGCACGCGGGTGGAGGGCCAAAACGTCTACTTCGTCACGCCCGACTACAAGACCGTCACGCGTGTCACGACCGACCTGATGAAACCCAACGGCATCATTGGCACGCCCGACGGCAAGTTGCTTTACGTAGGGGACTACGGCGCGAGTAGGACCTATGCCTACGATATCCAGCCAGATGGCGAGCTCACGAACAGACGCGTCTTCTGCAAACTCGGTTCTGACGGCATGACCATCGATTCTAAGGGCAACGTCTATCTCACGCAAATTGGTGTGGCTATATTCGATAAAACGGGAAAGAGGATCGAACATATCGACGTACCCGAGACGACGACAAATGTGACTTTTGGTGGCAAAGATAACGACCTGCTCTTCATCACCGCAACCGGCAGTGTTTACGGTATCAAGATGAGTGTGAAGGGGGCGCGCTAGAAGCCTGTCCAGATTGACGTCGTTTGGGATACAGATCTGTTACATGCGCAATGTAACCGCGATGATGGCAGCGGAAACAAAACGGGCAACCACACGCCTGGACTTGTGACGAAAGGGCATGAGAGAGGGGCTGGTCCTGATTTGCGGCTGGGAAATTCTCGCTAGACACCCTTCGCCCGGGCATAGGACGAAGGCTGAGGTTGCGGCGCGAGATAATAGGTGAACTCGCGCTCGAGCTCGGCCACCGCCTCATCCTCGGTCGCCTCGCGTCCGCGCTGGCCGCCGTGCTTGCGCCAGCGGTTGTCATGGGTGGAGATCGACCAGAACCAGGATCCCGCACTCGGCCGTGCTGCTCGCCAAGGATGCGGCCGACGCTGTCCGAGCCGAGAAAGGAACAAGCGAAGTCGCGTGGCCTGCTCCCGCCAGCGATGACGGTCCGTTCCCAATCGAGCCAGAGGCGCGCGCCTGGATCGCGAACGAACCTCCCTAGGGCCTCTTCACCTTCGGCGTGATCTCCTCGATCCTCACCTTGTCGCCGATCTCTTTCGCCGTGGCCAGCGCTTTGTCCTTGTCCTTCGTGGTCAGCACTGTCCGCCAATGCGGCTTCTCGAGCACACTGACAATGTTAGTGGTGGCCGGCTTGCCGGGCATCGCTCCCCAAGGGCGCCCCCTGAAAAGCCCGCGCCTCTGCAGAGAGCGAGGCCCGATCTTCGCCAGGCAATGGAGGGCACCACCTGCCTCCAGGTGATGCTCTTAGGGATCGCTGATATTCCCTCCGCTTGCGTTGCTCTTCCGCCGGATGCTTTCGGTCCCACGAGATGCGTCCAAAAGTCTGACAAAACTTTAACGAACGCGCAACTTAGAAACTTAACGCACCTGCAACTCGCGGTGATCTATTAGGATTTTCTTATAAAAGAAGGCAGGGGGTCCTGACATGCAAAATGTGATTGCCCGTTTTATTCGAGACGAATCCGGCGCAAGTGCAATCGAATATGCACTTATCGCTACCTTGATCGCCCTCGCCATCATCACTGGTGCCGGTGCACTCGGCAATTCGGTCAACACCAAATTCAAGACGATCGGCAATACGCTCAACACCAGCGGATCGTAGGGCGACAAACCAGCTAGCACTCAGCGGCAAAGCCCGCGCGCTCTCTCGGCATAGCGGCGCGGGCCGATCAGGGCGGTGTGTATCCTGATCTGCGGCAGGGATGGGGTGAGCATCCTGCCGCAAGTGAGAGACTTTTAGATATCGCTAATGTTCCGTCAGGCGAGTTTGGACCGATCGATTAGCCTTGCATAAGAAGCCCGTGCCAAGGAGGGACCAATGACGCGAGCCTGGCTGGATGTATGCCCACCAGCCTTGCGACGGAGCCAAGCAGCGGCATCCGATGCATTAAATCAACTATTCGATTGCTCTTCGCCTGCAGCCCTTTCAATCAGCGCCTGAACGTCTCTGCGCGTTTCGTTTCGCTTTGGATCACCGCAATCGCTGCACTATGGGCTGTGTCGGCGGCCTGGCGCTTCCGGAAGCGCGATGTAATCAGCATGGCCGCCTGCCTGCTGATAGCCATTCTAGCGGTGGTGGTGCAGGTGCTGCCCGGATAGCCCGCTGCAGTGGGTGACACAGGGCACCTCGCGCGACTTCGACGCGCGCACAACCTGGAACCCTATGGCTCCGCTGCGCCGAATGTATTAGACTGGTCTGATACACGTCCATCCGCGGGCGAGCGGCGTCCGGAGAGTTAGACGATGACGGTCTCTAGGCGATTGTTCCTGCCGAGGGCCTTCCCAATGCGGGTTCGGCCTTTTGGAACCGGCTGGCTTCGGACTTTCGGTCGGGCTCTCGTCGTTACTTTCATTTGCTGGTTTCTCGCCGGTGCGGCGATTGCCGGGCCGCTCCACGACTCTGCGCGGGAGGGCGATGCTGGCAAGGTCGCCGCGCTCCTGGCACAAGGCGCCGATGTGAACGATCGCGACGAGAGCCGTCAGACGCCGCTGATCGATGCGGCGCTTGCCGGCAATACCGAGGTCGCCATTGCGTTAATCGGGGCCAAGGCGGACATCGAAGCCCGCAACGATCGCGGCTTCACCGCGCTACATGCGGCAGCCTACTCAGGAAGCCTGGACATCGCAAAATTGCTGCTCGACCACGGGGCCGAGGTCGACGCGTTGAGCACGCACAAGATCACGCCGCTGCATGTGGCAGCAGAGGAGAACCAGACGGCCATCGCGGAACTATTGCTCGCGCACGGCGCACAGCTAGAGGCAATCCAGGAATACGGGTACACGCCTCTCAGCCGCGCGACATTTTTTCAGAGCGCCGACGTGATGGTCTTGCTCAAGAAGCACGGCGCAAAATGCCAACCTAGGGAGACGATGGGGTCGTCGTATAAGGTGTGCATCGCGCTCGGCAACTGACATCGAGAAGGGTTACGGGAGAAGAACATGACAGAGAACCGTTCCAAGACGTTTGACAGCATGCTTTGCGCGGGACTGGCCGCCGCGTCCCTCCTGCTCTTCGGCACTGGCGTATCCTACGCTGGCGACGGAGTGAACACCGGATACTTCGGCAACGTCGCCATACTTGGCTACGATCCGGTGGCATATTTCACAGATGGTCGCGCGACGATGGGTTCGCACAAGATCTCGAAGAAGTGGCTCGGAGCGACCTGGTATTTCGCCAGCGTCCAACATCGTGATGCCTTCATTTCCGAGCCGGTGCGCTATGCCCCTCAGTTCGGCGGCTTCTGCACCGGGGGAATGTCAGCGAAGGAGGCATCCGCGAACCTTGACCCGGAAGCCTTCCGCATCGTCGATGGCAAGCTCTTCCTGTTCTCCGGAAAAGGGGGCCTGGAGGAAGACTTCGATGCCAACCCGGCGCCTGTCATTGCGAAGGCGGAAGCCGAATGGCCTGCGGTCGAAGCGAAGGAATTCGAGGCTAGAGCGGCGGCCAACTAGCTCCGGCGCGATGTCGCGAGCCCCGCAAGTTGAATGGCGCCAGTCACGGAGACACCGAGAAATACCAGACGGTGACGGAGTCCGGCCAAACGTACTCGTCCTGCGTTTCGCTGCTCCCCTGGGGATTGCGATAGACCGGGGCGCAGAACTTGCGGCCGAGCAAGGTCGCGGTGGATTGCGTGCAGAAGAGGTCGCCATCCACGCTGGACGCGCCGGTGATGATGCTGCTTTGCGAGCTCAGTGCGAAATCTCCATTTGCACTCAGCTCCATGACGAACGCCGCGCCATTGTACTGATGTCCTCCCCATGTCCGATCGCCCGTTAAGGCTCGTATCGCGGCGGCGCTCAGGCGGTCCTCCGCCTGAGCGCGAAAATCGAAGCTCCGCTCGGGAATCCCCGCGGCGCGAAGGGCGTCCAGCCGGTGATCGAGGTCCTCTTGCCGCCGATGGTGGGCGTAAACGATACGATAAGCAGCGAGGTTCTGCTCGGGTATCTTTTTCAGGATTGCTGCAGCCGCATCGTGCGCCTCGGCCTTGCGGCCCAGCCGCGCATTTGCCATGGCCAGCGTTTCGAGACCAAGGTCGCTGCGCTCTTCCGGCTGGACCTCGCTCAGCGCCTGCAAGGCCTTCTCGTACTGATGGTTCATGTAGAGCACGAAGCCGTAGTAGTCGAAGACCTGGGCGCGCGGCTTGGGATCGAGCCGCAACACGCGTTCCATCGCTGCCAGCGCCTCCAGGTTCTGTCCTGCGTAGGTCAGCACGATCGCCCGATTGAGCTCCGCCTCCGCGCCGTTCGGGTCCAGCGCGACGGCTTTCTGGACCGACGCGATCGCCTGGTCCCATTCGCCGTCCAGCATCTGCAGGATGCCGAGCACGGCATAGGCGCGCGCAGATTGCGGATTGAGCTCCAGTGCCCGCCCCGCTGCTTCATAGGCGCGCTGGCGGGCGACGGCGCTGAGCATAACCGTCTGAAAATCGAAGCCGAGGACGTCCACGGTTGCCCGGGCATAGCCCGAATAGGCGTCCGCGAACATAGGATCGAGCTTGATCGCCTTTTGATACAGGGACAGAGCCTCACCGAGAGACCTGAAGTCGACCGCGTATGCTTTCTGCTCGGCGCGGGTGTAGAAATCGTACGCTTCGAGATTTCGCGTCGGCAGGCGGTTGATCTGGTCCTTTTCGCCTTCCGTCAGGCGCACAGAGAGAGCGTCGACGATGCGCCCGATCACTTCGTCCTGAAGGGCAAATATCTTGGAGTAATCGCGGTCATAGCGCTCGGCCCAGATGTTGCTCCCCGTTTTGGCGTCGATGAGCTGAACATTGATCCGGACTGCGTCGCCCTCCCGGCGGACACTGCCCTCGACCACGTAGCGGACGTTCAACTGTTCCGCGATCTTGTCGATATCGAGGGATCGATCCTTGAAGGAGAACGTGGAGTTGCGCGCGATGACGAGGAGCCCCGAGATCCTCGAGAGATCGGTGATGAGATCGTCTGCGAGCCCTTCGGCAAAATAATCCTGCCCCGCCTTCTCGCTAAGATCAGTAAACGGCAGCACGGCAATGGAGGGCTTGCCGGGCGCTGATTCAACCGGGTTGGAACCGTGACCGGGCAGGAGGGCAATCGCCTGCGGCCAGAGCATCAGCGCAACCCCTGCTATCAGAGCCAGGACGAGCGCTGCAGCGCCGTTCACAGGCCATCGCCGAGAGCGCGACTTCCTGGTCCCTCCGGTCTGTTCCAGCACAACGCGATAGGCGCGGATCCGCTCTGCAATATTCTTGAGGCGCTGTTCGCCGAGCGACTTGAAGGTCAGGCCGAGCTTGTTGTGGGCCTGATCGTAGGCTGTTCCCGAGATGACGATGCCGCCCGGGTCGCTCAGCCCTTCCAGGCGGGCGGCGATGTTGACGCCGTCGCCGTAGACGTCGTCTTTGTCGATGATCACGTCACCAAGGTTGATCCCGATGCGCAACACGATCCGGGTGTCTTCGGCAAGACTGAGGTTCTGCTCGGCGATGACGCGCTGGATTTCGACAGCGCATGCCACCGCATCGACGACGCTAGCGAACTCGACCAAAGCCCCGTCGCCCATGAGCTTGACGATGCGGCCATGGTACCCCTCGATCGATGGTTCGATGAATTCGCGGCGAAGCGCCTTGAGCCGGGTGAGCGTGCCCGTCTCGTCCAGCCCCATCAGCCGGCTGTACCCCACCACGTCTGCGGCGAGGATGGCGACCAGCTTCCGTTCAAGATGTTGGGCCTGCTCCACAGCGCATGACTATAGGGAAAGCTCCGTGACAAGACCATATGCGCGGTCAAGGAGCCGGAACCTGGGATGCGGCACGTCGAGCACCAAGCCAAGTCTTTGAAAACGGCCGATGCGGGAGACCTTTGCGCTAAATCGTGTGCCACACAGGTTTTGTGCAGCATTACAGGGATCGCGAACGCGGATCCGATATCGCCGATCTCAAGTAGGCCGGCGTCACACCGCTGGCGGACGTTGTGGTTCTCGCGGAAAAGAGCGTCAAGGGCGGCCGGGGCCGCGTAGTCCGTTTCCGCTCCGTGCGGGACGGGTGGGTCAAAGAGTCATGGTGCAGCGCAACAAAGATGTTGCATTGCACACAAACTTCCGTTAGGTAATGCTAATAGAAATGCGAAGGCTTCTTAAAAGTCGCCCCCCCAAACGAAGGATGGAAACGATGTCCAAGACCACTGAAAAGACCTCTGAATTTATCGAAAACGCGTACCCCGCTTTTGATGCATCCAAGGCCATCGAGCAGGTCAGCGCTTTCACGGAAAAGGGCGTTGAGCAGTCGAAAGAAGTTCTCGCCAAATTCAAGGCGGATTCGGAGACGACCCAGAAGGCTCTCGAGACGAGCTTCGCATCCGCCAAAGCCGCTTCCAGCAACCTGTCGCTGAAGACAATTGCCGTTCTGCGCGCCAACACTGAAGCCGCCTTCTCGCATTTCGAAGCCCTAATTGCCGTGAAGTCGCCTTCCGAATTCGTTGAACTGCAGACCGCCTTCGTCCGTAAGCAGGTTGAAAATGCCGTCGAGCAGACCAGGGAACTTCAGGCCGTCACGACCAAAGCCGTCGAGGACGTATCCAAGCCGATCAAGTCCGCCTTCGAGAAGGCGGTCAAGGACCTAAAGGTCGCCTAGCTCTTTCTGGGCGGATAGAGCGGGGCGGGTTGTCGCGGCTCTCCATTAAGAGAGCCGCGTCTACCTATGCACTTGTCAGTCCTCTTCCTTCAAATCCTCGGCTTCGTCCTTCAACTTCGGCCAGTCCGCGCCGTGCTTGCGGAGCAGGCCGCGCGCCTGTTTGGGCGACAGGTCCATAACTTCAGTGAGGTGTTGAACCTCTAGCTCCTGGCCCTTTACGACCCGGCTCGCGCCGCTTGATTTCTTGACGACCATTTCTGCGTCCTTCCCTGGTGTACCAACCAGATGAACGAGCACCGGTCTCCATGGTTCCGGCATACGGAACCATCTGCCTGCCGCGTGGTTTCTCCGTCGAAGCAGAGCTATCATGCTTAGACTGTTGCACGTGTAATGTACCCGTCCCGCCCGATCGTACGTTTATAGCTATAGCCCAAGGCCGATGTAGGTCGTCGTCACGGCTTGTCGGTCATCGCCTGGCGCGCTCACCTCAGCACCCACCAAACAATGGCGGCACACAGCAAAAGCACGATCGCGGCACACGCAATCAATACACCTCTTCGCGTTTGCCACCTTGGCGGCTCAGCCGGCACAAGCCTGAACTGCTGGGCATGCTCGGTAGCGATTTTCAGGAGGGATAAAGCCGTTTCGTGCGGCGTCCACCCCTGCGCTTCCGAGGCAGTCACCAGCGCTGCGAATGCGGCTTCCAAGGCGACTTCACAGTTGGCCTCCCGGTCTGGGCTATCCTTTGGCAATATCGGTGGTTCGACGGCACGGGGCATGCAGACAAATCGGCTCGCCGATGAAAGGTTCCCGCACTGCCAAGGCATATATTAGCAGTCTCTTGACAACCAGACGCGTCGCTCCAGAATCCTACTCATGGCGCGGGAAATCAACATAGGGGATCGGGTGGCGGTCTTCGCCACGGTGGGGAAGCGCGTTGACGATCGCGTGACCCTGCATATCCTGACAGCCAACTATCCCTACTCGATCATCGACGCGAAGGCCAAGCCCGGCGACAGGATGAGATTCGAGGGCGACGTTGTGCATGTCGACGAGGATT
>NZ_JBFUCU010000049.1:0-8493 GCF_056405075.1 Mesorhizobium sp. P2_A12
AGTTGACGCGATGCGAATTAGAGCCATGACCGAACAGGACGTCCCTGCCGTATCGAAGCTGCTTGGCGAGTCCTGGCGCCGCACATATGGACCAATCGCAGGCTGGGCGGAAACGGCCAAGATTTCGGACGTCCATCATGCCCCGCAGCAGCTCGCGGAGGAACTGGCGGACACCAACAAGATAGCGTTCGTCGCGGAACGGCCGGATGGGTCTCTCGCCGGCTATGCGATGGCTGAGATGGATGCGGGAGGTGACGTCATGCTCGACCGCCCGCACATAGAAAAAAGTGAATTCGGATCCGGGTTGGCGGCCGACATCCGCCGTACTTGCGGCCCATGTCGGCATCCCGAGCATCGCGCTAGAAGTGCTTGAGGGCAACGATCGGGCGCTGGCATTCTACCGCAAGCACGGTTTTGAGATTGTCGATCGCAAGCCTGCGTCCTATGGCGCAGAAGGACGCATGTCGATCATCATGCGCAAGCTGTTGCCTCGCTCGCCAATGCGGCTTCTCGCTCTCCTCCAGGGGCGGAGGCTCCACAGGGGAGCAAGAGGCTGTCGGCCGTGTTGCCTGACATCACCTTTCAAACCCTGCGCGGCTTTGATGACGGCCTTGCGGCTGTTGCCGTGTTTTACGATCAACTCCCAAGCCAGATCCGGAGTCAAACCGTTCTCCGAGGCGAAGCATTCGACCTGATGGTCGTGAATAGAATCCTGCCTGCGCTTATCGCTGGCCATTTGAGCCTCCGCTCTGCCCTGTTTGAGCTACGAGCGCCATTTTGGCAGCCTGATGCTACCGTGGGGGAATGGCCGGTGCAGTGGGGTGTTGCGGGATACGACCACACCGGCCATTTGCGGGTCGGTCTTTTGGGATTGTCCCCCGCACTGCTTAAGCTAAAGGCATATTAGGGATAGCTCAACTGAGACTGAAGTCCCTAAGTCCCTCGATCGAACGTCGGTTTCCAGTCGCGGTTGCGCGGAGCCTGGATGCCTTCATAGTCAGGAACGAAGGTGAATAACACCGGCCGGCGATCGCGGCCAGCGGCCTTGCACGACGGGCAGCGGAAGAGCCTGACCAAGTCCCAATGCATCGAACCGTGGCCCGGGCCGAGCCGGTCGATGAGCGCTTGGGCGTCGAGCTTTGTCGACTTGCAGCATGCCGGATGTCCGCAATTGACCGTGAAGCGAACGTTGGCAGGCAGGGTGTCTGCGAGGGTCATGGGCATGGCGAGCTCCGTTTGAAAGGGGCGCCGCAACGGGAGGATTATATTCCTCATCTCGGTGAAACTGACAAGACCCAAGCCATCTCGTTTATTTTGATACGAGGGCGAACCGCTCGCAGCCGGTTTGGGAATATTGTAGCTCCACGCCTGTGCCAGTGAAATATTGGCACGAGAACAAGCCCGATGCTTCCTTTTCCTCATAGACGAGCAGTTGGGTGGACGTGGCTACCAACGCTACAGCGGTCCCCGCTGCACTTAAGACTATCAGCACAATGAGACCGGTGATCAATTGCATCCTATCTCACTCCGCTTACAAAAAAGCCCGCCGCCAAGGGCATAGCAGCGGGCCTTTTGACACAGGATTGGCCGGTCGGAATATGGGCTTGGGTGATCCGGCCGATGCAATAAACGACGGCTCCGAAAATTTGTTCCCCCCTGGCCACCACATATATTAGCAACCTCTTGACGAGGCCGGGGACCGCTCCAGAATCTTCCGCACGGCGCGTGAAAATAGGCATTGGAGAGGTTGCGGTGACCGCCACGGTGCGACGGCGGGTCGATGAGGACTTCGTCAGCGTCTCGATCCCCACCTATGATTTTCCGCATTCGAGCCGCGATTCCAGCAAGGTCACGCTCGGGGCAGGAGATCGAGCTTACTCCTGCACACCAATGGTCCGTCGCGTGCGCGGCGATTATGCGGCGAGGCCTTCCTGCGCTTCAAGCATATGCGCGAGGCGCGGACGAACCCGCCCGCGCCAAGCATCGAATGAAGCCCGCGGATCGAAGCAGTGCGGGCGGCGAAATGGTCCCGTCGGAAAAATTTGGAGCTCATAGGGCTCCGCCAGCGAGCGTCCCCCTTGCCGAGTCTCCACGCCGCCGACGCCTCCCCGGCGTCCTGGCGCCTGCCAGTGGCGCCGAGTCTCGCCTCAATTGGACTTGGGAAGCATCCTTGTCAGAACTGCATCGCGGCGGATGAAGTGATGATAGAGTGCGGCCACAGCATGCAAGCTGGCCGCGATCAAAATTCCATTGGCACACAATGAATGAAGTTCGCGAAGCGTGCGCGCCGTAGCTCGATCTGGGGCAAATGGTGTTCGCACCGTGGAGAGGCCGAAGAAACTCAACGCGTCCCCCCAAACCAAGTCACAAGAATGCCCAACACAGGTATCGCGTAGTGCGTAGAGGACTAAGTGGCCCATTTTGGCTGCCGCCCTCTCGTGAGCCGACATTTCGCTGGGAAGATCGGAGGCTCCTCTCAGGCGCAGAACAACCGACCGAAGGATCGCCACGGGGGAAAAAGTCTTCCCCATACGTTAGTGCGTAAAGCAAGACGGCTAGGACAAAGAGGGCCCAGTGCAAGAACGTCTAGGTCGACGTGTATGTGATCATTTCGACGAGGGGCTCCTGTTAAAAGGCTCTTCCCCCTTCGGTTGGCATCCTGGCAGACTTGTGGCCGCAAAATTATGAATAAGTAATATACCCTAGTCAGGCCGAGACCTTGACTTTCACCAGCGCCATGCACTGCCGGGCCAGGCCGATCGGTTGATGCGTATCCTGATCTAAGGCAGGGATGGGTGAGCATCCTGCCGCCTGCCAGTCATCAGTCCCACAAATATCTGGTATCAGAAAATCTTGGATTGACGGATCTTAGCATTGGGGCTGCTTTCGGCGCGAGCTGAAGGAAAGGACAAAGGCTTCCGCTTAGATCGCACGCGATGGTGAAGGGCGAACCGGATGACGTCCGGGTCAAATATGCACTCGGCCAGTGGATGGTGCGAATTGCTGAAGATGGGATTATAAGGCGACAGCTCTTCGAGTCGAAACATCTCGCTGAGAAATTTGCAGAAGTTGAGCGGTTTCGGCTTAAGCTCCCCGGTGAGCTGCCCGTTGATGAGCAAGGTTGAAATTGCAAAAAGGCCCGCCGCCTCATTTGCGAAGCGACGGGCCTCATCACCCCAACCCCACATATGTCGATGCAAACAAGGTGCCAAATCTATTGACCCGTTATGGGGCACCTGGGACGAACGTCGGCTTCCAGTCGCGGAGGCGCTGCTACCGATCGCCTTCGTAGTCGGGAATGCAGGTGTAGATCACCGGCCGCCGGCACGGCCGGCAGCCTTGGGCTGCCGTCTGGGAATTCGTGCTGCAACAATCGTCATCCGAAATTCAATGGACGACTTCATGGCCGACATCTCACGGCAGGGGAGATGGGCGAGCTGGGCTGCCGTGGCGGCGGGTGTGTCCGTCGTCCTGCAAGCGTAGACAGATTGGTTCAATAGTAGCGCTTCAACGCCTCTTCGGCTTCGGCGTGATCTCCTCGATCTGCGTCTTGTTGATATGCCCGGAGCCTTGGCCATATCCTTCGTAGTCAGCGGCGTGCGCCGATGCGACTTCTCGATAATGCTGACGATGTAGGTCGTTACTTGCTCTCTCTTGTTCCAGCAAGCTGATGTATTCCGTATCAAAGGCCTTACTGTTGTTCCGCTCCATTCCCTGGAGATAGAAATACGGCAACGCAAAGGCCAAAATCATACTTATGCCGATTGCACCCGCCATGTGACTGCCGCCGCCAAGCCAACAAAAACAGCAACCACACTGCCGGCTATCGCCGCCTCCGCCATACTAGCCCAGAAAGGACCAAATCGGGGCGGCGGCGCGACCGAGTCCGCCCATTGCCTGGCCTTGAAGCTAATGCGTGCAGCATCCAATCTGACAATTCCCGATATCGACGCGGAAATGACCGGTGCAGGGGATGCTTGGGCGAAGCGAGCCGCATCCCCAACGCGTAATATTAGATCGGGAAGGCCCGTTTTGTCGTTAAGGGATTGCCTGTCGCCTTCGGCTGTGGACTACCTGTGGATAACTCACTTGCGCATGTGTCTGTGTGCAGGGCCTCGCCAGCCGCACGTCCTGGCGCGTCCCTGTGGCCGCGTGCCACCGCAATTTTAGACGAACTGCACCTTACGAATCCGTAAGGCGCGCATGAGCCCAGCCTAATATTAGTAGCTCATGAACAAGCCGCATCCCGCCTCCGACAACGAACCAGCCAATCGACCCTACGAGATTTAAATGTTTGCCGAAAAGCACGGATTAACGTTGAAAGCGGCGGAGCTGATATTGTTTGCGAACGGACCGTCGCGTGTGCCTGTGACGCCGCAGCGAAGGCCTTCCTCACCGCTCTGGCAGCACGACGATCTCAATTCTGGCCCGGTCGTCTGCCAGAGCAAACCTCGTTTGAACCAGGCTTTGAGGACGTCGCCGACATCGGCTTCATTGCGCGGCGATGCCGTGTGTTCCGGGGTGCGTTCTGGCGAACAGTAGGTGATTGGCGAGCGAGATCGACAGCATCACGATCAGAGCTGCCGACACCATGAGCAGGATTTTGTTTCTGTCACTCATCGTCGATTTTCCCGCAATTCGAAAATCAAAATGCGCGACGCGGCGCAAGGTTGCTCACGCCCGCAAGTTCCGCGAAAAGATGACCTAGCGATGCCTTGGAGCAGTGGTGCCATCGCTCCATTCACCGACGACGCAGAAGGTTCGGTCGCCGGTCCTGACGAGCGCCGCTTTGCGGAAGCCCCCGACGTCGAGCGTCGCCTTCTTGGCGCATCGATGAATGCCTGTTCCTTGCCGGGCTTGGTGCGAAACCGAACGACATTGTAAGTAGTCATGCCTTCCTCCAATTGTTGCACAGCGAACGTTAGGGGCGGGCCTCGAGAACCATGTTAAACGGTGTCTCGGTGGCGCGACGGAAGCGGCGGAAGCGGCCGCCGGTAACCACCTTGCGCTGTCTGGCCTCGCCGGCCTGGGCGCCGAGGGCCGAGCCCGACCTCCTGGAAGAGCGAGGCCGTGCAGCTGAAGGTCGAGGCGGCGTAGCGGCCGACGGGGTCAGGTTGGCCGATAGCTGGTGCGGTCATACATTCGCCGCGCTATAGATGCGGCCGCGCGACGCCAACACTCGGACCCAGCCCTTGAGGATTGTTAGCCCCGGCAACAGTAACGAGCCCGCAGCCCTTATGGTCACATCGATCAGATCAAGGTGAAGACTCGGGATTTCCGACAGGATCCTCCGACAATTGGTCCGTTTGGACTTCTTCCGTGACAACTTTGAAGCCAGCAAGTCTGGATGCGCCGAAACTGGTTGAGAGAGCAACATCAGTCGCGTCGCAACCCGTCGCCATCAGGATCCTGCCTATGCGCGGGCGGTTGTGCCGAGCATCAAATGTGAACCAGTGACCGCTTAGATATGCTTGGAACCATGCGCTGAAATCCATGGGATCCGGCACGGGAGGCACGCCGATGTCGCCGAGATAACCGGTGCAATAGCGCGCGGGAATATTCATGCAGCGGCACAGTGAGATTGCCAGATGTGCAAAATCGCGACAGACGCCGGTTCGATCTTCGAAGGCCGACCCTACGAGATTTAATGTTTGCCGAAAAGCACGGATTAACGTTGAAAGCGGCGGAGCTGATATTGTTTGCGAACGGCGCCATAGGCGGTCCGCAGCGGATTGGCGGCTTGGTAGTTGAAAGCGATGTGATTGTGCACGAAATTGCAGATCGCCTGGACTCGGGTCCAACCAGGTGTGGTATTGCCGAATTCCGCCCAAGTGATGTCACCAAGCCGATCGGTGTCGCAATAGCGGCTTCCGAGCAGAAACCTGAGCACGTCATCCGGCAGGTCCTTGATATCGTGCTGAACAGCGTCTGGCATGACAACATCGGACTTGCCAGTGTCGTATATTTCGAAGCTCGTCGATACCGTCGTCAGCCCTGCCGGCGCTTCTATTCTCGTGCACGCGTTGCCGACAGCATCCATGTAGCCGCGAGCCTCGATCGGGCGATCAAAGCCTATGATCTGCTCTGTGAGCAGATCGACGCGGCGTGAGGGATGAATCTCAAGGACCAGCAGCATTGGGGTCGGCTGCGGGCATTCGTAGGTAAGGCTGAAACCTGCGCGGATGCGCATCGATGCTCCAATGTTCTAATTCAGGAACCGGGCAAACTCGGGGTTTGCAAAACAGTTCCGGAGAACATCAGACAGCGCTAATTTTTGTTGGCGCGGTTTCCTTCGCCACCTTCACCTCAACGCTCATATCCAGAAAACTTGACGCGCTTCCGGAGTAACTTCCGGAAAGTGGGATGGCTTGTCGGGGATGGCGAGCCACCGCCACCCTGATCAAATCTCGGTTGCCGACAATGCCGTTGGTTGGATCAAACTCGATCCAACCGGCCCCGGGCAAGTAAACCTGGCACCAGGCATGCGTCGAGCCACCGCCGCGGACAGCATCACTATCGCGGCTCGGCACATACACATAACCGGTCACGAAACGAGCAGCAAAGCCAAGCGAGCGAACCGCTTCCATCATGAAAAGCGCAAAGTCCCGGCATGTGCCTTTGCGCAGATGCAAGGTTATGAGCGGTGGTTGCGTTCCGGTTTCGAACCGGCGGGAATATACGAAGCTCTCGGGGATGGCGTAGCAGAGCGTCATCAACAGTTTTCCGGTCTCGGTCTGTCCTGCGGCACTGACAAACTGTCGTGCCCATTTGCCGACCTCGTCACCATCATCGGCGTGATGGCGCTCCATTGTTTGCGCGAGGTCTACTACCTCGTCGGGATCGTAGGAGAATGGATAGTTGAGCGCGGCCTCATCGATACGGAAATCGGGCGCATGCTGCGGTGTGTGATCGAGCCGAATGTCCGTCGCGAAATGAAGTTCATCGGCCGGGCCGTTGAAATCGATCACGGCTACGCAGTTTCCAAAAACGTCATGGATCCATCTAATCTCCCTCGGCTCAGGCCTTACGGATAGGGCGTGATCCAGAAGTCGTTGATCGAAACTGTCGCGCGGCCTGAACATGAGCCTGTGCTCGCCAAACTTCACAGGCCGGTTATAGCGATAGACAGTGGTGTGCTTGACAGAAAAGATCGGCATCAGCGTCCGTCAATAATCCTGGCACGTTTCCATCAACCTAGCGCCTAATCGGACCTTGAACGAACTGTTTCCGCTTCTAGCGATCCTCCAGGCAGTGGTCGCAAAAGCTCAGCCTCTGGCCTTGTCAGATGGATCCACCCACTCCAGTCAGCCGGCTGGAGCACAACAACTTGCCGATTGTGGTAAGGCGCCACATCTGGCCCGGGCTCGGTCGTGAGCATCGTGAAGGTTGGTGGCTTGTTGCCTACTCCTTCCTTCCACAACCCGGCGATGGCCATAAAGGAGGAGCCATTCAGCGAAAATCGATGCTTTGCCTTCGGATACTTCGTCCCCGTGAACTCGAAGAACGCTGAGGCGGGAACAAGGCAGCGCTTGCTGTTGGCAAACTGTCGACCTTCGGAGCGGAAGTTGAATACAGGTCCGCCCTTTGGCCCCGACGGAGGAAAACCAAACGTCATCGAAACCAGTTCGATGGCATCACCGGAGGCGCGCATGGTCGGAGCTCGGTCGTTGATGCGGATGTCGTCTGCCTGCGGCAGATCCAGTTCAGTTTGGTGGGTAGGGATGTTGATCGCCAGCGACTGCATCATCCGGCAGTATTCTGCCCAGGCGATATGCTGCTCGTAGTCGTTGCACATCGGAGACTCCGCACAGTGGATTGATCTAATCCAAGATAGCGCCTGGAGATCGTCCAAACAGGATCAGCTCGTGCGATGAGGCGCGATGATGGCTCTAGAGGGCACTCTGCGGAAACCGATCGTCGATCCATTCCTTTTGTGTTTAGCACGACGCCGTCTTTTGTGGCGCGGCCTGGTGAAGGGCGACGATACACGCTAACCGAAAACTGTCGCAATCTCAGGCCTCCCCGAAATAGCGCGCGCGATCGTCTGACGGTGCCTCGTGCGGTGCCGATCGGCCCCAACGATGCGATCCCCAGCGCCAAGGCAAGATCGACGCCGAGCATGACGCCGAAATGGCGCGCCGCGCGGCGGCTACCTATTCGCCGGAGGTTCTCTGGACCTGCACAGTGGTGTCACCCGGCGAGGCCTGTGCGACGTGCGCCGGAACGGTTTGCTGGGGCGGATATCGGTCGGCTGTGGTGTGCCTTTCGGCGAGTGAACTAGGGGGCTACATCTGTTGCCGACTGGGCGGCATCCAGTTGTTCGCTGAGAACGGCGGCAACGCTGGCGTGAGGCTCAGCAAACCCAGCGACGACGAGTTGACGCGATGCGAATTAGAGCCATGACCGAACAGGACGTCCCTGCCGTATCGAAGCTGCTTGGCGAGTCCTGGCGCCGCACATATGGACCAATCGCAGGCTGGGCGGAAACGGCCA
>NZ_JBFUCU010000050.1:0-8201 GCF_056405075.1 Mesorhizobium sp. P2_A12
TATCGTTTCCGAGTTGGCGTTCGGACTGATTTCCAGAAGTTCATAGTAGTCGGTGAACAATTCGGCGCTCCCACAAGATCGCTTCGGGCCATTAGTACCGGCAGCCCCGCCGCTATCCCACGCATCGAGGCATAGAAGCACCCGCCGACAAGTTGATCGTTAATAAAGGGTTAATGGCATTTCCGGCCGATTGGCAGCCGATGCCGCCCGGCTACTGGCAAGAGGCCGAACAGGCTTGGTTGCGGTGGCACGCGGCCGCAGGCAGTTATCCACAGGTAGTCCACAGCCGTCGGCGACAGGCAATCCCTTAACGACAAAGCGAGCCTTCCCGATTTAATATTACATTGGGCTTGGTGAGGCTCGCTTCACCCAAGCACCCCTGCACCGGTCATTTCAGCGTCGATAATCGGGAATTGTCAGATTGGATGCTGCACGCATTAGCTTCGAGGCCAGACAACGGGCGGACTCGGTTGCACCGCCGCCCAGATTTGATCCTTTCTGGGCTAGTGTGGCGGAGGCGGCGATAGCCGGCAGTGTGGTTGCTGTTTTTTGTTGGCTTGGAGGCGGCAGTCACATGGCGGGTGCGATCGGCATAAGTATGATTTTGGCGTTTGCGCTGCCGTATCTCTATCTCCGGAGAATTGAGCGGAAGAACAGTGAGGCCTTTGATACGGAATACGTCAGCTTGCTGGAGCGAGAGAGAGCAAGGTAACGAACTTGCGATGGCACGCGGCCACAGGGAAGCGCCAGGACGCGCAGGGCGCTTTGCCGGCGTAGGAGAGCGGAGGGCAGAAGCGCGCGCTGGCGAGGCTCTAATCGCCATCGACTCCTTGGCCAATCAGCGCGATACTTTTGTGCAGCAAGGGTCGGATGCGGCAGGAGGGGTGCCATGCGAGAATTGCCGTCCAATATTGACGCAGATGCCGTCATTGAAGTCGGCCGTTACCTGGATGATCACGCTAAAACCACAGCAGTTTCGATTTCAGACGCGCTTCGTGTAGCCAGACGTCGCGTCAACGGTTCGCTGATCACCGATAGTGGGCTGGAGGAGCTGATTGTGGAAAGCGCCACAGCCAGGCATCTGGCAATCCTACTGGACAACCACTAGCGCTTTGATTGGGAGTCTTGGGAGGACCGCCATGCATCTGTCGAACGAGAGCATCATTGTCATATTGGTAGTCGGCCTGATTGCCGGATGGTTGGCCGGGAAAATCGTGCGGGGGGCCGGCTTTGGTCTGATTGGGGATATAGTAATCGGGATCATCGGTGCGTTCATCGGTGACTGGCTGCTACCTCGCTTAGGCGTCCATCTTGGGACTGGAACGATCAGCTTGGTCGTCAACGCCACTGTCGGCGCGATTGTACTTCTCGTCATCATCCGGTTGGTTGCCGGTGGCGGTCGTTTCGGCGGCGGATGGAGTGGTCGATTTGGTCGTCGGTGGTGAAGGCCTCCGCCGTTCATTCAATGGAACGGGACAGGGCCGGTGCAAGCCACGCCGATGGAACATTAGCAGTCTTGAATAGTTGATTTAGCGCTTCGGATGCCGCTGCTTGGCTCCGTCGCAAGGCTGGTGGGCATACATCCGGCCAGGCCCGCGTCATTCTGGTCCCCTCCGGTGGCGCGGGCTCTCTACATCCATCAGGGACTTCAGTCTTAGTACCGCCGATAGGCTTAATTGCGAAGTTGCTAATATGCCCATAGTTTGGGCAACGCGGGGGACGTCCAAACCAAACCCGCAGTGACCGGTGCGGCCCGCCGCATCCCCAAGAAGCCCCAGCCGCACCGGTCATGGCTTAGCAAAGTCGCCGCATCGCGGAAGGCGGTCCTAGGTGCTCTCAACTGTTTTACGGGAAAAGCTGGTTTGCGAATGCGGTCGCACCGGGTTTTTGAAACTACGAGAAATCGGCACCTGGGAATCCTACAGCCTGGAGGGTTTCAATGGCGGTAGCCTGACGATCACCAGTTCCGGAAATATTCCGGGCGACAAGTTGGCCTATCTCCGTCCTTTGTGTCCTCAATGCAGCCGGATGGGCAAGGTGAAGTATGCCAGCCGGACCTGAGCCCGCAAGAACCACCTACGTTGTCAGCGTGTTCGAGAAGTCGCACTGGCGTACGGTGCTGACGACGAAAGACAAGGAAAAAGCGTTCGCGATGGCGAAGGAGATCGGCGACAAAGTGAGGATCGAGGAGATCACGCCCAAGGTGAAGAGGCGCTGAAATTTGTACGGAAAATATACCCAACAGGAGGGCTTTGGAACCTAATGCCCGCCTTCGCATTGTGTCGGCCAAGAGATGGAGGGCCGGCCATGAGAACCTTCGGTGTATGGGTCGCATTCGTCACGTTTGCCACGGCGCTGCTTTACCTGCTTCAGGAGTTTGGCTCGATCAAAATGTAGGTTTGTGGGGAGGCGATCAATATGTCGGTTAAGGGCAGCCAACGTCTTTCGCTATTCGACCTCGATGCTGTACGCGAGGCTTTTATGAAGTCTGTCCGCGAACACAACGTCAGAGATTCCGATTGGGGCGAACACGCAAGGCTGTTCATTCAACAGGTAGCCGAAACCAACCGCAGCCACGAAAATGACCCATCCTGGCGAAGGCAATTCGTAGGGAAATGGCCGGGGGTGAACGGCGCCGCTCGTTAGGGAGGTTGCCTGAGAGAACTAAGCCAACTTACCCCTCCGCTTCGCAGGCGCTTTTACCGGCGATGCTTTGCGCCCAAGGCCTGCGGCTTTTGCTAGCGCAGACCGTGTCGCGGCGTAGTTTGCCGCCACCATTGGGTAGTCGGCCGGCAAGCCCCACTTGGCGCGGTATTCATCAGGCGTCATACCATGCAAGCCTAAATGCCGTTTCATCGACTTGAATTTGCGGCCGTCTTCGAGGCTTACGATGTAGTCGGGAAACACGGACTTCTTCGGGTTGACCGCTGGCACGAGAGGCTCAGCAGGCGGAGCCACTGGCTCAACTAGGCCCGACAGGGAAGCATGAATAGAAGCGATAAGGTCCGGCAATGCGGCGGCAGGAAGTGGATTCTTGCTTACATATGCCGAGACAACTTCGGCTGTTAGTTCCGCTAGTTCTGTCGAGTTGATATGCGCCTCGTCGGTCATGGTCTCTCCTTTTGTCTGATTAATCCTCTCTCTATTCGAGCGATGCCAGCCGCGCAACTCTGGCCTGAGGTCTACAGTGCGCTTCCTGCATGCCGCAGGCGGGCGCCAGGACGCGCGGGGCACTTCGGCAGCATAGGAGAGCGACCAGCGGAAAGACGCGCTGGCGGGGCTCTCAAGTAAGCAATAGCCAACAAATCAACGCGACACCGACAACGCCGAAAAGCACTAGCCCAACGAAATTCATCCAGAAGATTATGGGGTGTGCGTTGCGTAGGATCAGTCGATTGCCGCGGGCCCGAAATGAACCGTCGCGAAACGTTAGGAACACCTGGCGGGAACTGACCAAAAGGATCGCGAGCCCCCCGAGGAAAAGCAAGACCTTGACCATTGTTCGCCCCAATCTCCGCCACGCCGACCGTCGCGATGATGGCTTTCTAAGTAGCTATAAGATTCTCGTCACCAGCGTGTCCAAACGGGAATTCTCACGGTAAGCCAGACGGATCGCGAACGCACCGGTGATGCCTGTGATGGCGCCGCCGATCACGTCGCTGACATAGTGGGTGCCGATGTAAACTCTCGACCAGCAAATCAGAAATGCCAGGAGGGAAAGCGCAATCGTTCGGCGAGGCAGAGCTTGCATCGCAAAGGCCGAAACGATCGCAATGGATGCGGTCGCGTGATCGGACGGGAACGACCAGTCGGCGCTGGGCGCAATCAACAGATGCGTCACACCGGCATCGTAGGGCCGCATCCGATGCACGAACAGAAGAATGAATTGATTGAGAGCAAGACCGAGCAAGAAGGCCAGGCCGGCCGACAGGGCCGCGTGACGAACATGGTAGCGGTCGACCTTGGCCCACCATTGCGCAACCACAGCCAGCACCATGAGCGGAACGCCGATTTGTGAGGCGCCAATCATTGCTTTATCCAGAACCGGGTGAAGTCCAGCTTCGGCGTTGAGCCAGTGGGTGAGAGTTGCATCCATTCTTTGTTGCTTCCGTTGTTGTCGATCGCGAGGTGAATTGTGAAAGCAGTCGACGAACGCCGTATCCATCAGATTTTTGAAGTCAGCGTTTGGCTCAAGGGCGCGCATGCTCTGATCGAATGCATCGGGGGGATTCTGGTTTATGTCGTCACCACCGATGCAATCGTCTCCTGGGTCAATGCTTTCACCGCAGAGGAATTGATCGAAGACCCGAACGATTTCATAGCTGGCCATCTGTCGCAGATGGCAACCCATTTTTCGATAGCCAGCAAGGAATTCTACGCTTTCTACCTACTCAGCCACGGCCTGATAAAGCTGCTGCTGGTTGTCGGGCTCTTGCGGGGCAAGCTTTGGTCGTATCCGGCATCGCTCGCGGCATTGGGCGCATTCATGGTCTATCAAGTCTACCGCTATTCCTACACCCACTCTCCGGGCCTGCTCGTGCTGACCGTCTTCGATGCGGTCGTCATGCTGTTGATCTGGCACGAATGGGGTGTAATGCGGCGGCACAAGCCTGCGTAGCGACCGATTATCCGCCTCGGTTCTGTTCAATCCGCTGAGCCGCAGACCAGCACAGAATGGCCCAAGCGGAGCCGACACACCAAGAGCCCAACTGCACCGGCCATTTCCCCTACGGCTGGGTAGCGCATAGCGCCCAATGATTCGGCAGATAATGCTTTCGTCCGGTCTTCATGGCCCGTGAGCGCGCGTATCAGGTCTTTCGCGTGCCGGACCCATTGCTGCTCGACAATCATCCCTTCTGCCACTGACGCCTTGAAGGCGTTGCGGATGATCTCAAAATCATGAGCCGAAATGAATTTGGGTGGGTGTGTCTCGTCGTCCACCGCATAGGTTCCCGCAGGGGCGGGAGTACGATGTACACTCTCAAGCGCCAGCGCCCGTTCAGCGGCCAGCGACAAAGCCACAATGCGCCTTCTCCGGCATGTTAGCGAGTCATTCCGCAGGGGAACCAGTAACAGTAAGTTGCGTTAGGCCTTTAGGGAGTTGTCCTATGGCTGACGAAAAGGACGAAGCACCCAGCAGCCCGGTCGATCTTGTCGTTCGGCGCTTGGCGGATGAGGCGAATATCACTGAAGATCAGGCCCGCGAGCTTATCGCCATTCTTGGGCTCAATTGGGCATCCCTGGTACGGGAAGCCCGCATTCTGGCGGCCCGAAAATGAGCTTCGCGGCCGGGGTTCGATCGGTCAAGCCCGCCCATCTACAAATCCAGCCCGGCGTAACCATCCTTGGAACCGAATCGGGGTTCGCAGCTTCTTAGCATTCCCGAAGCATGCATAAGGCGCGCCTAATGTTCAGTGACAAGGAAACACGATTTTTAGAAGCGGCGCTGATCGCTGCCGTGCCGCTCTCAATCCTCATAGCGGTGGCGATGGTGAGCCTGACGTTCAGTTGGTTTGGATGAGCACACGCGGGATCGACTTCCTCGAAAAATGGATGGCAGAGCACCTGCCGAACGCCATGACCGACGATCCGGCCGCCATCAGCGACCTTGCCGACGAAGTTATGAAAGCCGCCGACAGTGCGGGAATTGGCGTCAATGAAATCACCGAGGAGGTCGGCAGTGTGTTCCAAGTCATCGCCGAGGCCATGCTCCACCGCGACGGCAGCTTGGCAGACTGATTGTCACCCGGAGAGTGAGATAGGATGCAATTGATCACCGGTCTCGTTGTGCTGATAGTCTTAAGTGCAGCGGGAACCGCTGTAGCGTTGGTAGCCACGTCCACCCAACTGCTCGTCTATGAGGAAAAGGAAGCATCGGGCTTGTTCGCGTGCCAATATTTCACCGGAACAAGCGTGGAGCTAAAACATTCTAAAACCGGCTGCGAGCGGTTCGCCCTCGTATCGCAGCCGCATTAATCTGGATTCTGCGCGCGTTCTTTCATTGGCATGTCGTCTTCAGCGCGCCAAGCACTACGTTTGTCGTGCAACTAACCGGCCTTGGACGCGGCGGTGGGTCATTCACCGGGCGGGATGCTGAAACACTCGTGCGGCACTGGACATAGGTTGGAGTGCCTACTGTGGCGCCTAGCGGTCGGCAGTAAGCATCATCCTGCCCGGCCATGGTTTTGTTCATGAGGTACTGGCGCAGCGCCGGCTTGTTGCTGGCAAGGATAGTGGCCGAAGATCGGTCCATTCCCTGGGTCTGGAGCCAGTTAACGGTCTTTTCCTTGCCGCCATCCTGACAGCCTAACAGCGCAAGTATTGAAAATAGAGCAACCCACTTCATCCCAGCAATTTCGTGGTTTAGCTCGGCCATCGTATTCTTTCCCTGGGAAACCACCTTACCTCCCAAAACGCCTAATATCCCGTTAAGGTTCTATACTGTTCGCTCGTCCCGGCGACGGCGAGTCAGGCGCCAGATTTATTTCCGCAGCCTCACCCCGGCACCACCGCCGCTTTCGGCTGCGTAGGAAGGAAGAGCGCGGCCGGCAGGAACACGCGCTGGCGGGGCCTACTGGAGGCGATTTGTCCCGTAATGGGTCAATCCCGTCTGGCACCGCAATTGCACTGGTGGAAGTGGCGGGCAAACCAACACCCGGCAAGTCCCCAATTTCATCAACCTCCCTGGGGGCGACCCGCCGCTGCCGTGAATGGAGCGGCGGGCTCTGTTTTGGAAATCTTTCACCGTGAAAGATTTGTTCGCCGCGCTCTCCCCGCAAAGGCGTGGGCTTCAGCTGACCAGGGGAGAGCGGCGTGGTGAGGCGGCTTTAGATGTCCCGCAACGGATCAATTGCGCTGGCACCGTAATTGCCTCGTGGATCAAAACAGCGAGACGTCTCTCTAGATGATCGAAAACGCTCCTAAGATTGTCTGCAATTCATGCAGGGTGCCCCTTAGCAGCGTCAGTGAGCCGCAAGGGTCCGACCTCTTATCTTGCCCCAATTGCCAGGTTTTCGACACATACGACAACGTCCTGCTTGAACTTGGCCAGCGGACTGCGGACGCACTTTCGCGCACGCTCTACCGACCTGTTTCCTCGAGGGTCTATCGTTTCGCCCTTCTCGATCAGGGCGTGATCTCCAAGCCGACACGCTCAACCCTACCGGACAGGCGGAAGAGGCGTCGCGTACGCAAGCCTCGCCCCGCGCAAGGGCGTGCTTGACGATCAGCGGTGTGGCGGCGAGAACGCGTGTTGGCGGGCTTCCCCCGTAGGATGGCGGAACAAATTTTCGGAGCCTTCGTTTATTGCATCGGCCGGATCACCAAGCCCATATTCCGACCGGCCAGTCTTGTGTCAAAAGGCCCGCTGCTATGCCCTTGGCGGCGGGCTTTTTGGCTAAGACCACCTTGCCAGCTTCTTCAAGATCAGGAACCCGATCAAGATCGGTGAGACTGAGCTCAGCGAGTTCGCGAGCAGCAGCACTCAGGACCGTCATAACCAAAAGCGCCCCAATGCCGATCAGCGAGAGTGCCAATGGCAATCATAGATATCGCCACGCCGTTGTAATACTCCGCCCTTAAGTTTGATCTGCTCTTTCTTGGTCTCGCTCATCGTCTCTTCCCCCCTGCCAGATTTCAGGACGTGACCAGCATTGCCGCGCAATGCTTGACGGAACATTAGCGAGTTCTCAAAGTTCCTGCTTGGCGGCAGGTGGTGCCCTCCATCGCCTGCCGAAGATCGGGCATCCGATCGGCCCGCGCCGCTTTTGCCGAGAGTGCGCGCGGGCTTCCCATCACGGGGAGAAGGAAGAATGACAGACAAGCCGGCCACGTCCTACATCGCGTGCTGACCGCGAAGGACAAGGCCAAAGCGCTGGTCTCACGGTTCGACTGTGAATTCGGTCCACATGCCAGCCCCATAGTGACCCGGCACGTTGCAGATAAGCAGGTATTTTCCAGCCTTCAGATCGACGGTCAATGTGCCTGATTTGCCGGGATCGAGTTCCGACACCTCGCCCTTATCTCCTGACTTGTCTTCGTCGACCCGGTTCTCGGCCTCAAGGTAAGGAAGCAGCTTGCCGGGCGCGGCAAGGTACATCACGATCATCTCGTGAATGGTGTCCTTGGAGTCATTCTTCACTTTGAATGTGACCTCGCCGGCCTTCACCGCACCCGGGGAAGCCTTGATCCCCATGGTCGCC
>NZ_JBFUCU010000051.1:0-7385 GCF_056405075.1 Mesorhizobium sp. P2_A12
TGTGTTCTGGCCACGGTGCTCGGCGGGATCGATTTCGGCTATCGGGTGGTTCTCGTCACCGACGCGCTGTGCAGCTCTTCTGACGCGACACATGATGCACTGCTGACCGTCTATCACCAGCGCTTCGCGCAGCAGGTCGAGACGGTCGAAATGGAGACGGTTCTCTCAAGCTGGTGATCGGTAAGTTCTTCGTCGGAGTCGACTAAGCGGACGAACCATTCTCCGCAGGCTTCGACCACCTCTACGCAAGGGCAAACCTGTGCTGTTCGGCGTTACGCCACCATCGCAGCCTCCTTAGAAAGCAATGGGGAACGTCCATTTTATAGCGATCGCCCCGAGGCGATTTTCAATTTCAAAGAAGCCGGCAAGCGGTGGGAACCGAGTTCAGCTGATGACGTTTTTCCGGAAGGTCAGGCTGAATGACCTAACGACGGAGGAAACAATGATCAAGATGCTCACAATGGGCGCGATTGCGCTTGCCATGATGACTGGTTCGGCTCTTGCAGGCAGTACATCCGCGCTCGACGACCCGGCAAAGATGTCGCCGTTCTTCACCGATGCCGGCATGAAAACTTTGAAGACGGAAAAGGATTTCAAGACCGCTTGGATGGCCATGAAACCGGACGAACAGAAGGCCGTGTTGAAGGACTGCGGCGACACCACACTCAACAAGTCGCATGCAGATTTCTGCGCTATGGCAAAGATGATGGGCGGCTAAATCTGGGTTGAATGTCGAAGGCGGGCGCACGCCCGCCTTCGAGTCAGCGCGCGATATGTCTGCGATATACGATGCGACGCTCTCAGAGTGAAAGCCGGAGGTACGCAAAACGCTTGTACGGGGCTCTATTTCAATTCGCAACCAAATTGCAAGCTGGTTGCAATAACGCTGTAGCTCTAATCGCATTTTGTCGACTGGCCGCGGTGAGAAGTGCAATGCCGCGATTGCCGGTGGTGAAAAATCGGATTTGGCCAGCAGTCTTGAAAAGATGATTTATTGCTTCGGATGCCGCTGCTGGCTCCGTCGCAAGGCTGGCAAACATCCGGCCAGGCCCGCGCCATCTGGTCCCCTACCATGGCGCGCATATCACTTGGCTGTACGGCCATAGACGACGGTGCCATCAACTTTGCGGACTTCGACGGAGACAACATCATCGTATTGCGCCTCGCCGAGAACCTTGGCAGCGAGTGGCTTTTGGCGGCCTCTTCGTCCTTGAAGGGCATCGTCCCCAGAACGGCGTTCTTGGTGTACCAACTGTGTAGGACATGGCGCCGCTAAATGCATTCCGCTAAGCATAGGCGGTTTCGCTTAAGCCTCGTCGCTATTATTTACGATGACCATGCGGACGTGGGTCTTTAGGGCCGGCAAGCTAAGGACTTCAGTCTCAATTGCGTGATTGCTAATGTGATATAGACTTATCACCAGCGGGGGCTTTTCTCGCGATGGCCGGTGCTGCTTACAACCCCCTCGTCGTCTGCACCGGCCATTTCTTCGCAAACTACTAGCGGCCCAGCGGCCAAGGGCGGGGGGTGGGTGTGACCACCGGGCCTGACCGGCGCGGGGTCGGGGTTCGCCGGCTGGCGAATTATACGCCGTTCCGGCTTAGTCGACCATATCTCGCAGCCGCCTCTTGCGGGTCGGAGCTTGGTAATGATCCGCTTCAAGGAATCGCTTCGGCACGACGCCGAACGGTTGGCTTTCGACGAAAAGAAGAAGGCCGGCGACCTAAGGCACAGGCTGGACCTGCACGATGAAGCCAAGGCAAAATTGGAATCCGATCTGGACAATAAGCTCGCTGCGGGAGCGCGCTTGGAAACATATCAACCCGTTATGGGCGATACGCCACAATGCCCGCGCTGCTGGATATGGCGAGCGAGGCAGGAACCCATGGTTTGTCAATGGAGAGATGACCAAGGACTTCCTCAAGTGCCGTGAGTGTGGGTACGTGGTGTTATAGTGCCTTTGAAGAGGCCCGCCGTTGAGGCAGCGGGCTAAAACGCGACAGTCCGCCGCGGCTCTCCCAGTAGCCGCGTCTTGACGTTACGTCATGTGTGGGTATGAAGACAGAACTAAGCCTTCGCCTTCCGCTTCGCTGGCGCCTTCTTAACAGGCTCGGCCTTGCGGCCAAGGCCTGCGGCTTTTGCCAGTTCGGAGCGCTGGGCGGCATAGTTGGGGGCGACCATGGGATAATCCGATGGCAAGCCCCATTTGGCGCGATAGGCGTCCGGCGTCAGGCCGAAATGCACGCCGAGGTGACGCTTCAGGGATTTGAACTTCTTGCCGTCTTCGATCCTCGACATCTCAACGCTACACCGAGAACAAGCGATAGGCGGTGCAGCTGAAAAGCCGGTGAGGCAGAAGAGGCATCGATCCGCGCAAGAACGCGCTTGACGACTTTCCGAAGAGAAATAGCCGCGCCCTCGCCCGGAGGTCGCCCGAATAGCGGTGTCGAGCGGGCTTATAGCAGGGTTGTGGTTGGGGCGGATAGGCCGCGTTGATCCGTGGGGAAGTAGGGGCCGGGTCGACTAGCGCGCATGCGGAACTGAAACCTAACCACGAGCTTATGGATCAATGAGCACACGGAGCACGGCATGGCCAAGAGCTTGAGGCAGGCGTATCTCGACGCCCAGGACGAATTGGAGCGCGCCGGCATCAGCGATGAAACGCGCTTGCTACTGCGGAAGTACCACGCTGTGATCGAGTACCACAATCTTTACGAAGAGGTACTGCCGTTCACGTTCGGTGAGGACGGCAACGACATGCCGCCCGAACAACTACCGCCCAGGAAGCGGGCTTGACGGAATATTAGCGATCTCTAAAAGTTTCTCGCGGCAGGTGGTGCTCCACCCGCTCCCCTGCCGAAGATCGGGATACGACCAGCCGCCGCCCCAGCGCACGGTCCTGACCACAGGCGCTAGCGACATTGCGTGCGACCCCGCCGCTGCTCCCATGGCTCGACAGGCAATGTAGCGCCTTGGGGAAATCCAGAGGTGCCATCATGAGCGACACGTCGACGCGCTTGACAACCCAAGCATCTGTTTTTCGCAGCGTGGCGCCGACATCGATGACATGCAGGAACGCAGTGCTATCGAAGCTGTGCTGAGCGACGGTCTGTCGAAGCTCAAGGCAGGAGTTGCGGGGCTTGAGACAATCAGGGCGTCCAGACCACAATTGAGCCTGCGCAAACTTGCACCTTTAGCCCGCGGCCTCACGGTGGCGGGCTTTGTCACTTCTGTTGCCCAGGAACCTTCCGGCACGGCTGACCGTTGATTTCCAGAAAGGAGATCCTGGATATGAGCATCTTCTGGACCGCCATCACCTTTTGGGTTCTCGGCTCTCTCCCGGCCTCCATAGTCATCGGGAAATGCCTCAAAGAGGCTCGATGCAAGAGCCCGGTTTTTTCGTTTCCCCCGACGATTATTTCTGACCCTGTTGCCAATTGTTGCCACGGATGGATTTTCGAAACGCTTGACAGTCTGAAAAAGTGGTTAAGTCATTGATTTCAATGGTGGGCCCGGAGGGCGTATTAAAATCGTTGATTTTGTTGGCTTTTTCGTGGGCAATAATCAGAAATCTTCCCGTATCCTTCCGCATGGTCCCGTGACGTCAAACAGTCGACTGGAGCTAACCTCGTTTGCGAGCGTTCTGAGCCACGCTCCAGAACGGCCGCAACGGGGGCCGAACGCGGACTGTCCGTTTCGAATTGGCCGCGCTACAAAATGGTCAGCGCGTCATAGATGCCCGCATCGCCGAGTTGGCCGGGATGCGTGAAGGTCATGGCCAAGAAATATATCGTCTATTGCGCGCCCGTGCCTGCGCCGGTCGGCTGCGATGACAATACGATTCAGACCAAGCTGGACCGGCAGTCAAGGCCGGCATCACGGCGCGCAACTCGCTCGAGGACTTCGTGGCCTCGTCGGAAGATGTCCGTGTTCGCCGTGATCGGCTTCCACGGCGTGTCGGGCTTGCCCTGATGCGGTATAGGTCTCAACGAAGACGTCGATTACCAGGCGGGAGGCCGCCGCCAACGGCCCGGCTGACCGTGCGTCCGGCTTTCACGTCGGGCGCGGCAAGCTACTTGCCCAGCCATGACGATGCCGAGTTCCAGCAGTCGAAGGGGAACCGACCCATTGGAGGCCAAGAATGACCAGTGCCGTCGAATCGCAAGGAAAAGTCCACAACCCGCCGAATGGCCTAGGCTATTGGACCGGCAAGCTACGTTTTCCACGAGGTCGAGGACGCCGACTACATCCGTCGGAGCGAGGGACGCATCACGCTGACACAGACGGGGCTTTCGCTCTTCCGCCCTGGTGTCGAAGAACCACTTATCTACGAGGTCGAGCGCAAGATCGCACGCGTCGGCTTCGACCTCATCGCGCTGGCGCCCGCCGAAAGAAATTTCTGAGCTACTTCGAGCGGAACCTTCCCGAGCTGCCGCTGGCCGACGTTGAGCAAGTCAGCTCGGCAACGGAAAGGGTGCCGTCGTCGGTCCGTCGGTTCTTTCGCGAGTTCGCGCTGAAGATCGATCCAATCTCGACCTCGCGACGCACGCTCTATTCCATCGACGGGGTGGCGGCGGAGGAGCGCTTTTCGACGCTCGTGCGCGTCGGGTTGGTGTCATCGGGGCTCAAGCCAAACTTACCCGACATCGACCTTTCCGAGTGGAAGTCAGACTACGAGTTGTCAGATCGCGAGGCAGTGGGGCTTGCGGTCGCCGAGATGGTCGAGCGCATGGCTGTTGCGCGGCGGGAAGACGATGGCGAGCCATACCAGCTCCTGATCCAACTTGCCCAAGACTATCTTAAGGAATGGACGCGCCGCGATGGGTTAAGCGTGCAGCGCTTCTATCGACACGCCTTCACGAGCCACGGCGACGTCCGTGCTGACCGCCCGACCGTGCCGATCATCGGCAGCCTATTCACCAAGGAAAATGCGCGTAGGCTGTTCGATGTCGCAAGCTACGGCCTGCGCAAAACGCGCCACGCCGCAGCTGCGATCTATTGGGTGGTGCCCCAGGCCCCACTTTGGGGAATGGCCGAAATCGCGAACAGCGCCGCGAACGGATCAATCGCTTGAACGAGCATCTCGGTGTGCGGCAGAACGTAGAGTCGATTTCGTTGACCGCACAGCGCGCCGAGCGCTGGGTGAAGGAAGCCTTCACCCGCGGGTATGAGTCGAACGCCCGTGTATTTCCCGGCGGGTTCGAAATGCGCTCGTCCCGGGTGCCTTCGTCGCCGCAACTGTCCACGCGCCGATCGGCCAACAAACTTGCCGGTCCCTTTGGGCTTTGCGAGTTTCGACTTGCACGTGTTGGCGCGTGCGGGCGAATTGCTCGACGCGAATGCCGAAGCGTTCAAACTCGGTGACGTGCTCAGACGGAACCTTATCGCGCCGGCCCGCAACGGAAAAGACGGAGGACAGTGCAGGAGGGGCCGTGCCCGCCTCAAAATAGCCGCCGCACCCCTCGCTTCACCGAACGGCGAACATGATCCAGAAAAGTTGCGGTTCGCGACCTCGGAGACAGCAGCAGCTTCGCGTCGCACGTTGTTGACAACTCGAAGCGTCGAAAGGGGTCAATGCGCAACGTGATCGAACCAAGCATAATTTTGAGCGTCGTCGAAACGGCATCTATCCCAAAAATTCTATTAGAAGCGGTCAGACCGCATGCGGCCCAAAAGAAGTCATGGCTGCTTCGCGCCTCATGCACGAACCCGCTTCGCGGGAGGAGCGCCTCGTTCTGAGATGGTGCGACAGGGATTGGTCTTGAGCGGGTAGTAGCTGCGATCCGACCATGCAGTTCCTTCAACGAGAGGAACTTGCCATGGATACTCTGTCGACCGATGCACCGATTACGCCGCTTCGCCAGCGCATGCAGCAAGATATGCTCATGCGGGGCCTGGGGCCCCATACCCAGCAGGACTACGTTCGTCACGTCCGGCGCTTCGCAGCCTTCCTCCGACGCTCTCCCGATACTGCGACGCCCGAGGACATCCGTCGCTTCCAGCTGTATCAGCATGAGAACGGCGTCGGGCCTGCGACCATCAACGGCGCGGTCTCAGCGTTGCGGTTCCTGTTCCTGATGACGCTGAAGCGGCGGGATCTGGCCCGTGTGCTGGTGATCATGCGCTATCCACGCAAGCTGCCAGACCTGCTGAGCGTGGAGGAAGCGGCGCGGCTGCTCGAAGCAGCACCTGGTATCAAGTACAAGGCCGCGCTCGGTGTTGCCTATGGCGCGGGCCTGCGCGTATCGGAGGTCGCGCACCTCAAGGTCGATGATATCGACAGCACACGCATGCTGATCCGGGTCGAACAGGGCAAAGGACGCAAAGATCGCAACGCCATGCTCTCGCCGCAACTCTTGGAACTGCTGCGGCTGTGGTGGCGCGAAGGCAAGCGTCGCGGGGTGATGCTTCCGGATGGCTGGCTGTTCCCAGGGCGTAGTTGCACAGATCCGATCTCGTCACGGCAACTCCATCGCGCGGTTCAGGAAGCCGCCGAAGTCGCCGGTATCCGCAAGCGCGTCAGCCCGCATACGCTGCGGCACAGTTTCGCCACCCATCTGCTCGAGCAGGATGTCGACATCCGCGTCATCCAAGTGTTGCTCGGGCACAGCAAGCTCGAAACGACAGCGCTCTACACCAAAGTCTCGACCCGGACGATCCACGCGGTCGCAGGGCCGCTCGACCGGCTGATGGCGCTCATGGAAGGCAAGACGCCTCCCGGTTGAAGCGGTGCGCGCGGACCTGGAGGTCGCCGATATCGTCCGTGCTGCGGGTCCCGGATACCGGGTCGCCCATGCAGGACACCTGAGCCAGCAGCATCTCTTTGTCAGTTCAAAGTCAAGTGCGTCGACCATCGTTCCGAATCCTTTCGGTGCGAGGTCCCTTCACCAAACCAACTGCTATTGATCGCTTTGATTCCTGCGACCGTTTGGCGATCTGCTCGAAGTCGAGCGCGAGGCGGGCAAACCAGCCTTCGCCCTGATGGCGGAGCGTGGAACCGGCCGCTATGTCGGCTCGGCCTTCATCACGCTGAACCGGGAGACGCGCGAGCGGCTATGGGACCGCGTCCAGGACCAACGCAGGAACGGCGCCAAAGGGCATGAAGCGGCCGGCGACGCAATGGGTTAAGCCCGGGCTGATCGGCCGTGTAAAGCACTTGCGCGGGGAGGAAGATCTGCGGCACGCGTCGCTGCAAGATTTTCGAGAGGAGTGATATAACGAACGAGCTGAAACTCGCGCTTCAGATCACGTTGGCGGTGCCAACTGCGAGATGGCGACGCCGCGTTCCCAGGAGGACGCTATGGTTAGATGGCAACTTCCGATCGCCGCCGGCATGGTTCTGACTTGGTGCGCCGCAGATGGCGCCGAAGTTGGCGACCTGTATG
>NZ_JBFUCU010000052.1:0-7319 GCF_056405075.1 Mesorhizobium sp. P2_A12
GTCGAGCCGGTATCGCCAGTCGCACCAGTCGAGCCAGTGGCACCCGTCGAGCCAGTCGAACCCGTTGCACCAGTGTCGCCAGTCGCACCTGTTGCGCCGGTCGAACCAGTGGAGCCGGTGGCTCCGGTCGAGCCCGTCGCTCCAGTCGAGCCAGTCGAACCCGTTGCACCAGTGTCGCCAGTCGCACCTGTCGAGCCAGTTGCTCCGGTCGAGCCGGTATCACCAGTTGCTCCGGTCGAGCCAGTTGCTCCGGTCGAGCCCGTCGCTCCAGTCGAGCCTGTCGCTCCGGTCGAACCAGTCGAGCCAGTCGCACCAGTCGAGCCGGTGGCTCCGGTTGCACCGGTCGAACCCGTGGAACCAGTGGAGCCCGTCGCTCCAGTATCGCCGGTTGCACCAGTCGAGCCAGTCGCTCCGGTATCGCCGGTTGCACCGGTCGAGCCAGTAGCTCCGGTATCGCCGGTCGCACCTGTGGCGCCGGTTGCTCCAGTCGAACCTGTGGCTCCAGTATCGCCAGTGGCGCCTGTCGAGCCGGTATCGCCGGTCGAACCAGTCGAGCCAGTGGCACCCGTCGAGCCTGTCGCTCCGGTCGAGCCAGTCGCACCAGTCGAGCCAGTCGCACCAGTCGAGCCGGTGGCTCCGGTTGCACCGGTCGAACCCGTTGCGCCGGTATCGCCGGTCGCGCCTGTGGCTCCGGTTGCCCCAGTCGAACCTGTGGCTCCCGTGTCGCCGGTCGAGCCAGTAGAACCCGTTGCGCCCGTATCGCCAGTTGCACCGGTCGAACCCGTAGCTCCGGTCGAGCCAGTGGCACCCGTCGAGCCTGTCGCTCCGGTCGAACCAGTCGAACCAGTCGAGCCGGTGGCTCCGGTATCGCCAGTTGCTCCAGTTGAGCCCGTGGCGCCCGTATCGCCGGTCGCACCCGTGGCTCCAGTTGCCCCAGTCGAACCGGTGGCACCGGTAGAGCCCGTGGCTCCGGTATCGCCAGTCGCGCCTGTAGAACCAGTGGCGCCCGTATCGCCGGTTGCACCTGTGGCGCCGGTTGCACCAGTAGAGCCAGTAGCTCCGGTATCGCCGGTTGCGCCAGTCGAACCTGTGGCGCCCGTATCGCCGGTCGCGCCAGTCGAACCCGTGGCGCCCGTATCGCCAGTGGCGCCTGTCGAACCCGTGGCGCCGGTATCGCCCGTCGCACCTGTGGCTCCGGTTGCTCCGGTTGCTCCGGTCGAACCCGTAGCTCCGGTATCGCCCGTGGCTCCAGTTGAACCCGTGGCGCCGGTATCGCCGGTCGCACCTGTGGCTCCAGTTGCGCCAGTCGAACCTGTGGCGCCCGTATCGCCGGTCGCGCCTGTGGAACCTGTGGCGCCGGTATCGCCGGTCGCACCTGTGGCGCCGGTYGCKCCAGTCGARCCCGTGGCGCCSGTATCACCGGTCGCGCCTGTGGCTCCGGTTGCACCRGTCGARCCTGTGGCGCCGGTATCACCGGTGGCTCCAGTCGAACCTGTGGCGCCCGTATCACCAGTCGCGCCAGTCGAACCCGTGGCGCCCGTATCGCCGGTCGCACCTGTGGCGCCGGTTGCGCCAGTCGAACCTGTGGCGCCCGTATCGCCGGTTGCTCCGGTTGAACCCGTGGCACCCGTATCGCCGGTCGCACCTGTGGCTCCAGTTGCGCCAGTCGAGCCGGTGGCGCCGGTATCGCCGGTCGCACCTGTGGCGCCGGTTGCTCCAGTAGAGCCAGTAGCTCCGGTATCGCCGGTCGCGCCAGTCGAACCCGTGGCGCCGGTATCGCCAGTGGCGCCGGTCGAACCCGTGGCGCCGGTATCGCCGGTCGCACCTGTGGCGCCGGTTGCTCCGGTAGAGCCCGTCGCTCCAGTATCGCCAGTGGCGCCTGTCGAACCCGTGGCACCGGTATCGCCGGTCGCACCTGTGGCGCCGGTTGCTCCGGTAGAGCCAGTAGCTCCGGTATCGCCGGTTGCGCCAGTCGAACCTGTGGCGCCCGTATCGCCGGTCGCGCCAGTCGAACCCGTGGCGCCGGTATCGCCGGTCGCACCTGTGGCGCCCGTGGCGCCAGTCGAACCTGTGGCGCCGGTATCGCCGGTCGCACCTGTGGCTCCAGTTGCGCCTGTCGAACCCGTGGCGCCGGTATCGCCGGTCGCACCTGTGGCGCCGGTTGCTCCGGTAGAGCCCGTAGCTCCGGTATCGCCCGTGGCTCCGGTTGAACCCGTGGCGCCGGTATCGCCGGTCGCGCCTGTGGCTCCGGTTGCTCCAGTCGAACCCGTGGCGCCGGTTGCTCCGGTAGAGCCCGTCGCTCCAGTATCGCCAGTGGCGCCTGTCGAACCCGTGGCACCCGTATCGCCGGTCGCACCTGTGGCGCCCGTGGCGCCAGTCGAACCTGTGGCGCCGGTATCGCCGGTCGCGCCTGTGGCTCCGGTTGCTCCGGTCGAACCCGTAGCTCCGGTATCGCCCGTGGCTCCGGTTGAACCCGTGGCGCCGGTCGAGCCTGTGGCGCCCGTCGTACCCGTGGCGCCAGTCGCACCTGTTGCGCCGGTCGCACCTGTCGCGCCGGTCGAACCTGTGGCGCCCGTTGAACCTGTGGCGCCGGTCGAGCCTGTGGCACCAGTCGAACCCGTGGCGCCAGTCGAACCTGTTGCGCCCGTAGAACCCGTGGCCCCGGTCGCGCCTGTGGCGCCCGTCGAACCTGTTGCACCCGTAGAGCCTGTGGCGCCAGTCGCACCCGTGGCACCTGTCGAGCCTGTGGCGCCCGTAGAACCTGTTGCGCCGGTCGAACCCGTGGCCCCGGTCGGGCCCGTCGCACCACTGTTGCTGGCGGAGCTGGCGGCCGTTAGCTGGAAGACACCATCACTGTTGGCCGTGTTCGCACCGCCGACCGTTCCCGTGCCCGTGCCCGAAGCAGGAACGGTGAATGTCCCTGCAGCTATTACACTATAGGTAGAATTGTTTGGATCACTACCAGTTGGAACGAGAGCTGTCAGGGTATATGTTGTCAGTACTCCAGTTGACGGTACGTTAACTAGTATCTGAACAGAATTAAATGGACTTACAGTTCTTGATGGTAGTGAAAAGTTGTAAACAATTACGCCGCTCGAATTGGTTATATAATATTGAACAGGAATCGTGGTATTACCACCATTGGTGTCGAGCGCCCCAGTAAGCGTCACTTCAACACTTAGTACACCCGCGTAATTTACCACCCCGGTTTCCGTCAGCGGCGGCGCCACTCGCGCGCCAGCCGATACGGCCAAGTCCCAACGTCCACCCAATGCCGTGGCGCCCACCAGCGCCGTCGCGGCCGACACGTCGGCGCCGGCCGCCTCGGAAAGCGCCTCGACAAACGCCTCGCCGGCCCTACCCTTGCGCGTCTCGCAGCTCCACAGCCGCAGGTCGCCGTCCTCGGCCAGGGCCCGGCCGATCGCGGCCAGGTCGCCGGCGTCGCGCGCCAGCGTTTCGCGCGACCACTCGCCGGCCGCGAAGGCGACGCGCCCAGGCGCGCCGTGGGCGATGATGTGCACTGCCGCAAGGCCTTGGCGGCCGGCCAGTGCCGCCGCCATCTGCGCGGCCGCCGGCCGCGCCGCGTCGAGGAGCACCGGCTGGACGCCGGCCCGCAGCCCGGCAAGGATGGCGGGTATGTCGGTGACGGCAGGATCGATGAACAGGACTTCGGGCTCGAACGTCATGGCATGCCCGCCTTGAGGGTGCGCGGGGGAAACCTGCCGTGTCGATGCGCAAAAGCCCGGCCGTGCGGTGACCGGGCTATGGAAGGGAGTTGATGTGAGGTCTTTCAGCATGGCCTCACCTCCTCGGCCCGACGGCGCCGGATGGAGACGCGGGCACATCCACGGTGAAACCAGCCGAGGTGAACTTGCCGCTTCCGTCGAAGACGCCGACGTCGAGGCTCGTCGCTCCGCCCGGCACCCTGACGGCGATCCGGAAGGGGTTGTTTGCCATGTTCGGCAGATTGAGGTTGCCAACGATCGTGCCGTGGTCCCTGTCGACCACGAAGTAGGTCGTCGAGCCGCCCGTCATGCCGGTTGGGATCAAGCCGGAGACCGTGATCTCGATCGCGGCAAGCACTGCTGCATAGCCCATGATACCCTCCTCCGTCAGCGGCGGTCGCGCCGCGGTGTCTCTTGTCAGTTTCCATCGTCCGCCGAGCGTCGGCGACCCAACCAGGTCGGTGGCGGCCGCAACCGGCGCCCCCGCCGCGCGCGCCAGCGCATCGACAAAATCGGTTCCGGCAGCGCCGGCGCCAGCGTTACAGCTCCACAGAAGCAGCTCGCCAGAGCCACCCAATGCCTGGCCGATCGTGGCGAGATCGGCCTCATCGTGCTGCAGCGTACGCGTCGACCATTCGCCGGCCGCGAAGCACACCCGCCCGGGCGCGCCGTGCGCGATCACGTGCACGGCGTCGAGGCCGTCATGAGCTTCGAGCGCCCGTGCCATCTGGCGCGCGGCCGGGGATTTGGCATCGAGCACGATCGCCTCGACCCGTGGCCTCAAATTGCCGAGGATCGTGCCTAGATCGGATACCGAGGGATCGACAAAAACGAGTTCGGTGGCGCTGGCCATGGCGAGATCCCGTTGGTTCCAATTGGGTTGAGAGCATCCGCCGGCGACACCCTGCACGACGGGGTCGGGCGCGCGGGCAGGCCGCGCAGTGCTGAGGCTTTCATGGAGGGCGGAACAGGGGCGGCCGAGCTGCCAGCCGCCGGCCGCGGCGGTCCGTCGCCGCTGTCGGGTCGCGGGGCTATCGACGCCGGAACTCGCTCCGCGCCGGGCCCAACTCGCACGCAATCTCACCCCACCCACGACACACTCCCGCCACTGGTCACGCCGACGGATCGGCGTCCAAACGCGAGGGAACTCTGGAACGGGAAACCTGTCCGCCTCTGCCGACGGGCAACGTGACGCGGCTTGAAGACACGCTCCAAGAACGCGCCTTCTTCATCGTCCGCGATGTGGCTTTACGACCCCCAGATCCTTCCCCAAACAACTTCGCAGGACTTCGGCAACCCGACCGTGCGACCTGCGAGCACACCCCGTGCTGTGCATTAGTAAATTCGAAAATTAGGGATTTGTAAACTATTAAGTGGGGAATTGGTGAACGGCCAAGAGCATGACGGCCGAATTTGGCCAATATCGAAGAGCCGAAGCCGCGCAAATTCTGTTTGAAAATCGCAGGCTTGGCGGCTTCATTTCCGTTTGCGCCGACTTACTAAAATAATCGCATCCCCGGCCAACCCGCTGCCCTCGCTGGAAGCCAGAGATGGCCGGCGGAGGACAAGTCAAGCACGATTTTCCCCAAGACGATGCCGCGCGATCCGACAAGAAGTGGAAACGCGCGAACTTCCAGCGAAGTCCGCGCGCCCCCTTTTTCAAACCTGGACCAGTCTCCGGACGTAGTCCATTAACATTCCTCACTCATGCGGCTTCAAGAGATCCTTCAGGGTCGTCTTGATGGAGTGATCGTCGCTGGCGTAGCCGGCGCCATGCTTTGTCTGATCCGAGCTGAGATCCGTGCTCGCCCCCGACGGCTTCTGGTTCTGGCCAAATCCGCTCATCGTCTTGAGGACATTGAGCAGGTCTGTCGACACCGATGTGGACGCCAGGCCGATCAAGTTGCGGAACGACGCATGGCTGCCGTGATCACTGTTGCCATGTGTCGAGCCCGACTGCAGGAATTTCGCAGTGTCCTTGAGGCCGAGCGAGTGTGACGTGACGTTGGCTTTGTGACCAGGGCCGTTTTCGCCATTGTTATGGTTCCCGGAACCACCAGGTGCATCCTGATCTCCATTGCCAAAGCCGTTATTGCCGTGGTCGTGGTCATGATCACCTGTTCCACCGCCCGAGCCTGTGTCTCCGGTCGCACCTGTCGCACCAGCCGCACCTGTTGCTCCGGTCGAGCCAGTCGCACCTGTCGAACCTGTGGCTCCGGTAGAGCCCGTTGCACCAGTGTCGCCAGTCGCTCCGGTCGAACCCGTCGCTCCGGTATCGCCGGTCGCACCCGTGGCTCCGGTCGAGCCAGTCGCTCCGGTATCGCCGGTCGCTCCAGTTGCTCCGGTCGAGCCAGTCGCTCCGGTGTCACCGGTGGCACCAGTCGAACCGGTCGCTCCGGTATCGCCGGTCGCACCCGTGGCTCCAGTTGCCCCAGTCGAGCCCGTCGCTCCGGTATCACCGGTGGCGCCGGTCGAACCCGTCGCACCGGTATCGCCAGTCGAACCCGTGGCTCCAGTTGCCCCAGTGTCGCCAGTGGCTCCGGTATCGCCGGTGGCGCCAGTCGCTCCGGTATCGCCGGTCGCACCCGTGGCTCCAGTTGCTCCAGTGTCGCCGGTGGCTCCGGTATCGCCGGTGGCGCCAGTCGCTCCGGTATCGCCGGTCGCACCCGTGGCTCCGGTATCGCCAGTCGCACCCGTGGCTCCAGTTGCTCCAGTGTCGCCGGTATCGCCTGTGGCGCCGGTCGCTCCGGTATCGCCTGTGGCTCCAGTTGCTCCGGTATCACCGGTCGCACCCGTGGCTCCAGTTGCTCCGGTGTCGCCGGTCGCTCCCGTATCACCAGTGGCGCCAGTCGAACCCGTCGCTCCGGTATCGCCGGTGGCTCCGGTATCGCCGGTCGCTCCAGTTGCTCCGGTGTCACCGGTGGCGCCAGTCGAACCCGTCGCTCCGGTATCGCCAGTCGAACCCGTTGCACCAGTGTCGCCAGTCGCACCTGTCGAGCCAGTTGCGCCGGTCGAGCCAGTTGCGCCGGTCGAACCGGTCGAGCCGGTGGCTCCGGTCGAGCCGGTGGCTCCGGTCGAGCCGGTGGCTCCGGTCGAGCCGGTATCACCAGTTGCACCTGTCGAGCCCGTTGCGCCGGTCGAGCCAGTCGCACCCGTCGAGCCCGTTGCTCCGGTCGAGCCGGTCGAGCCCGTCGCACCAGTCGAGCCGGTGGCCCCGGTCGAGCCGGTATCACCAGTCGCACCTGTCGAGCCAGTTGCGCCGGTCGAACCAGTCGAGCCGGTCGCACCAGTCGAGCCGGTCGAACCGGTTGCTCCAGTCGAGCCGGTCGAGCCAGTCGCGCCGGTCGAGCCGGTTGCGCCGGTCGAACCAGTCGAGCCAGTCGCACCAGTCGAGCCTGTCGCTCCAGTTGCTCCAGTCGAGCCAGTCGAGCCAGTCGCACCCGTCGAGCCGGTCGAACCGGTTGCTCCAGTCGAGCCGGTCGAGCCTGTCGCTCCCGTCGAACCGGTGGCGCCAGTCGAGCCGGTCGCACCAGTCGCACCAGTATCGCCAGTCGCACCTGTCGAGCCGGTTGCTCCAGTCGAGCCGGTCGAGCC
>NZ_JBFUCU010000053.1:0-6793 GCF_056405075.1 Mesorhizobium sp. P2_A12
AAGGTGATTGCGATTTGGCGTACCATTTTTGTACTCCCTTGATCGCATTAGAACGTGGGGCTTTGAGCTTCTGTTCCCCTGAAGGTTCACGCACCAGGTACGCTCCCGGACTTCGGCGGCGTAGGACAGCGGCCGGTGGAAACGCGCTGATGAGTCTCTGTGAGGCTGCCCGCCCTCAAAGGCCGCTTGTTTAATTGTGACTTTCCGTTCCAGCTGCCATACAGTTCCCTTGGTGGCTGCCCGGAAGGGACGACCAAATATGGCCTTTACTGTCATCCGCTATGGAAGACAGGGCATCGTCGATAAGGAAATGTTCGACGCCGAGATAACGGCAAAAGATGTCGCAAGGCAAACGGCACGGTCGTTCTTAGCCATGCGGAGAACTAGAGAAAGTGCCCGTTTTGTGCGGCAGGCCCGCCGCAGGTCCAACCGAAAAGGCCAGAGCGACCCGCCGAAGGTGAATAGCCGTGGAACTTTGTACGGAAATAACCAACGATGACGGCAGCGGAACACATTTCGGACCATCGACGTTTATTGCATCGGTCGGTGCCTGTGTCACTCCTGCCGGCCTCTCTGTCAAATGGCCCGCTGCCAACCCTGGCGGCGGGCTTTTCGGCTGGAGGGCTTGGATGCAGTGGCCCGGCACCCTCTCTGTTGGGATGTGGCTAGGGGTACCGGGCCTAGCTGACGGGGGTACTTGTGAGAACACCGCCGCCGGCTGGGCTCTTATGCGCTTGTGCTAATGCAAAGTGAAGCATCGTGATTGCGGAAGGCTAGCGCGCCGATTGTTTCTTGGCGTATGCGGCGACTGCACAGAGGAAAGCCAATGCGGCGGCATCGCACGCGGGCCGAGACGGGCCTTTTGCGAAAAGAACGGCGTCCGCAGCTGGGATCGTCAGGCCATGCTTTTTGGCGAAAGCGCTAACCTCGTAAGGCTGATCATCTTCAGCTGGTTGGCCGATGCCGAAATCATAATTCATGCGACTACTTCCTCCCAATTCGCTACCTTTTTCCTCTCACCCTGAGGCAAAATTAACAGCCGAGCTAGCGCGTGAGTCTAGCGATTAGCGATTGTGTAAAACGATATATTCTGGACCACTCCTACACCTTAATGTTGTCTCCACGGTCTTCAGGCGCCCCCGTCCGTCTCGCTTTCCGCGTCGATCATCCGGACCGGCAGATAGGCGTTCTTTTCCAGCCACTCGCGCAATACGATCTGAATCAAATCCGGCCTGCCAATTCCCATCTCACCGGCAATGGGGTTCAGCGCATCCTCCGTCGCCGGCTCCAGCGGCACACCCGAAACGTTCCGGAGCATCAGGGCAGCACGTCGAAGAATTATTTGCAGATCCCGCCCGCGACACGTCCGCAATGCGGTCGGCGGCGTTCTCATGCTCTTCGGCGATAGAGAGCCGCGTTATGCCGTCGGCCGTTCGAACATGGCAAGTTGCCGTGACCGAGCGCTTGAAAGGCTAGGCCGACCGTCGAAAGGCGGCACCGCCTTGGCGGGAGCTTGCCAAATGGCGCCGGCCTATGGGAGAGGCGGAACGGTTTGTAAAAGAGTACCATGCAGCCGCTGTCGTCTGCGCTACAGGGAACGCTGAAAGCGCTGCCAAAAATCGTTTCCGGAGATAACCGCAAGGATGCGCCGTTCGTTAGATGGTAGCGCTACGGAACCAAACTGCGGGTTCAAGCGTAATAGGGCGCGATTGGAGAATTAGCAAATGAGTGTCAGTGCGGTTCTGGTCGTTGAGGACGAACCGCTTATTTTGCTTGATCTCAAGTCGGCCTTATCAGAAGCAGGATTTGAAGTCGTACCGGCTCAGGATGCCGCGCAAGCGATTGCGGCCTTCGATGCTGACCCTGCCAAATTTAGGGGCATTGTTACGGACATTCGCCTTGGGGCTGGCCAGTCCGGTTGGGAGTTAGCCAAGTATTTGCGGCAAGCTAACTCTACCATCCCGGTGGTCTACATAAGCGGCGACAGCGCTATCCATTGGGGCGCTGAGGGCGTCCCAAACAGCGTCATGATCACGAAACCCTTCTTCCTGCCCCAGATTATCACGGCTCTTTCTACGCTGCTTAACGATCAACCGACGATCAACCCTGATGATCCGACTTAACCTAGAGCTGTACAACCTCGAGATGCAGACGCATGTCGGAAGCCACAATCAAGGGACGGCTCGGTATTGAGCGCTTAATCAAAGAAACAGGCATCAGAGAAGATCAGGCCGCGATCTCGTCAATCTTCTGGGTGGCAGCAATTGGTCGCCGCTAAACCGAGAAGCCCAGTTTCTAGTCCAAAGACTCCAACTCCCCACGCCGCGCTAAAAACGGCACCGCCAACAATCAGATGTGTCGGCGCCTATGGGCCATCGAGTGATGGGTCAAATAAACGCGCAAATCGGCGACGTCGCCGTCCATGCCGTGGCAACGGTCAACCATTTCCTTGAACGCACGTTGTCCCCGAAACCCAGGAGACATCCATGCCGACCGCAACCAAAACCAACACGTCCAACGCCATGCAAAAGCAGCGACGCATACAGCGCAAAGTCGATGCGGACGACGGGGCCAAATCGAAATCAAAACCGGCCGGCGCGATGCAGGCCGGGGCGCGACAATACCCGGCACCGCCTTTCCCCAAGCAACATCACCCCAAACCCGGCCATGAGGCCGAGATCAGACCGGCTCCGCTTTACGACGCGCCGTTCTGGCGCGGCTCCGGCAAGCTGGAAAGCAAGGTGGCACTGGTCACTGGCGGCGATTCCGGCATCGGGCGGGCAGTCGCAGTCCTTTTCGCGCGCGAAGGCGCCGACGTCGCGATAGTTTATCTGTCGGAGGATGGCGACGCCGAGGTGACGAAGCAAGCGGTAGAAGGCGAGGGTCGCCGCTGCATCCTGCTCCGCGGCGATGTCGCAGACCGGACCTTCTGCCGCAAGGCTGTGACCACTACCGTCAAGCAACTGGGAGGGCTCGACGTGCTGGTCAATAACGCAGCGTTCCAAGTGCATTCGACGGATTTTGCCGACCTGACCGAGGAGCATTTCGACACCACAATGAAAACCAACCTCTACGGCTATTTCCATATGGCCAAGGAGGCGGTGGCGCATATGAAGCGCGGTTCAGCGATCGTCAATACGGGTTCTATAACCGGTATAGACGGGTCGAAAGAACTGATCGACTACTCGATGACCAAGGGGGGTATTCACGCCTTCACAAGAGCCCTGTCAGGCAACCTTATCGACAAAGGCATCCGCGTCAATGCAGTGGCACCGGGTCCAGTGTGGACACCGCTCAACCCTTCCGAAAAACAGGCTGGCGACGTCTCGAAGTTTGGTGCGAAGACGCCGATGAGACGTCCAGCGCAGCCGGAAGAGATCGCACCCGCCTATGTGTTTCTGGCATCTCCGCAATGTTCAAGCTACATCACCGGCGAAATCCTGCCGATCATAGGTGGTTATTGACTACCTTATCCCCCATCGGCGAAACCTTTGGACGGATCGAAAGTTCGACCTCAGGCACCGAATTCTTTCCGGTCTGGCGTTGCTTTGTCGTCCAGCGCTGCCTGCACCGCTATCCCTCAGCCTTGAAATTCTTTGCCTTTTCGGCGGCCTTCTTCTTGTCGCCGCCGTGCTCGCGCAAAAGATCCTTCGCCTGCTTAGGCGACACGTCGGTCGTCTCGGCGAGGTGCATCGCCTCGCGGTCGGTATCCTGGGATTTGGTCTGGTCCTTTGGCATGGTGCTATCTCCGGTGTGTGAAGGACAACAACAAACTCGCAGGTCGGTTCCCCCTGCTAGGGAACGGGCGATGCATTCCTAAATGGAGAAGATGCCTGATCTGCACGATGTCACATCTCTGCAGGCTTATGCACACTTTCATCGACAACGGGCCAACCAATACTCTCGTCGGCTAGTTCTTCTCCCGGCGCTTCTCAATCTCATATGTCAGCCAGCGGCAGAACATACCGATGATGGATAAGACCGCGCCGCCAACCAGACATGCTGTGAGCACGTAGCTTTTCGAAGAAGCGCTCGACCAGCTTACAATGGCGAGCAGGATCACGCTCGTCGTTGAGATGAGATAGCCCACTCCCTTCAGCATGTGCAGAGAGGGTTTTGTCATATCTGGACCTCTTCTTAGTCGGCTCTTCGGAACATTCCGCGCGCTCTGAAGTTCCATCGCGTGTCACGAGAGCGGATGGAACCTGCCGAAATCGCCACACAAATCCGAAAGAGAGGCATCCCGATGCCCAACTACCAGAAGCTGCCGACAACCTCCAACGGCCTCATTCGCGTAGTGATCGAAACCCCACGCGGCGCTACAGCGAAGCTTGCCTTCGATCCAGCAACGCTGGTGTTTGGCTATGTCCGCCCTTTGCCGGTCGGCATGATGTATCCCTATGACTGGGGTTTCATCCCGTCCACATTGGGCGAAGACGGTGATCCTCTCGATGGGCTGGTCATCCATCAGGCATCGACCGCCCCTGGCGTTGTGATCAAATGCAATCTGCTAGGCGCTTTGAGCGTCAAGCAGAAGGACGAAGGCGGGAAGGCGGTGCGCAACGATCGGTTATCTTCTCTCCCCATCGAGAGGACGCTACAGACGAGCCGGTGGCCGCGGATCGTGTTCCTGATGATTTGCGGCGCGAAATCGAACAGTTCTTTCTCTCGTCGGTGCTTGGAACGGGCAAGACCATAAAGTTCAAGGGCTGGCAGAACGCCGCGGAAGCTCGCAGGGCAATCAAGAGGGGCATGAACGCCTACGTGGCCCACCGCTGAGGTGCTATGGGCGCGATCAACAACGGAGTTAAGTTTCGCTGGAATGCCAGATGCTCGATTGTTTCGAACCCGGTGACCAGTCGTCCGTGAATGTGCCCGCCCGCAAACAGTTCTGCCGGTTCGCCTATTGCACATCAGGCAATGGTACACGGTAAACCGAACTTGCTCGCCAGTGCAGGTCGCTTTCAGCTGAACACCTGAACAGTCTGCAAGGGCAGGTGGTCGCTGCCATGGAGTCGGCCGTGATTATGCGCTTTCTTCATGGCGGCTTGCGGGTTTTGCCCGGTGGCAGCGGAGGTTCTGGCATCCTTGGAGTGCGCCACTAGAGCTGGCCCCGCGCCTGTCGGTTTGCGCATGTCGCCTGCATCCGCTCGGAGTGGGCAAAACATACCGAGGCGGGCAATTTCGCGTTCAGCGACAACGTGTCGAGGAGGACGAACATGGCCGTGGCTAAGAAGGACCAGGAGCGCATCACATACGCGGGGATGTACGGTGCGCAGGCCCGCAAGGACGGCAAGGCTCGAACTGTTCCGCAGGTCTGGGACGAATCGCCGATGCATGGCTGTTGGGGTTTGACGGTGAGCCCATCACCGGCGCCAACAAGGCCAAGCCGGTCGGCGACCTGATGGAAGCGGAAGTTGACGAAACTGCCGTGAGTCAGCGACGTCAGTCAACCAGCAAACAGATTTAGGAACATTTTTGCCGGCTAGGAATTCATGGGTCTCTTAGCGGTGGAGGCTTTCATGACCCAACGACGCGTCGACAAGGAGCGGATTGAGCGCGCTGATCGCGAATCGAAACTGACGATCGAGGCTGAGCGTCTGGCCAGAGATGCGAAGACGGCGCGGCTGCGAGCGCAGCGCCTTTCTGCGGAAGCATCTGTCGAAAAGAAGGGTCCCGCCGAACGTCATCGAGGCGCCGTCAAGAAAGCAGCACGAAAGATTATTGAGGTCGAGTGAGAAAGTAGCCCGGAACCGTAACGCCTTCGCCACCCGTCGATCGTGGCTGTCTGACTGGCAGTCTTCAGCGGCCGTGATTTTCCGTCTTCTCCGGTGCCTGGCCGTAGACGCCATCGGTTCCTGGTTTCGGCCAATCTCTGCCTTGTCAGGACGTGCCAATCGCCTGGAACAAAGCCTTTCAGCGGAGGTTTACCCAGCGAAGGGACTGATACTTTCGAGGAGACATCCCATGAAACACAGTCTGATCACCAGCATGCTGGTGCTCGGCGTTGGGTGTGGGCGGCGGTAGCTCAGACACGGCCGGCCGAAACTCATTCGGGCAGCTAACGCCAATTGCGTAGCCGGCGCGGCCGACTGCCAAAAGGGTTCGAAGATGAAGATGGGTGAGGCCCAAGATCCAGACAGACCAGCAGGCGCAGGGCAAGGCTAGTGCGACCACCAACCAACAGGCCCAGGGGAAAGCAAAGGTCCAGACCGACGAGCAGGCTCAGGCATCGACACAGACTGATCAGGGGTCGACTGCTTCCATCACCAATGTCACGGTGGAAACCCAGATCACCCAGGTCATCAAGGAGACCAGGGTCGAGCCGGTGTCCAGTGTCGATTTCGATATTTCGGTCGGCATTGAGGTTCCCCGGCACAAGATTCGGTTGCATCGTCTGTACCAGCCTACGAAACCTACGAGTATTTCGTATTGGCCGACGGTCGGGTCGTCATCGTCGATCCGGACACGCTGAAGATCGTCCTGATTTTGACCTGACGCTGCAGGGCCGAAAAGGCTCGCCACATCGACGTGGCGGGCCTTTTCACAAGATCTGCCGATGAATCAGATGATGCGGACGCGAAATGCAGCAATCGCTGAACACAATATGGAAGGTCGAACCTCGGGGGGATTCCTTGTCGCGCCTGGTCCGCGCCCGTGCAGCAAGTTTGGGTTTGGTTGCTGCGCTAGGTTTCATGTTGCTCGTGTCTCTCGTTGCGAGCGCAGCGATTGCCGCGCTGGGAAACATCATCAATGCTCACCTGCCGTTTGGCACAATCGTCCTCGGCATGAT
>NZ_JBFUCU010000054.1:2500-6508 GCF_056405075.1 Mesorhizobium sp. P2_A12
AGATTTGCGGGAAGCTTTCTTGGCTTTCCCGCCTGTTCTGTTTGACATCGTAAAGAGAAGATTTGTTCGAACTTCATGAGCCCAAAAGGCTGGTGATTTGTCGCGGGAGACGCTCAATCTCCCGCATATGATGGGTTTGCCTAACCGCACCCTCGAACCGATCTCGAGAAGCTGGTCTTTTTGTGCCAATGACATCGGGCTAAATCCCGCACAGGATTTGGCCATGCGACGATCCCTTTGGGATCGCGCTGAAGCAGGATCCTTCGGGATTTGGCTGAAGCGACGATCTCTTCGAGATCGCGCGGATGGGTATTGGCAATGAGAACGATCAAGTGTCTTAAGGGCAATTGGTGGATGCCTTGGCATGCACAGGCGATGAAGGACGTGATACGCTGCGATAAGCTACGGGGAGGTGCGAATACCCTTTGATCCGTAGATTTCCGAATGGGGAAACCCACCTAAGGTACTTGGAAAATCAGAGCAGCAGGCCTGCGCGATCTCTTTGGGATCGCGTTGGAGCGACAATCTCTTCGAGATTGCGCTGATGCTGCTGTGGTTTCCAAGTATCGATAATAGGTAACTTACCCTGAATACATAGGGGTAAAGTGGCGAACGCGGGGAACTGAAACATCTAAGTACCCGTAGGAAAGGACATCAACCGAGACTCCGGAAGTAGCGGCGAGCGAACCCGGACCAGGCCAGTGGCGATGATGAGACAAGCGGAACCTTCTGGAAAGTAGGGCCATAGTGGGTGACAGCCCCGTACGCGTAATGCAAATCATCGTCCTCGAGTAAGGCGGGACACGTGAAATCCTGTCTGAAATTGGGGGGACCACCCTCCAAGCCTAAGTACTCGTGCATGACCGATAGCGAACTAGTACCGTGAGGGAAAGGTGAAAAGCACCCCGACAAGGGGAGTGAAAGAGTACCTGAAACCGATTGCCTACAAACAGTGGAAGCCCAAGGTTCGTCCTGGGTGACCACGTACCTTTTGTATAATGGGTCAGCGACTTAGTGTGACGAGCAAGCTTAAACCGCTAGGTGTAGGCGCAGCGAAAGCGAGTCTGAACAGGGCGTTCAGTTCGTCGCATTAGACCCGAAACCGAGTGATCTAGCCATGAGCAGGTTGAAGGTAAGGTAACACTTACTGGAGGACCGAACCCATAACTGTTGCAATAGTTCGGGATGACTTGTGGCTAGGGGTGAAAGGCCAATCAAACTCGGAAATAGCTGGTTCTCCGCGAAATCTATTTAGGTAGAGCGTCGACCGAATACCCCAGGGGGTAGAGCACTGGATGGGCTAGGGGTCCTCACCGGATTACCAAACCTAACCAAACTCCGAATACCTGGGAGTACTAGTCGGCAGACACACGGCGGGTGCTAACGTCCGTCGTGAAAAGGGAAACAACCCTGACCTACAGCTAAGGTCCCCAAGTTATGGCTAAGTGGGAAAGGATGTGAGGATCCCAAAACAACCAGGATGTTGGCTTAGAAGCAGCCATCATTTAAAGAAAGCGTAACAGCTCACTGGTCTAAATAAGGGTCTTTGCGCCGAAAATGTAACGGGGCTAAAGCCATACACCGAAGCTTAGGGTTCGTGAGCAATCACGAGCGGTAGCGGAGCGTTCTGTAAGCTGATGAAGCCATACCCGTGAGGGGTGGTGGAGGTATCAGAAGTGCGAATGCTGACATGAGTAACGTAAGGGGAGTGAGAGACTCCCCCGCCGAAAGACCAAGGGTTCCTGCTTAAAGCTAATCTGAGCAGGGTTAGCCGGCCCCTAAGACGAGGCGGAAACGCGTAGTCGATGGGAACCACGTTAATATTCGTGGGCTTGGAGGTAGTGACGGATCATTGAGGTAGTCCAATCTTATCGGATTGAACGGGCTGCTGCGTGGTTCCAGGAAATAGCTCCTCCTTATAAACCGTACCCGAAACCGACACTGGTGGTCTGGTAGAGTATACCAAGGCGCTTGAGAGAACTATGCTGAAGGAACTCGGCAAATTGCACGCGTAACTTCGGAAGAAGCGTGACCCTTTTCCACGCAAGTGGAGGAGGGTGGCACAGACCAGGGGGTAGCGACTGTTTATCAAAAACACAGGGCTCTGCGAAGTCGCAAGACGACGTATAGGGTCTGACGCCTGCCCGGTGCTGGAAGGTTAAGAGGAGGGGTGCAAGCTCTGAATCGAAGCCCCAGTAAACGGCGGCCGTAACTATAACGGTCCTAAGGTAGCGAAATTCCTTGTCGGGTAAGTTCCGACCTGCACGAATGGCGTAACGACTTCCCCGCTGTCTCCAGCATAGACTCAGTGAAATTGAATTCCCCGTGAAGATGCGGGGTTCCTGCGGTTAGACGGAAAGACCCCGTGCACCTTTACTATAGCTTTACATTGGCATTCGTAGTGGCATGTGTAGGATAGGTGGTAGGCTTTGAAACCTGGGCGCCAGCTCAGGTGGAGCCACCCTTGAAATACCACCCTTATTACTATGGATGTCTAACCGCGGCCCGTTATCCGGGTCCGGGACAATGTATGGTGGGTAGTTTGACTGGGGCGGTCGCCTCCTAAAGAGTAACGGAGGCGCGCGATGGTGGGCTCAGAACGGTCGGAAATCGTTCGCTGAGTGCAATGGCATAAGCCTGCCTGACTGCGAGACTGACAAGTCGAGCAGAGACGAAAGTCGGTCATAGTGATCCGGTGGTCCCGCGTGGAAGGGCCATCGCTCAACGAATAAAAGGTACGCCGGGGATAACAGGCTGATGACCCCCAAGAGTCCATATCGACGGGGTTGTTTGGCACCTCGATGTCGACTCATCGCATCCTGGGGCTGGAGCAGGTCCCAAGGGTATGGCTGTTCGCCATTTAAAGCGGTACGTGAGTTGGGTTCAGAACGTCGTGAGACAGTTCGGTCCCTATCTGCCGTGGGTGTAGGAATATTGAAAGGATCTGTCCCTAGTACGAGAGGACCGGGATGGACGGATCTCTGGTGGACCTGTTGTGGCGCCAGCCGCATAGCAGGGTAGCTATATCCGGACGGGATAACCGCTGAAGGCATCTAAGCGGGAAACCCACCTTAAAACGAGTATTCCCTGAGAACCGTGGAAGACGACCACGTTGATAGGCCGGGTGTGGAAGAGCGGCAACGCTTGAAGCTTACCGGTACTAATAGTTCGATCGGCTTGATCGTTCTCATTCCTTATGCCCATCTGACGCAGTCAGATGGTTTGTTCTCACTCACGCTTGTTCCGCCCTTCGGGCGGCGCTACGTGGGTGCGGCGCATCGGCGCCGACGGTCGGTCGACCTTGCGAAGCTTCGCTTCGAAGGGCAGACCCCCAAGGACAACCAGGCACATATAAGACCAGCGAACAGCTCCGAGAGAGCGCATAGGTAACCCCTGTTCGCTACTCACTGTTGGCTCTTCGCTCAAAAGCTTCTCGAAACAACGTGCGTTTTGCCGACCTGGTGGTTATGGCGGAGCGGCTGCACCCGATCCCATTCCGAACTCGGCCGTGAAACGCTCCAGCGCTGATGGTACTTCGTCTCAAGACGCGGGAGAGTAGGTCGCTGCCAGGTCTGCCAAACGCACGTTGATCTCACATCCAAATCGGATGGAGAGAAATCTTCTCTTTATGAACAGGCCCGCCAACGGGATCACGGGCCGCGTAAGCGGCCCTTTCATTTGGTGAGACTTCTACCTATCTGTAGGCCATCCCTATCGTAGGCTTGCGCTTACTTCTAGTTGACGCGGGGTGGAGCAGCCCGGTAGCTCGTCAGGCTCATAACCTGAAGGTCACAGGTTCAAATCCTGTCCCCGCAACCAAATTAAAACAGCCCGGCCAAGCCCGGGCTGTTTTTGTGTCCGGCTGACCGTGACCATGGAACTGAACCCCTCAGCGCCCCGCAAGGAACCATAGTCGACGCAGCAGGACAAATAAGACTAAGCCTGTCCCCGCAACCAAATCAACAAAACGCCCGTCAGGCCAAAAGCCGGCGGGCGTTGCGCGTTTGG
>NZ_JBFUCU010000055.1:0-6577 GCF_056405075.1 Mesorhizobium sp. P2_A12
TGTCGATGTCGACATCGGCAACAATCTCGCCGCATCTGCCGGCTCGCCGACCGTTGCCCTCAATGCCGGCGCTTTGCCAGCCGGCGTCGATGCCGCTGCCCTGACCGCGGCACTCAATCATCTCAGCTTCGGCGTCGACGTCCTCTCCAACGGCGGCGCCACCCAGAACATCAGCTGGACCTGGGACCCGACCGCCGCCAACCTCGATTTCCTCAAGGCCGGCGACCAGCTCACCGTCACCTATGCGGTCCACGTCGGCGATTCGGCGCCCCAGRACCTCACCTTCACCATCWCCGGCACCAACGACCAGACACTACTGACCTCGGTGAACAGCACTGCAATTTCCACCACGGTGGCGGAGTCGGCCGGCAATTCATCGGCACAAGACATTGCCGCAATCCACGGGGCGCTCGCCTTCAGCGATGTCGACATCGGCGACGGCCTCAACGCATTTGCCGGCTCGCCGACCGTTGCCCTCAATGCCGGCGCTTTGCCAGCCGGCGTCGATGCCGCTGCCCTGACCGCGGCGCTCAATCATCTGAGCTTCAACTTCGGCGTCGGCGTCGTCTCGACCGGCGGCGCCACCCAGATGAGCTGGACCTGGGACCCGACTGCCGCCAACCTCGATTTCCTCAAGGCCGGCGACCAGCTCACCGTCACCTATGCGGTCCACGTCGCCGATTCGGCGCCCCAGAACCTCACCTTCACCATCACCGGCRCCAACGATCAGACGCTGCTGACCTCGGTCAACAGCACGGCGATTTCCACCACGGTGGCGGAGTCGGCCGGCAATTCATCGGCACAGGACATTGCCGCGATCAACGGATCGCTCGCCTTCAGCGATGTCGACATCGGCAACAATCTCGCCGCATCTGCCGGCTCGCCGACCGTTGCCCTCAATGCCGGCGCTTTGCCAGCCGGCGTCGATGCCGCTGCCCTGACCGCGGCACTCAATCATCTCAGCTTCGGCGTCGACGTCCTCTCCAACGGCGTTCGGCGCCCCAGGACCTCACCTTCACCATCTCCGGCACAAATGACGTGCCGGTGAACACGGTCCCGGGAACGCAGACGACGAACGAGGACGTTGCGAAGGTCTTCAGCTCGGCCAACGGCAACCAGATCAGCATCTTCGATCCGGACAACACCACCCACACGGTGACGCTGTCGGTACCCAACGGCTTGATTACGCTGAACGGTACGACGGGTCTGTTGTTCACGGTCGGTGACGGCACCGATGACGGCTTCATGACATTCAGCGGCACCGACGCGAACATCAACGCTGCATTGAACGGACTGAGCTTCCTAGCCAATTCGAACTTCAATGGAGCGGCGTTAATCCAAATCGTCACTACCGATGGCGCGCTCTCCGACACCGACAGCGTCGCCGTCGCCATCAATGCAGTGAATGACGCGCCCCTAAATACAGTGCCCGGGGCGCAGACAACGAATGTAAATGCCAGCAAGGCGATTACGGGCCTCAACATCTCCGATGTTGATGCTGGCACTGCGAGCATGACGGTCACTCTGGCAGTGACCCATGGCACGCTGACTGTCTCAGGCGGATCAGCTGCTATTAGCGGTAACGGTACCGGCACTGTAACGCTCATTGGAAGCCAGGCCGCAATCGACTCGACGCTGGGCGCCACTGTTACTTATGTCCCGACGAACAACTTCGTCGGGAGCGCCACGCTGACAATGACGACCAGTGACAATGGCAATAGTGGATCCGGCGGGACGCTGACGGACACCGACATCGTTTCAATATCCGTGGTCAGCCCAAGTTCGTCCACGTTGACGACGGGCACCGACACAGTATTCTTCGCGTCTGGTACAAACACTGTATCGGGAACAAATGTTACGGCCACAAACGGTGATGTTATCACCGGCGGCACAGGTACAGACACAATTACAATCGACAACGCCAAAAACACATCCCCTTTTTATACGTTTGGAGACGGAGCACACACGGATATCGGTCTGACCAACTTCGAATTTCTGCTACTCACCCGGAATGATACGGGAGGAAATGGTCCAGTCATTACCGCCGTCTTCGATTCGTCGTTCAACAACAACGGCACACTGACGATCGACGGGTCCACGCTCGCCGGCGGCAATGCGGTGGGTTTCACGGCCGACGCAAGCGCCGTAACGTCAGGATCATTCGTCATGAACGGTAGCGCCCAAGCTGACACATTAAAGGGCGGCTCGGGCAGCGACTCAATCAGCGGCGGCGCCGGCAACGACACTATCGTCGGAGCACAGAATGATGCACTCCTTGACGGGGGTTCTGGCACCAACGATACGCTTCAAGTTGGTGCAAATTTCACCAGCACCAGCGACGGACAAATTGTTAACGTAGAAGCAGTGACGCTGACGACATCTGGTTTGACCCTCGATCTGACGAATCAGAGCGAAGCGTTTACTATCACCGGCTCGGCGGGTATCGACATAATCAAAGGCGGCGCTGGTGCAGACAGCATCACCGGTGGCGCTGGTGCTGATACGATGACCGGCAATGGCGGCGCTGACACTTTCATAATTAATGCCGGCCACTCCACGGCTACGATCGGCGGCGCGGGAAATAGCGGCACAATTTCGGGCTACGACGTCATTACTGACTTCAACACGGCCGCGGGCGGCGACATTCTCGATCTGCCAGTTGCCGAGGCGTCAGCAACTTCCGGAAACGTCAACGGAGCTGGCGATTCAGCCCTGACCATCGGGGGCGATACAGTCCAATCCCACAATGTTACAAACGGGATTGCCACTTTCTTTGGTACAGACACTTTCACCGCTCCGCTGACGGTCACGTCAACTGGCAGTCTTGCTGCTGTCGTTCAATATCTCTTAGGAAGCGATATTGGCAACGCCGGTTCCACCGTTGCATTCACGACATCGGGCGCTATCGGCAATCACACCTTTGTCTACCAACAGACTGCTACCACCAATGGCAACACCGGCGGATACACACTGGTCGAGCTCGCCAATGTGACGTTGACCAACATCAGCGGCGCGCATGTGGCGCCTGCAGGCGTGGCAGGCGAAGCCATCAACCTTGGCCTGACCAATCCGGTGGATCATGTCGGCTCGATCAACGTATCCATCAGCGGAGTTCCCGCCGGATGGACAGTCAGCCAGGGCATCGACAACGGCGATGGCACCTGGTCAGTGCAGACAAACGATGTCACCGCGCTCACCGTGACCGCGCCAGGGAACTACGCGGGCGCACTCTCGCTGCATATGTCGCAAACCTGGATCGATTCCACCGGCGGCACCGGGCTCGCCATGATTACCGACAACGTCGAAGCCTACGCGCCGGGTTCGCCGATCTTTGCCTGGTCCGGCGACGACGTGCTGACCGGCTCGCATGGCAACGATCTCTTCGTCTTCTCGCAGCCGATTGGCAACGACACGGTGCACAGCTTCGACACGGCCGCGGACCATATAGATCTCATCGGCTATTCCGGTTTCGCGAGCTTTGCCGACGTCCAGGCGCATATGGCCGACGATGGTAACGGCAATGCGATGATCACGCTTGCGGATGGTCAGTCGATCACGCTCGACGGCGTGCACTCGAGTGCGCTAACCGGAAGCAATTTTGTCTTCGACCAGACGCCAGTGGTCAACAATGCCGGGACCATGACGATCGGCGACGGCGCATTGCTGCCGCTGAGCGGCACGATCAACAATACCGGCCTAATTTCGCTCGAGTCGGGCGGCCACGACACCCTGCTGCAGTTGATCCAGCATGGCATCACGCTGCAAGGTGGTGGACAGATCGTCCTGTCCGACAGCGATGCGAACGTGATCTCCGGCACGGCTGCCGACGTCGCCTTGACCAATGTCGACAACACCATCTCCGGCGCGGGTCAACTTGGTGGCGGTCTGCTGGGTCTAAACAATCAGGGCACGATCATCGCCACCGGCACCCATGCGCTGGTTATCGACACCGGCAGCAGCACCGTCGTCAACTCGGGAACGCTGGAGGCGACGGGGTCGGGCGGCCTGGCAATCAACGGTGCCGTCGCCAATTCCGGGCTGATCTGGGCCAATGGCGGCAACGTCGCGATCGGCGGTCAGGTTACCGGGAACGGCGATGCCATCATCGGAAACATGTCGCAGCTGGAATTTCACGCTGCCTCTTCCGCAGACGTCATTTTCGGCGCGGATGCAGCTGGCACACTTCGGCTGGACGATTCATTTGATTTCAGCGGAAGCATCTCCGGCATGACCAATGATGACAAAATAGACCTCGGAGATATCTGGTTCAGCACCGGCACATCCGCTGTCTATCAGGCAAACCAGGATGGAAGTGGGGGAACGTTGACCGTTTCGGACGGCACCCATGATGCCACGCTCCACATTGTCGGCGCCTACGATGCAGACAACTTCACCGTGGCCGACGACGGCACTGGGCGGACGGTGGTTGGTTATAATCCGGCGGACGACTTCCACTTCGTCTGACGTTGAAGGCCGCAGGCTCCAATGTGATAGCGGGCGCCGGATCAATCCGGCGCCCGCGGACTGTATCCGGCCGTTTACTGGCAACCAAACTATTATTTTACTTCATGTCTAGGTCGGACCGAACTTTCCGAACTGAATATTGGACTCGGCGTGATAATTCAGGTATTGCTAATATGAGGGAAAAGAGCTGGGGAGCCACTCAAAAGGGGTAGCTTCGGAGAGGAGAATGTTTGAGTGGCCAATCGCCGCTCAAACCGCGTGGACTCATTGCCTTGGCGAGCCGGATTGGGCTGTATTGCCCCAGATCGGGCGAGGGAGGTTATTCCTCAATTTTCGGCAAATGCCTGCGACGCCGCTGTTCGCTCCGACCCTAGTATCGACTGAGACGGCCCACAGTCGTTGGCCATCTTCGAAGGTAGCCATCGGGAATACACTGAGCATGGTCTGTAAGCGGGCGGCCGCATTCCAATGATACAGACTCTGTCTGGCCTGGCTACTTTTACACCTATGTGCACCGAGGACATGAAAGGATCGTGACATGCCGACCACAACACTTACCGCAGATCCTGACGTGTTCATTGGTGGTGTCGACGACGAGATAGTAAACGGGAATTCCTCAACGCTGAATTCGGGAGACCAATTGGATGGCGGGGGCGGGCATGACACGCTGCAACTGCTCGGGTCTGGAACGTTCGACTTATCAACGTTGGCTCAGTTCACTGGTTTCGAGGAAGTGGACATCTTCAACATTAGCGGTGGGGCCTCCAGCCTGACGCTAGGCGATGTGCAGGACCTGACGGTCAACGTTGCGAATGAATCGGGCGGAGGTGGGACGATTCAACTGGCTGGCGGGACGGTGGCCGTCAATCTTGGCGATAGTTCCGGGGGCTATACCGTCAATGGCGGGAGCGGTGATGTTACTCTCAACGCCAACGCGGGCGTAACCTTCGTCCAGGGCAGCGGCGAGGCACACATCGCGGCCCATGGGGGAGGCAACTTTACTCTGTCGGGCGCCGACGCGACTTTGAACATATCGGGGGACAGGAGGTACAGCTCTCAGGGCGAAACTATCACGCTGTCCACGGGCTCAGCGACACTGAACCTATCCGGGTACATCACTCACACTGAAACCATTGTTCTATCCACGGGCTCAGCCTACATTACGTCCTCTCAACAATTAGAACATGTTAGTGAAACATATATTGTATCATCTGGTATCGCAGTCATTGATGCCTCCTTGACGTCTGCATATGATTTTGGCTCCATAGTCATAGGCATTACCGATGCCGACAATCTCGACTATGCACACGATATTTTTAAAGGATCATCATCCAATTCCAACTCGTTGAATGTTACCTCCGGAACTCTTGACATACACAATTTGAATTTATTCGGGATGTGGTCCCTCAATCTTCAAAACGGCGCGGTTCTGGATATTAGCCAGCCGGATCTGACACACCTCAGTTCAATTGGCGGAACGAATTTACATTTGACCACCGGAGCGGCGAGCCTCGATTTGACCACCACCTCAATAGGTGGAACGGGAACCACTCTTGCCAGCACCAACTTGAGCGGCACCACCTTCTCAGTCGCCAATGTCAGCACCGGCATGCAAATCATCGGCGGGTCCGGCAACGATGTCCTGATCCTGCAGGGTCAGAGCTTCACCGCCGCTGAACGTGCCACCATCTTCGACCAGCACTCCATCGAAGCCATCACCGACAGCTCAGGCACTTATCTGAACCCGACCCACCCCCCGTTAGCCCCGGTCATCACATCGAATGGCGAATTGCCGACAGCGGCGGTCGATCTTCTCGAGAATGTTCTTCATGTCACCACAGTGACCGCGGTCTATCCCGACGCCGGGACAACGCTTGCCTATTCCATCGTCGGTGGGGACGACGCCGACAAATTCGCGATCGATGCAACCAGCGGCGTTCTTTCATTTGTCACGGCTCCCGACTTTGAAACGCCGACTGATCTCGGGGCGAACAATATCTATGACGTCCAGGTCGGGGTTTCCGATGGCCTAGGCGGGACCGACACACAGACGATCGCAGTCACCGTAAGCAACCAGAACGAGGCGCCCTCGATCGGTTCGGATGGCGGTGGC
>NZ_JBFUCU010000056.1:0-5751 GCF_056405075.1 Mesorhizobium sp. P2_A12
AGCGTATTGTGGGCATCTATGATTTCACTGAAGCGGGATTCGTCGCCAGTATCCCGGTTGTCGGGATGGTAGCGCATGGCAAAATAACGAAATATCCGTTCTATCGTTTCCGAGTTGGCGTTCGGACTGATTTCCAGAAGTTCATAGTAATCAACGAACAAATCGATGCTCCACGACATCGCCATCAGGCAATTCATTGGTCTTAATACGACAAAGGGCCTGGCCGCGAAAGAGTTGCGATCACAGGCCCTTGTCGTCGGGTTCGTTCGAAGCGTGCGCCTGTTGCCGCTCGGTCGCAAGCTGGACCATGGTCCGTGGACCTAAGGTGGTAAAGGCGGCACCGTCAATTGCCTGACATAACCGGTCAGCGGCGGCGCGAGCCTAGTTTAGATGCCGCGATCTCCAGCCAATGCGCGTCGCGTTTGAACGTATTCAGGCGACGCGCTTTGGGTCTTTGTGTTGCGCATTTCGTTATCCCAAACTGGGCCACTTTTGGGCAAATGCATTAACCGCGCGGCCTGGCCTTCGGCCCTGGCCTGCTTTCCGACGGGTTTGCGGCCAATCTGGCGGATCGCCTGTCTCTCAGCCACAGGGCCATCTTTTTTCTTGCCAGCAGCTCATCGCGATCGCCTTCCGCGCCACGCTTCGCGGCAATCGCATAGTCGGCTCTGTTCGTTCGATAGTCGTCCTTTTGCACAGACATTGCTTCCTCCCGTGCCGCGGGCGGTTTTCCCCTTGGCCCGCGCAGGACTAGCTAAATGCCGGTGCACCGCGCGAGTCTACAAATTGGGGATTGTATTAAAATGATACAGGCCGCCGTCGCGCCTGCCTCTCGTTGTTTTTGATGGCGCCTGCCTGGCTCGGTGCCTCCTTGGAGCCCGCAAGATGGAGCCTGCAAGGAAACCTGGACGCGAACCACCCCGACAAATCCAACCCGCCGTGAACGGCTCAGTCCACGATGATGTGTCCCTCGACATCACCGTCGATGCTCATCCCACTCATTCGGCGACGCCAAAAAAGGCACTGGGCCGAATGATGGACAAATGTGCCGTGGTCGTCCCGCGTCGCGTACTCAATCCTTGCTTCGCCGGCGGCGAAATCTTCTTCGGCATACAGGAGCCGATAGCCGTCGTATAGGCGAACAGACCTGACTGTCCTGACTGCCGAAGCGGTCCTGAGTGCCGACATCATCCTGACGGCCGAATCGCACGCCGGTATCATGCCCCAGCGCTCGCCATCGGCGTGTGCAGACAGAGCGGCCGTTGCTGCCAATAGCGCTGCCAGGCAAACGCGCTTCATCGCCTCGCCTTTCGCCAGCCCGCGGCCAGCGCTTCATGCCGTCACTTCGTGAGGTGCTTTCGCCAACGGTCAGCCTGGTTGGCGCCGGATAATGGCGGACCTTGCCCAAGCTCCCTTGAGAGCTTGCGATTTTTACGCGGTCTGCATCTGTTCGGGAGGCGTCCCGCCTGACATTGCAATCAACCGTGCACCGGCAAAGGCGGCCAGAATTGTGAACACCGCAGTGATGTTTAGGAACGCAAGAACGATCCCGCTCTGGTCATAGCAACTGGCGAATTCCATGACATTTCACCCCTTGAAACCACCGTGCATGATGACTCCAGTTCAGGCGAAATACAAGCTACCGCTAATGGAGGTAGTGGGTCAGTCTGAAATGAGCGGAATGATCAGCACGCCGAGGACTTCGATGAGGGGGATTACCACGTAGATAGCAAGGAAGCCGGCAATCCAGATCCCGATTTTGACCAGCCAGGACGAATGAAGGGTCGCCCTCCAAGCGAAAAATGCGCTCGCGACGCACAAACCCAATGCGACAATGCCAATGACCGGAGACCGCGTCATTGGCAGCATTAGATCACCAAAAAGTAGAAAGATCGCGCTAATGAAGATTAGCTGGGCCGCGAGCCCAAATAGAAACGCGCGTTTCACGCGGCCCTCCCGGTGCTATCTTTTATCGGCATCAAGCGACGGCTTTCGTTTGTAAGGGCCGCGCGGCCCCGGCTTCGGCGCAACTACATTCATCTTCTCGCAAATATCGTCCATTGACCAGAGCGTACCGGAAACGCCAGCGGCCATTGCTGGCGTCATCTTCGGCGTCTTGTGCATTTTCCTTCGCCCGCGTAGGCGAGCGGACAGAGGGCACGCGCTGGTGGGTGCCCTGGTCACCTAGCCGCAATCGCGGCGCTAGCGTACTCGCCAGCCGAACACAAGCCGGTAGGCGATTGCCGACACTATGGCCCCTATTTGTGCGTCGAGGGCGAGCGTGCCGATCGGGTTCCGCCACGGGGCAAGCGCATACTGCAGACACCCTACAGCAAATGCGACAAGCGCCCCCAGGATGATCGCTTGCTTGAAGGAAATAATGACGTGTCCGGGGGCCTTCCCGAGAGGCATTTCCGCTGGCCGATCTGAAGGCAAATTTCCGGCCGTTGAAAAGATGGCAGAGTGAGGCCCGGCCGCCGCGCTCACCGGCTCGGCTTCGTTGCTCAGTGCCTGCTGCCGATAGGTGTTAAGGACTTCGACCATCTTCTCAGTCGATAGCGGCCATCCCGAACCGGACAGGCCAAGCTCCATCCCAGGCCTCCGGTTCAACGGCGTCTTGGCGCCAAGTTCGAAGCGAAAGCCGATCGACTTGTAGCGGTTCTGCTTCCGGACGTGAAAGCCTTGAATGTCGCGCCATGCGATTTTCAACGGAGATCGAACAAAGCCGCCGCCGATCGCAAAGCCACTCCCGTCAAGGATCAAAGCACGCGGGCGGATGAACGATAATGCGCCGCCCAGCGCAGCTAGTCCGAAGAAGACTATGGCAACCCATCCGACGACTACGTACTTGACCGCGACGAGGCCAGATTGAGCGGCGAAGTCGCGGACCATATGAGCTCCCATCCAAACGAAGGCCATGCCTCCGAGGAGATAGAAAAGGCTCTTGGCGCGTGACCCTCTTATGGTTTGAGGCTCGACTGGTTCGGTCGCGTCCTGCATGATTTCCCCCGACACTTTCCTCGCATTCCTGCTGGGACTTTGCATGGGCTGAAGCCGCAACAGAAACTGTCGCTGCCAACGATCAATATTCGCGTTTTTGGCCAGTCATTGCTCGCCCCTAACTATTCCCCAACGGCAGCATCGCGCCAGTCGAGCGCAAATTCAAGCCGGCTCCCCGAAGGGAGTAGGTGACGCCGGTGGGAGCGCAATCATGGCTGAGATCGTTGGACGTGATCTGCGAGAAATAATGGCCCGCTGCGCGCTTCTCTTTCTCTTCGACTTTGTTCGTCGGCTATCACGCGGCTTATTCAAAGGCGCCAAGGGCTGCTTCTCTCAAGGCACGCAGTAAGGATATCTCACCCGTTGATTCGGGCGTCAGGGCGCTGCGGCATTGTCAGGTTCGCAGGGGGGCTGGCCTTTGAAGTCACGAGCAAGGCACCCATACTTGTCGAACGTCTGACCGGTTTCCCTCGCAGCTTTGGCCATACCGCAGCCCGAAATGGCCAGGCAGGAGAGCAGAGCAATCGCGGTTCTCATAACGAGCATCGATTCATGTCTGCGCCTCATCTTCCGTCCTTTACCATGCGCGAATTGCCAGAGGTTGACCTTGATCGGCGCTGGGGTCAACCGTCCCGAAGACGCACGCGATTGAGCATCGTTGCATATTTCGGCGCTTGCCATATCAAGCGAGATCAGGAACATAATCCTCCGTTGCGGCGACCCCTTCAGCGGAGATCGCATGCCTCAAAAGACGCTCGCCGACACCCTAGCCGCTCGCGAAACGATGTATGTCAACTGCGGTCATCCGGCGTGCTGCAAGTCGACCAAGCTCGACGTCCAGGCGCTGATAGACAAGCTCGGGCCTGTCCATGGGTCGATGCATTAGGATCTGGTCGGGCTGTTTGGCTGCTCGCATTGCAAGGCTGCCGGCCGCGACCGTCGGCCGGTGTTCTTCACTTGCATTCCTGACTACGAAGGCGATCGGCAGCGGCGCAATCGCGACTGGAAGCCGACTTTCGATAGCGTCAAACGAGAGTGTCAAGGAAGACAGATGGCAAGCGCGAAATAGATGCACTCCTGCTAAAATGCGCGCCGTCCCGCACATTCAAGCGTGACCAACATATGGGAGGACGCGATGAAAACCATGAATCGCAGGTCTGCAATTGCGCTCGGTATGACGGCAGCCGCAGTGTCGCCTCTGTTCACCCTGGTAGCATCTGCAAAGACCAAGAAATATGGCCCGAAGGAAGGCAAGGAGATTGCTCCAGGCGTCAGGGTCGTGGAGGTCGGCACAGGAAACTCCGACATTCCAGCCTACAAGAGCATTTCAATTGTCGACGTCGTGTTTCAGCCTGGAGCACACGCTCCCGCGATGATGATGGACAATGACATGGTCTGCACGATTACCGCTGGTGCATTCACGATCAAGAAACAGGACAAGGAATTCAAGCTCGAGGAAGGCGGCATATACACATGCACTAAGGGCAAGACCGACGAGGCCACGAATACAAGCAAAGTGGTCGGCATACATCGTATCGCCGTTTTGATACCTGCCTAGAACCATACTTCTTCCCCGGTCAGGCAATCGAGTCCGGCCGGGGCTCTTCTACGCTCCCGACCGCATGTCATCGCAGGCATTCCGGGATTTCCTATGACCGACAAGCCAGTAACTACCTATGTCGTGAGCGTGTTCGAAAAGCCGCACTGGCGGACCGTGCTGACCACCAAGGACATGGAAAAGGCCTTGGCCGTGGCAAAGGAGATCGGGGACAAAGTCAGGATCGAGGAGGTCACGCCGAAGGTGAAACGGCGGTAGGCTTTGTTGAGTGAAGATAGTGAGAAGTCTAGCCCTTACCACCACCGTCATTGCATCGATAGCTGCGGCTATCGTGCTGACCTTTATGGCAGCTAAAGGATTTGAGCTACGGCGCCCAAATCCGATCGAGGCTCATATCGAGAGGAACATCTGAGGGGCCAACGAGTCGGTACGCTAGGGGCCGCAGGCCTAGCGATCGGCGTCGGAATCGCCGTCGGTATGGCGCTCGCCGGCTGAGGTCTTCGGCTTGCGGGGCAAATCATCAGGCAGAGGCTGTGCATCGGGATCTGCAAGGGCGGCGGCGGTGATGGCGGCATCTTCCTTGTCAGTCATGCCGTTGTAAAGCGCCCTGGCGGCCTGACGCGCCATCTCCCGGTTGTTAGATGCTTTCAACATATGGTGTCCATCGCGCCGTAAGTGGGCTGCTGTCAAGGAGCAAGCAAGCTTGGCCCCCGCAAGGGCGCGCTTGACGATTTCAGCGTGATCGCGGGGAGCAGGTGCGGGTCGAGGAGATCACGCCGAAGCTGAAGAGGCGATAGGTCGTTTACTTCTTCTTCGGTGTCTGAGGTGGCACTAGTGTGACATAGGGTGTCCTCGGCTCCTTGCCGGGCTCCCGGTAAAACGGTGCCGACTCGCCGGGTGGTCCGAGCGATTTGATGTAAAGATACACTGAACGCATGTCGCTTTCGGTCATGGCTTGGACTTGGTACCAGGGCATCGGCGGCAATTGGACCTTGTTCTTGAGGTGGTCGACCCAAGCGTCCTCATCAAAGCCCATTGCCGAATCCCTGAGATTTACAGCGTAGGTCGTGCCCCAGGGACCCTGCCAGCCAATGGAGGAGCCTTTGAGCGCCTTGGCCGGATCGATTTTCCCATCGGCTTCACGGTATCCTTCCGTGTGGCAGAAATGGCAGCCGCCGATGATCGAAATATAC
>NZ_JBFUCU010000057.1:0-5695 GCF_056405075.1 Mesorhizobium sp. P2_A12
GCGTAGGTCGTGCCCCAGGGACCCTGCCAGCCAATGGAGGAGCCTTTGAGCGCCTTGGCCGGATCGATTTTCCCATCGGCTTCACGGTATCCTTCCGTGTGGCAGAAATGGCAGCCGCCGATGATCGAAATATACAAACCGCGTTCGACGGAAACCTCGTCTGCCCCCAGGAGGCTGGTTGGCAGGATCGACAGAGCGACTGCCGCACAGAGTTCGATTGTTCGCATATTCGCTGCCTCCCATGGCTGGTTGCCGCCCATACGCTAATGATGAGCCTTTGCGTATTTTAGGTACAACTAATGTTGCAGCCTCAAGTTACCCCCTCCGGCCAGCATAACGTCCCCTGGGCTGGTATACGTTCAGCTTCTGGTGTGCGGTGAGGCGGGAAAGGCTACGGTCGAAGAAGTGCGCCACCAAATTGCGCCCACAATCGCTCGCAGTCCCTTGCCCTAAGACTCGGCGTTCCCGGTTCGCCATAGAAGACCATCGCCGAGCGGACATCGTAACCGAGTACCGAGGCATTGGCCACGAATTGAATGGCCATTCCCAAGTTGATGCCGCCGATCCGGGCCTCAGTTTTGTTGGTAAGGTCGATCACTCCAAAAATTTCCGCGTTCCCGTTCTTGGCAGCCATGATAGTAGTCGAAATGGCATTCGCCACGGCAAGAAGCATGGTGTTCGGTCAACCGGTGAGACGGCTTTTAACTCCCTTCCGCCAACTTTGTTCCCGAAGCCCACAAGGCTTAATGATCCCACGCATTTATCTCTTCTTCGGCGCAGAGCCCCAAGTAACCTCGAAGCGTGCGCCAACCCTCAATCGTGTAGTCGTCCGGATGCTTATGTGAGGAGCGTGTCTAAGACGTCTTCCCGCTTGCTTGCGCCGCGCGGATTTCCACCGCGGCCTTCGTGCTCATAAGAACGCTGATGCCTCGGCGACGGCCCAGCGCGATGTTGCGGCGGCGGAGAGAAATCTCACAGCTAGTATGGGCGCGGTCACAAAGCCGGGCAGCGGCGGCGCCAGCCCTTAACCGCCGAGTCGGTGACAGAACTTATTCTCGCGATTGCGGAGTGTATCGTTTTACATCCCAACCATCCGATCTTTTTTGTGCCTGTTGGAGGGCTTTCATTTTTCGGTCATTCCACGGTTTCGACGATCGGCTTTGCCAACGCCTAACTGGCTCGTTTGAGAAACCGCTTGGCGCTCTTGTCAGCGAGTCGGAGCGCGATAATTTTTGTTGGGAGGGGACCTTCGATCCACAGGAGTTGACGATGAAATACCAAACCCTAAACCAACTGCAGACAATCGCAGAAGTGGAGCCCTTGTCGACGTACCCGATCATGACTAGGCAACAGCGCATCGAGCGTTGGGCAGAGCTTCTAGCTGCACATCCCGAGCGACGCCTGGGAGCCCTAACCGGCACCGAGCATTTGAAAAGGGAAGCCCGCGACGCAGTGCGCTGTGAGGGCTCGCCAATCACAGTGGCTTTCGAGGATCCGATACTGCGTGCGTTGGGCCTGAAGGATGATACCTATGGGGAAGCAAAGCGCTTCTTCGAACTGACTGACTGGCAATTGCACGACGTCGTCTGTAGTTGTCATGTCGGGACTACGATGAGAGGGCAATGGGTTGCTGCAAGGGTCCGCCGGATAATCGGTGGCAACAGGTTCTTTAATTGGCTCAGAGAGAGAATGTGGCACTGAGGCAGACTGCGATTGCGGGGAGCGGCGTTCCTTCGTCCCGTGTGTCCTGGGAAGAACTTTCAGCCGCAGCTGCTATAGCATCTGAGGCAAGCGGGCTTTGCTGTCGACGATAGGCCTGGCACCGCAATCGCATTGACAGATATGGCGTTGGGGGTACGCTTCGCAAATGGCGCGCGCAGCGACACTTGAGCGCTTGCCAAAATAATGAGATTGGGCCGGTCGTCAGCCTGCGCGATAAGGGCTATCTGCCGAAGAGATGAATGATTAAGTGTTTGCATTGCACCAATCTCGGCGCGAAGGAAACACTTAGATGAGCCGAGGGCCCGGCCGAATTCACCATCGAGCAATTGATGGAAGAGCGATCCGACGACATGCTACTGGTCTCGGACTTGGTTGCTGCTTGCGGCCGGCGGTCGCGCCCAGCGGCCTTGCAATCCGAGCAGCCGAAAAGCCGGACCAGATCCAATGGATCTCCGTTTAAGGGTCGCCGCAAACAGGATTGATCTCAGTAGATGGGGTATTCGGCTTGCGCCCCTTCTTCAATGGTGATGCAGGAAGGTGCTGCGCTTCGAGCTGATGATAGAACGGGGTCTGTCCAAACAGCCACAAGCATCAGGAAAGGAAGCGCAGCATGAAGCACTTTATCGGCCTCGACGTCGCGGTGAAAGAGACCGCGGTTTGTATTGTCGATGAATCTGGCAGGATCTGCCGCGAGGTGAAGGTCGTCAGCCACTGCGACGATCTCTTCGCCGTCCTGAAGGATCCTGCCTGACCATTGAACGGGTCGGTCTCGAGGCCGGGCCCATGTCGCAATGGCTTTTCGAGGGGCTGGCGTGCGCCGGGTTGCCGGTCATCTGCATCGAGACGCGTCATGTGAAAGCGTTCCTGAGCAGCCGAACAAGACCGATCGCATTGACGCGCGCGGCATCGCGCAGATGATGCGAGTCAACCTGTACCGCCCGGTGCATGTGAGCCGCTCACAAGCCAGAAGCGGCGGGCACTCTTGACGGCCCGCAAGCTGCCGTAGGGAAAGGCGATCGCCATCGAGACGACATCTGCGGTCTTCTGCGCAGAAAGCAAGCGCGTTGGATGCATATCCCTGTGCGGGGACGGCATGATGCGGACGTTGCTCTATCAGGCAGCACAAACGCTGATGACTCGCGTGACGAATGGTCGTGGCTCAAGGCCTGGGCGATGAACGTCGCCAAGCGGCGCGGGATGCGCAAAGCAATTGTCGCCTGGCAGTCGTCATGCATCGCATGTGGCTGGACGGCACCGAGTTCCGCTGGACGAGGGAAAACCATGGCGTCAGCCACCTGATCTAGAAGGCCGGAAAGGAGAGAGACAGAGTTCCGCTCGCTGGTGGACGGACGTCCTTCGCAGGACGATGGATGAGGCGAGCTCGCTGAGACACTCGTACTGATTGCAACACGCGATCAAGACGCTTGGTAGATTGTGCCGCCTCATTCGCCTGACCCCATGCTGGGAGGACGAAACGCCGATCCCGAAGAGAAGCAAGGCCCTGCGAAAGACGTCAAAACGCCGGAGACACGAAAAGCTCGATAGTGATTGACCTAAATACGCCGAATAGAGAAGTGTCTCAGTCGTCTAATCGCGGATCGAAATGCAAGCCCAAATTTGTATTGAGGTGTCGTTTGCTGGGAGCACGGTCGTCTTCGCGGTCGACATGAAGCCGCCGCATGATGGGCTTCGCGAGGGATGGAGCCTTCCAAGGTTTGAAACGCAATCGCGAGCGTTGTGACGCCAACGATGCGCCTGACACAGCGGAATGGCTCGGCCCACGTCCTGGCAGGGCCCCATGTTTGAAATTTGCCCCATGGTCATATGAGAATGTGCTGTTACGATCCATCGCGGGCGCTGCGGCCAGGATAGCCCCGAATGGTCCCGCTGGAAGGTAGATCATGACAAAAGTGCGTGACGTTTCGTTTGTGGCCCTTGCCGGACTTTCTGCAATGTTGGGGTTAGCCGGCAACGTGGATGCCGAGGATGCACCTCCGACAATCGTCACCCTCGGCGACAGCTACATCAACAGCTATGGAGTAGCTCCGGCTGACGCATTTGCGGCCACGCTCAAGTCGGCGCTGAACGCTGCCGGGCACCCAGTGTCAATTGTCGAGGTGGGGTACAGAAACGACAGCGAACGGGGTCTCGCTTGGCTGGCGGAATCCAAGGATGGCCTTGACCTGCAGGCGAACCCTGCAAACCACGTTGTCATCGTCGAATTGGGTCAGAACGATTGCGCTCAAATCGACCTGAAGGACACGCGAGCGAACCTCGACCAGTTTCTGAGTATCCTCGACCAGAAGCGCGTTCCAGTGCTTGTGGTTGGAACCGCGGCCTATGGCTATTGCTCGTCTAGGCTCGGGGCTGACTATGCCGAGCTGTTTTCAACGATGTTCTCCGAGCTAGCGACCAAGCATGGAGACTTGCTCTACGCCGACTTCAAGGAGGGCGTGACTGGGCATCCGGAGTTGCTTGAACCGGACCACGACCACCCAAATGCAGCGGGTGATGCGATCATCGTTAGAAACATGCTCCCTATGGTTGAGGCGCTGCTCGCGCAGGTGCAACCGCGTTGGACAGCCGCCCCGCGCTAAATTTCAATTGCGCAGGCGGGGTGACGGAGGACTTCGTCAGCGTCTCGAACTCCACCTATCATTTTCCGCATGCGATCCGCGATTCCAGCAAGGTCGCGCGCAGTCGCGACGTGGGGAAGTCACCATTCGCGACCGGGAAGGGCTCGTTGAAATCGCCGACGGGGGCTATGGAGAATCAGAGGTCGAATACGAACGGCTGGTTGGTGCTTTCGACCCACAGTACGTTTGATCGTCCGTTTTTTTGGCCCGATATGTCAAATCTTAGTGCGGGGAACTTTACCCGTTGCTAATTTAAAAACGGCGGGGGCGCTCTCGGAGGGAGCGGCCATGGAAATACGAGACCTTGTGGTTAAGATGTCAGCTAAGTTACTCAAGCGCCGTGCTGGTGCCCTATCGGTGTCAACTCAACCGATCCGCGTGTCCTTGGCCCACATGCCGCCCAAGCGGCCGTCGCCAGCGTATCGACCGTCGTCCCCGCCCCGGCCGGCCAGCAACATGTAACTCAACGATTTTTGCGGGGGGTGGCCGGCGCTGTTGGGTGGAAGCTTTGGGGAAGGCGCCGGCCAATCGGCTTTCCGCCGCGCGAAACAATCTAACAGGCAGCCCGCCGTATCTATGGTTTGATCGCGTAGCGCGTTTAGGCCTGATCGACATCAATATCGAAAACAATCGACGCGCGAAGAAGTGTTCGAGCATCGGCATTTCGGATGCGTACGGCAAACACATGGTGACTGTGTTTGGGCAGGGTCTACTGAGTGATTTCTGTCAATGGACGGATTGACTGGCGTTTCGCTTCGCCAAAGCTTTCAAAATCCAAGCCCTCTCGGTCGGGCATAAGCTCGCCGTCGTCCCGGAAGTCGAAATAAAACGTGGCCATCCGACAGCATGAGGCTTTTTAAGCCGGAGGGGAAGAGAAACGTACGTTTACAATAGGACGCAGGCTTGCGATCGACAATCTCAAAACCGTGCTTGCGGTAGAAGGCCAGCGCCCGATCGTTGCTCTCAAGCACTTCTAGCGCGATGCTCGGGATGCCGACATGGGCCGCAAGTACGGCGGATGTCGGCCGCCAACCCGGATCCGAATTCACTTTTTTCTATGTGCAGGCGGTCGAGCATGACGTCACCTCCCGCATCCATCTCAGCCATCGCATAGTCGGGCGAGAGACCCATCCGGCCGTTCCGCGACGAACGCTATCTTGTTGGTGTCCGCCAGTTCCTCCGCGAGCCGCTGCGGGGCATGATGGACGTCCGAAATCTTGGCCGTTTCCGCCCAGCCTGCGATTGGTCCATATGTGCGGCGCCAGGACTCGCCAAGCAGCTTCGATACGGCAGGGACGTCCTGTTCGGTCATGGCTCTAATTCGCATCGCGTCAACT
>NZ_JBFUCU010000058.1:0-5638 GCF_056405075.1 Mesorhizobium sp. P2_A12
GTCGAGCTTCTCGTCAAACGAGGTGCCGATTTGAGCGCGAGAACCCATCAGGGGATGACCCCGCTGATGATTGCGGAGAGCACAACGGGACGTTCGGAAATTGGCGCTTTGCTTCGTACTCTTGGTGCGAAGGAGTGATTTGGTCGATCTCGGCCCCCAGACAGGGTTGCGCTGTTGAAACGTCAAGGGCATCACCGGTAAGGATGCGCCATTCATCCAGTGGAGACAGGCCCTCTGCAGCCTAGGCCGATGGAACATTAGCCGTCTCGAATGGTTGATTTAAGCTTCGGATGCCCGGCTGCCTGGCTCCGTCGCAAGGCTGGTGGGCATACATCCAGCCGGCCCGCGTCAACTGGTCCCCTACCGTGGCGCGGGCTCTCTACGGAAAGGGGGGTCGCTTCTGGCCCGCTGTTGAAAAAAGTGGCGGGCTTCCTGGAACCTGTTGCAGAGAGTGAAGTTTTGATCCTGCTCGGTTGTCACCCCCCGAGCACCCACACACTTCCCGCCATCGTTTCCCGGTGGCGGGCTCTTTTTATGTTTTAGATGCACAAATATTTCCGCAGAAAGTTACCTTCTCCGCCAGCTAATGGCCCTCTGCTGGCGTCTTTGAGGCCTGTCACCTTTTGCCCAAGGTGACGGACTTTTTGTGCTTGTCGGAAGTGGCGGCCCCTTCGCGTTCATGGCCCGGTCCCCGCGCCATAGCAGGCGCGCACCCGTACACGTCTACCAAATGTGGCTTTGGCGCAACCTGACAGCACGAACAAACATGCGATTGGCACGCCCCGCTTGACGGCCGAAGCAGACTGCGCAACCGTTTTTGACGCCGGGGATGGGGGCGGAGGGCTCGTCGAGAACGAGTATAGGCGGGGGCCTTTCTCGACGAGCCTGCTCGGCCTGAAGAATAGCTGCTGACACCTTGCCTTTATGATTCAGATCAGGAATATAATCCTCCCGTTGCGGCGAACCCATCAATGACTTGCGCCTCGATCATGCGGATCGGCTTCTCAGATCACGTCGCCAGCGTCAGCGTGATTCGGTTAGTCTTGGCGTCGTTCGGCTGAATCGTCCAGCTCGAGACTGACAGAAAGTTAGGGTCGCTATTCGAGCAGGCGGCATTCCAAGCCAAGAGATCGATAAAGAAATAGGAAGCCGTCATGCGGGGATTGCGCTAACCGGATTGCGGCACGTATCGCAATGGGCGAGTGATGATTTAAGGATCCCGCCTTGCATAGGACACTCTGTAGTGGCGAATTCATTCGTCAAGAAGATGCTAATATATCCCTTGGCAGTGCGGGAACCTTTCTTAGGCGAGCCGATTTGTCTGCATGTCCCGAGCCGTCGAACCACCCATATTGCCAAAGGATAGCCCAGACCGGGAGGCCAACTGTGAAGTCGCCTTGGAAGCCGCATTCGCAGCGCTGGTCACTGCCTCGGAAGCGCAGGGGTGGACGCGGCACGAAACCGCTTTATCCCTCCTGAAAATCGCTACCGAGCATGCCCAGCAGTTCAGGCTTGTGCCGGCTGAGCCGCCAAGCTGGCAAACGCGAAGAGGTGTATTGATTGCGTGTGCCGCGATCGTGCTTTTGCTGTGTGCCGCCATCGTTTGGCGGGTGCTGAGGTGAGCGCGCCAGGCGACGACCGACAAGCCCGTGACGTCCTACTCGGCCTTGAGCTATGAAGATTGCGGAAGGCGCTGGGTTTCCAAGTGCGGCTGGCTATGCCCGTGATCCTCTCCGTGCGTATGGTTTAATCGGCGAGCTTGACGCCTGCGTCCGCCATCTCGTCCTTAAAGTTAACTTTCGTGCCCTTCTGCACCATAGAAGCGAGGTCTTCGGCATCCCAGTTAGTCAGCCGGATGCAGCCGTGTGAGAAAGTCGCGCCGATCTTGCGGGGTTCGGGCGTCCCGTGAATGCCGTAGCTTTCGATCGAGAGGTCGATCCAGACCGATCCGACGGGGTTGTTCGGCCCAGCAGCGATGGTGAAAGGCCGCTTAGTCTTTACTCCCTTGAAAGCGAAGTCCGGATCGTAGTGGTATGTGGGATTGCGTACGACGCGTTTAACTTCTGCCTGGCCGCTTGGCGCCGGCTTCTCGTTGCTCCCGATCGAGGCGGGGTAGACTGCGAGCCATTTGCCAGAAGGGTCAAGCACGCGCACCAGGCGAGTGCCCTTGTCGACCTCGACGCCAGCAACCGCGGCGGGAGGATCGCCTCGGCCAACATCTGGGACCAACAACATCGTGCCGGCCTTCCTGAAGCCGATGCCAGGATTGAGCTTTCTGAGCAATTGTTCGCCTATATGGAAGCGCTCCGCAACCTTCTCCGCCGCGTTGTGATAGCCAAGCCTCGACAGACGAGCCATCCTCTCGAGGCGAGCTGGAATGCGCTTGGTGAAGGGTCCGCGCACATCCTTGGGTGTCAGTTCGTAGACCACCAGGACCGGACTGGTGGAGGTTGCCATGAGCTTGTCCCAGGTCTCCTGAGAGAGCTTGCCATCTGACGGCAATCCGTTCGCGGTCTGAAAGGCCCCAATCGCCTTGGCGAAGTTCTCTGAAAGGCGGCCGTCGATCAGGCCGGGCGAGAATCGGGCGCGATCTAGAAGAATCTGGGCTTTCAGCACGGTTGGAATGGCACCTTTCGGCTCGCCGACGCCGAATTGGGCCTGGTTGACGGCGGTTTGGTCCAGCTTAGCCGCCTCGGTCCCGCCGCACGCGAGAGCGAATGCCACGGCAACGACAAGAAGGAGCCTAAACATCGATGCCAACTCCGAGTGCACAGGAACCTGCTTGTATGACGCGGAAAGGCCTTTCTGGTTCCATGCGCTAACAGCGATTCATCGGCCGGATCTCATGGAAAGGCCCGCCACGTCGATGTGGCGAGCCTTTTCAGCGCGATACGTTAGTGTCAGGTCAGGATAAGCACGATCTTCAGCGTGTCTGGATCGACGATGACGATGCGACCGTCGGCCAACAGGAAATACTCGTAGGAGGCTTCGTAGGCGGGTACGATTTTGACAATACGAGCTGGCAGACGATGCAACCGAATCTTGTGCCGGGGAACCTCAATGCCGACCGAAATGTCAAAATCGACATTGGACACCGGTTCGACCCGGGTCTCCTGGTGATCTGGGTCTTCTGTTCGACCATGACACAGCCTCCCGAGGGTGACGGATGGATTCACGAGGTCAAATTCGATGGCTACCGTTCGCAGCTCGTCATCGCTGAAGACGGCACCAGGATCTACACACGCAACGGGCACGACTGGACGGCGACGTATCGCGACCTTGTGAAAGAGGCCAATAGCCTCGGCGCCGAAAGCGCCATCGTCGATGGCGAGATCATCCTGCTCAACGATGCCGGCCTGTCGGACTTCGGCGAACTTCGCAAGGCGATCACGCTCCGGCAGCACGACCTCTATTTCGACGCCTTCGGTCTGCTGAATCTCAACGGCCACGATCTGCGCGACATGGCGCTGGAAGGGCGCCGCGAAATCCTCGCCGGCATGATTGAGCCCGGCGGGCGCATCCAGTTCAGTGAAGCGCTGCCGGGTGAAGCCAAGGCATCTTTCACCTGCTGGACCAGGCCGGGCTGGAGGGCATGGTGGCGCGACAGCAAATTCCGTAGCGGCCCGTCGACAAACTGGCTGAAGGCCAAGTGCTACTCGATCGACGAATATGAATTGCTCGGCGTCGAGCGCGAAGCAGGCAAACCGGCGTTTGCGCTGATGGCGGATCGTGCGACCGGGAGATATGTCGGTTCGGCCTTCATCAACGCTCGCAGCGCCATCCGAGACCGACTGTGGAAACGTGTTCAGGAACACGCCGGGCCGCCGCCGAACGGCATGAAGCGGCCGGCGACGCAATGGGTTAAGCCGGGGATCATCGGCCGCGTGAAGCACTTGCGCGGGGAGGAAGATTTGCGGCATGCCTCCCTGCAGGATTTCAGGGAGGTAGACGATGGCCGTGGCTAAGAAAGACCAGGAGCGCGACGCCTACATCCGAAATGCTGAATTGCGGAAGCTCCCGGCCATGATAGCCTCATAGGCAAAGGTGTCGATGGCGGAAGCAGTTGGTGGGGCGAATTCCAACAAACGCTGCTCTGATCGCTGCAGCGGCCACTCAGGTTTACGCTGCCGAGTGCCGTCGGCTTGCCGGTTCGCCCGACTAGCCGAACAACCCTCATAAGATCGGCGCCGTCATGCGCGTATTTTCGATCACTCTCCTTTGCATCCTCATAGCCATGCCTGCTCATGCTGCCAGTCGAATTTGCAATGCCGGCGAAGCTGTTATTCTAGTCGCTTACATGTGGCTCGATGGCAGCATGGGAGCAGGAGACGACGACTATATCAAGGTTGAAGGCTGGCACGCGCTTCCCCCCAAACAATGCGAGACGAACGAGGAAAGCTATAGAGTCGCTGTTGCGCAACTGGATGGGCACGGGAAATGGGGCTTTCCGGACTACACATTCGATGCTCCAACGTTCTCGGACGCTTGGCTAATTCAAAATGCAGCCTCTAACCCTTCGTGCGTTGCCCCACCGGGAAATCGCTTTCACTATGGCCCAGGTCCCAACAGTCAGCCTTGCCCGACGGGACTTGTCGAGACAAATTTCCCACTTCTGTCCCAAGAGAACGGCAACAACCTATTTCCGCCAACCGCAAGTATTAAAACAACCGTCTTTCCAAAATTGTACGATCTTGCAAATCCGCAGGCTGCGGGTTCGCCACCAGAGCAGAACCAAGCCGCCGCCAACGCCGCTTTCTTAATTTCCGGCGATCTCTCCGGCCCGTCTTTTACAGACAGCCATGGCATCGAAACTCCCGGCTGTAAGAATTCTATAGGCCAGAACGTACTGTTCTTTGCTGAGCCGCACATGTTTTTCGTCAACAAATACAAACAGCTTTTCAGAAAAACACAAGAACTTACGAGCCACGAACCTGCCGTCAATACGTTCGTTGAAGACGGGCCCGTGGTTGACTACGACTATGAAATGCTGGGGATGTACCCGGATTCCTACCGCAATTTCGTGCTGTACCAAGCCTGCATACTCAACTATTACGGCGATCAGGCAAGCCGCCCGGAGATCAACCCGTTCGACTACACCGACGATGAGAAACAGGCTGATTGCAGCGCCATCATCCACCTGCGCAACAACAAAAAGCTTTCAAAGAAGGATCTGGAACTGACGGTCGGTCTCCTTGGCATCCAGGATCTTGAAGATCCCCTCAAACAGCCGCCGACTCCGAAGAATGTGCGCCGCGGCGAAGTCATAGCGCAATGCTACAAGACAGATGGACTGTAGCACCCGGTGCGAGCCTGCCTGTCCAGAGAAGGCGTGCCTGGCTGTCTTGGCGGGCATCAAGGAAACCAGGGTGGCAAGGGCGGCATTCGTCAAGGTCCAGAGTCTGGATCAGGTCGGCTCGTCGATCAGGGACGCCGTGCCTTTCGGCCGTTGGTACTTTCTGACCAGTTCGACCGTACTGGCTTCGACCGTCACACGGCCGAGCACCTGCACCGTCACCCGACCTAAATCCTCGTCGACATGCACAACGTCGCCCTCGAATCTCATCCTGTCGCCGGGCTTGGCCTTCGCGTCGATGATCGAGTAGGGATAGTTGGCTGTCAGGATATGCAGGGTCACGCG
>NZ_JBFUCU010000059.1:0-5566 GCF_056405075.1 Mesorhizobium sp. P2_A12
GGCACCAGTGCGATCGCATCCTCGTATGGGGCCGCCGGCGGACTGCTCGTCATACTCCTGTGGGTTTACTACTCATCGGAAATCTTTCTTCTCGGCGCCGAATTCACTCGCGCCTATTCCGTTCGACATGGCAGCAGGTCCGATCTGAATGCACTAGTCCCGAGTGCTTCGCCGGCACACCGCCCCATTCCATTTCGCGCAGAGCAAAAGTCGAACTCCGCTGTCGTGGCCGCGCTATTAGCGGTGCCATGCGCGAGCGCTACGTTGACCGCCTTTATGCTGGGTCTTCGACGCCTGTAAGATGCGTAGGCTTGCCAAAGACAATGGCCGAGCGTCGAGCCGAGTGACCCCACTGATGACGCGGCTTAATAGCGTCATCAATACCCTTCGGGACACCTTGCGATGTAGACACGCCCATTGCTATCTCTGTAGCGACACTGACCGGCTTCACTGGCATGCCCGATCACCGCGCCCGCAATGGCTCCAGCGGCACCACCAACGATCGCGCCTTTCACCGGATCACCGGCTACGGCTGCACCAATTGCCGCTCCGCCTAGACCGCCGACTGCAGCACCCTGCTCGGTGCGTGAGCATGCTGCGAGCGGAACAATAAGGCTCAATATTAGCAACGTCTTTTTCATGAATTGTCCTCCACCGGCCCGACATTGAGCCCGGTAATTAATGCGCGATTTGTTTTTGATCCGTGGATTTGCTAATATTGATTGTGTGGCCATCTTCAGCAACGTCTCCGGCGTTGAAACAAGCTCTTTTCGCGTCATGGAATATAACCTTCGGACGATGGTCGGCGCCACGCCCGGTAACGCGGCGCCGATCAACTTCTACCACCCCTGCCTGCCATACCAGTCATCGATGTCTCGACGGGCTCGATCCTTTTCGATGCCGTAGCGTTCTTGGATCTTGCCTTCGAGCTGATCGCGTTTACCCGCGATGCGGTCAAGATCATCATCCGTGAGTTTGCCCCACTGTTCCTTGACCTTACCCTTGACCTGCTTCCAGTTTCCTTCGACGCGGTTCCAGTCCATGACACATCGCCTCCTTCGTTTCACAGAAGGCGGAACGTCGCGCGGCTCATGAGGTTCCAAGACGTCTTCTCTTTACGGACATTCTCGAAAGCTGAGAATATAAGGCCGACGCCTAGGGCCAAGCGCACCGGGCAAGCGGTTGGGCTTCCGTCGCCGTACCCAACCGTGCGTGACGGCGGTCGCCATCAACAAAAAGCCAGCCGATTTGCTGTTCGATCAGCTGGCTAATGCGATGCCATGTCCGCAGCGCTAGAGGCGGCCGAGGACAACCAGGATGATGACGATCAGCAATACCAACCCAAGTCCGCCGCCGCCGTAATAGCCGGTGCCGTAAAACGGACTGCCGCCGAGGCCGCTGAAGCCGCCAAGCAATAGAAGTATCAGTAGAATTATTAGAATTGTGCCGAGACCCATGGGACCTTCCTCGCTGTTTGCGCTGACGTGCTTCCTGCAATGCAGTTTCGCCTGTCGGACTATCAACTCGAGAAGGGCGTACCTGTTCCTTGAGCACGTATTGGACTCTCGACTGGCGTTGAAGCGGACCTTGCCGCAGAGACAACCCGCCACTCAGTTCTTGTTTCCAATCGGTTCTCGACACGCTCGGGCACGCCTCCATTCGTCCAGCGGCGTCGGCTCGCGGAGTCGATTCCTGTACCTGCCCTAGGAACGTGTCCCCGCAAGTGACGTTTCGCTTCCTTGACCGCGGTGAGGAGTGATCAATTAGAAGTCACCGCTGGTTGGGGAGGTGCTGATGTCAATGCCAAGTTTGGCATATGGTCCCTTGGACCAGCGATCCATGCATATTTGCGTTGATATGCAACGCATGTTTGCCGAGCCATCACAATGGGCGACGCCCTGGATTACCCGCGTACTTCCGCAGATCGAGAGGCTGGTCGAAAGACGGGCGGCACAGACGGTCTTCACGCGCTTTTTGCCCGCTCAGAAGCCGGGGCAGGGTGTTGGGACATGGAAACGCTACTACGAGCGCTGGGCGTCGATGACGGTCGAGAATGTCGGTCCCGATATCATCGAATTGTTGCCGCCATTGGCCGGGTACTGCCCGCCGGCCGTCATTATCGACAAGTACATTTACTCGCCGTGGTTCGAAGGTCGCCTCAAATCCTTTCTGATGGAGCGTGACGTCGACACGCTGGTCATCACCGGCGGCGAAACCGATGTATGTGTTCTGGCAACGGTGCTCGGAGCCATCGATTTCGGCTATCGCGTGGTCCTGGTCACAGACGCACTGTGCAGTTCTTCCGATGCAACGCATGACGCACTGCTCACCGTCTATCACCAAAGGTTCGCACAGCAGGTCGAGACCGTAGAGATGGAGACGGTTCTCTCGAACTGGGTTTGAAACACGACTGACCTGGATCACCGACCCGATCGGCGTGCAGGTTAATCAAAGCGGCGCCGATTTTGGGACGCTTGCGGCAGCGCAGGTGACCGGGGACTTCCACCAAGGCACCCCATCATCTGCCGAACGATGCCGTCGAACAAATGCCGCCTCTGGTGGTACCATCGCTCAATCCGAGTACGGAGTGGACGCTGGGGACCTACCATTATCACCAGCGCAACGTCGCCAATCCTGCTCAGCACCTCGCCTTGTTCATTGATCGGAATTTTCCGGCAGGTCTTCGCGTTCAGGTCAAATCATCCCACTGTCGCTCTTTCGAAAGCACCGATGGCGGTCAGGGAGCCCCTGTCGACCTTCGGTCGGCCGCGAATGCGGTCATCACCGCGAATGCTTCTTCGCCGGGATCCACTGATCTCGTTAACGAGCCGGGATTTCGTGGTTGTCCTCCGCACATTCTCAATTTGCCGCGTCAACGGGCTCGATGTTCGGCATTCCGCTTGCGCGTGGCCGCAGCTTTCTTCGCCGAGTCCGAGCGGCTCGCGGCCGAGCGTGCGGCGGATGCCTTGCCGCCAGTTTCACCGCCCTTGCGGGCCGCAGGATGACCTGTGTGCTTGCCGCGGCCAGAACCTCCCTCTTTCTTCCCGCCACCATCGTCCTTGTTGACAGTTGCCCATGCCCGGCGTTCGGCTTCGTTGTCGGAAACCCCACGCTTCTCGTAGCCTTCGGCAATGTGGTCGGCTTTGCGTTCCTGCTTTTCGGTATATTTCGATTTGTCGCCTCGTGGCATGGCCGTTTCTCCTGTTGGATAGGATCTGAACGAAAGGGCGGCCCCTGAGTTCCAGCCCGGCACTTGAGAAACCAAACTCCATTTGAGGACGCGGTCCGGCAATGATTTCGGCTAACCCGCATCGGCCTTTAGAGACCGCAAGGCGATGGGCCACGAAGGGGGGCGAGCGACATGATGCCGAAAGGGTACGTTGATTAAGAAGATCCAATGCCAGGAGAAGTAGTCGGTCAGCCGCCCCCTTTGCTAAAAGGTCTGGACGCCCGGCGTACCGTCGGGGATTGAAGCTAAACCTATTCAGTAGAGGGCGACCCTCTGTTGCCCGCTATTCATCCGAAGCCGTCGCGGGCGCCGTATAACGGCGGCGCACGGCATCGAGCACGCGCTTGCGGCTCTCCTGGGCCGACAGTGTTTTGTCCTCTTCCGCATCGGCCGTTTCGCGTGCCAGGTCCTTGTCCCTGATCTGATGGCGGAACCATTTGGAATAGTCGCCGGCGCGCAAATGAAACTCCCAGGTCCGGTCGTCGATGCCCTCGGCGATCTGGGCAAAGATCATCAGATTGTGGGCTCTGAGGTTCATCGCATTGTCAGGACCATGGAAATAGAAGCTGCCTGCTTCATCGAGCTGGCCTTCGGCGTATTTGCGGCTGTGCCGCTTGAGTGATTGGCGCGGCTCGATCACCTTGACCGTTTTGACTTTCTTGCCTGCTTGCGGCCACCAGAACAACACCCGTGCGCCCTTGGGGGTTGGCACGGCCTTCGGTGGCTCAATGCCGGTTTCATGGCAGAAGACGTTCACGACGTCCTTCGCCTTGGGACCAAGCGCAATGATGGCCGTCACCAGGCGCAACGCGTCGGTCGAGATCGCCTCGGGGTGAACAGTGATCAGGATCGTGCCCGGCAATTCCAACGACAGCACCGCGCGCGTGTCGTCGCGCCGCTTGGGCAGGAGATGGTGCGCTTCGTCGATAACGAGCCAGTGCGGTCTTGCGGTGCGGCGGCGAAAGCTGCCAAGGCCGGGCAGCAGGCCAGCGAAGAAATCAGGTCGCTCATTGACGCGCAGCGCCAGTCCATTGACGACGATATTGCTGTCGGCCTTGGCGATCAGATCCAGCACTTGCGCCTTTGTCGGTGCGCTTGATCCGTCACCAAGCCGCACGGCGCCCTCAAGGCCATCATAGTCTCCCTCGGGATCGAAGACGCAGAACTGGAACTTGCTCTCGACGAAGCGCTCTGTCAGTGCGGTGGCCAAGGTGGATTTGCCGATGCCCGAACTGCCGGCGATGAGGACCGTGTCGGTCGGCGACAAATAGATCTCGTCGCCGCCGGCCGATCCTAGGACGATACCGTCGTGGCGCCTCGGTACTATCGCGTGATCAAGCTTAATCATCTTGTCCATCAGCTCCTCCACGCCTTTGCCCCGTGCGCCACGCATAACCAGATTGGCATTATCCTTGACCGCCCGAATTGCATTATCGACGGCCACGCTGCAGCCGCAGGCCTGCAGGAAGGCATGGTCGTTCTCGGCGTCTCCAACACCAACCACATTGTGTGGCGACAGCCGAAGATCTTGAAGGGCTGCAGCCAGCCCGGTGGCTTTGTTGATGCCGCTCGGCAGGATCATCACCGCGCCCTTGTTGAAGATGATTTCAAGCTCCAGCCCCAGGTTCTTGATGACCTCGAGCACGGTGGCCTGATGGGGCTCCCAGGTCGCGACGATCGACTGTCCAACCGATAACGGCTTCACGCCCCGCTTCTTCAACCTGGCAACAAACTTGGGCTCGGGCGATGGGGCGATCACCCGCTCATCCTCACTTGCCGGTGTGTAGATCAGCGCTCCATTCTCGGCGACGACCTTGTCGAAGAGACTAACCTCGGAAAAGACTCGCTTGAGATCGGGCAATTCGCGCCCAGTGACCAGAACGAGCTTGCGGCCGCTTTTCTTGAACCGCTCGAGAGCAGCGAGCGTTTTCCTGGCGACGATGCCGTCATGAGCCAAAGTGCCGTCATAGTCCGTCGCCAACGCAATGAAATACATTCTGCCGACCTTTCTCGGTTCTGGTTCGCGCTCCGGCTAGAACGTGTGATCGAGACAAAGGCTCCCCATAGGCAGGATCACAGGCCTTCGCAAAAGGGGTTGGCGGTTTCGCCCCCGAGATCAGGAACCCCTTCGATACCGGTACGTTGACCAGACAAGCCGGGACCTGTCCCGCCATGGAGGACCAATGACGATCGACCAAATCACTCCTTCGCACCAAGAGTACGAAGCAAAGCGCCAATTTCCGAACGTCCCGTTGTGCTCTCCGCAATCATCAGCGGGGTCATCCCCTGATGGGTTCTCGCGCTCAAATCGGCACCTCGTTTGACGAGAAGCTCGAC
>NZ_JBFUCU010000060.1:0-4628 GCF_056405075.1 Mesorhizobium sp. P2_A12
GCAACGAGTTCGGCAAGAGCCGGCTTTCTTTTGGCGCGATCAAGTTCGAGCCCGGCATCTATGGCGATTACACGCTAAGCAACGGCATGGTGATCAGCCCCTATGCGCGGGGCGAATTGCAGCAGCGTTTCGGCTACAAGAACACGACCGAAATCGACACCAGGGAGATCGACTTCGACGATGCGGATTTTTCCGCCGCGCTGTCGACCGGCTTCAACCTGAAGATGTCGGAGTTGACCACCGTCAACGGCGAAGTCCGTGGCAAGGCTTCGTCCGACAGTTCCACCGTCGGYGCCAAGCTCGGAGTGAARATCGCCTTCTAGCTAAAAGCAATTCCAGGGAAAGTGTGAGCGGTTTTGTCCGGAATTCTTATGGACGTTCACTCGGTCCTCCGAGAACCGCTAAAGCTTCAGCAATTTCAGCTTCCTCGCTCAGGACCGAATGAACGACCTGCTGAAACTCTCATCTAGAGCGGCGGTTTTGCATGTGAGTCCACATAAAGTGGTTTCTCCAGCGTACCAGATGGACTTTGATCTTGGAAGACGAGTAACTTTTCATTGTTACTCTCAGGGGTGACGGTAAATTTCATATTTAGTCTTTATTTGGCGATAAGCCCAATTTGGGTAAAGGCTTTCATTTTGTATGAAATCGGAAATCCATATTCTACCGTCATAGATAGCCATGTGTCCGGAAAGATGCCCATCTATTGGTTGTATAACTACAACCTCTCCAGCAATTGGCATGGTCGTATTTGTCTCAACAAATCCTGCGTTTGTTAGATTCCGTCCGTAATCTTTCGCGTCACCAGTTGGAACCAACGTTATGCCGCCACTTTCAATTGCCTCCCTTACAGATTTTGCACAATGACTTTTGCCATGACTTCCACCAGCACCAGCACGTCCTCGTGCAAGGAAATAGCCTTATTTTTATCCCAAGGCATAATAATGCTCCCGGCGTAAGCGGTACGAGCCTGGAGTAATTTACCCCAATACCGGCCCTTTGAAAATCGGACACCGCGCAGGGCGGCGGCCTTCGCTTATCACCGCCGCGCCGAGCGTCATCCCTCGTTTGTAGTTCGCAACCAACCCCTCCGCCGCTCGTTGACCGTGTGCTGGTTGATCCCAGCGCACTTCAACTTCCCCGCCCGTATCCCATTCCGGGCGGGCCTTTTCTCAGACCTCGGAACATTGTCGCGCCGACGACGTTCGGCTGGATCACTGTCCCACAGTGACTCCCCGTGTGCTTGGCCCGCTGCCGAAAGGTGGCGGGCTTTTTTTGTTTTGCCGGATCCGCGCGGGGACGCCCTCTGTACATATTCATACCATCTAATATTTCAGGAAACTCGGACGGCTTTCTGACGTTTGTGAATCGCCAGCATTCATGGTCCCCTCGCTGGTATCCGAGAGGCCCGTCACCGGACCACGGTGGCGGGCTTTTCGTGGGAACAGTTTGTTATTCCGCTCGTTTTGCCCACGCATCTGTGTGACGCGGGTGCACGAAAGTTGTTTCGACATCTTTCGGGGCCCGTCACGGCTTCCTCCGTGGCGGGCCTTTTGCGTTCATGGCGCGAGATCGAGCGGTTTGTGTCCGGGCCTTTCATGCCAAATAATTTGCCGAAGGTCCCGCATATCAACCAACTGCCCGCAGGTTGGGCAGGGGTAGAAATTTTCCCGCTCGTCATCCGGTACGCTTTTGTGGCGATGGCCGGGAAGGGGCGGGCCCAATTCGTTCAGCTTTGTCATGGTTGCTCGAACCACCGCTCTAGGCAAAGGTTCCGGAACTATTTTAGCTAAAACCTATTTAAGAGAGCGAGTGGGGAGCGCGTGAGTGAATGCGTAGCGACCGTGAGCGGCTCAAGTTCATCAAGCCGCAGGAACCGATCTGGTCGAGGTGCCGCCGGTCAGCGATGACTGGCTGCACGAAATCAAATATGACGGCTTTCGCACTCAGCTCGTGCTTGATTGGGCCGGGGGCCGCGCCTTTACAAAGACCGGACATGACTGGTCGAAGCGCTATTGGCCTATTGTCGCCGCGTTGGAGAAGCTGCCGGCCAAGGCACTGATCCTCGACGGCGAGGTGATCGCCCCCGAAGCTGATGGCAGGCCGAATTTCCGCCAAATGCATTCACGCATGGCGTGGAATGCCGAGCTGCTGGCCTTTGTCGCTTTCGATATCCTGCATAGGGAAGGCGAGGATTTGCGTCCACTGCCGGTGATCGAACGCAAAGAATTCTTTGGGACCTGATCAAGCCGGCCGAGGGCATCATCCAATATAGCCAGCATGTCGAAGGTGGCGGGGCCGAGTTCTTCGCCGGCGTTGAACGAATGGGGCTTGAAGGAATGGTATCGAAGCGGCGCAACAGCCCCTATCGCCGTGGGCCGTTCGGTTCCTGGGTGAAGACGAAGTGTTTTGAGATCGGTGATTTCGACTTGCTCGGCGTCCAGAGCGAACCTGGCAGGCCAACGATGGCGCTTATGGCCCGCGATGGCAAATATGCCGGCAAGGCTGTCATCAGCACTACGCGATCGATCAAGGACCGGCTATGGCAGCGGGTGCAGCAGGCCAAGGCTCGGCCGCCAGAGGGCTTACCGAAGGCGGTAGTCACTCCGGAAGTCGAATGGGTGGAGCCCGGCATAAAGGCCCGCGTGAAGTTCCTGCGTGGCGCTTCGGCATGCGTCTGTGCAGGATTTCCGGGACGAGAGTTAGCCTAGGAGCTTACTTCCGCACGATCCATTCCAGCAAGTCGGGATCGACGTCATCGCTCCCGGTGAGGTCACGGATAAAGTCGACGGCCAGCGCTCGCCACCTGTCTTCGGGGACGTTGTCTTCGATGACGGATTTTATGAAGGCGCTGCGCAGGATGTCGCAGTCAAAAGCCGAGACCTGATTACTTGGCTGGTCATGATGCCAACTCCCATTTAAGGGCGGGGAGCACAACGAACTCTCAATCACCGATGCCCATAAGTCGCCGGCGACGTTGGGATTCATAATCCGTCCTGCAACGGCTTCAATCGGGAATCACTGTACGTTCCAAGTGGCGTGGGTAGCCTTGCCCGCCTCTTTGTGTGCACTAGCTCCCGCTTGCGGCGCATATGCTTCCTAAGGTCCGCCGCAATAGTGGCCGACGCAGCAAATGTTTCATTCGGTGACTGCGTCGGCCATCGCCCGAAGCTCGTGAGGGAACGCGTGCGAGGTCAGATGAACGATGTGTCCTGGCTGTGTATATTCTAAAATTGGCCGGACCGCGAAGGCTGTCGTCGAGGCAGAGCGCGCTGAACGCACAGCCAAAACGGCCAGATTGAAATTGCTTCGCTTAGCGACCCAAATTTCTTTGCCGGAGGCTGAACCGCAGGTTGGGTTCACAGAGGAACTCGACTGCTCGCTACTTGGGTCGGCTTTGCTCGGTGACGCCGGCTTGGCGGACTAAACGAGCATCGCTTAGGCCCGCTGCCGGGACGGGCAGCGGGCGTATCCCAAGTACATCCCGATAGGCGGCTCTCAACTTCTCATCCTGAATTTGGGTGCGGAATCTCGCCGCCCGCTTTGGCTGGCTTCCCACAAGGTTTTTGTTTCCTGACGACGCACAGGCATTGGGGTGGGGCTTGCACGTCAGTCGCCAGCTTTAGTCATAGGGGCGCACCTGGAGGAAGGTCCGCACATGCGACGCTACGCTTGATCCTTGGCGTCTAAAGTCGGGAATGCCGGGACTTGGTGAACAAGCGGTTACTATCCTCACGCAAAATGGAACTAATTTAGTGCAAGCTGATGACTCGCGCTCGCCCCTACCTCGCCCGCCGGGCCCAGGCGGGCTCTGCATCCCGGCTGGGTTATAACGTGGGCGGTAATGTCCCGAACCGGCCTCCTTCAGGAGCCCCTCACTCTCGACCCTAGCGGGCTTTTTTGCTGGTGGAACAATCGTCCTCCGGGGACATTGCATCCAAGCTGTGCGGCCTTCAGACGTTTCCCCACCCCCACACATGTCAATGCAATTGCGGTGCCAGACCTATTGACCCATTGCGGGTCACAATGGCTTTGCTCCTACCGCTCAGAGCCTGGGCGGGAACTTCCGGTAGTGCAGTTAGTTTCCCCTGCACGGGCGAGGGCAATTCAGGAGAAGGTCATCATGAGAATCTATCTGTCGAGTGCTGTTGCTTCTTTGGTCCTAATGGGCAGCGTTGGCGCGGCTTTCGCTGATGATGTCGTCGTACTCAAGCCAGAGGAACAAACGGTCGTTCGTGAATACGTTAAGAAACAACCGCTGGCGTCCGTGAATCTGCTTGGGCTAGAGCTGAAGCTTGGTTCGTCGGTTCCAGATACAGTTGAATTGAGGGAGGTTCCGAACATCAAATACAGGGTTGCGGTTATCAATGACCAGACCGTTTTGGTTGATCCCGAGACGCATCAGATTGTTGAGGTCCTTCACTAGCGGTCAGACGGTTGCTTTTTTGGGGTGGGTGCGATGGACCCGCCCCAAGGGGGCTAGAGCGGTTCACGCTTTGATGGAATCGAAGGGGATTCCCGATTTGTCGGTTGTGTGATTCAAGATGCTGGCTGGGAATGGAGGCCAGCATCTGATGACCCGACCTCTTTCCAATGATCTTCGCGAGCGGGTTGTAGCGGCGGTTTTG
>NZ_JBFUCU010000061.1:0-4596 GCF_056405075.1 Mesorhizobium sp. P2_A12
GCCGCCTGAGCTGATGCGGACAGTGGCACCAAGCAGATTCGAACTGTCATCATCCGAGATCGCCAAGCTAGGCGAGAGCGTCTGCGCCGCCGCGTTCTCCGTATACGCCGCGCTCGTCGCCACCGACGACAGAACCGGCGCATCGTTGACGTTGGCGATTGCTGCGGTCGCAGCACTTGCCACAGATTCCGTCGTGCCATGCCCGTCGGTATAGCTCGCCACCACCTGGACGGTGGCGCCGACATCGGCTTCGCCAAGCGTATAGGTCGCGTTCGTCGCGCCGCCGATGTTGACAAAGCCGGAGCCGGTGTTGCGCTGCCATTGGTAGCTGATCGTGCCGTTCCCATCGGCGTCAGAAAGCGTGTTTGACGCCGTCAGCACCTGGTCCTCGGTCGTCGTGCCGGCGATCGACACCGAACCGGTCGGCGCGTCGTTGACGTTGGCGATCGCCGCAGTCGGCGTGCTCGCCACCGATTCTGCCGTACCGTGGCCGTCGATATAGCTCGCCACCACGCGAACCGTCGCCCCGACATCGCCGTCGCCAAGCGCGTAGGTCGAATTCGTCGCGCCGCCGATGTTGACAAAGCCGGAGCCGGTATTGTGCTGCCATTGATAGCTGATCGTGCCATTCCCGTCGGCGTCGGCCAGCGTGTTCGACGCCGTCAGCACCTGGTCCTCGGTCGCAGTGCCGGCGATCGACACCGAGCCGGTCGGCGCATCGTTGACGTTGGCGATCGCCGCCGTCGGTGTGCTCGCCTTCGACTCCGGCGTGCCGTGGCCATCGGTATAGCTCGCCACGACGCGCACCGTGGCGCCAACATCATTGTCGCCAAGCGCGTAGGTCGCGTTCGTCGCGCCGCCGATGTTGACGAAGCCGGAGCCGGTATTGTGCTGCCATTGGTAGCTGATCGCACCCAGCCCGTCGGCATCGGCCAGCGTATTCGACGCCGTCAATACCTGGTCCTCGGTCGCCGTGCCGGCGATCGTCACCGACCCGGTCGGCGCATCGTTGACGTTGGCGATCGCCGCCGTCGGTGTGCTCGCCTTCGACTCCGGCGTGCCGTGGCCATCGGTATAGCTCCCCACCACGCGCACCGTAGCGCCGACATCGGCATCGCCTAGCGTATAGGTCGTGTTCGTCGCGCCGCCTATGTTGACGAAGCCGGAACCAGTGTTGCGCTGCCACTGGTAATTGATCGCACCCAGCCCGTCGGCATCGGCCAGCGTGTTCGACGCCGTCAGCACCTGGTCCTCGGTCGCCGTGCCGGCGATCGACACCGAGCCGGTCGGCGCATCGTTGACGTTGGCGATCGCCGCGGTCCCAGCACTTGCCACAGATTCCGCCGTGCCGTGCCCGTCCGTGTAGCTCCCCACCACGCGCACCATGGCGCCGACATCGGCATCGCCTAGCGTATAGGTCGTGTTCGTCGCGCCGCCTATGTTGACGAAGCCGGAACCAGTGTTGCGCTGCCACTGGTAATTGATCGCACCCAGCCCGTCGGCATCGGCCAGCGTATTCGACGCCGTCAATACCTGGTCCTCGGTCGCCGTGCCGGCGATCGTCACCGAGCCGGTCGGGGAATGATTGACTGTACCGACGTTAATGGTGGCCGTAGCAAGTCCGGTATCGGTCCCACCATTGGCGGTCCCACCTCCGTCTACCAGCGTGAATGTGACAGTGCGAGGAGACGAGGGCGGACTGCCTAAGGAATTAGAATAAGAGATATGCTCGAGAAGTACGGAAACTAAACTCGGGGTTGCCGCATTGAGCAGGCTGATGACGAGATCAGAACCATTGCTGCCACCCGAAATCGTTCCAACTTTGGTGCCCGAGACGGACACATTGCCGCCCGATAGTGTCACGGAGGCGTCGGTAGAGATAGTAAGTTGATCCGACACTGCCTTGTTCTGGGTGATCGCAACGCGTAGCGAGCCTCCACCGAACTTGGCGGAGTCAATATCGGTAATGGTTGCAGACGGGGCGATCTTTGCAGCCGCGCCGCCCGGTGAATAGGCGAGGATTGCGGAAGTCCCGCCAGCGGACCCGTTGAGATCCACCACGGGTGCGTCATTTACCGCCGCTAGGTTGATTGTGACTGAGGCTGAGCTCGACGAAACGCCGCCTTGGTTGTCGCGAACGTTATAATTGAAAGAGGCAACGCCACTAAAATCCGACGCAGGCATGAAGTAAAATGTATTGCTTGCGTAAACCGTGTTGATGACCGCCGGAATTGTGTGGGCATTGTCCAGGTAGAGGGTGCCGTTCGATGGCAATGACGTCAGAACATAGCCTGTGACCGAGCCATCCATGTCCGATCCGCTTAACACCAGCGTGGACAGGTGATCCTCGAAACCACTTACGGTGATTTTGTCGGCCTTGGGTAATTTATTCGCCATAACACACCCCTGATGACAACCTGGGGTCTACTCGGCGCTGACGGTAGCTCGGAGTTTGCACGTGCTAAGGCACAATACATCCACACGATTTGAGTGGCACTAGCCACTCAAACTTTTTCCTCTCCGAAGCTACCCCGTTGAGTAGCTTCCCACCTTTTCCCTCACATATTAGCGATATCTTAATTATGAGATTGAGTCCAATATTCAGTTTAGAAAAGTTCAATCGGGTCGAAACATGAAACAAAATAATAGTTTGGTTGCCAGAGACGCCGCTTCAGCTGGGCCAACGGGGCAGCGCCATGGAGATTGAGAGTTGTTCGGCTGCTTTGCGGCATGATCTGCATTGTCAATGACAGCAATCCGCGTCAAATATCCGAAGGCCGACGATACGGAGCCGGCTAAGAGGTGAGAATATGGGCCGGTTGAGCCTTCCGTTGGCTGGGCTTGTCGTGTTGTGGCTAGTGGCCGGTCTTTCACCCGTGTTCGCCGCGGACTTCACGAAGCCAGGGCCATTTGCAGTCGGTCTCCAGAAGTTCACTATCCCCGACATTTCCGGCAAGCATCCCATGGCGACCATGGTCTGGTATCCCGCCGCCGGTCCCGCCCCCGATCCCAACGCCGCAATCTTGATGGTGTCGATGGATGCGCCTGCGGCAACAACCGGTCCTTATCCGTTGGTGATCTTGATCCACGGGCTCGACGGTACCGGCGGCCTTTACGGCGCGTTGGGTCGGCAACTCGCATCCTATGGTTTCGTCGTAGCTGCCGCGGACTATGATACTGGACTCGGCGGACCACTGGATGAAGGAGTTAGCCGGGAAGATGGGAGGGCGATCTGGCTGCTCTACGATCACCCTGCCAATGTGGTCCGGGTGATCGAATACACTGATTCATTGACCGCCCCGGGCGGCAAGCTGGCCGGGACAATCGACACCTCCCACATCGGTATTTGGGGACATTCGAGCGGCGGAACCACTGTGTTCCAGGCGGGAGGCGCCCGGGTCAACTTCAGAGAACTCGATGCGTGGTGCGCTGTAAATAAAAAGGAGCCATCCGCCAATGAATCATGCCAATTCGTGGGCCATGAGCAATCGGTTGCGACGCAGTATGGTGTCGCTGATCCGTTTGCGGCCTCAATGCCGCCCATCTGGGATAAACGTGTAGCCGCTCTTGTCGCCGGAGCTCCAGGCGGCGAGTTGCATGCCCTTGGCGACACGGGCATTGCGGAGGTCAAGGTGCCGACGCTCATAATGTTCGCCTCCGACGATGCCGCGGTATCGCCTAAACACAACGCTCTGTGGGCGTATGATCAAATCAGCAGTCAAGAAAAGGCGTTGGCCAAGTTCGATCATGGCGGGCACATGATGTTCATGAACTCTAAGCAAGCGAACGCCCTGACCACCGCGTTCTTTCTCGACATCCTCAAGGGCCACCCCGCCGGCAGGCCAGCGCTGATGCCCGACGCCGTTTCATTTCCGGGTCTAAGCTATGAAACAACGCTCCATTAAGCCTGTGGCCGTCGATCAAAAGAAGACGTCTGCGATTCTTCCTATTCTGAACCCAAGGCAGAAAATCAACTCTTCAGACTGAATGTCAGAAACGCGCCCATGTTCGGACCTACGCGGGGACAACCGTGACGTCTCATCTCAACCATTCCGTTACATTCCAGTCCAAACGGACGAATGCGCGTCTCGGGTGCGCAATGAGCCAAGCTTGCATCAAATCGACGCAAACTATGTTGTCGGAACCGACGCAGATGGTGCGACCTCAACGGCTCAGGGCGTCCAGCGCCCGTTGTGCCGCGATGAGGTCGACCACCGGATATCTGGTTTCAAACGTGTCGATCACGGATCGTAGACGCGTCGCGGCCTCATGGACACGACCTTGACGTGCCAGAACTGGTGCTAGTTGGGTTGTGGCGCGAAGCTCGAAGAGTCTCGCTTGCTGACGACGGGCAGTGGCAATCGCAGTTTCGAATAGGTGCGCGGCGCCCGTCAGGTCATTTCTGCCCGCGGCGATTTGGCCACGAAGGCGAATGCATTCTGCTAGATAGCTCGCTTCGTCCGTATCGAAAACGAGGGTATCGATATCATCAAGCATTTGCGATGCCTCGTCGAGGCGACCGGCCCGCAGGAGAAGATCACAAAGTTCGCATGCCTTCTCAGGGGTATGAAATACGACGCCCTGCCCACGCCAAAG
>NZ_JBFUCU010000062.1:0-3366 GCF_056405075.1 Mesorhizobium sp. P2_A12
CCGAGCCGACGGCGATGATCTCGCCTTCCTGCGGCTTTTCCTTTGCCGTGTCGGGGATGATGATCCCGCCGGCGGTCTTGGATTCGGATTCGACCCGGCGAACGACCACGCGGTCATGAAGCGGGCGGAACTTCGACTGTGCCATTTTTTCTTCCTCGATGAGAACGGTGAGAAAAGCGTCCGGCGACGCCGGATAACTTACAAAGCTCGGCTATGCCGGCCTGCGGTTAGCACTCACCAAGGGCGAGTGCTAACAATGCGACGAGATAAGCCCTAGGCTGGGGCTAGTCAAGACAAGAGGGTGGGCGATCACGATTTTCCGGGCGATGCAGCCCTGAAAGAGTCGAGCCAATCGATGGTGTTCGGAGGCTCGACCCACAGGATGAATCCACCCTGCGGATCGGTAACCATTGTGCCTTCCGCGATCTGCCAGCGCGCTTCGTCGCACCGTAGAGAGCGAGGTGAGGGGCTGAGCATTTGGTAGCGCCGAGACGTGCCGAGCTTTTGCGTGGAGTGGCCATGCGGGATGTCTCCTTTAGCATCATCTCCCGCACCAGAGGCTTGCCCGTTCATGGGACTGTATTTCTATCCACAGGGTGGATGCATCTCATCGAAACAAACGATTTTATCAATCTTCCGGAATCTCGCGTTTGACGTCAGCACCTCACACGCCCTGATCGCCCGCTCCCCTCACCAGAGCGGCAGATTTTTTGCAGAGGTACTCGGACTGAATACGCGTTCCCATTCACGTTAGTTGTGGATAACAAGGCTGAATTAACATGCAAAATCTGCGCATCTAAATCGATTTGAGCACTCACGGACGTTGCGGACCAGAATCGCCGTCACCCTGAAATCGACAAGGCATCGGCTATCCCAAAATCGGGACTTGACGTTACGTAAGGTCCTATGTTTTCCGATGTGCGGGAACGACTTCCAGTCTCAGCCCAAGGGCAACGAAAATGAGGGGCAGCAATGGTGGCTGGCGAACCTAATGACGTGCGGGTCAAGCGTTGTAGTGGGGGATGGGTTGTTCATATTGTCGAGGACGGCAAACTGACAGTTCTTCGGTTCAAGACACAGTTTCCCGCCGAAAATTACGCCGATGGCCAACGAGCCAGGCTCGGTCTTGCTGCCAAGCCACCGATCGACGAACCTGATATGTAACGCGATCAGGCGTCGGATGGCTGGCGAGCCTTGGCGCCGGCGGGAAACACTTTGCCGAAGGCCCACCTCAATGCTGCTTGCGGCCGTTCGGCTAGCCATATTCGCGATGATGGTTGGCACCGCTGCCGATGCGGAAGACGGTGGCCTGCTTGATCGACACGGCGGCAAAGATCATGAAAAGCCAGGTCGTCGAGGACCCAGCCGCGGCGCTTGAGAAAGCAGAAAGAATTTGCAAGCCGCCACCGCAAGTAACCTGAGACAAGGGTCAGACATGCAAACCGCTGTTCGCGGATCAGCAGCTGCGAGACATTGCGCCATCCCACGAAGGCCCACGGTGCCCAAGGCGCAGTGGGCATCGGCCTTTTTCAGCAACTTCGTCGAGTCTTAGACCAGACGCTCTTCAGTGCCGAGGCTCGCACATCTGCGGAGCGCGGCTCACGCCCCGGAAACCAAGGCTGGAATTGCCAAAGCTTCATTCGCCTCATCAAGGATCGAGAAACTGTAACGGCCGTCTGTGTCAAGATCGACGGAGTAGCTCAGGCGGTCGAGTATGTAGTTATCCTGGTCGAACGTGACGATGCGCGGCTTCAGCGAGGTGATATGCGCTTCGTCCAGGTAGATGGAGTTGCAGACGATAATTTGGTCATCGGGCTGACAGGTGCGAGCCGCCGCTCCGTTGAGGATGCAGCACCGTGAACCGCGCTCGCCGAGGATGACATAGGTCGAAATCCGCGCACCGGAATTCTTGTTCCATATCTCCACGAATTCCATCGGCAGGATCCCGGCTGCCTCGCAGTGGTCGGGGTCGAGCGTTATCGAACCATGGTAGTTGAGGTTCGCTTCGGTGACGTGGATGCCGTGCAGCTTGCCGGCGACTAGTTTTCGCATTGGTCGTTGTCCCTGTATTCATCGTTCAAGGTCAGTCTTGGCAGTTCGGTTCGCGCGGCTAAATTCCAACGACGATCGCACCGCCGCTAAGACCCGCACCCGCGGCCGCCAGAAGAACCTTCTCCCCCGGCCGGAACGGCGCCGCCCGATGGGCGAGCGACAGCGAGAGCGGGATCGTCGCGGCGGAAGAGTTGCCATACTCGGCGATCGTCTTGACGATCGCTTCATCGGCGATGCCGAGGTTTCGCCCGACCGCATCGAAAATGCGGGCATTGGCCTGGTGCGGTACGAACCGATGGATGTCCTGCGGCCGCATCCGGGCCGCCGCGAGTGCGTCCTGCGAGCAGGCAGTCATCATCTCAACCGCCTTGGCAAATACTTCACGGCCATCGGTGATCGTCATGCGCGTTTGTCCGAGATCGAGGTCGCCATGGAACGGGATGTTGCTTCCACCGGCGGGGATCTGGATCAGCCCGTAGCGCGAGCCGTCGGAATCCACCGAAGCGCCGAGGATGCCCCGATCAATGTCCTTGCACGGACCGATCACAACGGCGCCGGCGGCATCGGCGAAAAGGACCGAGCTTGCGCGCTCGGCCGGGTTGATGCGACGGCTGAGGATGTTGGCGGCGATGACCAGCGTTGGTTTGCCGTGCAGGCGGGTGAATCCATCCGCGAACATCAGCGCATAGATGAAGCCGGCGCAGGCGCCGGTCAGATCGACCGCGCCTGCGCGGCCAATGCCGAGCTTGTGCGCGACCAGGGGCGCGCTTGGCGGCAGGAGATGGTCGGGCGTCGAAGTGGCGAGCAACAGCAGACCAATGTCGTTACGGTCGATACCGGCGTTCGCCAGCGCCATATCGCCGGCCTGCGCGGCAAGGCCAGACAGCGTGTCCTCGTCCGTTGCCCAGAAGCGCGAACGGATTCCCGTGCGCTTTTCGATCCAGCCAGGCTCGAGGCCAAGATTGCTCTCGATCTCGGCATTCGCCACTTTGCGCCCAGGCGCATGATGACCAAACCCGAGAATGCGCGACGATCGGCTCATGGTTTTGAGCCGAAGCGTTCGCCGGCCTCCGCGATGGCGTCGTAGAGCCCGTCGAGCTCGTCGCCGGTGATGCAATAGGGCGGCAGAAGATAGAGGACATTGCCGAGCGGACGCATCAGCAGGCCGCGCTCGAGGAAAAAAGCGCGCAGTTTTGGCCCGATCTCGGCCAGATAGCCGGCTGAGCCGGCGTGCAGATCGAGGGCCGCGATCGTGCCGGTCACCCGACTGTCGGTGAAGTTGGCATTGTCGCGAAAGCGCTGAAGCCCGGCGGC
>NZ_JBFUCU010000063.1:0-3143 GCF_056405075.1 Mesorhizobium sp. P2_A12
GCCGATGTTGGCCGCGCCACCGTTGGAGGTTGAATCCGTCAGCGTGAATGCGCCACTGGCGATCAGCGCGGCTGCCCCGGCGGGCAACGAGAACGGACTGCCATTGAGCTGCACCACCGGGCTGCCCACGACCGACGCATGCAGCGTGTTGCCGACGTCGAGATCGCTCACCGAGAAATTGCCCGTGATCGCCGCCAGGTTCTGGGCCGAGGCTCCAGTCAGTTCGAGTCCCGCCGCCGAATCGCTTGTGTCGCTCAGAACCGGCCCGTCGTTGGTCCCCGCGAACTGAATGGTCGCGGTTGCCCAGCTGAGCGTCCCGTTGCCGAGCCGGATAGAGTAGATAAAGGTATCCGTCAAATATTGGCCGGCATTCAACCCCTGCAACTGCGACCTGAAGGCAGCCGACAAGAACGCTGTATCGTATCCCACCTTCCCGTCGGCCGTAATCCAGATCTTTGCGCCGTTGGCACTTGTATCGGAACCCGCGGATTCAATCCGTCCTAAGTCCTGCGTCAACAAATCGGCTGCGATGTAGCCGCTCATCGCGCCAGTGTTGTTCGTTCCGTTATCGACAGACCACAGTGATTTGGCGTTTCCGCCTAGATCGTTGGCCATTACGTTGAGGATAATGGTCCCGAAACTGTCTTCAGTGAGCCCGGTGAAAACGCTGGTGAAGAAATCATCCACTGCCTGCGGCGTATTTGAAAAGGACGTCGTTGTTCCACCCATAACAGTTTCCCCTAGTGCCCGTGGAGCGCTTGCCCGAAGCGCAAGTTTTTATGCGAAACATTCAACGCCGGCCGGGCGTCAACGCCCGTCGGCCTGCAACGTCGCCAATCAAAGGAAATCCAATGCGAATGGCTTGCGATCGCCAGCCAGGGAATGATCCCGGTGAGCGCCCCAGGATCGTTGCTCATCCGATCGAGCGAAATAGTAGGCGGGGCGCAAAAAGAGGATGGCCGCACCGTCGGTATAACTGAAGACGTCGTCCCCGGACTGCCTTGTATTGGAACGCGGTATCGCAGTTCCACCGGCACCAAAGCCATTTTAACTACCCCCCACCCTTACTCGTACGCTTTTACAGATACAGATGCCCTCCACATCTATTTCACTGCCGCATTGATAGATTAGCACTCCCTGTCTGAAATAGTACGATCAACATGCGAATTCGGCATACGGCTACTGTCAGTTCATAGTCTAGTCACAGTAAAGCCACAGTCCCGCGATCAGCCAGACATCAACATTGCCGTCCACAAGTAAGTCTTGGCTACAACATGTTGCCGCGACGACTCTGGCAGCGCGCTGCGTTCGCTTTAAACCCCATGGCGCCCTTTCCCTGATTGCAAGTCAGGGTTCTTTTTTAGAAGGCGCTTATATTAGCAGATTCTTAACGCCAATGAAGAGTAAGCGTCAACATCCAAACGGATGAACGGTTAACGCAGTCAATGTGATTAGCTTTGCGGGCGGGATCGTCCAAGACGACGCTGATCGCTTTTACGATCTCACTAAGAACCGTGGGCGCCATCGTGGCCAGTGCGGCTTCCTGATCTCGACGGCGCTGGCAAAGGCGGCGATCATTCACCGCTTGTTGACCATTTTAGGCCACGCTCATAAACGGACATGCTAGGTAGCTCGTACATGCCTAAGGCCCCAGCGCATCGACCAGCGCCGGGGCCTTCTAGTTCATCCAATACGGCTGGGTACCTCCTACAGCCGCGTGAAGTCGGTAAGCCCTAGGGGTATTCGCTGGGCCTTGCCGTGCAATCGATCTCATCATGAAACGGCGCATGAGGATCGAACACTAACCAATACACATGAGACCGCAGCTCCCTCAGACGGCGGCCCGAGGTCCGATAGCTTGGTCACCTGGGCTGGTACACCAGCTTTCTTGCGGCCCGTTCCAGGGTCGTACGATTGTTGCCATGCCTTCTGATCAGGTACCGCGCCTCAGGCATAGTCAACTGAAACTTCCTCGCGATGTGGGCAACTTCATAAGCCTCTTCGGCTGGTGCGCGGTCGCGGTCGTGACATGGCTAACGGAACAGAGGCATCTCTGCGATATTGAATCAAATTCGAGTTGCGGGGAGTTCCCATGCGTAAGCGTGCCGGTGGCGTCCGGTTGTCGTTCATTCCTCCGCTTATGCCCACCTTGGTCGAGAAGCCTCCCGAGGGCGATGGCTGGATTCACGAGGTGAAATTTGACGGCTACCGCTCGCAGATCATCATCGACGAGGACGGCACGCGTATCTACACCCGGCGTGGTCTCGACTGGACTTCGAAGTACCGCAACCTTGCTGCGGCGGCGGCGTCACACGGGGTGGAAAACGCTATAATCGACGGCGAGATCATCGTCTTGAACGATGCCGGCCTGTCGGCCTTCGGCGAGCTTCGCAAGGCGATAACGCGCCGGCAGCACGACCTCTACTTCGTTGCCTTCGATCTGCTGCATCTTAACGGCCACGATCTGCGCGATATGGAGCTGGAGGAACGACGTGAGATCCTCGCCGGCATGATCGAGCCCGGAGGGCGTATCCAGTTCAGCGAGGCTCTGCCAGGCGAAGCCAAGGCCATCTTTCACCTGCTGGACCAGGCCGGGCTTGAGGGCATGGTGTCGAAGCGCCGCGACCGCAAATACCGCAGCGGTCCGTCTACGAACTGGCTGAAGGCCAAATGCTACTCGATCGACGAATATGAGTTGCTCGGCGTCGAGCGCCAAGCAGGCAAACCGGCGTTTGCCCTGATGGCTGATCGAGCGACGGGCAGGTATGTCGGCTCCGCCTTCATCAACTCGCGCGGTGCCATCCGAGACCGACTGTGGAAACGCGTCCAGGAACACGCCGGGCCGCCGCCGGACGACATGAAGCGGCCGGCGACGCAATGGGTTAAGCCGGGCATTATCGGGCGCGTGAAGCACTTGCGCGGGGAGGAAGATCTGCGGCACGCGTCGCTGCAAGATTTTCGAGAGGAGTGATATAACGAACGAGCTGAAACTCACGCTTCAGATCACGTTGGCGGTGCCAACTGCGAGATGGCGACGCCGCGTTCCCAGGAGGACGCTATGGTTAGATGGCAACTTCCGATCGCCGCCGGCATGGTTCTGACTTGGTGCGCCGCAGATGGCGCCGAAGTTGGCGACCTGTATG
>NZ_JBFUCU010000064.1:0-2630 GCF_056405075.1 Mesorhizobium sp. P2_A12
TAATTCTGCCTCTATACATGCTGCAGGTATATGATCGTGTTTTGCCCGCCGCCAATTTGGATACTCTCACGTACCTAACCTTGCTTGCGCTTTCGTCGCTTTTGCTATTCGGAGTGCTCGAAGTCGTGCGGGGCGTGTACGCAAGCCGACTCGCCGCGCGACTGGATGTCTCTTTGGGTACATCGTCTTTTCTGGCTGCAATGAGTGGCCCCCGCGCTGGACTCGGCGATGTCCAGGCCTTGCGCGACTTGGCCACGCTGCGGGGTTTCATCGCTTCACGAACGATTTTCTTTCTCTTCGATCTCCCTTTCGGGCCCATCTTCGTGGGCCTGCTTTATTTCATCCACCCGTTGCTCTTCCTTGTAACGGTCGTTGGAGCGGTTCTCATGGTCTCCATCGCCGTGCTGAACCAGGTCGCGAGTTCGCGGCCTAGCAAGGAGGCGGCGGAGAGTCTCGGCGCCGCAATGAATTCGGCGCAGGCCTTCGCGCGAAACTTCGAAACGGTCCGCGCACTCGGCATGGTGTCCAATGCGATAGAGTTCTGGGGCACCCGTTTTTCCGGCTCTCTACACGCCTCGGATGGGCTTGCTCGCACCAACGCATTTTACGGCGGTGTGTCCCGCACCACACGATCGGTACTGCAAATCGCGATATTGGGTGTCGGCGCTTATCTGGTTCTCCACAACGAGATGACCGCCGGTATGATATTTGCTTCGTCGATGATTTCGGCGCGCGCCTTGCAACCTCTTGATCAGATCATTGGAAGTTGGCGGCAGGTCATCGACGCCAATCTTGCCTGGAAGCGGCTTTCAGCTGCCCAATCAAGGTCCGGACCAAAGGAAAATGTTGCATTGCCCACGCCTCAAGGGGCGTTGAGCGCAGATCAAATAGTCTATCATCTTCCGGGTTCGGCCGACGGGTCGCTGCCGCTGATAAAACGCTTGACCTTTGAAGTCGCCGCCGGCGAAACAGTCGCGATCGTCGGGCCAAGCCAGGCTGGAAAATCGACGCTGGCGCGCCTCATAGTCGGTGCCATTGAGCCCCGTTCCGGAGCGATCCGCATCGATGGCGGCGATATTCGAAACTGGGATCCGGAGGAACTCGGCCGTCATATTGGCTATCTTCCGCAGGATGTGGAACTTTTCCCAGGGACCATCGGCCAGAACATCGCGCGTTTTGAGCCAAATGCGCCTGATGAGAAATTGGTTCAAGCAGCCCAGCAGGCGCAGGTGCATGAGCTTATCCTGGGTCAGAGGGATGGATATTCGACGGTGATCGGCCCGACCGGCGTTCGCCTCTCGGGTGGCGAGCGTCAGCGCATTGGGCTCGCACGTGCCTTTTACGGCGATCCCAAGATCCTGGTTCTCGATGAGCCCAATGCGAATCTTGATTCCGACGGCGAAGCCGCACTCGAGCGGGCGATCATCCAGGCGCGTTCACGAAAAACGACCGTGCTCGTCATAACCCACCGTCCCTCCCTCGCTTCCAAATGCGATCGTATACTCATGCTGCGCAATGGCCAGGTCGAGATCTACGGTTTGACCAAGGACGTGCTCGACCAACTTGCCCAGCGACGGGGCCAAGCGGCGGCCGCGGCCGCTCAGTCACATGACAACGAAGGAGTGGTGCCTTTCCCGTCAGCTGCTCGCGTGGAGGTAAAGGTCGCTAATGACGGTTCCTAGCCAAACCATCCAGATGGGCGCCAAGACGTATCGCTGGCAGCGCGACATCGATACACGCACGGATCGGATCACGCTGGCGGGATATGCAAGCGTGGCCGTTTTCGTGCTCGGCTTCGGGTTCTGGGCAGCCACTGCACCGATTGCCGGAGCAACGATCGCGCCGGGTGTGGTCGCAGCAGCTGGGCAGAATGTCATGATCCAGCATCTCGAAGGAGGTGTTGTCGGCAGCATTAGAGTTCGCGAGGGTGACAGGGTCTCAAGAGGCCAGGCCCTGATCGTGCTCGATCCGACGGTGGCGCAGTCCCAGCTCAACCGCGTTCTCAAGCAATGGGTAGCACAAAAAGCTGAAATTTCCCGGCTCGAAGCAGAACGGGACGGCCTTCAGAAAATTGTCTTGTCCAGTGACCTGGGAGCCTATTCAGGCGCTTCCGAGTACAGCGGTGTTTTCGCTGAACAAAACAAGGAATTCCAGGCGCGGCTAGCGCGTTACGGCGCGGAACAGGGGATTCTGAAACAAAGGGTGGCAGCTCTTCAGGACGCCGTTGTCGGGTTAAAGGCTCAGAAGCAGGCAGCCGAAAATCAGCTTGCGATCGTCAACGAGGAGACGGAAAGAAAAAAAGAGCTTCTGAAAAAAGGACTCACAAATCGTTCCGAATATACCGATCTTCTGCGCAGCACTGCCGAGCTGGTCGGCCAGGCAGGATCTCTGGAAGCGCAGATTGCCAGCTCCGCGACCCAGACCGTAGAAGCGCGCCAGCAGATTGAAAGGCTTACAACCAGCCGGGTCGAGGATGCCGTCACGGAACTGAACAAAGCCCGGGCACAGGTGGCGGACCTCGAGGAACAAATCAACGCTGCTCGATCGGTCCTGGAGCGGACGACCATCCGTGCCCCGGTGGACGGCATCATCGTCCGCTCGCTCTATAATTCCGAAGGCAGCGTCATCCG
>NZ_JBFUCU010000065.1:0-2540 GCF_056405075.1 Mesorhizobium sp. P2_A12
GGCCAGAACACACACGTCGGTTTCCGCGCCTGTGATGACCAGCGTGTCGACGTTCTGTTGCATCAGATAGGCTCTTAGGCGACCCTCGAGCCAAGGCGAGTAGATATGCTTGTCGATCGTCGTCGCCGGCGGACAGTATTCGGCGAGCGTCGGCAACAGCTCGACCATTTCGGGACCTATGTTCTCGATCGTCATCGAGGCCCACCGGTCATAATAGCGTTTCCATGTGCCGGTTCCTTGTCCCGGCTTCCGGGCAGGTAGGAAGCGCGTGAAAACCGTCTGCGTCGCGCGCCTTGCGACAAGACGCTCTATCTGGGGGAGAACACGGCTAATCCAGGGTGTCGCCCATGGTGAGGGTTCGGCAAACAGCCGCTGCATGTCCACACAGATGTGCATGGATCGATCGCCTAGCGGGCCATATACCAGTCCATGCATCGACATCCAGATGGAACTTCGGCACGCTGTGAATGTTCCGATTGAGGCGATCGACGCCTTTGCCTTAGGCCTGATCTCCTCGATTCGCACCTTGTCGCCGATCTCCTTCGCCATCGCGAACGCCTTGGCACTGTCCTTGGTGGTCAGCACGGTGCGCCAATGCGGCGTCTCAATGGCCGGTACGGCTGGGGTGCTTGGTGTTGGGGTAGCCGCACTGCGGGTTTTGGTTTGGACGTCCCCCACGTTGCCCAAGCTATTGGCATATTCTGTGAGGCCCTGCAGCCAGCCACGGAACCTTTTAGTCCCACCTGCCGTCGGGTCAATCGGAAGGATTTCCAATATGATTGACCATGTAAGCAAGCCGCAGGAAACAGCGAGCGGCGTTGCGGTGCGCCATCTGGTGGCTGACACCGGCATCACCGATGCACAGGCCAGCGAGCTAGTCAGCATCCTCGGGCCGCAAAATTGGTCGTCGCTTTTGCGTGAAGCCCGGATGTTGAACCCGCGTCTAAAGCCGCTTGAAGTCGGCAAGCCCTAGGCGCATCCGCTGGCCTTTAGGATTCCAGCTCGAAAGTCAGGGTCTTTTCTCGGTCATCCTCAACGACGCGAACGTGCCATTCGCCGCAGGCTTCGACCACTTCAACGCAAGGGTGGACCTTGCCATTCAGTGTCATGTCATCCATCGCAGCCGCTCCCTTGAAGCAATGGGAAACACCGATTTTATATGACCGGCGCGCAGAGGCTTTCAATTAAAAAAGACATACCCGCAGATCCGGTAAGGCGGATGTGAACGAGCCCCACCATGCCCTACAGAGCGCGGTCTTGCTGCCCGCCACATGACCAGAAAGAAAAGGCCAAGACGGAAGCGCAACTGGCCATCGCACGCGCCACGATCCGAGCTGGTCGGGGGTACTGACGGCTCGATGGTAAGCGGGATCAGTCGACCACAATAATTTTGCGAGTTGGCTGTCGTCGGCCGAGCTTCATCCTGCCGGGATGAGAAGGCGGAGAGGTCGAGGCCTCCAATAACAGTCGTTGTTCTCTTAGGCGCGCGGTCTTAGCTTCCCTGGCTTTCCGCTCCGCGTCCAATACCAGTTTGCTCTCGCGGTCCGCTCTTTCGATCTTTTCGCGATCGACGCGTCGTTTCATGACAGCCTCCTTGGTCTGACGGCCAACAAAGTGCGGGCTTGAGAAAATGTTCCCGAGAAACAACATCGGGTTTCGCAATGTCCAAAAAAACCGGACGCGGAGGTCGCCTCGACTCCGCAACGAGGACCCGACATGCCCCAGCTTCGTGCGTGCGTGAAGCCGCTGGTGTGCTCGCCCAGTTGCTGGAGCGCGACGTACCAAATCAGCCTGGGCAAGCATGCGGCGGTTAGGTTCAATAGGAGGCTCGTTCACCACGGCCTCGTCACCTTCTGCTTCGATCTGTTCGCTTAGTCGCCTTGCCAGCGCCGGCGATTGGCTCGCCGTCGAAGCCCTGGTGCAATGCTGCCCGCAATTGCGACTGAAGTCCCACGAGAAGGCGCAAAGGTCCCAAATGTGAAACATAAGGAATTCGCCTTCATTAACTGGAAGCCGACGAACAAAGTCCCCTCATCGTCGGTCGACCAGGGTGCTCGCCGTATTGGGCGATACGGCGAGCACTTCACCGCCGCCTTCCTAGCGTGCGTGGTGGCGATCGCGGCAAGGAAGCCGACGGCCGCTGGCGGCTCGCGAGGAATGTAAATATGCTGACAAAGAGGGGTCCCTGATCTCTCAGAGGCCAGCATCGCGCCAAGTCAAAAAGGCCGGCTACAGTTCGTATTCGCCGCGCCCTCGTACGTGACCAGCTGCGGCCAGGGCGCTCGGTAAGGTCGCCGTCGCGCATATATATTAGCAGTCTCTTGACAACCAGACGCGTCGCTCCAGAATCCTACTCATGGCGCGGGAAATCAACATAGGCGATCGGGTGGGGGTCTTCGCCACGGTGGGGAAGCGCGTTGACGATCGCGTGACCCTGCATATCCTGACAGCCAACTATCCCTACTCGATCATCGACGCGAAGGCCAAGCCCGGCGACAGGATGAGATTCGAGGGCGACGTTGTGCATGTCGACGAGGATT
>NZ_JBFUCU010000066.1:0-4176 GCF_056405075.1 Mesorhizobium sp. P2_A12
CCACCATCACCACTGGCACGAGCATCAGCGCGACCTGGAACGCGGCGAACGAGACCCTGGTCCTGTCCGGCAACGACACGTTGGCCCACTACCAGGAGGTGTTGCGCACCGTCACCTTTTCATCCACCAGCGAGAATCCGACTGATTTCGGCAGCGACACTACCCGTACCATCGAGTGGCAGGTGAATGACGGCACGCCGGTGTCGGGGGATTTGTATCAGGGGCAGATTCAATACGCGGTTCAAGCCTCGGTTGGCGGACCCTTCATTGTTGCCATAGGTGACCTGAACGGGGACGGTCGGGCCGATCTCGTGACCGCGAACCCTGATGCTAACAACGTCTCGGTGTTGCTCGGCGATGGCCATGGCGGCTTCAGCGCCGCGACAACATTTGCGACGGGGATTGGTCCAACTTCGGTAGCGATCACCGATCTAAACGGTGATGGCAATCTCGACCTCACCACCTCGAACGTCAATTCCAACAACGTCTCGGTGCTGCTTGGTGACGGCCAGGGCGGCTTTAGCGCTGCAACCAATCTCAGCACCGGTCCGAACCCGAGGGCGGTTGCAGTCGGCGACCTGAACGGAGATGGCAAACTCGACTTGCTCACCGGCAACCAAACCTCGAACAGCGTCTCGGTGCTGCTCGGCAATGGCGACGGCACCTTCGCGGCCGCAACCAATCTCACCGTAGGAGGCGGGCCGCATTACACAGCTGTCCTCGCGGACCTGAACGGCGATGGCAAGCTGGATCTCGCGGTGTCGAATACGGACTCCGCCAATTTGTCGGTGCTGCTCGGGAATGGCGACGGCACCTTCGGAGCCGCAACTAACTTCGCCGGAGGAGGAGGCATTGCGGTCGGCGACTTCAACGGTGACGGCAAGCTCGATTTGGCCACTGGCAACCAAAGCTCGAATGGCGTGGCGGTGCTGCTCGGCGACGGCCTTGGCGGCTTCGGCGCCGCAACGAATTTCGCGGTCGGAATAACCGCGTCTGGCGTCAAGACGGCTGACCTCAACGGCGACGGCAAACTCGACCTGGCAGCAACCAGTTTTAGTTCCAACGATGTCTCGGTGCTACTCGGGAATGGCGACGGCACCTTCGCGGCGGCAGTAAATATGCCGACAGGATCGGGGCCCTACAGTGTCGCCATCGGCGACCTGGACGGCATCGGCGGTGCCGACCTGGCGGTCGCCAACTATGGCTCCAACAACATCTCGGTGCTGCTCAACGATAGTACCGGCCTGAGCGCAATCCAGCACACCACGGTCACTGTCACAGCCGTCAACGATGCGCCAAGCGGTTCGGTGTCGATCGCCGGCACGGCGACCGAGGACCAGGTGCTGACGGCCTCGAATACACTTGCTGACGCCGACGGGCTGGGTGCGATCAGCTACCAATGGCAGCGCGACACCGGTTCCGGCTTTGTCAACGTCGGCGGTGCGACGAACGCGACCTATACGCTAGGCGATGCCGATGTCGGTGCAACAGTCCAGGTGGTGGCCAGCTATACCGATGGTCATGGCACTGCGGAGTCGAAGACGAGTGCGCCGACCGCGGCGATCGCCAACGTCAACGATGCGCCGACCGGGTCGGTGTCGATCACCGGCACGACGACCGAGGACCAGGTGCTGACGGCTTCGAACACGCTTTCTGACGCCGACGGGAATGGCACGATCAGCTACCAGTGGCAGCACGACACCGGCTCAGGCTTCGTCAACATCGGCGGCGCGACGAACGCGACCTATACGCTAGGCGATGCCGACGTCGGCGCCACCGTCCAGGTGGTGGCGAGCTATGCCGATGGCCACGGCACGGTAGAGGCGGTGGCGAGCTCGGCGACTGCGGCAATCGCCAACGTCAACGATGCGCCGACCGCTGGGTCGCTTCCGTCACTGGCCTGGGCCGTATCCACTACCCTAAACTTTGCGTTGCCACCGGATCTTTTTTCGGACCCTGACCCTGGCGACGCGCTTACGCTCTCGGCGGTGCAGACAAACGGCAACCCGCTGCCTTCGTGGCTAAGTTTCGATACTGCGACGGGCACATTCAGCGGCACACCGTCGGGCGGCGACGCGGGGACGATCCAAATTCGCGTAACCGCGACAGATTTATCTGGCGCCGAAGCTCATTCGGACTTTCCGCTCAGTATCGTGAACGGCCTGATTATCAATGGAACAGCCGGTGACGATGCACTCACCGGGACCATAGATGTCGACGCGATTTTTGGTCTTGGTGGCAACGACACGCTGTCTGGTTCGGCGGGCAATGATCTTCTTGACGGCGGCGCTGACAATGACACGCTGAACGGCGGGTCCGGCAGTGACGTCCTGGTTGGCGGTCTGGGCAACGACAGTTTGCAGGACGGCGGTGGCAATGAGCAGGTGGCGGACGCTGGTGCAGGTTCTGACAGCATCTCCCTTATTGGCCTTGTTGGCAATTCGATTTCGTATACGATTGATGCGGGAGAAGGGAACGATCTTCTGACTCTGGATGTGGTCCATGCGACTGCATCTGGATCAATGGGTGCGGGTAATGATGTTGTCTATTTTGGATATAATAATTATTTATCCAATAGTTCTGTTAACTTAGATTTTGGCGATGGAGACAACGTCGCATATATGTATGGAGCATATAATTCAGAAATTACCATAAATTTTGGTTCTGGCAACGATAGTATCATTGGATTCGATGCGACCAATTCCAATCTTCATGTAAATATGGGTGAAGGAAATAGCAGCGCGAATTTTGGGCTCTATGGTATTATTAATAGCTTTGATTTTGTTTCTGGAGCCGGCGTCGACATTCTTTCGGTAAGAGCCCTAACGATGTCGGTTGATACAGGCGGCGGCAATGACACGGTGACCGTGAACGGGGGTGGCTCCGTTTCCACCGGAGACGGGGACGACACTGCAAACATCACCGGAGCGCTGAGCGCCAATCTCGGCCTTGGCAACGATACGGTGCATCTTTCGCTAACCGGCAACTCGACTCTCACCTTGGGTGGCGGGAGCGACAAGCTTTATATTGACTCCTGGAATGGAACGGCTTCCGCAACCGTCATCGACTTCGTCGCCGGCGCAGGCGGAGAGACGCTCGACTACAGCGCCCTGCTCAACCAGCTGATCGGATGGGACGGCAGCTCCAACCCGTTCGGCTCGGGCTTCATGCACCTGGTGCAAGACGGCACCGACACCCTCTTCCAGGTCGACCGCGACGGCGGTGCATCAGCTCAAACCTACGCCACTCTAGTCCGCTTCCAGAACACCGATCCCACAGACCTCATCGCCGCAAACTTCAATCCTGCCTATCCGGCGGATGGGAGCTGATCGGCGGGTTTGGCGCGGACACTTTTGTCTTCGAAAGCGGGTTCGGTCATGATGTCATAACGGATTTCACCACTTCGTCTGCAGGCCATGACATTATCCAGCTTGCTCAGAGCCTGTTTGCGGACTTCGCGGCTGTTCAGTCTGCGGCGGCGCCGTCCGGTTCTGACGTCGTGATCACGTACGATGCGAGCAACGCGATCACGCTTAGCAATGTGGACTTGGCCCATCTAGACAGCAGCGATTTTCAGTTCGTGTGATCGGAACTTTGTGCGCCCGCTTATGTCGAGCGGTCGATATCCGAGAGGTCGAGACCGATCTATCTCTCCCGGAACGCCCGCTGGAACGAATCTAGGAGCGGCTTGGTCAGGTAGGCCAGAAACGTCCGTTCGCCAGTGGAGATGAATGTCTCGACCGGCATGCCTGGATATATTTGCTCCGGCTTGATCTGCGGCGGCAGCCGGTCGGTCATTCTAAGCCGAACGGTGTAGTAGGGGACTCCAGAACTCGGTGTGATCAGGCGGTCCGCCGAAATGTAGAACACCTTTCCGGACACTTTTGGTGTTGTTCGCGCGTTGAGGGCCGTGAACATCATGTTTGCGTCCTGCCCTACCCGAATAGAGTCGATGTCCTCGGGCTTGATCTTCGCCTCGATGATAAGTTGGTTCGTGGTCGGCAGAAGCTCCATCGCGGCCTCGCCCGCACGGATGACGCTGCCTTCGGAATTATAGAGCGAGCGGACGATGATGCCGTCCACCGGGGCACGGATGGTCGTCCGCTCCAGGACCGATCGAGCAGCGTTGATTTGTTCCTCGAGGTCCGCCACCTGTGCCCGGGCTTTGTTCAGTTC
>NZ_JBFUCU010000067.1:0-2287 GCF_056405075.1 Mesorhizobium sp. P2_A12
TTGACGGACATCCAGGCCTCGAGCGCCTCGTCCGACAACGCCATGTCAGCTCGGCCGCGGCGAAGCTGCCCGAGAAAAGCCAGTTGCGCCTGCCGACCGTAAATCCACGAATGGCGCGCTCCGCGATAGGTTGTCGGGCTCGAGCTGGCCATCGTAGAGGAAGCGGTTGAACGCGCGCCATCGCTTGGTGCCATAGGCGAAGGCCTTGGCGATATCGGCATGGCGCGACAAACCCTTGCCCTGGCGCATGAGCTGTCGTCGCAGCGCCCGGACCAGTGGTCGGGTCCGCCTTCGTCGTGCGGTCAATCGCTCAGCCGGCGGGAGCCCCCGTATCTCTTCCTCGATCCGGTAGATCGCCTGGATACCGGCCATTGCCGTCGTGCTGAGTTCGGTCGGCTGGCTGTCGTGAACGTCGAATATCTTGCGACGAAGATCGGCCAGGTAGGCAGCTCCTCGAATGGCGCCACCCTTGTAGATCTGATTGTAGCCGCTGAATCCGTCGGCCTGCAGCGTGCCGGCAAATCCGGCGAGCTCGGTCATCACGCTCTCGCCGGCGCGGCCCATGGTGGCGCGATACCAGGCGATCGGCGGCTCCTGCGAACCCGAGTTGCGGTCGTCGGCGACGTAAACCCAGAGCGCGCCCTTGTGCGTCGTGCCGGTGGGCGCCAGGATCGGAAGCCGCGTGTCGTCGGTGTGAATCTTGGTGCGGGTACGGCCGATCTCACGGATACGGTTGTAGATCGGATCGAGCAAGGCGGCGGCGTAGCCGGCGCTGCGCGCCAGCGTGGATCGCTCGACATCGACGCCCTTGGCGGCCATCATCTGGGCCTGGCGGTAAGATGTTGCGCACGGAGTTATGCTGCGGAGGCTCCAGTTCTCCCTAAGTTCCAGGCGATTCCAGGCAATCTCCGCAACATAATTTTCTAAAGTCAAATTGCATTCAGGAACGCCATTACGCCCTTGTCCTCCTTCCAAGGCCGGTCGGACCCCGAAGCCGCTGCATCGCACAGCGCCATCGCTTTCGCCTTCATCTCGAGATCGATTTCGGCGTAGATGTTGGTGGTCTCAAGGCTTACGTGTCCGAGCCATGCGCGTATGGTGTTAAGGTCGACACCTGCCTGCAGCAGATGACAGGCGCTTGTGTGACGGATCACATGCGGCGTGATTGCCCTTGCGGCAAGCGTTGGTTCGCGCCCCGCGCATCGCTCGATGAGCCGATAGACACCGAACCGCGTATAGCGCTTGCGATGGCGGCTGATGAAGACGGGGTCACCGTTTGCGCGTCCTCGAACGAGCTCGCCAAGCGCCTCTTCCGTGCGTGGCCACAGTGGGCATTGCCGGATTTTGTCGCCCTTGCCGCAAAGGGTGACGAGTGCATGTTTGTCGCGGTGTCGGCCGATCTGGAGATTGTCGACCTGCGGTCTTGTCGCCTCCGAGACCCGCGCCCCGGTGTTGTAGAGGAATAGCAACAAGGCGTGCTCGGCCCGGCCCCGCGGCGTCTGGCGGTCGGGAACCGCGAGCAGGGCCTCCATCTCCTTCCTGGTCATCCACGAGATCGGCTGTGGTGCAGCCTTCTTCGTTGCAATGGAACGGATCTGCGCACACCAGGCGAGACGGGCGGGATCACGGCTGGCGACGAAGCGGGCAAAGGACCGGATCGCTGTCAGGCGTTGGTTGCGGGTCTGCACCGAACAGCCGCGGTCCTCTTTAAGATGGGCAAGGAAATGCAGCACGCGTGATGCATGGATATCCTCGACATCCAGGCGGTCCGGCGGTTTGCGGACCTTTGCGCTGATAAATGGCAGGAGCAGCGTGAAGGTGTCGCGATAGCTCTTTTGCGTGTTGCGGGCGAGACAGCGCTCAGTGACGATGTAATCAGCCAGGAAGCGCCGGAGCCAGGGGCCGAGCGTGCGGGGATCATCCATGGTCTCCTCCATTGACGTAGCGGTCGAAGCAGACCGACGCTTCGTGTAGGAGCTCCGGCGTCATGGACAGGTAGATACTTGTGTCGTCCAAGTTGGCGTGGCCGAGATATGTCGAGAGCGCCGGCAGCAGCCGTTGCACATCTGCGCCCTGGCGATACCAGGACGTCAGCCGATGCACGGCCGCGGTGTGTCGAAAGGCGTTGACCTGCCACTTGACCTGCCACTGAGAATTTCCTCCATCTGAGATTAGAGTCCGGGCCTTGATTGAAGGACGGACTGATGAAGAGAAAGCGGTTCACGGAAGAGCAGATCATCGCAGTTCTGCGCGAGCACGAGGCAGGTGCAAAGGCGGGCGATCTGGC
>NZ_JBFUCU010000068.1:0-2261 GCF_056405075.1 Mesorhizobium sp. P2_A12
GGTCGTGTTCTTGTAGCCGAAACGCTGCTGCAATTCGCCCCGCGCATAGGGGCTGATCACCATGCCGTTGCTTAGCGTGTAATCGCCATAGATGCCGGGCTCGAACTTGATCGCGCCAAAAGAAAGCCGGCTCTTGCCGAACTCGTTGCAAGACCTTGAAGCATCGCGAGGTGCTGCACGAGGCGCATCGGCGGCAAGCGGTCGCGGAGCGTGCGCATGCATCGCTGTCGCGCTACTTCTCGCCCAATCTGGCCGAACGGCTGGCCGGCGACGTCGACGGGTTGGAGCTAGCCGGGCAGTGGCGCGAGGTCGCCTCCCTGTTCACCGACATTGCCAGCTTCACCACGCTGGTGGAAACGATCGACCCTGCAACGCTAGGCGCGCTCCTCAACGACTATTTGGCCGGCATGACTGACGTCGTGTTCGCGCATGAAGGCACCGTCGCCAAGATCGTCGACGACGCGCTCCATGTGCTGTTCGGCGCGCCTGGCGAGCAGCAGGACCATGCGGCGCGGGCGGTTGCCTGCGCGCTCGAGCTCGACGCGCTGTCGCAATCGTTCCGCGATAGCTGGCGCGACAAGGGCGTCACGGTCGGTACGACCCGCATCGGCGTCCATGCAGGTCCGGCGCTGGTCGGAAATTTCGGCGGAGGCCGCTTCTTCGACTACACGGCCTATGGCGACACCATCAATATCGCCGCGCGGCTGGAAAGCGCCAACAAGCAGCTGGGAACGCGTATCTGCGTCAGCGGGAGCGCGGCTGCAAGGGTCGACGGCTTCCGTGGACGGCCGGTCGGTGATCTGATGCTGCGCGGCAGGGCCGAGGCGCTGCGCGCGTTCGAGCCTTTGTCGTCAAAGCAGTATAATGATCCTTCGACGGCGAGCTATCTCGAAGCCTTCGGCAGATTGGAGGCCGGCGATGCAAACGCGCTTACGGCTTTCGCCGCGCAGATCGGCAAATGTCCGGACGACCAGCTCGCTAGCTTCCATCTTAAGCGGCTGCTCAACGGCGCCATAGGAACGCGGATCAGCCTCGACTGATCTTTGCGGCTGTTCGACCGCGACCGTAAGCCTCGTCGCCGGCAATGTCAGCTTTCAGGTGGTGGCAAAGGTGCCCTCAACGGCCGACAAGAGGCGCAAAGCAGCCACGGCACATACGCAACGACGCCTTGGCCTAAGATGCAACATCTTGAACCGGTTACTACTCGTCCACCAGGTTACGACGAATACATCACCGGCGGGCGCTGGTCCTGCCGCCTTTACGACTCACGGGGAGCAGCCTGCCCGCCACCCCCGCGAAAGCACGCAGTGTCGCCTGCTCCTGTGCTACTGCCTTTTCGTAGAGCCGATTATATGTCCGCCAGTGCATTCCCGTCGGCTTGTCTAGAAGTTGGAGCGGGGTGTTTGTGGATGCTCCAAGGCGCTGGCGCAATTTCCGAGATCTGGAGAGACATCGAAAGCGAGGGTCATCGCTCTGGGAGCGATAGCTGAGATCCAAACACACACGGCATCGGAAGCCGTCGCCGTCGTAAAGCACTGCGCATCTACGGTTGCATGACTGGCAAATCAGCCGTCGCGCACCGCCGAAATGTTGTTCCGTGCAATCCAGTGCGATGACCTTGCACGCGCCGCGGCTCCGGGGTTGGTCCTCGACGGTGGTAGGTCAACTCAAGGCTGCCTTCGTCCGTGGAAATTCCGATCGAACTGGAAGGACGGCCGCCGACATTCCAGGTCAACTCCCCTCGGCGCCCGGGCGCCAGCAGTAGCTCAACCAAAACTGGTCCCTACGCTTCGAGCCGTTGGCGAGCACTTTCTCTAGTTCTCCGCATGAGTAAAAACGACCGTGCCGTTTTCCTTGCGAATTTCAACGGACACGATTCCATCGTCGCCCTTCCGGGTCTGAAACATGGAGATTGCGTGATCCTTTGCCGATTTCTCAGCGTCGAACATTTCCTTGTCGACGATGCCCTGTCTTCCATACCAGATGACAGTAAAGGCCATGTTCGATCGTACCTTCGCCCGGCCCCAAAGGGAATTGTATGGCGGTTGGGACGGAAAGTCACACAATTGAACATGCGGCCTTTGAGGGCAGGCTTGCCTCGCAGAGCCTTACCAGCGCGTTTCCACCGGCCGCTGTCCTACGCCGCCGAAGTCCGGGAGCGTACCTGGTGCGTGAACCTTCAGGGGAACAGAAGCTCAAAGCCCCACGTTCTAATGCGATCAAGGGAGTACAAAAATGGTACGCCAAATCGCAATCACCTT
>NZ_JBFUCU010000069.1:0-2207 GCF_056405075.1 Mesorhizobium sp. P2_A12
CGCATGAACAGCTCGTTGACCGTCTCCATCTTGACCCGCTCGCTGTCGGGCACCACCGGCTGCGGCGCGGTCACCACCGAAAGGATGACGTTCTGCTCATGCAGCACCTTGTAGTGTTTCAGGCTGTGCATCAGTGCCGTTGGCGCGCTGAGGGGATCGCTGGTCAGGAACACGGCGGTGCCGGACACCAGCTGCGGCTTCTTCTTCAACAGGTTGCCGGCGAGGAAATCGAGCGGGATCTCGTTGCGCCGGGTCTTGTCGAACAGATAGCGGCTGCCGCGCACCCAGGTCCACATGCCCAGCACGATGGTGAAGGCCACGGCCAGCGATGCCCAGCCGCCCTCGAACACCTTGACGATGTTGGAGGCAAAGAAGCCGATGTCGATAAAGGCAAACAGCGCCGTCAGCGAGACAGCCAGCCACAGCTGCCATTTCCAGATGCGCGTCATGACGACATAGAGCAGCACTGTCGTCACCAGCATGTTGCCGGTCACTGAAATACCATAGGCCGACGCCAGCTTGCTGGACTCGCCGAAGCCGACGACCAGCATCATCACCACCAGCGCCAGCAGGAGGTTGACGCGCGGCATGTAGATCTGGCCGGACTGTTTTTCCGATGTGTGCAGGATTTCAAGGCGCGGCAGCATGTTGAGCTGCACCGCCTGCCTGGTCAGCGAAAAGGCGCCCGAAATCACCGCCTGGCTGGCGATCACGGTCGCGGCAGTCGCCAGCACGACCATCGGGATCAACGTCCAGCCCTCGTTCATCTCGAAGAACGGATGGCCGACCACGCCGTTCTTTGCCAGCACGAAGGCGCCCTGCCCGGCATAATTGAGCAGCAGGCAGGGAAAAACGATCGCCAGCCAGGCGAGCACGATCGGCTTGCGACCGAAATGGCCTAGATCGGCATAGAGCGCTTCGGCGCCAGTGACGGCGAGGAAGATGGCGCCGATGGTAACGAAGGCGACGTCGGGCGAATTAATCAGAAAGGCGACGATGTAGTGTGGGCTCACGGCCCACAGGATTTCAGGATCGGCGATGATGTGGTTGAGACCGGAAAGGCCGATGGCCAGGAACCATACCGCAGTCACCGGGCCGAACACCAATCCCACTCCGCCCGTGCCAAATCGCTGCACCGCGAACACCATGGCAAGGATGACAAGGGTTAGCGGCACCACATAAGGCTGGAAGGCAGGCGTGACGACATTCATGCCCTCCACCGCCGACAGCACCGAGATTGCCGGCGTGATGACGGCGTCACCGAAGAACAGCGATGCCCCGACGATGCCGATGCCAAGTATCAGCGCCGAACGCTTGGGGAAACTGCCGCGCGCCAGCGCCATCAGCGACAGCACGCCGCCCTCGCCGCGGTTGTCGGCGCGCAGCACAAACATGATGTATTTGATGGTGACGATGATCGTCAGCGACCAGATGATCAGCGACAGAACGCCAAGAATATCGCCGCGATCCGCCACGCTACCGCGCGACGATGCCACCAGCGCCTCGCGGAACGCATAGATCGGGCTGGTGCCGATATCCCCATAGACGACACCGAGCGCGCCCAGCATCAACACCTTGGTGCTGTGCTGTTCGATTTCGGGATGGCTCGATTGTTCGACGGGTTCTGCCTCACTACCAGCATTGGCAAGGGCCATGGACGACACTCCGATAAGTGCGCGGTCATCTACGCTTGCTGCGATGCAATATCAAGTGCCGTCGCGTGATGGCTCCCATGCCGGCAACGCTCGGCTGCTCGGGAGAACATCGGTCCACGCGAGATTCGCGGGCTCGATCTGCAGGCATGGTCGCACCAGCAGGACCGGCAGCATATGCGTCCGTCAGATCGCCACCTGCGTACCGATTTCTACCACACGGCCGGTCGGGATCTGGAAATATTCGGTCGCGTCGGCCGCCGTGCGCGCCAGGCCGATGAACAACCGGTCCTGCCATACCGGCATGCCGGAATTGGGCGAGGCCTTGAGCGAACGTCGCGACAGGAAGAACGAGGTCGTCATGATGTCGAACTTCCAGCCCTGCTTGCGGCAGATCGCCAGCGCGCGCGGGATGTTGGGCTGCTCCATGTAGCCGAAGGTCAGCGTCACCCGCATGAACAGCTCGTTGACCGTCTCCATCTTGACCCGCTCGCTGTCGGGCACCACCGGCTGCGGCGCGGTCACCACCGAAAGGATGACGTTCTGCTCATGCAG
>NZ_JBFUCU010000070.1:0-1881 GCF_056405075.1 Mesorhizobium sp. P2_A12
CGCTTCGTCCGTATCGAAAACGAGGGTATCGATATCATCAAGCATTTGCGATGCCTCGTCGAGGCGACCGGCCCGCAGGAGAAGATCACAAAGTTCGCATGCCTTCTCAGGGGTATGAAATACGACGCCCTGCCCACGCCAAAGAACCACACTCTCCCGGACGTCATCGATGCCGGCATCCATGTCACCTAGATGCGAGCGGGCATGGCCACGCCACCTGAGGCCACTGCTTCGACGCGCCGTGTAGCCATGCCGTTCGCAAATCTCGACGATCTTCGTAGCGTTATCGAGTAATTCCTCGTATTGGCCGAGTAGCGCGCACAATTGGCACTGCACGAGAAGATGCCACGCGAGGTCGAAGGGCTTATCGAGCTGGTCAAAATTTTGCATCAGGCGCTCTTTCTCTTCAACTGCAGCATCAAAGAAACCCAATATGATCAGCGATTCGCTAAAATATGCCTGGGCAGATACACGTTGATCTGCACCGGCGAACGAAATGCGACGACTTGGGTCAATCCGATCAATCAGATCTAGGGCCTTGCGCAAGGCCTCCACTGCCAGCGGCTCTTCTCCCCGGTTGGAATGAGCGATCCCCTTTGTTGCCCAAAGACCACTCAGATAGGCCGTTGGAAGGAGATCGGCGCCGTTTGCGAGCTGCTCTTCGGCCAGGGTCAGGTAATCGTGATTGCGCCCGGTGGCATAAAAAAATGGAGCGAGTGAAAGCGCAACGTCACATTGCAATTCGACCGATGCCGTCTTCGCGGCGGCAAGACGTGCATCCTCAAGCGTCTTCCCAAGGCGCTCAGAACGGTATCCTTCAGCCTGCATCAAGGCATTGGCCATCGCAAGGTGGAGGCGTGTCATCCGTTCGAGGCCGCCGGAGACGTCGCCAAGTCTCCTGCTGCAGTCAATAGCACTGGAAAAGTGCGACACGGCTTCCCGGGTGGCAGCTCTGGCCAGGGCGGCCCCTCCCGCCTTTTGCCAGTGATCGACCGCGCCCGCCAAATCTCCGGCCTTTTGAAGGTGTTGGGCGAGGAGCTCAGGTTGCGCTTCAGTGATTTCGGTCCACGTTTCCTCCAACACATCTGCGGCACGCTTATGTAGCTCCTGGCGCTTAGCGCGCAGCAGTGTGCCATACGCTGCGTCCTGAACGAGCGCATGCTTGAAGAGGTAAGTGGCCAGCGGCCGCGTCCCGCGGCAGAACACCAGACCGGCGCTGACGAGGTGATCCAGTGCGCCATTTAGCTCAGCGGCATTTCGCTGTGCGACCGCTGCCAGCAATTCGTAGGAGAACTCCCGACCGAGAACCGCGCCGAGCTGTGCGACCTCCTTAACCGTTGAGCCGAGGCGATCGAGCCGCGCCATCAACGAGGCATGCAGCGTGGCGGGGACATTCAACGCTGTCGCAGCAGCTCTTGAAAGCACTGTCCTGGTGTTGCCGCCCTCCAACACCGCCTTGGTCAGCTCCTCGACGAACAGTGGCACCCCATCAGTGCGCTCGATGATCTCCGCGATAACGTCGCTCGGCAGCTCCCCGGTGCCGACGACCCGCTGGACCAGCGCGGCGCCTTCACGACGGTCGAGTCGGTTGAGGACAAGAACCGTGACGTGCGCCTGCCCGGTCCACGGCGGTTGAAACTCGGGGCGGAACGTGAGGAGAAGCAGCACTGGCAGATGCGGCACCCTCTCGATGACCAGGTCGAGCAGCTCGCGCGAGCTGGGGTCGATCCAATGCACATCCTCGAAGAGCATCAGCACCGGACCTTGTCGCGCCAGCTCTTCGAGCTGCCGGAGCAGCGCATCGAAGGTCTTCTCTTTCTTACGCTGGGGCGTCAGTTGGAGAGGCGGGAAACGGCCTTCGGTCGGCAACGACAGCAGCTC
>NZ_JBFUCU010000071.1:0-1875 GCF_056405075.1 Mesorhizobium sp. P2_A12
GAGCTGCTGTCGTTGCCGACCGAAGGCCGTTTCCCGCCTCTCCAACTGACGCCCCAGCGTAAGAAAGAGAAGACCTTCGATGCGCTGCTCCGGCAGCTCGAAGAGCTGGCGCGACAAGGTCCGGTGCTGATGCTCTTCGAGGATGTGCACTGGATCGACCCCAGCTCGCGCGAGCTGCTCGACCTGGTAGTCGAGCGGGTGCAGCGCCTGCCAGTGCTGCTTCTCCTCACGTTCCGCCCCGAGTTTCAACCGCCGTGGACCGGGCAGGCGCACGTCACGGTTCTTGTCCTCAACCGGCTCGACCGTCGTGAAGGCGCCGCGCTGGTCCAGCGGGTCGCCGGCACCGGAGAGCTGCCGAGCGACGTTGTCGCGGAGATCATCGATCGCACGGATGGGGTGCCACTGTTCGTCGAGGAGCTGACCAAGGCGGTGTTGGAGGGCGGCAACACCGGGACAGTGCTCTCAAGAGCTGCTGCGACAAGTTTGAACGTGCCCGCCACGCTGCATGCCTCGTTGTTGGCGCGGCTCGATCGCCTTGGCGTAGCCGTTAAAGAGGTCGCACAGGTCGGCGCGGTTGTCGGTCGGGAATTCTCCTACGAATTGCTGGCAGCGGTCGCACAGCGAAATGCCGCTGAGCTAAACGCAGCATTGGATCGACTCGTCGGCGCCGGTCTGGTGTTCTGCCGCGGGACGCGGCCACTGGCCACTTACCTCTTCAAGCATGCGCTCGTTCAGGACGCAGCGTATGGCACGCTGCTGCGCGCCAAGCGCCAGGAACTACATAAGCGTGTCGCAGATGTGTTGGAGGGAAGGTGGACCGAAGTCACTGAAGCACAACCCGAACTCGTCGCGCACCACTCTCAGGAAGCGGGGAATTGGGTAAGCGCGGTCGATCACTGGCAAAAGGCGGGAGGGGCCGCCCTGGCCAGAGCTGCCACTCGGGAAGCCGTGTCGCACTTTTCCAGTGCTATTGACTGCAGCAGGAGACTTGGCGACGTCTCCGGCGGCGCCGAACGGATGACACGCCTCCACCTTGCGATGGCCAATGCCTTGATGCAGGCTGAAGGATATCGTTCTGAGCGCCTTGGGAAGACGCTTGAAGATGCACGTCTTGCTGCCGCGAACACCGCATCGGTCGAATTGCAATGTGACGTTGCGCTTTCATCGGCTCCATTTTTTTTAGCCACTGGGCGCAATCACGATTACCTGACCCTAGCCGAAAAGCAGCTCGCAGACTGTGCCGATCTCCTTCCACCGGCCTATCTAAGCGGTCTTTGGGCAACCAAGGGGATGGCTCATTATAGCCGGGGAGAACAACCACAGGCAGCTGAAGCTTTGCGGAATGGCTTAGATTTGATCGATCATGTTGACCCAAATCCGGGTATCTTGTTCGATCAACTCCGTGTCGCTGCCGAGGAATATTTTAGTGAAACGCTGATAATATTGGGTTTCTTTGATGATGCCGTCGAAGAGAAAGAGGGCCTAATTCGAAATTTTGACCAGGTCGATAAGCCCTTCGAATTCGCGTGGCGTCTTCTCGGGCATTGCGAATTGTGCGCGCTACTCGGTCAATACGAGGAACTCCTTGAGAACGCTACGAAGATCGTCGAGATTTGCGATCGGCATGGCTACACGGCGCGTCGAAGCAGCGGCATTAGGTGGCGTGGCCATGCCCGCTCGCATTTAGGTGAACTGGATGCCGGCATCGATGACGTCCGGGAGAGTATGGTTCTTTGGCGTGGGCAGGGCGTCGTATTTCATACCCCTGAGAAGGCATGCGAACTTTGTGATCTTCTCCTGCGGGCCGGTCGCCTCGACGAGGCATCGCAAATGCTTGATGATATCGATACCCTCGTTTTCGATACGGACGAAGCG
>NZ_JBFUCU010000072.1:0-1784 GCF_056405075.1 Mesorhizobium sp. P2_A12
CACCCCACCCAGGCCCGTCGTCAGCCTATCTCAGTGCCTACAAGGACAAGGCCGGCGAATGGCTCGATGGCGGCAGGTCGTATCGCCTGCGCGTTCCGCCCAATCCGCCGATCAAACTTTTTTGGTCAGTGACGGTCTACGACGTCGGCACGCGTGCCCTGATCCTGAATGATCAAAACATCACCGACCGTTCGTCGCGCATGGACCTGCACATGAACGCCGATGGGTCGGTCGACATCCATACCGGGCCGAAGCCACCTTCAGGCTTCGAAAAGAACTGGATTCCGACGGTGCCGGGCAGGAACTGGTTCGCGTATTTCCGCTTCTACCAGCCGACCGAGCCGTACTTCGATCGATCCTGGCCGTTGCCGGATTTCGAGCGAGTGTAGGCCGACAAGGGACTTTGGCATTGGTCCGAGGGAGTTAGCCGTGGTTGGTCACGAAAAACCATATGGGATGTCGGGGTTTGCGCTGACCTGGCGCTGCCTGATGTCGAGCCCGCCGCCGATCAATAGTCACAGGAGAGGGCGATGAGGCTCAACCGCAGGGAAACGATCTCGATATTGGCCACCGCCGCGCCGGCGGCGCTTGCCGCGCTCGCCAGCGCCGAAAATCCCGCCCACGCGAAGGCGAAGCGTACCGGGGCGAAAGGCTCCGTCAAACTGCAAAAGATCGACACGCGCATCGGCGTGCTCGAATTCACCCACGATTTCGCCAACGGCTATCCGACCGACGCGACGGTCGGCAAGCTTTACGACGAGCGCGATTTTCAACGCGCATGCCAGGCCTATCTTTGGTCGTTGCCGGCAGTTGCGTTCAGGGCATGGCAGAGCGGCACCAACCAGCAGCTCGGGGCCAAGAATGGGCAGATCGTGGCGATCCTGTCCTACGAGGCCAGGCGAGGCATTCTGACGGCCAATGCCACGACGCCGTACTATCTCGGGTTTGCCAATCTGTCAGATGGACCGCTGGTGCTTGAGATGCCGGCGCACGGGGTGCTAGGCGCGATCAACGATTCCTGGCAAAGGGCCATTCCAGGGACGGAGGCGCCGGGCAAGTATCTGGTGCTGCCTCCGGGGTCCAAGGCGCCATCCGACGCTGCCGACTACATCGTTCGTCAGTCGCCGACCGTCAACATCTTCCTCGGTGTGCGCTTAACGGACGCCGATCCCGAAACCGCCAAGGATGCCCTATCGCACCTGCGCATGTATCCCTACGCCCAGCGCGACAATCCACCCAAGATGGGCATCCTCAATGCGGGCACGAAAGCGTGGAGCGGACTGCCGCCGCGCGGCATGGAATACTGGCAGCGGGTCGACGAAGTGATTCAGGCCGAACCGATCGAAGCACGCGACATCTTCTTCAGCGCCATGCTGCGGCCTCTCGGGCTGGAAAAGGGCAAGCCCTTTGCGCCGGACGCGCGGCAAAAGAAGATCCTGACCGACGCCGCGTTGGTCGGCGAGGCCATGGCGAAAGCCAATTCCGCCGACCGCCGTTTCAAGAACGGAAAATACCGGCCCGACGCGCATTGGGACTTTGCGCTGATGCTCGACGCAGACGATCCCAAGGCCTTCTGGAACCTGCTCGATGAACGCGCGTCGTGGTTCTACGAGGCCGTGGGTGCTGACGCGGCCATGGCCCCCAAGCACCCAGGCCCGTCGTCAGCCTATCTCAGTGCCTACAAGGACAAGGCCGGCGAATGGCTCGATGGCGGCAGGTCGTATCGCCTGCGCGTTCCGCCCAATCCGCCGATCAAACTTTTTTGGTCAGTGACGGTCTACGAC
>NZ_JBFUCU010000073.1:0-1438 GCF_056405075.1 Mesorhizobium sp. P2_A12
GGCTCCGGGGCCGTCCGAGTGTCGCTTACGCGGCTCTCTTGAATCTCACAACGGGCAGGCTTAGAAGCAAACTTCTTCGTCGCCAGCGGCGTGCCGCCCTCGTTGGTGAGGCGTATATAGTCGCCACCATCAACAAGTGTCAACAGCCAAGATCACCCTTTTTTCGATTTCTCGTGGAGATCTCGACGAGGCCCAAATTTGTGAGTTGGCTTGGCCCGACTGTGACCGGCTTTCCGGTGCAGCTTATCCCCATGAAGCACGCCACCAGATCAGCGCCGAGCGGATGCCATCGGCCCGAAATCGCTGGTCACGCTAGGCGGTGCGCCATGGCCGCCCCCTGCTTAAGCGCCGGTTAGAGCCGTTCTTCAAGCAATTCCGGCGTGATGTTGCGGCCAGCGTAAAAGACGCCCAAAATCAGCACCCGCTCGCCCTCGACGGCGAATGCAATGCTGACAGCGCGCCGGTACCCAACAATCCGCAACCCGGGCATGATCTCGAGCCGCTCGGTGCCGCGCTGTGGAAAAGTCGACAGGCCGAGACAATGCTCGCGGATACCCACAACGAAATTCCAGGCGATCGCAGGCGATGCGCGCTCCGCTATATCGTCATAGAGCGCTTCCAGCTCGGACTCCGCCTTGAGGTGGAAGACAATCTGATACTCCATCCCCTACTTGGCTTTCGCCCGTTTCGCGCGATGACGCGCCTCCAGCCGCGAAAACACCGTGTCGGCAGGGATCCCTTTCGTTGGATCCTGCTGGAGCTCGGCCAGGCGCGACGGTATGTCTTCACGCAGCCATTTCTCTCGCTCCGCCTCGAAGTCCTCGAGCATGCGCAGGCCCGCGCGGACAACCTCGCTGGCGTTGTTGTAGCGGCCTGATTCGAGCTGCTTCCTGATGAAGCTCTCATAGTGGTCGTTCAAAGCGTAATTTGGCATGGCAACCTCCTGCAAACATTATGGGAGCGCTCAACGCGGATAGCAATAGATGTCAACTATTAGCAATCTGGCTGATTCGCCCATGCTCCACCTTGCCGCAATCGGGCTCCGGGAGATGCCGTCGCCTGATTCGGCACGACCGGAATGTCGTCTCAGCCTTGAGGGCGCCGGCGCGATCGAGGAGCGGCATGCAAAGTCGATGCCCGCGGTCGTCATCTCAATGGCAGCATGCGCGCGACGACAGACGCGAACTCCAACCGGATCGCCGACGCGCTCGGGATGTCATTTCTGTCCGGTTTTGTCGTGTCACGCAGACATTGCCGTTTGCGCTTCCGATCTACGGCTCACATATGCTCCAAACGCGCAACGCCCGCCGGCTTTTGGCCTGACGGGCGTTTTGTTGATTTGGTTGCGGGGACAGGCTTAGTCTTATTTGTCCTGCTGCGTCGACTATGGTTCCTTGCGGGGCGCTGAGGGGTTCAGTTCCATGGTCACGGTCAGCCG
>NZ_JBFUCU010000074.1:0-1424 GCF_056405075.1 Mesorhizobium sp. P2_A12
CCATCACCACTGGCACGAGCATCAGCGCGACCTGGAACGCGGCGAACGAGACCCTGGTCCTGTCCGGCAACGACACGTTGGCCCACTACCAGGAGGTGTTGCGCACCGTCACCTTTTCATCCACCAGCGAGAATCCGACTGATTTCGGCGGCGACAATACCCGTACCATCGAGTGGCAGGTGAATGACGGCACGCCGGTGTCGGGGAACCTGTATCAGGGGCAGAGCCAATACGCGGTTCAAGCTTCGGTTGGCGGACCCTTCATTGTTGCCATCAGTGACCTGAACGGCGACGGGCGGGCCGATCTTGTGACCTCGAATGTTGATGCCAACAATGTCTCGGTGCTGCTCGGCGATGGGCAGGGCGGCTTTGGCGCCGCAACGACATTTGCGACGGGGACAGGCCCAACTTGGGTTGCGATGGCCGATGTAAACGGTGATGGCAATCTCGACCTCACCACTTCGAACGTTAATTCCAACAACGTCTCGGTGCTGCTCGGCGACGGCCTTGGCGGCTTCGGCGCCGCAACCAACTTCAACACCGGAACGAATCCGAGATCGGTCGCGCTTGGGGATCTGAACGGCGACGGCAAGCTCGACCTGCTTACCGGCAACCAAACCTCGAACAGTGTCTCGGTGCTGCTCGGGAATGGCGACGGCACCTTCGCGGCCGCAACCAATCTCACTGTAGAAGGCGGGCCGCACTACTCAACTGTCCTCGCGGACCTGAACGGCGATGGCAAGCTGGATCTCGCGGTGTCGAATACGGACTCCGCCGATTTTTCCCTGTTGCTCGGGAACGGAGATGGCACCTTCGCAGCCGCAAGCAATTTCGCCGCAACAGGATCCCTTGCGGTCGGTGACTTCAACGGCGACGGCAAGCTCGATATCGTCGGCCTCGGAGCCAACAGTGCTTCGGTGCTGCTCGGCGATGGCCTTGGCGGCTTCGGCACGGCAACGAATTTCGCGGTCGGAACAAACCCGTCTGGCGTCAGGACAGCTGACCTCAACGGCGACGGCAAGCTAGACCTGGCAGTAACCAATTTTAGTTCCAACGATGTCTCGGTGCTGCTCGGGAATGGCGACGGCACCTTCGCGGCCGCTGTAAATATGCCAACCGGATCGGCGCCGTGGAACGTCGCCATCGGCGACCTGGACGGCGTCGGCGGTGCCGACCTGGCGGTCACCAACTACGGCTCCGACAGCGTCTCGGTGCTGCTCAACAACAGCACCGCCCTCAGCGCAGTCCAGCAGACCACGGTCACTGTCACAGCCATCAACGATGCGCCGGTTCTGTCGTCGGTGGCGACGAGCGCGGCGTATACGGAGAACGCGGCGGCGCAGACGCTCTCGCCTAGCTTGGCGATCTCGGATGATGACAGTTCGAATCTGCTTGGTGCCACTGTCCGCATCAGCTCAGGCGGC
>NZ_JBFUCU010000075.1:0-1275 GCF_056405075.1 Mesorhizobium sp. P2_A12
TGACCTGCCACTGAGAATTTCCTCCATCTGAGATTAGAGTCCGGGCCTTGATTGAAGGACGGACTGATGAAGAGAAAGCGGTTCACGGAAGAGCAGATCATCGCAGTTCTGCGCGAGCACGAGGCAGGTGCAAAGGCGGGCGATCTGGCCCGCAAGCACGGGGTCTCCGAGGCGACGCTGTATAACTGGAAGGCGAAGTATGGCGGGATGGACGTGTCGGACGCCAAGCGGCTGAAGGCTCTGGAAGACGAGAACGCCAAGCTGAAGAAGCTGCTCGCCGATCAGATGCTGGAAGCCTCGGCGCTACGCGAACTTCTGTCAAAAAAATGGTAGGGCCCGCCGCCAAGCGCGAAGCCGTCGCGCATCTGCAGGCCGTCATGGGCCTGTCGGAGCGTCGGGCCTGTTCCTTCGTCGGCGCCGATCGCAAGATGATCCGCTACCAGTCTCGGCGTCCGCCCGAGACAGAGCTGCGTGGTCGGCTGCGTGACCTCGCCAACGAGCGCCGACGCTTCGGCTACCGGCGGCTGTTCATCCTGCTGAGGCGCGAGGGCGAGGCATCTGGGGTCAACCGTATCTACCGTCTCTATCGCGAGGAAGGTCTGACGGTGCGCAAGCGCCGGGCAAGACGGCGAGCGGTCGGCACGCGGGCGCCGATCCTGGTCGAGGCAAGGCCGAACGCACGCTGGTCGCTGGATTTTGTCCATGACCAGTTCGCCTGTGGCCGGAGGTTCCGCGTGCTCAACATCGTCGACGACGTGACGCGCGAATGCCTGGCGGCGATCCCGGACACCTCGATCTCCGGCCGCCGGGTGGCGCGTGAGCTGACGGAACTGATCGCCCACCGCGGCAAGCCGGGCATGATCGTCTCCGACCATGGCACCGAGTTTACCTCGAACACCATCCTCGCCTGGTCGAAGGATCACAGGATCGAATGGCACTACATCGCGCCGGGCAAGCCGATGCAGAACGGTTATGTCGAGAGTTTCAACGGCCGGATGCGCGACGAGCTGTTGAACGAGAGCCTGTTCTTCGGCCTCGACCACGCCCGAAGCGCCATCGCCGAATGGCGAGAGGACTTCAACACGGCGAGGCCTCATTCCTCGCTCGGCTACCAGACCCCGGCAGCCTATGCCGAGGTCACCACCGCAACCGGCTCCGACGCTGCGCTGATCGAAGGCTCCGCGCCTCCGCCGGTTGCTCAACCCGCGCCAAGAGGCGTAACAGAAACGGCCAAGGCTCTAATCGCCGCTGGATGAATGTTCAGTGGCAGGTCAG
>NZ_JBFUCU010000076.1:0-1256 GCF_056405075.1 Mesorhizobium sp. P2_A12
GACGTGACAACGGAGGGTGTGAATGGAGGCACTGACGGAGTTCAGTCCTCGGTCACCTACACGCTCTCGGCCAATGTGGAGAATCTGACCCTGACCGGGACTGGGAATATCAATGCCACCGGCAACGCTGATGGCAACACCCTAACTGGCAACACCGGTAACAACATCCTCAATGGGGCTGGCGGCGCCGACACGCTCGTCGGTCTTGCAGGCACCGACACGGCCAGCTATGCGGCGTCGGTGGCTGGTGTGAATGTCAGCCTAATGACCAGTGTGGCTCATGGCGGCGATGCCGAAGGCGACATCTTCTCCAACATCGAGGGCCTTCTGGGCTCTGCCCAGAACGATACGCTCGAGGGCGATAGCGGCAACAACGTGTTGAATGGCGGCGCCGGCATCGATACGCTGAGCTACGAGCACGCGACCGCGGCCATCACGGTGAGCCTTGCGACGGCGGCCGCCCAGAACACGATTGGCTCCGGCAGCGACACCCTCTCCGGCTTCGAGAACCTGACCGGCTCGGCCTTCGGCGACACGCTGACGGGCAGCACGGCAGCCAACGTGATCTCCGGCCTGGGCGGCGACGACCTGATCAATGGTGGCGGCGGCGCTGACATCCTCATCGGAGGTACTGGAAACGACCGATTTGTCTTCAAAGCAGTTGCAGATAGCAGTCCATCGAGCTTGGATACACTCAACGACTTTCAGCATGGGTCCGACAGGATCGATGTGTCGGCAATTGATGCCAATACCTCTGCGGGGGGCAATCAAGCTTTTACGTTTGGAGGTCAAAACAATAGTATTATTGCACACTCATTGACGTGGTTTGAATCTGGCAGCAATACAATCGTCCAAGCCGATGTGAACGGAGACACTATAGCAGATCTCGTACTCGTAATGGTAGGAAACAATTTGAACATAGATTCATCTGATTTTATTTTGTAGTATAGAGCTACAAAATATAATTTTATGATGTGTTCGTTCGCTCAGTTAATTCGCTGTGCGCTGGCCATATTTATTTTAGGTCACGTATCTCCGTGCCTCATCGAGTCGGTAACCCCTTTGCTGCGTGGGGCGGAGACGTTCGAATTGAAGTGCCTCGAAGGTTAGAGCGGTTCACGCTTTGATGGAATCGAAGGGGATTCCCGATTTGTCGGTTGTGTGATTCAAGATGCTGGCTGGGAATGGAGGCCAGCATCTGATGACCCGACCTCTTTCCAATGATCTTCGCGAGCGGGTTGTAGCGGCGGTTTTGG
>NZ_JBFUCU010000077.1:0-1244 GCF_056405075.1 Mesorhizobium sp. P2_A12
TCGACCTCGACCGGTGCAACCGGCTCGACTGGTGCAACCGGCGATACTGGAGCGACGGGCTCTACTGGTTCCACGGGTTCGACTGGGGCAACCGGAGCCACAGGCGCGACCGGCGATACCGGCGCAACGGGTTCGACCGGTGCAACCGGAGCCACGGGCTCGACTGGTGCGACTGGCGACACTGGTGCAACGGGTTCGACCGGCTCGACGGGAGCAACCGGCTCGACTGGTGCGACTGGCTCGACTGGTTCGACCGGAGCGACAGGCTCGACGGGTGCCACTGGCTCGACCGGAGCAACTGGCTCGACAGGTGCGACTGGCGACACTGGTGCAACGGGTTCGACTGGCTCGACGGGAGCAACCGGCTCGACGGGTGCCACTGGCTCGACTGGTGCGACTGGCGATACCGGCTCGACCGGAGCCACCGGCTCGACTGGCTCGACAGGCGCCACTGGCGATACTGGAGCCACAGGTTCGACTGGAGCAACCGGCGCCACAGGTGCGACCGGCGATACCGGAGCTACTGGCTCGACTGGTGCAACCGGCGATACTGGAGCGACGGGCTCCACGGGTTCGACCGGTGCAACCGGAGCCACCGGCTCGACTGGTTCGACCGGAGCAACTGGCTCGACAGGTGCAACTGGTGATACCGGTTCGACCGGAGCGACGGGCTCGACTGGAGCGACGGGCTCGACCGGCTCGACTGGAGCAACCGGCTCGACTGGAGCGACGGGCTCGACCGGCTCGACTGGAGCAACCGGCTCGACCGGCTCGACTGGAGCAACCGGCTCGACCGGAGCCACAGGTTCGACTGGAGCAACCGGCGCCACAGGTGCGACCGGCGATACCGGAGCTACTGGCTCGACCGGTGCAACCGGCGATACCGGAGCGACTGGCTCAACCGGCTCGACCGGAGCCACCGGCTCGACTGGTTCGACCGGAGCCACCGGCTCGACTGGTTCGACCGGAGCCACTGGCTCGACTGGTGCGACTGGCGATACCGGCTCGACCGGAGCCACCGGCTCGACTGGTTCGACCGGCGCAACTGGCTCGACAGGTGCGACTGGCGACACTGGTGCAACGGGTTCGACTGGCTCGACGGGAGCAACCGGCTCGACTGGTTCGACCGGCGCAACTGGCTCGACAGGTGCGACTGGCGACACTGGTGCGACTGGCGATACCGGCTCGACCGGAGCCACCGGCTCGACTGGTGCGACTGGCTCGACTGGTTCGACCGGCGATAC
>NZ_JBFUCU010000078.1:0-1566 GCF_056405075.1 Mesorhizobium sp. P2_A12
ACCTACCTGGACCAGCGTGATCGCATGRTCGCCCTGYGCCGTYGCCAGCCCGGAGTTCGCATCCGTCACCGACAASGCATAGGCCGTCGTTCCGGCGCCRTCGGCGCCAAAGCTCGACGTCACCGTCACGATCGCCGCCGCACTCGTTGCCGTCATCAGCGCCGGGTTCAGCACCCCGTCCGTCGTCGAGCCGTTGTTGGTCTCGTCAAGCGTCACCGAGCTGCCGACAACCGCGCTCGTGATCGACGGGCCGTCGTCCAGGAAGGTSACCGCGCCGCCGACGTTGATCACGCCGCTCGTCGCCGTGTCGCCATCCGCATCCGTCACCGTCGCCGTCACGCCGATCTTGCCGGCCAGCGTCAGCGCATCGTTGTAGGCCGCAGGACCGCCATCGATCAGGTGCTCCAGCGCGACGTTCTGCACCACCGTCAGCTTGCCGTCCGAGCCGATCGACACCGTGAACGCCGTGTGCGTCCCGCCGGCATCCGTGAAGTGGCCCTCGATCGCCGATCCGACCTGGACCAGCGTGATCGCATGRTCGCCCTTCGGCGCCAAAGCTCGACGTCACCGTCACGATCGCCGCGGCGCTCGTGGCCGTCATCAGCGCCGGGTTCAGCACCCCGTCCGTCGTCGAGCCGTTGTTGGTCTCGTCAAGCGTCACCGAACTGCCGACAACCGCGCTCGTGATCGACGGGCCGTCATCCAGGAAGGTCAGGTTGTTGCCGATGTTCAGTGTCGCCGACTGATGATCGCCATCCTTGTCGGTGATCGTTGCCGTCAGCGTCACCAGATTGTCGGCGTTCAGGCTGACCGGCTCGTTCGGGTCCGTCGTCGGATGGACGACCGCTCGCTGCTGGTCGAGCGTTACATTGCCCGACGCATCGGTGCTGACCGTGAACACGATCACGCCGCCGACGCCTGCACGGCCGACCACCTGGCCAGCCTCAAGGCTCAGCACCACCGCCTGGCCGCTCGCCGTGTCGATCAGCCCAGTTACGCCGGCATTGAAGCCCAGCGCATAGGTGGTCGTGCCGGCGCCATCAGCGCCGTAGTTGGACGTGAAGGCGCTGGCAAAGCTCTGCGTGTCGTTGGTCGTCAGATCCGTCTCGTCGACGCTCAGCGACGGCAGCTTCACATCGGCCAGCGCGACCGTCGGAGCATCGTCGTTGAAGGTGATGGTCAGCGTGCCGGGTGCTGTCGAGCCGTCGGCATCGGTGATCACATAGCCGAGACCGACCGTCGCATTGTTCTCGTCGTTCGGGCCCTGGGCCTGAAGCACGTTGTCGAGCAGCGTCACCGTATAGGCGCCGGTGGCCGGATCGGTCACATGCACCGTGAACAGACCCCCGCGCGGACCCGTCGCCGTCAGCGTGTCGGTGCCGGCGTTCCAGCTGTAGGTGACGTTCTCCTGGCCGACCGTCCCGTTGGTGCCGTTCAGCGTCGCGAACGAGAAACCGTTGGAACCGGCGCCGTCGCCGCCGACGCTGCCGCCCAGCGTGCCGTTGTAGACCGCCTCGCTGGCGCTCAGCGGAACCTCGCCCGCATTGGCGTTGATATCGCCTGTCG
>NZ_JBFUCU010000079.1:0-1205 GCF_056405075.1 Mesorhizobium sp. P2_A12
AAAAATGGCACAGTCGAAGTTCCGCCCGCTTCATGACCGCGTGGTCGTTCGCCGGGTCGAATCCGAATCCAAGACCGCCGGCGGGATCATCATCCCCGACACGGCAAAGGAAAAGCCGCAGGAAGGCGAGATCATCGCCGTCGGCTCGGGCGCCCGCGACGAAGCTGGCAAGCTCGTGCCCCTGGACGTCAAGGCTGGCGACCGTATCCTGTTCGGCAAGTGGTCGGGCACCGAAGTCAAGCTCAATGGCGAAGACCTTCTGATCATGAAGGAAGCCGACATCATGGGCATCATCGGCTAACACGCCGCTGCCTTTCATCCGTACCATCCAATCTGAATTTCGGGCGAAATGCCCAGGAGTACAAAATGGCTGCCAAAGACGTAAAATTCTCCCGTGACGCCCGCGAGCGCATGCTGCGCGGTGTCAACATCCTCGCCGACGCGGTGAAGGTGACGCTCGGCCCCAAGGGCCGCAACGTCGTTATCGACAAGTCGTTCGGCGCCCCGCGCATCACCAAGGACGGCGTCACCGTCGCCAAGGAAATCGAGCTTGAAGACAAGTTCGAAAACATGGGCGCACAGATGGTCCGCGAAGTCGCTTCGAAGACCAACGACATCGCCGGCGACGGCACCACGACCGCGACCGTTCTGGCGCAGTCGATCGTCCAGGAAGGCCACAAGGCGGTTGCCGCCGGCATGAACCCGATGGACCTGAAGCGCGGCATCGATCTTGCCGTGACCGACGTCGTCGCGACGCTGATCAAGAACGCCAAAAAGATCAAGACCTCGGAAGAGGTTGCCCAGGTCGGCACGATCGCCGGCAATGGCGACGAGTCGGTCGGCAAGATGATCGCGGAAGCGATGCAGAAGGTCGGCAATGAAGGCGTCATCACGGTCGAGGAAGCCAAGACTGCCGAGACGGAACTCGAAGTCGTCGAAGGCATGCAGTTCGACCGCGGCTATCTCTCGCCCTACTTCGTCACCAACGCCGACAAGATGGTTGCCGATCTCGAGGACGTCTACATCCTGCTGCACGAGAAGAAGCTCTCCAACCTGCAGGCCATGCTGCCGGTTCTCGAAGCCGTCGTGCAGACCTCGAAGCCGCTGCTCATCATCTCGGAAGACGTCGAAGGCGAGGCTCTGGCCACGCTGGTCGTCAACAAGCTGCGTGGCGGCCTGAAGATCGCCGCCGTCAAGGCGCCGGG
>NZ_JBFUCU010000080.1:0-1044 GCF_056405075.1 Mesorhizobium sp. P2_A12
TTGACGGACATCCAGGCCTCGAGCGCCTCGTCCGACAACGCCATGTCAGCTCGGCCGCGGCGAAGCTGCCCGAGAAAAGCCAGTTGCGCCTGCCGACCGTAAATCCACGAATGGCGCGCTCCGCGATAGGTTGTCGGGCTCGAGCTGGCTATCGTAGAGGAAGCGGTTGAACGCGCGCCATCGCTTGGTGCCATAGGCGAAGGCCTTGGCGATATCGGCATGGCGCGACAAACCCTTGCCCTGGCGCATGAGCTGTCGTCGCAGCGCGCGGACCAGTGGTCGGGTCCGCCTTCGTCGAGCGGCCAATCGCTCGGCGGGCGGCAGCCCACGTATCTCTTCCTCGATCCGGTAGATCGCCTGGATACCGGCCATGGCCGTCGTGCTGAGCTCGGTCGGCTGACTGTCGTGAACGTCGAATATCTTGCGACGCAGATGGGCCAGGCAGGCGGCTTCGCGAATGGCGCCGCCCTTGTAGAGCTGATTGTAGCCGCTAAAACCGTCGGCCTGAAGCGTGCCAGCAAATCCGGCGAGCTCGGTCATCACGCTCTCGCCGGCGCGGCCCATGGTGGCGCGATACCAGGCGATCGGCGGCTCCTGCGAACCCGAGTTGCGGTCGTCGGCGACGTAAACCCAGAGCGCGCCCTTGTGCGTCGTTCCGGTGCTGGGCGCCAGGATCGGAAGCCGCGTGTCGTCGGTGTGAATCTTGCTGCGGGTAGGGCCTATGCCGAACGACGTTCGGACCGTCCGCTGCCACAAGGGATGGCGTCCGCCTTCCTTGCAAACCGCGATGGAACACAGGTGAGGAAGCACAATGTCGATCATGCATTGAAACGGCTGCTCGAGACCACCGGGATCGATCGCAAGGATGACGGCCGGCGCGCCCCGTGTCTGCACGCTGACCTGCCACTGAACATTCATCCAGCGGCGATTAGAGCCTTGGCCGTTTCTGTTACGCCTCTTGGCGCGGGTTGAGCAACCGGCGGAGGCGCGGAGCCTTCGATCAGCGCAGCGTCGGAGCCGGTTGCGGTGGTGACCTCGGCATAG
>NZ_JBFUCU010000081.1:0-992 GCF_056405075.1 Mesorhizobium sp. P2_A12
CAAGATGCTGGCTGGGAATGGAGGCCAGCATCTGATGACCCGACCTCTTTCCAATGATCTTCGCGAGCGGGTTGTAGCGGCGGTTTTGGGTGGTGAAAGCCGCCGATCTGCCGCCAAGCGGTTTGGCATTTCGATTTCGGCCGCGGTGAAGCTGTTGCAGCGCCATGGGACGACCGGCTCGGTGGCGCCGGGCAAGATGGGTGGACATCGCAAGAGAGTACTGGAGCCGCACCGTGCCTTCATCGAGGCGCGTATGCGTGAGACACCTCATTTGACGCTGCACGGTCTGAAGGATGAGTTGGCCGCGCGCGGGGTTAAAGTCTCGCACAACGCAGTGTGGCTGTTCTTGCGCCGCGAGGGCCTGAGCTTCAAAAAAAACGCTGTTCGCCCTTGAGCAGGCGCGCGCTGATATTGCCCGCAAGCGCCAGCGATGGCGATCCTGGCAGAGCGGTCTCGATCCGCGGTGCCTGGTCTTCATCGATGAGACCTGGATCAAGACCAATATGGCTCCGCTGCGAGGCTGGGGGCCGAAAGGCAAGCGGCTGCGCGGCCTGGCTCCACATGGCCACTGGCGCACGCTGACCTTCCTCGGCGCGCTGCGCTGGGATCGGCTCGCGGCACCTTGCGTCTTCGACGGCCCGATCAACGGCCAATGTTTCCGCGCCTATGTCGAGCAGCAGCTCGTCACAGTTCTGAAGCCCGGCGACATCGTCGTCATGGATAATCTGGGAAGTCATAAGTCGGCGGCCATCAGGCACATGATCAGAGCTGCCGGCGCCAGGCTTTGGTACCTGCCGCCCTACTCTCCGGACCTCAATCCGATCGAGCAGGCTTTCGCCAAGATCAAACACTGGATGCGCCAGGCTCAGAAACGCACCGTCGAGGAAACTTGGCGCCACATCGGCCACCTCGTCGAAACGATCGAGGCAGCCGAATGCAAGAACTACTTCGTAAATGCCGGATACGCTTCCGTCAAAACGTGAAGGACTCTA
>NZ_JBFUCU010000082.1:0-959 GCF_056405075.1 Mesorhizobium sp. P2_A12
CAGGCCATGCTGCCGGTTCTCGAAGCCGTCGTGCAGACCTCGAAGCCGCTGCTCATCATCTCGGAAGACGTCGAAGGCGAGGCTCTGGCCACGCTGGTCGTCAACAAGCTGCGTGGCGGCCTGAAGATCGCCGCCGTCAAGGCGCCGGGCTTCGGTGATCGCCGCAAGGCCATGCTGGAAGACATCGCCATCCTCACCGGTGGCCAGGTCATCTCCGAAGACCTCGGCATCAAGCTCGAGAACGTCGGCCTCAACATGCTTGGCCGCGCCAAGAAGGTGTCGATCTCCAAGGAGAACACCACCATCGTCGACGGCGCCGGCAAGAAGGCCGAGATCCAGGGCCGCGTTGCCCAGATCAAGCAGCAGATCGAAGAGACCACGTCGGACTACGACAAGGAGAAGCTGCAGGAACGTCTCGCGAAGCTCGCGGGCGGCGTTGCGGTGATCCGCGTCGGCGGTGCGACGGAAGTCGAAGTCAAGGAAAAGAAGGACCGCGTTGACGATGCGCTGAACGCGACACGCGCGGCCGTCGAAGAAGGCATCGTTCCCGGCGGCGGCGTTGCCCTGCTGCGCGCTTCGCTTAGCATCAACGCTGTCGGCGCCAACTCCGACCAGACCGCTGGCATCAGCATCGTGCGTCGTGCGCTGCAGGCTCCGGCCCGCCAGATCGCGGCCAACGCCGGTGCGGAAGCCTCGATCGTTGCCGGCAAGATCCTTGACAACAAGGGCGCGACCTTCGGTTTCAACGCCCAGACCGGCGAATATGGCGACATGATCGCCATGGGCATCGTCGACCCGGTCAAGGTCGTGCGCACGGCTCTCCAGGACGCGGCCTCGGTCGCCGGCCTGCTGGTCACCACCGAAGCCATGATCGCGGAGGCTCCGAAGAAGGAGTCGGCTGGCGGCGGCATGCCTGGCGGCATGGGCGGCGGCGGCATGGGCGGCATGGGCGGCATGGA
>NZ_JBFUCU010000083.1:0-956 GCF_056405075.1 Mesorhizobium sp. P2_A12
GCCGTAGACGTCGCAGATCTTGACGTATTCAGCGGGCTCCGGCTCGGCGACGACGACGGCGTCGGCGGCGCGCGCACCGGAAACTGCGAGCAGAGCCGCAGCGGAGCCGAGGAGAAGGCTCTTAATGTTCATTTTCTGACCTCCAGTCAGAATCGAACAAAACAGCGTTGCCTTCAGTGCATCTTTGGCACGGAGTTGCGTTCCGACGGCAACGGAATGCCTGTCTATCTATCTGATTTAATTGGATGATTTCTGGTAGGCCGCCTTCGAGGCAGGCAGAGATGGCGGAGAGGATGGGATTCGAACCCACGAGAAGCTTTTGACCTCTACTCCCTTAGCAGGGGAGCGCCTTCGACCACTCGGCCACCTCTCCGTTGCGCCGCTGGATAAAGAAAAGCGCCGGCACAATCAACAAGCCCGCGTCATTATATGGAAAAATAAGAACGCACCGAGCTGCGGCTTTCCTTCGATGCGGCGGTTCTGCGGCAGTTTCCTGGCTGGCGACTCGGGGCCTCGCCATGATTCCGTCGGCCGATCGCCAGATTCGACTGGAAACAAGCGGTTGCGGCGGCCCCAATGGTTAACGAGAGCTTTCTGAGTGAGGCCAAATCGTGTCATTTGTGCAACAACGCCAGGGGATAGCAGCCGAACAGCCCTTTCGCCGGTACGATCGTGGTTGAACGCCGCCGTCTCATGGGTAATGTCGAATTCGAAGGAGCGGCGCGGTGCGCATCTTTTTCGGTAGTGGGGATGGGGCAGGGAACGCTGTCCTTCAGCAAAGAATACCCAGACCCGTTTTTTAACTTTTGACTGGAGGTCAGAAAATGAACATTAAGAGCCTTCTCCTCGGCTCCGCTGCGGCTCTGCTCGCAGTTTCCGGTGCGCGCGCCGCCGACGCCGTCGTCGTCGCCGAGCCGGAGCCCGCTGAATACGTCAAGATCTGCGACGTCTACGGC
>NZ_JBFUCU010000084.1:0-947 GCF_056405075.1 Mesorhizobium sp. P2_A12
ACGACGGTGACCGGCACGCTGGACTTCGTTGCTGGCGCCGACGGCGCGACAGTGACGCATATCGGCGCCACGGCTCTGGTGTTCGGCCAAGACGGCTACTCGCAGGCGATCGACATCGGCGACGGCTCGATCAAGGTCATGGCTGACGGCCACTACTCRTTCACCGCCGACAATCCGGTCATTGGCGCGGGTGCGGCTTCGGCGACCTACACGGTGACGGACGGGGACGGCGACACGGCGACGGCCGGCATCAGCTTTGCGGTGACGGACGCCAACGTTCCGACGACCGGCACGGCCGCGGCGGCGGTTGACGACGACGGCCTTGCCGGCGGCAATGCGGCGAGCACGACAGGCGATATCAACGCCAATGCGGGCGAGGTTCCGCTGAGCGCCAGCGAGGCGGTCTACAACGGCACGCTGGGCGGCAGCGTCGGCGGCGACGGCGCCGGTTCCAACGGCTTCTCGTTCGCGACGCTGAACGGCACCAACGGGACGGTCGGCCAGGAGAACGTCACCTACAGCTGGAACGCCGGCACCGACACGCTGACGGCGACGGGTCCGCGCGGGGATCTGTTCACGGTGCATGTGACCGATCCGGCCACCGGCGCCTATACGGTGACGCTGCTCGACAACGTGCTTCAGGCCCAGGGCCCGAACGACGAGAACAATGCGACGGTCAACCTCGGCTACGTGATCACCGACGCCGATGGCTCGACAGCACCCGGCACGCTGACCATAACCTTCAACGATGATGCTCCGACGGCGAGTGTTGAAGCCTCGCAGAATGTCGCCGAGGGCACGACGGTGACCGGCACGCTGGACTTCGTTGCTGGCGCCGACGGCGCGACAGTGACGCATATCGGCGCCACGGCTCTGGTGTTCGGCCAAGACGGCTACTCGCAGGCGATCGACATCGGCGACGGCTCGATCAAGGTCATGGCTGACGG
>NZ_JBFUCU010000085.1:0-846 GCF_056405075.1 Mesorhizobium sp. P2_A12
ACGGAACTGAACAAAGCCCGGGCACAGGTGGCGGACCTCGAGGAACAAATCAACGCTGCTCGATCGGTCCTGGAGCGGACGACCATCCGTGCCCCGGTGGACGGCATCATCGTCCGCTCGCTCTATAATTCCGAAGGCAGCGTCATCCGAGCGGGCGAGGCCGCGATGGAGCTTCTGCCGACCACGAACCAACTTATCATCGAGGCGAAGATCAAGCCCGAGGACATCGACTCTATCCGGATAGGGCAGGATGCGAACTTGATGTTTACGGCCCTCAACGCGCGAACAACACCAAAAGTGTCCGGAAAGGTGTTCTACATTTCGGCGGACCGGCTGATCACACCGAGTTCCGGAGTGCCTTACTACACCGTCCGGCTTAGAATGACCGAGCGGCTGCCGCCGCAGATCAAGCCCGAGCAGATCTATCCAGGCATGCCGGTCGAAACGTTCATCTCAACCGGCGAACGAACGTTTCTGGCTTATCTCACCAAGCCCTTGGTGGATTCGTTTCAGCGCGCCTTCCGGGAGAGGTAGATCGGCCTCGACTTCTCGAAGATCGGGCGCTGGATTATATGCAACCAGGTCCAACCAGTACCGTCGTCGGCTGAAACTGCCCGCATTGTAAGCGCCGAGCAGGTGCAGCGTGGCATCATGTTTGCAGTCGGAAACGACCGCTGATAGACGGCCTGTCGTCGCGGCTAGAGTCCTTCACGTTTTGACGGAAGCGTATCCGGCATTTACGAAGTAGTTCTTGCATTCGGCTGCCTCGATCGTTTCGACGAGGTGGCCGATGTGGCGCCAAGTTTCCTCGACGGTGCGTTTCTGAGCCTGGCGCATCCAGTGTTT
>NZ_JBFUCU010000086.1:0-815 GCF_056405075.1 Mesorhizobium sp. P2_A12
TCCACATTGGCCGAGAGCGTGTAGGTGACCGAGGACTGAACTCCGTCAGTGCCTCCATTCACACCCTCCGTTGTCACGTCGCCGATGTTGTCGACGACATAGCTGTCGTTCCCAGCACCGCCAATCAGCGTGTCGGCACCTGTCCCTCCATTGAGAACGTTGTCGCCACCGTTGCCGGTGAGAGTATTGACCAGAGTGTTTCCGGTACCGTTGATGTTGGCATTCCCTGTCAATATGAGGTTTTCGACATTGTTCGCTAGGGTGTAGGTGATCGACGCTAACACCTGGTCAGTGCCTGCGCTCGCCGCTTCGGTCACCACGTTGCCGACATTGTCGATGATGTAGGTGTCGTTCCCAGCACCACCAATCAGTGTGTCCAAGCCGCCAGCTCCAATGAGGATGTTATTGCCGGTGTTGCCAGTTAGAATGTTGGCATTGGCGTTGCCGGTGGCGTTGATGTCGCCGGTGCCCGTTAGGGTGAGGTTCTCAACATCCACAAAGGCAGCCAGTGAATAGGTGATTGACGACTGGACGAGATCCGTCCCGGCGTTGTTGCCTTCGCTCACCACGTCACCTGCGTTGTCGACGACGTAGGTGTCATTGCCGGTACCGCCAGCAAGCGTGTCGGCGCCGCCAGCCCCATTGAGGATGTTGTTACCGGTGTTACCAGTTAGGGTGTTGCCATCAGCGTTGCCGGTGGCATTGATATTCCCAGTCCCGGTCAGGGTCAGRTTCTCCACATTGGCCGAGAGCGTGTAGGTGACCGAGGACTGAACTCCGTCAGTGCCTCCATTCACACCCTCCGTTGTCACGTC
>NZ_JBFUCU010000087.1:0-710 GCF_056405075.1 Mesorhizobium sp. P2_A12
AATATCTATGACGTCCAGGTCGGGGTTTCCGATGGCCTAGGCGGGACCGACACACAGACGATCGCAGTCACCGTAAGCAACCAGAACGAGGCGCCCTCGATCGGTTCGGATGGCGGTGGCAGCTCCGCCTCGCGGCCGGTTTCGGAGAACACCTCGACGGTGACGACGGTGACGGCTAGCGACCCCGATGCCGGGGCGACGCTTGCCTATTCCATCATCGGTGGGGACGACGCCGCCAAATTCGCGATCGATGCAACCAGCGGCGTTCTTTCATTTGTCACGGCGCCCGACTTTGAAACGCCGACTGATCTCGGGGCGAACAATATCTATGACGTCCAGGTCGGGGTTTCCGATGGCCTAGGCGGGACCGACACACAGACGATCGCAGTCACCGTGGTCAACGTTTCCGGAGTTACTATAAATGGTACTGGCGTGGCGGATACCGTCAACGCCACGCAAACAGTCGCTGGACAGCCTCTGCCAACAAACGAAGAAGACGTAATCAATGGCTTCGGCGGAGTAGATAACCTTTCTGGGCTTGGTGGGAACGACATCCTTGACGGAGGGACAGGTGCCGACACGCTGATTGGCGGTGCTGGGAACGACAGCTATGTCGTCGACAACATCGGCGACGTGACAACGGAGGGTGTGAATGGAGGCACTGACGGAGTTCAGTCCTCGGTCACCTACACGCTCTCGGCCAATGTGGA
>NZ_JBFUCU010000088.1:0-671 GCF_056405075.1 Mesorhizobium sp. P2_A12
CGTCGAACCGGTGGCGCCAGTCGAGCCGGTCGCACCAGTCGCACCAGTATCGCCAGTCGCACCTGTCGAGCCGGTTGCTCCAGTCGAGCCGGTCGAGCCTGTCGCTCCCGTCGAACCGGTGGCGCCAGTCGAGCCGGTCGAACCCGTTGAACCAGTGTCGCCAGTCGCACCTGTCGAGCCAGTCGCGCCAGTCGAACCAGTCGAACCAGTCGAGCCGGTCGCACCAGTCGAGCCGGTCGAACCGGTTGCTCCAGTCGAGCCGGTCGAGCCAGTCGCTCCCGTCGAGCCGGTGGAGCCAGTCGAGCCGGTCGAACCAGTCGCACCAGTATCGCCAGTCGCACCTGTCGAGCCAGTCGCGCCGGTCGAGCCGGTTGCGCCGGTCGAACCAGTCGAGCCAGTCGCACCAGTCGAGCCTGTCGCTCCAGTTGCTCCAGTCGAGCCAGTCGAGCCAGTCGCACCCGTCGAGCCGGTCGAACCGGTCGAGCCGGTTGCTCCAGTCGAGCCGGTCGAGCCTGTCGCTCCCGTCGAACCGGTGGCGCCAGTCGAGCCGGTCGCACCAGTCGCACCAGTATCGCCAGTCGCACCTGTCGAGCCGGTTGCTCCAGTCGAGCCGGTCGAGCCTGTCGCTCCCGTCGAACCGGTGGCGCCAGTCGAGCCGGTCGAACCCGTTG
>NZ_JBFUCU010000089.1:0-641 GCF_056405075.1 Mesorhizobium sp. P2_A12
GTCGACGAGAGCACCGCCGGCGCCAACGGCACCGATGTCGTCAATGGCTATGTCTCGATCAACCTTGGCGATGGCAACCACTTCAAGGGCAATATCGAGAACGTCGCGCTGCGCAGTGCTGCCTCGATCAACGCCACAGGCAATAGCCTGGCAAACATCATCACCGGCAACAGTGGCAACAACATCATCAACGGAATGGGCGGCGCCGATACGATGAGTGGCAGCACCGGCAACGACACCTACTATGTCGACAATGCCGGCGATCACGTGATCGAAGCTAGTGGCCAGGGCACTGACACGGTCAACAGCACGATTTCCTTCGATCTCTCAGGCCAGGAACTGGAAAACCTGACACTGATCGGCGCAGCAAACATCAACGGAACTGGCAATTCCCTCGCCAACGTTCTCAATGGCAACGCTGGCGTCAACACGCTGATCGGCCTTGAAGGCAACGACACACTGGATGGCAAGGGTGGTGCCGACACGATGCAGGGCGGCATCGGCAACGACACCTACTATGTCGACAATGCCGGCGATCTCGTCGACGAGAGCACCGCCGGCGCCAACGGCACCGATGTCGTCAATGGCTATGTCTCGATCAACCTTGGCGATGGCAACCACTTCAAGGGCAATATCGAGAA
>NZ_JBFUCU010000090.1:0-581 GCF_056405075.1 Mesorhizobium sp. P2_A12
GCGCTTGTACAAAGTCTTGTGGCGAACGGCGCAGATGTGAACGAACAAGGTGACGAGGGAACGCCGCTGCACGCGGCCGTTCTCCAGGGCGATATTTCAATGGCAGCCTTCCTGCTGGACAAAGGTGCCGATATCGAAGCTGTAAAGCCTCCGGCCGGCTACAAGCCTTTGCATATTGCAGCAAGCTACGACAAACCGGAAATGGTCGCTTTCCTTCTACAACGGGGAGCGCAGGCAAATAGCAGAGATTTCGAGGAGCGAACGCCCCTCCATCTTGTGGCACGACTGGGGTACGCCGACATAGCTAAATTGCTCCTCGATAGCGGCGCTGACGCGGACGCAGTCGATGGGCATGCCAAGTATACCGCACTGCATTTCGCAATTCTGACGGACAAGAAGAAGATAGTGAGGTTGCTCCTCGACCGTTCGGCAGACGTCAACGCGGCGCCCACAGGGGAAAGCCCGCTTCACCTTGCCGCTAGGGAAGGATCACGGGAGGTTGTCGAGCTTCTCGTCAAACGAGGTGCCGATTTGAGCGCGAGAACCCATCAGGGGATGACCCCGCTGATGATTGCGGAGAG
>NZ_JBFUCU010000091.1:0-581 GCF_056405075.1 Mesorhizobium sp. P2_A12
CTCTCCGCAATCATCAGCGGGGTCATCCCCTGATGGGTTCTCGCGCTCAAATCGGCACCTCGTTTGACGAGAAGCTCGACAACCTCCCGTGATCCTTCCCTAGCGGCAAGGTGAAGCGGGCTTTCCCCTGTGGGCGCCGCGTTGACGTCGGCCGAACGGTCAAGGAGCAACCTCACCATCTCCTTCTTGTCCGTCAGAATTGCGAAATGCAGCGCCGTATACTTGGCATGACCATCGACTGCGTCCACGTCAGCGCCGCTATCGAGGAGCAGTTTGGCTATGTCGGCGTACCCCAGTCGCGACACAAGATGGAGGGGCGTCCGCTCCTCAAAATCTCTGCCATTTGCCTGCGCTCCCCGTTGTAAAAGGAAGGCGACCATTTCCGGTTTGTCGTAGCTTGCTGCAATATGCAAAGGCTTGTAGCCGGCCGGGGGCTTTACAGCTTCGATATCGGCACCTTTGTCCAGCAGGAAGGCTGCCATTGAAATATCGCCCTGGAGAACGGCCGCGTGCAGCGGCGTTCCCTCGTCACCTTGTTCGTTCACATCTGCGCCGTTCGCCACAAGACTTTGTACAAGCGC
>NZ_JBFUCU010000092.1:0-548 GCF_056405075.1 Mesorhizobium sp. P2_A12
GCGGTCGGATCGTAGCTGTAGCCGATGTTGGCCGCGCCACCGTTGGAGGTTGTATCCGTCAGCGTGAATGCGCCACTGGCGATCAGCGCGGCTGCCCCGGCGGGCAACGAGAACGGACTGCCATTGAGCTGCACCACCGGGCTGCCCACTACCGACGCATGCAGCGTGTCGCCGACGTCGAGATCGCTCACCGAGAAATTGCCCGTGATCGCCGCCAGGTTCTGGGCCGAGGCATTGGTCAGTTCGAGCACCGCCACCGGATCGCTCGTATCGCTCAGCACCGGCGCATCATTGGTGCCCGTGATGGTGAAAGTGACATTCTGGGTGCCGGAGTTGGTCGTGCCGTCATTGACCTGTACCGTGTAGGTGATGGTCAGGCTCTGGCCGGCGCGCAGGAAGTCGAGGTTGGCAGCGGTCGGATCGTAGCTGTAGCCGATGTTGGCCGCGCCACCGTTGGAGGTTGTATCCGTCAGCGTGAATGCGCCACTGGCGATCAGCGCGGCTGCCCCGGCGGGCAACGAGAACGGACTGCCATTGAGCTGCACCAC
>NZ_JBFUCU010000093.1:0-528 GCF_056405075.1 Mesorhizobium sp. P2_A12
GCCGATGTTGGCCGCGCCACCGTTGGAGGTTGTATCCGTCAGCGTGAATGCGCCACTGGCGATCAGCGCGGCTGCCCCGGCGGGCAACGAGAACGGACTGCCATTGAGCTGCACCACCGGGCTGCCCACGACCGACGCATGCAGCGTGTCGCCGACATCGAGATCGCTCACCGAGAAGTTGCCCGTGATCGTCGCCAGGTTCTGGGCCGAGGCATTGGTCAGTTCGAGCACCGCCACCGGATCGCTCGTGTCACTCAGCACCGGCGCATCATTGGTGCCCGTGATGGTGAAAGTSACATTCTGSGTGCCGGAGTTGGTCGTGCCGTCATTGACCTGCACAGTGTAGGTGATGGTCAGGCTCTGGCCGGCGCGCAGGAAATCGAGGTTGGCAGCGGTCGGATCGTAGCTGTAGCCGATGTTGGCCGCGCCACCGTTGGAGGTTGWATCCGTCAGCGTGAATGCGCCACTGGCGATCAGCGCGGCTGCCCCGGCGGGCAACGAGAACGGACTGCCATTGAGCTGCACCAC
>NZ_JBFUCU010000094.1:0-512 GCF_056405075.1 Mesorhizobium sp. P2_A12
TTTTGCGCAAAGCCAGTTGGGCTCAGATCGGTGCTGACATTGGTGACACCGGCAAACAGCCCCACCACCCCCGCCGCGGTCGTGTCGTTCGCATCCGCCTGGACGCCCGCGGTCTCGTCATGCGCCACCGTGGGAGCGCCCTGGACGATCGCTGCCGTCGGCCCGTCGTCCTGGAACTGGACGGCATCGCCGATACCGGTCGAGCTGGTCGCCGTGTCGCCGTCGCCGTCGGTCACCGTCACGACCGCCAGCAACGCGCTGTCGGTGATATTCACTGCCTCATCGTGAYTGGCACCGGGGGTCGGATGATGGATCGAAGCATACTGCGCCACGCTGACGACCCCGCTYGTGCCGTTGATTGCCACGGCGAACGCCGCCGCCCCGGCGGCTGAGCCGATGCGGCCGACCACCAGGTTGCCTTCCTTGAACAGGAGGATGCTTGTGCCGTCGGTCGTGTCGAGGCCGGAATCCACCCCTGCGGCGGACACCGCCAGCGAGAACGCCGTCGTCCC
>NZ_JBFUCU010000095.1:0-511 GCF_056405075.1 Mesorhizobium sp. P2_A12
AGCGCGGCTGGGCGCCTTACAAGGTGCTGACCGAGGCGCTGGTCGAAGGCATGCGCATCGTCGGCGAGGATTTTCGCGACGGCATCCTGTTCGTTCCCGAAGTGCTGTTGTCGGCCAATGCGATGAAGGCCGGCATGTTCATCCTGCGTCCGCTGCTCGCCGCCACCGGCGCGCCCAAGCARGGCAAGATGGTCATCGGCACCGTCAAGGGCGACATCCACGACATCGGCAARAACCTCGTCGGCATGATGATGGAAGGTGCCGGCTTCGAYGTCATCGACCTCGGCATCAACAATGCGGTCGAGAAGTATCTCGATGCGATCGAGCAGCACCAGCCCGACATCATCGGCATGTCGGCACTGCTGACCACGACCATGCCCTACATGAAGGTCGTCATCGACACGATGAAGGAAAAGGGCATCCGCGACGACTATGTCGTGCTGGTCGGCGGTGCGCCACTGAACGAGGAATTCGGCAAGGCCGTCGGCGCCGACGCTTATTGCCGCGACGC
>NZ_JBFUCU010000096.1:0-485 GCF_056405075.1 Mesorhizobium sp. P2_A12
CGCCACCCCGGCTTCGCTCGCCGGCAGCTACGGCACCTTCACCTTCAACCCCAACTCGGGGGCATGGACCTACACGCTCGACCAGGGCCTGGCCGATCATCTGACCGCCGGCCAGCACGTCACCGACACGCTGAGCGTCGCCTCCTTTGACGGCACCGCCAGCCACGACATCGTCGTCGACATCACCGGCGCCAACGACTTCGCCTCGATCACCGCATCGGCGGCCGAGGACAGCGCCGTCGCCGAGGCCGGCGGCACCGGCAACGCCGTCGCCGGCGATCCGAGCGCATCGGGCCAGCTGACCGTCCACGACGTCGACACCGGCGAGGATCATTTCGCCACCCCGGCTTCGCTCGCCGGCAGCTACGGCACCTTCACCTTCAACCCCAACTCGGGGGCATGGACCTACACGCTCGACCAGGGCCTGGCCGATCATCTGACCGCCGGCCAGCACGTCACCGACACGCTGAGCGTCGCCTCCTTTG
>NZ_JBFUCU010000097.1:0-470 GCF_056405075.1 Mesorhizobium sp. P2_A12
GGATGGCGGTGGCAGCTCCGCCTCGCGTTCGGTTTCGGAGAACACCTCGACGGTGACGACGGTGACGGCTAGCGACCCCGATGCCGGGGCGACGCTTGCCTATTCCATCGTCGGTGGGGACGACGCCGACAAATTCGCGATCGATGCAACCAGCGGCGTTCTTTCATTTGTCACGGCGCCCGACTTTGAAACGCCGACTGATCTCGGGGCGAATAATATCTATGACGTCCAGGTCGGGGTTTCCGATGGCCTAGGCGGGACCGACACACAGACGATCGCAGTCACCGTAAGCAACCAGAACGAGGCGCCCTCGATCGGTTCGGATGGCGGTGGCAGCTCCGCCTCGCGTTCGGTTTCGGAGAACACCTCGACGGTGACGACGGTGACGGCTAGCGACCCCGATGCCGGGGCGACGCTTGCCTATTCCATCGTCGGTGGGGACGACGCCGACAAATTCGCGATCGATGCAA
>NZ_JBFUCU010000098.1:0-431 GCF_056405075.1 Mesorhizobium sp. P2_A12
TCGACTGGAGCTCGACTGGAGCGACGGGCTCGACCGGAGCCACCGGCTCCACTGGTTCGACCGGCGCAACAGGTGCGACTGGCGACACTGGTGCAACGGGTTCGACTGGCTCGACGGGTGCCACTGGCTCGACTGGTGCGACTGGCGATACCGGCTCGACCGGAGCCACCGGCTCGACTGGTGCGACTGGCGATACTGGAGCCACAGGTTCGACTGGAGCAACCGGCGCCACAGGTGCGACCGGCGATACCGGAGCTACTGGCTCGACCGGTGCAACCGGCGATACCGGAGCGACTGGCTCAACCGGCTCGACCGGAGCCACCGGCTCGACTGGTGCGACCGGAGCCACTGGCTCGACTGGTGCGACTGGCGCAACTGGCTCGACAGGTGCGACTGGCGACACTGGTGCAACGGGTTCGACTGGCTCGACG
>NZ_JBFUCU010000099.1:0-422 GCF_056405075.1 Mesorhizobium sp. P2_A12
TCGACTTCGACTGGAGCGACGGGCTCGACCGGAGCCACCGGCTCCACTGGTTCGACCGGCGCAACAGGTGCGACTGGCGACACTGGTGCAACGGGTTCGACTGGCTCGACGGGTGCCACTGGCTCGACTGGTGCGACTGGCGATACCGGCTCGACTGGCTCAACCGGCTCGACCGGAGCCACCGGCTCGACTGGTGCGACCGGAGCCACTGGCTCGACTGGTGCGACTGGCGATACCGGAGCTACTGGCTCGACCGGTGCGACCGGCGATACCGGAGCTACTGGCTCAACCGGCTCGACCGGAGCCACCGGCTCGACTGGTGCGACCGGAGCCACTGGCTCGACTGGTGCGACTGGCGCAACTGGCTCGACAGGTGCGACTGGCGACACTGGTGCAACGGGTTCGACTGGCTCGACGGGAGC
>NZ_JBFUCU010000100.1:0-398 GCF_056405075.1 Mesorhizobium sp. P2_A12
GAGCCGGTATCGCCGGTCGAACCAGTCGAGCCAGTCGCACCAGTCGAGCCGGTGGCTCCGGTCGAGCCGGTATCGCCAGTCGCACCAGTGTCGCCAGTCGCACCTGTCGAGCCAGTTGCGCCGGTCGAACCAGTCGAGCCGGTTGCTCCAGTCGAGCCGGTTGAGCCCGTCGTTCCGGTCGAGCCCGTCGCTCCGGTCGAGCCGGTATCACCAGTTGCTCCGGTCGAGCCAGTCGCACCAGTCGAGCCGGTGGCTCCGGTTGCACCGGTCGAACCCGTTGCGCCGGTATCGCCGGTCGCGCCTGTGGCTCCGGTTGCCCCAGTCGAACCCGTGGAACCAGTAGAGCCCGTCGCTCCAGTATCGCCGGTTGCACCAGTCGAGCCGGTTGCACCGGTCGA
>NZ_JBFUCU010000101.1:0-379 GCF_056405075.1 Mesorhizobium sp. P2_A12
TCATTGCCACCGCCGTCCTGCAAACTGTCGTTGCCCAGACCGCCAACCAGGACGTCACTGCCGGACCCGCCGTTCAGCGTGTCATTGTCAGCGCCGCCGTCAAGAAGATCATTGCCCGCCGAACCAGACAGCGTGTCGTTGCCACCAAGGCCGTTGATGGTGTCGGGGCCGACGCCGCCGAGCAGGGTGTCGTCACCCGAGGTACCATCGATCGTCTGGCCTGCAGGAATGCTCCCATCCGCCGGATAGGCAGGATTGAAGTTTGCGGCGATGAGGTCTGTGGGATCGGTGTTCTGGAAGCGGACTAGAGTGGCGTAGGTTTGAGCTGATGCACCGCCGTCGCGGTCGACCTGGAAGAGGGTGTCGGTGCCGTCTTGCA
>NZ_JBFUCU010000102.1:0-353 GCF_056405075.1 Mesorhizobium sp. P2_A12
ATCGTCCAGGGCGCTCCCACGGTGGCGCATGACGAGACCGCGGGCGTCCAGGCGGATGCGAACGACACGACCGCGGCGGGGGTGGTGGGGCTGTTTGCCGGTGTCACCAATGTCAGCACCGATCTGAGCCCAACTGGCTTTGCGCAAAACGCGAGCCCTGTCGTGAGTTCGACRGGAAGTTCGTTCGGAGCGGACCAGGAGGGAGGGACGACGGCGTTCTCGCTGGCGGTGTCCGCCGCAGGGGTGGATTCCGGCCTCGACACGACCGACGGCACAAGCATCCTCCTGTTCAAGGAAGGCAACCTGGTGGTCGGCCGCATCGGCTCAGCCGCCGGGGCGGCGGCGTTCGCCGT
>NZ_JBFUCU010000103.1:0-350 GCF_056405075.1 Mesorhizobium sp. P2_A12
CTGCTGCCGTCCTGAGGAGATTGTCATGAAATCCATATCGAGGAGAGCAGTGCTCGGGCTTGCTGCCGCAATGCTCATGGCCGGCAGTGCCGGCGCCGTCAAGGCTGCTGCGATTGTCCAGGTCTCCCTGTGGGACAAGGGCGCGAGTACGGAGATGCCGATGGGTCTCGCTTATGCGGCGCCGGGCATTGATCTCGCCAAGGCGACCATGGGGATCAAGGCTTCCCCGGGTGCGGTGAAGGCCGGCGAGGTCACATTCAAAGTGAAGAATGACTCCAAGGACACCATTCACGAGATGATCGTGATGTACCTTGCCGCGCCCGGCAAGCTGCTTCCTTACCTTGAGGCCG
>NZ_JBFUCU010000104.1:0-346 GCF_056405075.1 Mesorhizobium sp. P2_A12
CTCAGAGCGACGCCGGTTGTTAGACCGATGATCGCCGCAACGATTTCAAGTGCCCACGCACCGCGATACGTCCACTGGCCATAGCTCGCCAGTTTCTGGCTCATTGCCGTGTGCATGTACAATCCCCACCCTTTGCCCAGCCCATCTTGACATGCAACGCTGGCRATTGCAGCAAAATTTGCCGGTGGATACAGCGTAACTTGGAACAAGGTGAATAACCGGCGAGCCGGTGACAAAGACTTTGTTGTGTCTGCTAGACTGATTTATTTGAGATGGCGCCTTATCTCAGCAAGCGCTTCGTCACTCCATCCAGCGGCTCAGGCGAATTCGCCTTGTCCTCCGCGTG
>NZ_JBFUCU010000105.1:0-344 GCF_056405075.1 Mesorhizobium sp. P2_A12
ACTGGCTCAACCGGCTCGACCGGAGCCACCGGCTCGACTGGTGCGACCGGAGCCACTGGCTCGACTGGTGCGACTGGCGCAACTGGCTCGACAGGTGCGACTGGCGACACTGGTGCAACGGGTTCGACTGGCTCGACGGGAGCAACCGGCTCGACGGGTGCCACCGGCTCGACTGGTGCGACTGGCGATACCGGCTCGACCGGTGCAACCGGCTCGACTGGTGCAACCGGCGATACTGGAGCGACGGGCTCTACTGGTTCCACGGGTTCGACTGGGGCAACCGGAGCCACAGGCGCGACCGGCGATACCGGCGCAACGGGTTCGACCGGTGCAACCGGAGCCAC
>NZ_JBFUCU010000106.1:0-325 GCF_056405075.1 Mesorhizobium sp. P2_A12
ACCGAGCAGGTTTCCGGTCCAAGCTTCTGTACGCTGGTGGTGACGTAGTAACGGTAGAGACGACCCTTCTTCCTCGTGTGTGCCGGTGTCATGGCATAACCATTGGGCGCGAAGATCAGGCCTCTGAGCAATGCGGGCGTTTGCCCGCGGCAATGCCCTGCCCGCTTGYGCGGTGGCTCGGCAATGATCGAGCGGACCTTGTCCCAGAGATCTTGCGAGATGATTGGCTGATGCTCGCCGGGATAGCTCGTGCCCTTGTGGACGGCCTCGCCGATGTACACCCGGTTGCTCAGCAACTTGTAGAGAAGGCCTTTGTCGAAGGCCT
>NZ_JBFUCU010000107.1:0-321 GCF_056405075.1 Mesorhizobium sp. P2_A12
CGCTTCAGATCACGTTGGCGGTGCCAACTGCGAGATGGCGACGCCGCGTTCCCAGGAGGACGCTATGGTTAGATGGCAACTTCCGATCGCCGCCGGCATGGTTCTGACTTGGTGCGCCGCAGATGGCGCCGAAGTTGGCGACCTGTATGACGCTGCGATGGCGGACAATCTGGCGCTTGTACAAAGTCTTGTGGCGAACGGCGCAGATGTGAACGAACAAGGTGACGAGGGAACGCCGCTGCACGCGGCCGTTCTCCAGGGCGATATTTCAATGGCAGCCTTCCTGCTGGACAAAGGTGCCGATATCGAAGCTGTAAAGCC
>NZ_JBFUCU010000108.1:0-320 GCF_056405075.1 Mesorhizobium sp. P2_A12
GCCGAAATCAGTCGGATTCTCGCTGGTGGATGAAAAGGTGACGGTGCGCAACACCTCCTGGTAGTGGGCCAACGTGTCGTTGCCGGACAGGACCAGGGTCTCGTTCGCCGCGTTCCAGGTCGCGCTGATGCTCGTGCCAGTGGTGATGGCCGCGAGCACGTCGCCGGCGATGCCGCCTGAGCTGATGCGGACAGTGGCACCAAGCAGATTCGAACTGTCATCATCCGAGATCGCCAAGCTAGGCGAGAGCGTCTGCGCCGCCGCGTTCTCCGTATACGCCGCGCTCGTCGCCACCGACGACAGAACCGGCGCATCGTTGA